>JBIIXN010000042.1:0-7385 GCA_044347325.1 Rhodoluna sp. | reverse complement strand
GAACTACTAAAGGATTTACATAGAGATGGTCGCACCATCGTCCTGATTACCCATGATTTAGATATTGCAGCCAGCGCTCCTAGAAGAGTTTTCCTCAGGGATGGTCAGATTGAACGAGATGAACGAGGTTCAAGATGAGACTACTAGGAACAGCAGCTCTTGCCCTAAATAGAATCTGGGCCACCAAGATTAGATCACTTCTAACAATGCTCGGTGTTGTTATTGGTGTTGCAGCCATTGTTGCTCTGACATCTATCGTTGATGGAGCTTCTCAAGGAATCAATAAGTCATTAGCGACCCTTGGCACCAATCAGTTAAACATCACAGCATTAGCTGCTGATTCTCTAACTGAACAGGATGCTGAAGCACTTGGTGCTTTAGAGAACGTATCAGTGATGTTTGTTCAATCACAGAACCAGGGAACTATCGCAACTGTTGATAACCGCGTGAATGCTCGTTTAGTTGGCGTATCTGCTAAATACTTTGAAGCAGTTAAGCCTGAGATTGCTATTGGCTCATATCTTTCTAGTAGTCCATTTGCAGCAACAGCAAAAGACGTTGTCTTTGGAGCAGATGCTGCTAATGACCTTGGTCTAACTAGTGACATGCTCGGAAAAACAGTGAAGCTCAACGGACAAGATTTCAGGCTAGTTGGGGTTTTGGATGATCAGGCGGGGTTTGGAACTTCTGGAAGAGTTTATGTGCCTATTGACTCAGCTAGAAAACTATTCAGCCAGTATCCATACGTCTCAAGTATTGTTATTCAAGCTAATACTCCTGAACAGGTCGACACTCTTCAACTGCAGGCAGATGTCTTACTAAGAGAGCGTTATGGCCTAGGAGAAGATACAACTGCTCGTTACACCATTACTAACCAAGCATCTCTGATAGCCGCTGTTGGATCTATCACTGCAACGCTAGGACTATTACTTACCGGCATTGCAGCAATCAGCTTGATTGTTGGAGGTATTGGAATCATGAACATCATGTTGGTATCTGTAAGAGAGCGCACTAGAGAAATTGGTGTTAGACGAGCCATTGGTGCTAAACAGTCCAACATCCTCACTCAGTTCCTAATCGAAGCAATCGTGCTCTCTCTTGCTGGTGGAGTAGTGGGTCTAATCCTCGGAGAGATAGCAGCATTCTTCCTAGCCATTATTGGTGACTGGGTATTCTCAATACGCTTAGACACCATAGGTCTAGCCTTAGGTTTCAGTTTGCTAGTTGGAGTCGTCTTTGGGGTTTGGCCAGCTAGGCAAGCAGCGAAACTAGAACCTATTGATGCACTTAGGTTCGAATAAGAAATTAGTTGACTGTACCTAATTCTTTAACCGAGCTTGAGTTTTTCTTTGCAAGCCACAATAGGTAAGCTCCGATTGTTAGCTCGAAGATAAATCCAGCAAGTGGAATCATCCAGTGACCCATCAGCATGGCTGTGTCATGGGAAAGATGCTCTCTTGGCAATAGGCCCCAGAAGGCGTGAAAAACCCATGCAATCCCAAAGTAGTAGAGGGAAACTCTGAAGCCCAGAACCGCAAGAAGGATCATGAGTCCAAAAATCAGGATTTCGAGAAGTTCTCCGGAGTGAGCAAAAGTCATTCCCGTCCACATTGTAAAAACTAGCCAGAAAACTTTCTTGCCTTCGATTGGAAGCCAGAAAGTGCTGGCAATAAGCGCCATGGCAACTGGAGCAGCAACCCAAACCGAAAGCTGATCCATGGAAACCATTCCAACTATCATGATTTGAATTATTAGAACTGACAACATAACCACAGCCCCGAGTGTTCTTCCTGGGCCAGTGGTGAGCAATCCCTTTGCTGAGGAAGTGGAGACGATAGCCTCTTTGAAGAATCCTTTACGTATGCGCCACATTAGGTAGAAGGCAACTACCAAGTCATACATCAAACAGGCAAGAGGTAAATCATGCTGATGCTCAGGAAGATCGCGAGGGATTAGGTCCCAAAGCGGATGAATGAACCAGATAGCAGCAATAAACCATGGCGACCAGAAGACTCCTGCGATTGCAGCTAGAAATACCAGAATCAACATGAAGTACTCAATATCTGAAGTACCTAGGTAGACAGAGGACAAAAGCCATGCAGTCACTGCGGCCCAAGAAAGAAGTTGAGCTCTAGGTGGAAGCCAGAACAACAGCCCTACAAGCAGAATGCCCAGAGGGATTGCAGCGATCAGAAGGATGTCTAGTTGTGTCGCCAACCCGATTAGGTAACTAAAACCTATTGTCACTGTTGCTGCATAGGCTACTTGGAATAAAACTTTGGCTTCGCTAAGGGATACCTTCACAGAACTTCTTTCATCAGTCTGACAATAAGAAAATTCTATCAAGCCCAAATTCTTGTTTTTTACTTACAAAGGGGCAGAGGTTAGTTTGCTTTGCGAATCTTTCTAACCTCTGCCGCTAGCTTGTTTGAAGATACTCTTTGAGCAACAGCATCTCTAAGAATCAACTCAATCTGTGAGTTAACACTTCGAAGATCCTGTTCGGCCCAGGCCCTGATTTCGGTATAGAGCTCTGGAGATATCCTTAGCGGAATCGCTTTTTTCTCAGTCATGATTAGTTGTAAAGAGTTCCAGCGTTGATAACCGGTGATGCTTCACGTTCTGAGCAAAGCACAACCATCAGGTTTGAAACCATTGATGCCTTACGCTCTGGGTCTAGTGAAACAGAACCACTCTTTTCAAGATCGGCAAGAGCTAACTCAACCATGCCAACTGCACCTTGAACAATCTTTCTTCTTGCGCTGATAACTGCATCTGCCTGCTGTCTTCTAAGCATTGCTTGAGCAATCTCAGGTGCGTAAGCCAAGTGGGTAAGTCTGGCATCATCAATTGCAACACCTGCAACAGATAGACGCTGCTCTAGATCTTTTCTAAGTTCAGCTGCTACTTCTTCAGGGTTACCTCTAAGAGTTAGTTCCCCAGATAGTTCACCTGATTCGCTGTTGTCGTATGCAAAGCCAGTAGCAACATGTCGAAGAGCAGTCTCAATTTGAGTCTTTACGTATGTACGGTAGTCATCAACTTCAAATACTGCCTGTGAAGTGTTTGCCACTCGCCAAACCACAACTGCTGCAATCTCAATAGGGTTACCGCGCTTGTCATTTACCTTGATGGTGTCACCAACTTCAGTTCTAGCTCTTAGTGAGATCTTGAACCTGGAGTCAGGCTTTGAACCAGTAGTTGCTTGGGTAGAAGTGATCTTGGTCTTGCGCTGCTCCTTGAGTTCAGAGCTAGGAGAGCTGTTTGAGTAGAACGGGTTTCCCCAGTGCCAACCAGCTTGCTTCACGGTGCCTTTGTAGTTACCGAAAAGAATAAGCACTCGTGCCTCATTAGGCTGCAAAGTATAGAAACCGGCTAGGCCAATGGATAGGGCAGTTATCAGCACAATTGGTAGCCAAACATAACTCTCTCCAAGATCTCCAACTGATAGTGCCTGGATGCTCCAAACAATCAGTGCAACTAGAGGCAGATGCAACAGGAAGATGATTGAGCCTGGGATTGGTTTCTTGCTACTTTCCTTCATTTTCTCTCCTATATCAAAGTGATATCAAAACAATACCATATAAAAGATCCAAGTCAACCCCGCAGTTTTCAAAGTCAACCCCTCAGACAGTCACAAATAATCTGCAAGGAGTTCACAGCGTCTTTTGATTTGTTGAGTGCCATAATAAAGACATCGAATAAGGAGTTATATCTTGCAAAAGATAAAGAGCATACTTGCTAAGTTGCCTCATCCTGTTCGTTGGGTGCTGACCATGGTAGTTGGCTTTATCCTTCTTATCCTTGGCCTAATCATGATGGTTACCCCAGGCCCTGGACTCCTATTCATCTTCTTCGGCCTCTCTATCCTTGCCCTTGAGATCAAGTGGGCTCAAGAAGTCAATAAGCAAGGCATGCAGGGGCTCGAAAAAATAGTGGCTAAGCTCAAGAGCATTTTCAAGCGCAAAAAGTCCTAGAGCCAGCACCTGAGCTGGAGAGCCTGCTCCCTCTAACAACTAGACTTGGGGAGAAAGTTATCTTCTATAAGGAGCACCGTGTCCCTAATTGGCGTAGTCGCAGAGCCACAGGCGGAAGCTAGAGTAGCCGCCACCCCAGAAACAGTAAAAGTAATCAAATCCCTTGGTTTCGACGTTGTTGTTGAAGCAGGTGCTGGTGCTAAAGCAGCCTTCCCAGATTCCGCTTATGAAGCAGCTGGAGCCAAGGTTGTATCAACTGCCGATGCTTGGAGTGCTGACATTGTTTTGAGAGTGAATGCCCCATCAGAAGATGAGATCAAGTTGCTCAAGAAAGGCTCAGTATTGGTTGGTGTTCTAAGCCCAGCCCTAAAGCCTGAACTACTGACAGCACTTTCAGCCCAGGGTGTTACTGCACTGGCAATGGATGCTGTGCCAAGAATTTCTCGAGCACAGTCAATGGACGTGCTTAGCTCAATGGCAAACATCGCAGGTTACCGTGCAGTTATTGAAGCAGCTCATGAGTTTGGTCGCTTTTTCACAGGTCAAGTAACAGCAGCTGGAAAAGTAGCACCAGCGAAAGTATTAGTAGCGGGAGCTGGTGTTGCCGGCCTTGCTGCAATTGGTTCTGCATCAAGTCTTGGAGCAATTGTTAGAGCAACAGATCCAAGACCAGAGGTAGCTGATCAGGTCAAATCTATCGGTGGTCAGTATCTAGCCGTTGAAGTTGGAGAGAAGATGGAATCCAGCGATGGCTACGCTAAGGAAACTAGCAAGGCCTATGAGCAAAGAGCAGCTGAGCTTTATTCAGAGCAGGCAGCTGATGTTGACATCATTATTACTACCGCTTTGATTCCAGGAAGACCTGCTCCACTTCTAATTACAGCCAAAGATGTTTCTCTAATGAAGCCAGGTAGCGTCATTGTTGATATGGCAGCAGCACAGGGTGGAAACGTTGCAGGGTCGGTAGCCGGTAAGAAGATTGTTACTGAGAACGGTGTAATCATTCTTGGCTATACAGATTTACCTTCACGTCTTCCAGCTCAGTCTTCACAGTTGTATGGAACAAACCTTGTCAACCTTCTGAAGCTGCTAACCCCAGCTAAGGATGGCAATCTGGTTATTGACTTTGAAGATGTTGTGCAGAGATCAGTAACTGTTGTGAAATCTGGTGAGATTACTTGGCCACCACCTCCGGTTCAGGTCTCCGCAGCTCCAGCTGCCGCAGTTGCTGAAGCTGTTGTGATTCCAGAGAAGAAGAAAATGTCTTCAAGAACCAGATCAGCTCTTATCGCTGTTGGTTTAGCTGGGTTGTTCGGAATTGTTTCTCTAGCTCCAGCTCCACTGCCAGAGCACTTCTTAGTTCTAATGCTTTCAGTGGTTATTGGTTTCTATGTGATTGGTAAAGTGCACCACGCTCTGCACACACCTTTGATGAGCGTTACCAACGCCATCTCAGGCATTGTTGTGGTGGCTGCTGTTCTTCAGATCACAGACACTATTTTGCTAGTTCAAATACTTGCAGCTCTCGGAGTGCTTCTAGCTAGCATCAACATATTTGGTGGCTTCGCGGTAACCTCTCGAATGCTCAAGATGTTCACGAGAGGAGATAAATAATGACTGCTCAAGCTTTAGCTAACGCTGCATACATTGCAGCAGCACTTTTGTTTATCATGAGCCTTGCAGGGCTTAGTAAGCACGAAACCGGTAGAACTGGTATTCGTTATGGAATCGCTGGTATGGCTATCGCCATGACAGCATCTATCTGGTTATCTTTCTCAGGTCAATGGAGCGAAGCTACATTCATCGGTCTAGGACTATTGGTTGCAGCTTTGGTTGTCGGTGGTGTGATCGGATTGTGGCGAGCAAAAGTTGTTGCCATGACCGGTATGCCAGAACTAATTGCCCTGTTCCACAGCTTTGTTGGTCTAACTGCTGTTCTGGTTGGTTGGAATGGAGCGTTACACGCTAAAGAGATGTCTCCAGAACTAGCTGCTGTTCACAGTGCTGAAGTGTTCATCGGAGTCTTTATTGGTGCCATCACTTTCACAGGTTCGATAGTTGCTTATCTCAAGCTATCGGCCAAGATTTCTTCAAAGCCACTAATTCTGCCAGGAAGAAACTATATCAACCTGGTAGCCCTAGTTGGCTTTATAGCTCTAACAGTTGCCTATGTGATTACCCCTGATCTGAGCCTGCTTATTGCAGTAACAGTATTGGCTCTAGCTCTTGGTTGGCACCTAGTTGCATCCATCGGTGGAGGAGACATGCCAGTAGTTGTCTCCATGCTAAATAGCTACTCAGGTTGGGCAGCTGCAGCAACAGGCTTCTTACTAAGTAACAACCTGCTGATTGTTACCGGTGCTCTAGTTGGTTCCTCAGGTGCTTACCTTTCATACATCATGTGTAAGGCCATGAACCGAAGCTTTGTATCAGTAATCTTTGGTGGCTACGGAATTGAAGCAGGACCTCAGGGTGAAGAAGAAACAGGTGAACACACTGAAATAGATGCAGCATCTGTTGCTGAACTACTTAGTTCAGCAAAGACTGTAGTCATCACCCCAGGCTATGGAATGGCTGTTGCTCAGGCTCAGTACCCAGTAGCAGAACTAACTAAGCGTCTCAGAGAAAAGGGTGTTGAAGTTAGATTCGGAATTCACCCAGTTGCTGGTCGACTACCTGGACACATGAACGTTCTACTTGCTGAAGCAAAGGTGCCTTATGACATTGTGCTTGAGATGGATGAGATCAACGACGACTTAGCTAAGACACAGGTAGTTCTAGTTATTGGAGCCAATGACACTGTGAATCCTGCAGCAACTGAGAACCCTTCAAGCCCAATAGCCGGTATGCCGGTTCTAAAGGTATGGGAAGCAGAGAACGTGATTGTCTTCAAGAGATCAATGGCTTCAGGTTATGCAGGAGTTGCTAATCCCCTGTTCTATAAGCCAAACACCAAGATGCTCTTCGGTGATGCTAAGGATAGAGTCAACGATATTCTGAAGGCGCTTTAGTCCAAGCACCAAGAAAAACGGAGTTCAAAGTGAATTTTGGAACAGCTTTAAAGAGTTTCTGGTCAAACTACACAAACTTCAAGGGTCGTGCTCGTAGGTCTGAGTATTGGTATGTTCAACTATTTCTAGTTGTCACAAACCTAATAGCAGCACCGATTGATTTAGCTCTCATGAACTGGGACACTGATCGTTTTATCGCTAATGGCGGTGGAGGTATCATTGGATTGATCTGGATACTGGCAACCATAGTTCCAGCTATCGCACTTTTGATTAGACGTCTTCATGACACTAACCGAAGTGGTTGGTGGGTACTTATTGGCTTGGTACCTCTGATAGGTGCAGTTGTTTTGATCGTCTTTACAGTTGAGGATTCAGCTGATGGGCAGAATATCTACGG
>JBIIXN010000040.1:0-7784 GCA_044347325.1 Rhodoluna sp. | reverse complement strand
GCACAAGGGCCCAGACAAAGTGTCTGAGCCCTTGCGTGAGGAGTTACTGATTAGGACAGAATGTCTGCACTCATCTTGGCGTTTTCTTTCTTGTTGATTAGTCCCCAGATGAAACCAACAACAAGAGCCATGAATGGAAGCAAGACAAGAATCCAACCAAGTGGTGTCAACGACCAAGCATTCATAGACTCCTCCGGTGATGGAGCAAGACTTGAAAGCAAGTTGAAGCGTGACATCAATAGGTATAGACCGCCGCTTAGTAGCAGAGCTGATAGAGCCGGAGCTACTACAGCCTTGAACCAGTGAGTTCCAGGGTTCTGCATGAAGTAACGAATTACCGCAATGCTCACCAAGATCTCAACAACCATGATGGAAATCGCTGCAATAGCGCTAGTCCAGAAGAACAGGTTCAGCACTGGGTCTAGAGCCAGAACAGCAAACAGAACGATGACAGCAATTGCAATTACTGAAGTAACAATTACTCCACCAACTGGTGCGCCTGAAGAGTTTGTTCTGCTTAGCGATGCAGGAAGAACTCCTGCACGGCCAAGAGCAAACACATAACGTGCGTTAGCGTTCTGGAAAGCAAGTAGACCTGCGAACAGTGAAGAGATCACTAGGATTTCCATCACTGATACCAACCATGCGCCAACATTTGTCTCAACCAAGAAGAAGAGAACTGCAGCTGGGTTTGCTCCACCTTCAGAAATCTCTGCAACACGGTCAATAACAGTTGCTGAACCAAGGCCGGTGA
Source organism: Rhodoluna sp. (assembly GCA_044347325.1). Taxonomy (GTDB): domain Bacteria; phylum Actinomycetota; class Actinomycetes; order Actinomycetales; family Microbacteriaceae; genus Rhodoluna. The sequence continues at coordinate 7,030 of JBIIXN010000040.1, read as the reverse complement.
CCATGGCGAATGAAACAACTGCAAACACTGCAGTAATCAAACCAACAGCCCAGTATGTAGCTCTTGGAACTGTGCGCTTCGGGTCAATTGACTCTTCACCATAGATAGCAGTTGCTTCGAAACCAATGAAGGAAGCAAGGGCAAACGCAAAAGCGATACCTGCGCCACCGATAAGTCCACCTGTAAAGATGTTCTCTGGTGAGAATGAAGCTGCGAAGTTCATTGAGCCTGCGTTGTTGATAAGAATCGCAATACCTGCAATGAGAAGCGATAGAACTTCAAGCACCATCAAGGTTCCAAGAACTTTGGCACCAACATCAATGCTTAGAAGTGAAAGTCCAGTAACAAGAACCCAAGCTATAGCTGACCAGACAAACCATGGAAGATCGATTCCCATAGCCACACCTTGACCTGCCATGATGCCGCCAAAGAATCCGTAGATTGCGAGCTGGATCGTTACGTAAGCAACAATCGAAACAAACGCAGATCCAGTTCCAGCATTTCTACCAAGACCTCTACCTACGTATGCGAAGAATGCACCTGCGTTAGTTACCTTGCTCGACATGGCAGTGAAACCAACGCTGAACAAAATGAGAACTAAACCAACAAGTAAATAAGCGCCAGGAGCAGCTGCTCCGTTACCGGCGAGAATTGCAACTGGCACAGCGCCAGTCATACCAACTAGTGGTGCAGATGCTGCCACCACGAAAAATACGATGCCCAAAACACCCAGTCGGTTTTTCCGAAGGGAATTATCTTTTGTTTCCATTGACATTTACTGCTCCTCATCGAGTCGACAAAAGTCATTCGGGTATGAACGACCTGCTAATACTTTGGTGCAAACAATGGGTATAAATGGGCATTTTCTGCATTCCGTTACCCGATGGTTGTTTAATCGTTATCTGTTCCGTTATAAAGAGTCATTCGGACACGAATGGTTAGGTAATCTAGGAAGCATGAGCGAATTACACGGATTTCTGGCCCCAAAGACCACTACAGGCAAATCAGCAATCATCCCGAACATGCCTTGGTTTTACTCAGGGACACTACTGACTGTTGAGTATCTAACCGACGAAGCCAATGTCAGGGCAATCTTGCCACCAGAACTTGAACTAGCTGATGAGCACCCAGGTGCTGTTGCTCTTATCTGGGCTGACTGGCAGTCCTGCTCAACTGGTGGAGCAGAACTACTTGATCCAGTTCGCTCACAGTACCTAGAAGCTTTTGTTGTTGTTAGATGCAAATACGAAGGTAAGACTTATTCACGCTGTGTGGCTATCTGGGTTACCAAAGACTTCGCTATTGCTCGTGGCTGGTTCCAGGGTTACCCAAAGAAGCTGGGCAACGTGGCAGTAACAAGAATCTTCAACCACGGTAAGGCAACTCCAAGACTTGAAGCAGGAGCTAAGCTTGGCGCTTCACTTGCTGCCTACGATCACAGACTTGCCTCAGCAGTTGTAACACTAAGAAAGCCTGCTGACTCTAATGGTTTTGTTAACGGTCACCCAATGATTCACTCACGCTGGATGCCTTCAATTACTCCAGGGCTTGGTAACTCGATGGATCAACTAATCACCATGGGTGGAGTTGATGCAGATCTAGGTACACCTTGGGTAGGAGATGCTGAACTTACTCTTTCAGATTCACAGTGGGATGAACTAGCTTCAATACTTCCGGTTAAAGAAATACTTGGTGGTTACTACCGCGAAGTAGGAGTTACCTTCAACGGTGGAACTCTGCTAGCAGATAACTCAAATCCTTCGATTTAATAATCTTCCAAGTATTCCTGGATCTCCCAGTCAGTCACATCTCTAGTTGATGGGTCTGGCACAGCTGCTTCATATCTTTCGATCTCATCACGCTTCATAACTAAGAAGATTCCAATAAGACCTGTTGACATGTGCTCACGCATACGCTCGTTAGCCTCAAGAGCATCTAGTGCTTCAGTGAATGTTGCTGGCAACACTGGAGCGGCTTCGTTGTCATAAGCCATACCTTCAGCAGGTGCTGGAACATCTAGCTTTCTAACAATTCCATCGAGGGCAGCAGCCAAGATACCAGCGACAACTAGGTATGGGTTTGCAGCGCCATCGCCAACACGAACCTCTAGACGAGTTCCAGATCCACGCTCAGGTGGAATACGAACCATGGTGCTTCTGTTGTCATAGCCCCAGTTAGCTCGGTAAGGAGCAAGGGTGTCAGGTCCTAGTCTCTTGAAGGCGTTCACAGTTGGGTTAGTGAAAGCAGTTAGCGCATTAGCATTCTCACAAAGACCTGCAATCATCTGCTTAGCAACTTCGCTTAGCTCAGTTCCTTCATGCATCAGGTTCTTGCCCTGCTTATCGGTAACTGAGAAGTGTAGGTGGAAACCAGATCCTCCCTCATCACTCCAAGGCTTACCAACAAATGTTGCGTGCTGACCTTCACGGTGAACAATGTCTTTGATAGATGTCTTGAACAAGAAAGTTCTGTCAGCTGCATCCATAGCCTCTGAATGCCATAGGTTGATTTCATACTGACCAGGTGAGAATTCGTGGTTACCTGCGAATACACCAATGTTTAGTTGGTCTAGCATTCGAATCAAGTGAAGGAAAGTTCCATTTGGATCGACAAGTGCACCGGTTGTGTAAACACGACCAGTTCTCTCTAGTGATCTCTTGAAGCCGCCACCTTCAACTCTGTCTGCAATATAGAACTCAAGCTCAGGTCCAACTACCGGAACTAGACCTAATTTCTCATACTCAGCAATAACTTTTCTAAGCACTGTTCTAGGAGAGAACATGTTTGGACTCATGTCAGGGTTCAGTGCGTCACCAATGGCGTATGCCACCCCTGGTTCCCAAGGCATTGCATGAATAGTGTCAGGGTCTAACTGAGTAATAAGGTCTTGAAGACCATCGCCTGCGATGCTCTCTGCATCCAACACTCCACCTTGAGTGTTGGTAACCCAAACACCTTGGCAGAAGGCTGGACCATGTCCGGCTGCTTTCTCCAACTGACTCACCAAGAGATCTTTAGAGCGAGTAATGCCTAAAACATCTGAGTAAAGGATTCTAAGGACATCAATGCCCTGTTCCTGAAGCTGTTCTCTAATCTTGGTGAGGTTGGTGCTCATTGCAACTCCTTTGTTACATTTCATTAGGGTTCAAACGATATTTGAATGCTACTTCCTAGTAGCGTTAGAAATAGCCATGGAAACCGAAAAGTTATGAAGGAGTTTATGAAAGCGCTCTTTATTCAACATGACCACGTCAGCCCTACCGGCTGGGCAGGTGAGGCTTTAGCCCGCCATGGCTTTGAAATGACTGAAGTTCTTGTAGTTCCTGAAAGCTCTTTTCAGAGCCCTAACGTTTCCTTTGAATTCCCTGACTTTAATGACTATGACCTCCTAATCCCCCTCGGTTCTCCATGGGGTGCTTGGGATGATGCCTGCATAGGTAACTGGTTACAACCAGAACTTGCTTGGATCAAAAGTGCCTTAGAAGCTCACAAACCAGTTCTTGGAATTTGCTTTGGTGGTCAACTAATGGCCAGAGCCTTAGGTGGATCAGTGGCCCCTGGCCCTAAAGGTGAGATTGGCTGGACTAACATCTGGTCAGATAGAAAAGACTTAGTCAGCCAAGGACCTTGGTTCCAATTTCACTATGACCGCTGGCAGGTACCTCCTGGTGCAACCGAGATAGCTCGTAACCCAGTTGCTTCACAGGCATTCATCTATGGCAGATCTTTAGCTGTTCAATTTCATCCTGAACTTAATGCAGCAGCCCTCAAAGGTTGGCTTGATTGGGGCGGTGCCAAGAAAGTTAGCGAAGACGGTCAAGACCCTGAAATCATGCTTGCTCAAACTATTGCTGAGGATGAAGCATCAAAACAGAGAACCTTTGATTTAGTAGATGCATACCTCAGAGATATAGCAAAACTTATCTAAGCGTTACCTTCACTGGGAATCTCTTGATTCCATTAACAAAGTTTGAACGTAAATAATCGATGTCGCCAACTCTTTCAACTTTGTCAACGCGTGATAACAGATCTTCAAACATGATGCGAACTTCTAGACGAGCTAGTGAGTTACCAAGACACATGTGTGGTCCACCACGACCAAAGGCCATGTGCTCGTTAGGGTTTCTCTTCACATCCATCTTGTAAGGGTCATTGAAGATAGCTGAGTCTCTGTTACCAGATGCAAACCAAGGAACAATCTTCTGTCCTTGCTTGATTAGGGTTCCCTGGAACTCAACATCCTTAGTTGCTGTTCTTCTGAAGTGATAAACCGGAGAAGCTAATCTAATGAACTCTTCAACTGCCCAAGGAATTAGTGTTGGGTCTTCCTGCAGCATTGCCATCTGCTCAGGGTTCTCAACTAGGTAGTTCATGGTGTGTGAGATGGTGTGACGAGTGGTCTCGTTACCAGCAACAACTAGAAGCAGGAAGTAAGTGTTGAAGTCACGCTCTGATAGCGGAATACCATCTGATGGCACCTGGTTGATCAAAGTTGAAACAAGGTCTTTGCCATCTTTACCTCTGCGCTCATTGGCAAGGTTCTGACCATACTCAAATACCTCTAGAGCAGCTGGTGATCTAAATGGAACAAGACGATACTTTTCACTCTCAGGATCTTCAAGCAGAATATCTGCGTGCTCAGGATCAGTGTTACCAATCATGCGGTTACCCCACTCAATCAACTTGTCAGTGTCATGATCTGGAACATCAAGCATTCTTGCTAGAACACGAATAGGGAAATCAGCAGCAACTTCATCAACGAAGTCAAAGCTTCCCTTAGCAAAAGCATTATCAAGAGTTGTTGCAGTTAGTCCTCGAAGGAATGTTTCATAACCTGAAACAGCCTGCGGGGTGAACTCCCCCTGCAGCAATCTTCTAAGTGCACGGTGACGAGAACCATCCGTTTCAAGGAGAGATCTTCTAGCCTCTTCCTGCTCAGCATCGACTTCCTCAAGATTAGTGAAGTGAGTTGAGGTGAAAGTATCTGGGTCTCTTAGAACCTTGACGATGTCCTGGTAACGGGTAACTGACCAGAAGCCACTGTTTGGCTTTTCCTCTTCATCCCAGTGAATAGGGGCTTCAGCGCGTAGCTTGTCGAAGACGTGCCAAGGGGCACCACCTTCGAATAGGTCTAGATCTGCAAGGGTTAGCTCTGACAACTGTGTCATGGTTACTCCGATTGTTAGGATACGAATCATTTTTAGATTACAACCCCAAACCACAAGAAACGCCTTTGTGCCCTAAAAGTTATTTAGACCCTAATGATTAGTGGAGAATAGAAGAACCTATTTAGGAGGTATCTCATGGCCGGACCACATACCCTTGCCGAGACAGAACGCCAAGTCAACGAGAAGCTTGTTCACAAGAACATCAACTTCGAAGCCATGGCCGTTACCTCCAACCTCTTCAGAGCAGCCAACTCAGTTAGAAACCACCTAGAAAGAACAGTTCTTGCTAAGCAAGACCTATCCTGGACAGCCTTTGTTGTTCTCTGGGTCACTTGGATCTGGGAACCAATTGAAACTAGGCAAATTGCTGAAGAAGGCGGCTTTTCTAAAGCAACTCTCACCGGTGTGCTATCAACCCTAGAAAAGCGTGCGCTAATCACAAGAACCAAGAGCAAAGACGACGGAAGACTGGTTATCGTTCAGCTGACCAATAAGGGCAGAAAACTAATGGACACCCTATTCCCCGCCTTCAACAAACAAGAAACTGCGGTAGCCAACGTTGTTGCCCAATCTAAGCAAGGCCAACTAGCAGATCAACTAAGAGCAATAACTAAGTTTGCTGAAGCTAATTCTTAGCCGCTTCTGAAACAAACTTGGTAAACAGCTCCATCTGCTGCTGAATTGATTTGTAGTTATCTTCTGGGTGCCACTGAACACCATAGGACCAAGCTTTAGCTTCAATCTTGAAGGCTTCGACGTGTCCTTCGTCAGCTCTTGCTAATACTTCTAATCCCTTACCCAGTTCTTTGATGGCTTGGTGGTGGAAGCATGAGCTTTCAAGAACTGAGTTTGATAGACCTAGGCCTTCGGCATCTTTGTCGATAGTTACTGTGTGGATATAGTGTCTGTGATCTTTGTCCATGTGTTGAACAAGAGATCCACCCATAAGGACATTCACTAGCTGGAAGCCTCGGCAGATAGCCAAAACAGGTAGCCCTTTGTCGAAGGCGTATCTTGCTATTGAGAAGTCATTCTCGTCTTGCAGATCATCCACTCCATAGAGTTCTTCTGTTTGAGGCTCTTCGCCATACCACTTAGGGTTTATGTCGCCCCCACCTGGGATTAGAACACCGGCTATGTCTTCAAGTCTTTCTGCCCAGTTAGGGTTCTCAACTGGCAGGAAGGTTATTGGTTCTCCGCCAGCAGCCCAGACTGCTTCAAGGAGTCTTCGGGAGGAGACAACACCAAGGCTTCTAATGGCACTTGCTTGCTCGGTGAACCTGCCTACAATTGCAATCTTTGGACGGGTAGCCATGGCCTTGCTCCTTATACGAATCGTTATGAAACATAGGGTTTATACCCCTTAAGTATGCCCTAATCTTAATCGTTAGTATCCTAATGAATAGGCTCAAATAAAGGACTCGACGCGTGAACTCCATTGAAGTTGTTGGCACCAAAATAGACACCCGACATTACATCGGTGGGCAGAGAGTCTCCTCTCCTGAGACCTTTACTAACACTTCACCGGTTGATGGTTCATTCTTAGGTGAGATCTCTAGAGGCACATCAGTTGAAGTTGATTTGGCTGTAGCTGCTGCTAGAAAAGCTTTCCCTGCTTGGGCTGCTTTAGGGCCTAAAGGTCGAGGAGAAATACTTCTGAAGTTAGCTTCTCTAGTTGAAGAGAACATTGAAACTCTTGCTCAGCTAGAGACTATGGATAACGGATCTTTGTTGAGATCACACAGACGTGGTGTTATGCCACGAGTTGCGATGAACATTCGCTTTTTTGCTGAGTGGGCAATCAATGATTTACATCACCCTGAATTTGAAACTAGAGGGCACATCAACAACATCTCTTGGGA
>JBIIXN010000001.1:0-110743 GCA_044347325.1 Rhodoluna sp. | reverse complement strand
CTGTTGATTCGCCAATTTCAAAGCACAGTCCTTTCTACGTTAGAAACGATGCGCCTGATGTTTTGGATGTGATCAGGGTTGTTAGAAATGCTGGAGGGGTTCCAGTAATTGCTCACCCACTAGCTAGAACAAGTAGCGAAGACGTTCAACCTGAGACATTTCCTAGAGCCCATTTCGAGGCCATGGTTGAAGCTGGTCTGTTGGGTCTTGAAACTGAGCATAAAGAAGTCTCTTCAGGCACAAGAGAAGTCTTGGAAGCATTTGCTGCTGAGCAGGGTCTGATCACAACAGGTTCAAGTGATTATCACGGGATTTCAGTGAAAGCTCATAACCCGCTTGGTCTTCACACAACCTCTGTTGAGATGTTGAAGAAGATTCTGCTTTTGGGAACTGGCACTAAGCCAACTCTCAATCACGAAATCTAACTACTCGCTAGTTTTCCTAGTGCGGGTTCTGTTCCTTGGAGGACGATTACTTGGAGTTCTCGGGGTTTCAGCCTTAGGCGCAGAAGCTTTAGGGGCTTGTGATCTAGCTGCGCCATTTTGTGGTTTGCGCTGAGGCTTTGAACCATTGCCACCTCTTTGTCCCTTTGGCTTTTCATGATCGCCAGGCTTCCAGTCGGAAGGTCGCTTAGAAGCTGCGATGCGTCCTTTAGTTCCAGCTGGAATATCAAGATCTGTGAACAGGTGAGGGGATGAAGAGTAAGTCTCAATTGGGTCTGGAGTGTTTAGTTCCAGAGCCTTGTCAATGTTTGACCATCTAAGCAGATCTTCCCAGTCAACAAAAGTAACAGCGATGCCAGTTCTACCGGCACGACCAGTTCTTCCTGTTCTGTGAAGGTAAGCCTTCTCGTCTTCTGGAACTGTGTAGTTAATTACGTGGGTAACATCGTCAACGTCGATACCTCTGGCTGCAACTTCGGTAGCAACCAGAATGTCGCGCTTACCACTTCTAAATGCATCCATGGACTTTTCACGAGCTTCTTGAGACATGTCTCCGTGAAGAGCTGTTGCACTAAAGCCACGGTCGGTTAGTTCATCAGAAACTTTGGCAGCTTGTCTTTTGGTCTTTGTGAAGATTACGGTTTTGCCGCGACCTTCAGCTTGCAAGATTCTTGCAACAACTTCGTCTTTGTCCATTGCGTGAGCACGATAGAAGAACTGTTTGATATCTGCTTTGGTGTGACCCTCGTCTGGATCATTGACTCTAATGTGGACAGGCTTGTTTTGGTATCTACGAGCTAAAGAAACAATTTGTCCAGGCATCGTTGCTGAGAAGAGCATGGTTTGACGACCTGCTGGAGTAAAGGCAAATAGCTTTTCAACATCAGGTAGGAAGCCGAGGTCTAACATTTCGTCAGCTTCATCCAAAACCATGCACTCGATCTTTGAAAGATCTAGTTTTCTTTGGTTACTGAGGTCAATCAATCGACCTGGAGTTCCAACAATGAGTTGAGCACCAGCATCAATCTGGGCAACCTGACCTTCATAAGACTTGCCACCGTAGATGGCTGCAACTTGAAGATTTCGGTTTGAAGAAGCCAAAGTAAGGTCTTCTGCTACCTGAATTGCCAATTCACGGGTTGGTACGACTACTAGTGCCTTCGCTCCGTGCGAAGGGTCAGTGCCAAGTCTCTGGATGATTGGTAGGCCGAAACCTAGGGTCTTTCCGGTACCTGTTTTGGCCTGGCCAATTAGGTCCTGACCAGTAAGGGCAAGGGGAATAGCCTGCTCCTGAATAGGGAATGGTGAAGTTATGCCTTTTGAGGCTAATGCGGCAACGATGTCTGAATCGATGCCTAAGTCGCTAAAATCCAATAGTTTTGGCCGCCTGTCTTATCTAGGCAAGTCTAACCATGTATTTGGCAGGTTAAGATGGTTCGGTGTTCGAATGGTTGAAACGTCTACGCAAGGTTGCCAAGCAACTTACTGTCGCTCCTCGTAGCGAGGAGAAGGTTGCTAGAAACACTAAGGCCATTAACCTCAAGCCATACACTCCAGAACCTAAAGCTTTCCTAGGTCAGTTGGCTTACTTGCAGTTAGCAAACTTTGAGATTCTTACTGCCGCTCTGAAGTATTCACCCAACACCCAATACAAAGCGGAACTCAGTGAGGCAACAGCGAAGAGTTTCGATAAGTATCGTCAACTTTCTAAGAAGCTCGTTGAACTAGGTGCTGATCCTGCTGCTGAGATGACTCCGTTCAAAGAACGTATTGCAGTTTTCCACTCAAACACCATCGGTCTTGATTGGTATGAGGTAGTCATCAAGGTTTATCTAACTTCAGGGTTACTTGATGACTTCTATTCAAGACTGGCTTCAGGTCTAAATGATGAATTGCAGGCTGAAGTTGAGAAAGCTCTTAGGGATAAGACCTTTGAGAAATTTGCTAAGCGTGTTCTTACTGAATCAATCCAGGCAGATCCAGTGCTGGGTCATCGTTTGGCACTGTGGGGTAGAAGACTCATGGGAGATGTCTTACTAGAACTTAGAGCAGCTTTTGATAACCGTAAACTTGCCCACATTCCAAAAACCAAGAAGCTAACTGTTGAAGAAGAGAATGAAGTTAACTTGGCGGCTTACGCAAAATTAGAGCCACTTATTTCAGAACTGACTGGAGCTCACGGAGCTCGCATGGAAGCTATCGGGTTAGCTGCCTAAATTAGATAGCTGTTGGGTTCTTAGCAATTCTGCGCTCGCGAATAAAGCGAACACCAAGAATCATTACCGCTGGCATTCCCAACATTGTGATTGCCCAGATCCAGAAGTCCTCGTAGCTAAGTCCGACCCATGTGCAGATTGTCCAAGATACGAATCCGTAAACCAATGACAGACCAGGGGCAAGCAGAACTCCGTAGTTCTCCTTACCGGCAATCATGTATGGGGCCATTAGGCCAAGTAGTGAACCATAAACAAGAATGAATGCAAGTTCCATTAGGCAATAAATCCAACTCTTCGAGCCTCTTCGGCACCGATCTCGACGTACGCTAAAGCATCAACAGGAACAATAAAAACTCGACCCTTTTCATCGGTGAGCTTTAGTTGCTTTGCACCAGAACTTAGAGCGCCTTCAATACTCTTCTCGATTTCGCTGGCACTCTGCTTTGATTCAAAGGCCAGTTCTCGAGCTGTGTTTTGCAAGCCGATTCTGATTTCCATGACACTTCTTTCTTTTCTTACTCCCTAGATTACCTGCACCTAAGGCAAGATAAGAAACTTCTAGAAAAGTTCGTCCTCGTCCTTTTTTGGCTGAGGCGAAGGCTCTTCGGCTGCTGGCTTGATAACGGCTAGGTCCACTACCTCAATGGAATCGGTCACGATAGTCACTGGGGCGGTAAAAGAAGCTGCTTGGGAGATAGGCACAATGACTTCAGCCCCACTCATGGTGAAATCGGTAGGTCTAAGGGATGGAAGTTCCCCTGCAACAAGCACTTCGTGCAGCCAGGTGATTTGTGAGATGGCTTCTTCAATCTCTGCCTCGTCGCCACTGGCTATTGCCTCGATTAGGAAGCTGGCGAAAGTTAGTTCGTAGTGCAGTTGAGCTCGCTGTCTGAAGTTCCTGTCTGCCCTGGTAGAGCCTTCATAGGCAAGAATCGCAGCTTCTGCAAGATCTTGGCTGCCCTCGTTGTGAAGGAAAGCAAAATCTAAGGCTGGGTCGTCAACTGAAAGTAGACCCCACTCAATTACGCCAACAACAAAGTCACCTTGGCATAGTAGGAAATCACTCTTCATGGATCCATGGATCACAGTTGGGCGGTACTTAAAGAGGTTCACATCAAATAGGGCAGTCTGCCAGCGCTCTAGAAGATCAGGGTGGACCTTGCCTGTATCCATGGCACGATCGAATTCAGCAACCATGATGCGAACACGTTCGGCTGGGTCGTATTCAGGCAAACCAGCATCTGAAACCAATACTGTTGGAATTGAGTGGATGGCGGAGAGAGCTTGACCAATAGAGGTGACCAATGGGTCATCTAATTTCATGCGAGTTAGATCGGTTGGGTTTCCCGGCACATACTCAAAAGCCAGAGCAACTCTGATCGCCTTAGGAGATGTTTTGCCTAGGTAGGCAGAGATGCTGAACGGCAGAGAAACATTCTTGAGGACCTGAAGGGCTCTAACTTCCGTGCCTAGGTCAGTGCTGGCTAGCGAATCCAGTGGGGACTTTAGAAGGATTAGACGATCATCGTCTGTGGTCAAAAGCTCAACGGAAACGGCTGCATCATCGCGTGGCTGGTTCTCAACCTTAATGAAATTAAGGCCAGGAAGAGCATCGGCTGCTAACGCCGCTAAAATCAAGGAAGGTTTACCCATGGTTTTTAGGTTAGACAAGAACTTAGGTAACTTCTGTTATCGCCACGCATTTATTAGAGACATAAAGAAAGACTCATGAATATCCCATTAGTTTTGCCAATGGCCAAAGCGGTTCTAAACCGTGACGCCGAGGCTAGGGATGATTCTGAGCTATTCGATAAGTTATGGCTCGAAGCTGAGACCAGAATCATCGTTCTATACAAAGGCAAGACCCTGATTCAAGATGGTCATCTAAAACTTCTAACCACAGAGCAGGCAACAGCGGGAAAGTATCGCGTTTACCTAGGCCGAACAACTGTTGCTTTGGCAGATCAAAAGATCGGAACTGCGGTTGTTCTATCGGTGCTTAGCGACAATGCGGCCAAAGCCATTGAACCTGATGAGAGTAAATGGCATGAGCTTAGAAGAAGTGGTGCAGGATTACATCCAAGAGATGCAGCACTGTTTACTCAAGCTCTAGCTATTCACAACTGGCACGAAACTCATCAGCACTGCCCTAACTGTGGAGCGATAACCGTGATGCAGCAGGGTGGTTGGTCAAGACTTTGTGTTTCTGAAGACAGACAACTATTTCCTAGAACAGATGCAGCCGTCATTGTTGCAATTACAGATGACCAAAACAGATTGCTGCTTGGAACCCAAGGAAGTTGGGATCAGAACCGTTGGTCTATTTTGGCTGGCTTCGTTGAGGCAGCCGAATCATTAGAAGCGGCAGTGATTAGAGAAATGAAAGAGGAGTCAGGATTACTTGTTACAAATCCTGTTTATCTCGCTAGCCAATCTTGGCCTTATCCTTATTCACTTATGTTGGGCTTTCAAGCATCAGTTGATCCAAGTAATTCTCCAGAAGATATCAGACCTGATGGAGTTGAGATAGCCAAGCTTCGCTGGTTTTCAAGAGAAGAACTCAAGGCCGAAGCAAAGGACATCCTGTTGCCTTCAAAGATTTCGATCGCAAGATCTTTGATTGAACACTGGTTGGGTGAAGCAGTTATTTCAGCAACAGAACTTAACGGATAGCTCATGGCATTTGAAGCAGATGACATTCTCAATGCGCTGGATGAAGAGCAACGTGAAGCAGCCCAATCACTTCTAGGACCAACTGTTATTCTGGCTGGCGCTGGAACGGGTAAGACCAGAACTATTACTCATCGAATTGCATATGGAATCTTGCGAGGAGATTATCCAGAGAACCGAGTGATGGCTCTTACCTATACTAATCGTGCTGCAGGTGAACTTAGAGCAAGACTTCGAGGGCTCGGCGTTGACTCGGTGAATGCTAAAACTTTTCACGCAGCAGCTCTCTCCCAACTGCAATATTTTTGGCGGGAGTTCTTTGGTATTGAAGCACCAAGAGTTATGGACTCAAAATCCAGAGCCATTGGAGCGGCTGCGGAAAAACTAAAAATCCGTCTCGATGCAAACACAATTCGGGACATTGCTGCCGAGATTGAATGGCGCAAGTATTCAATGTTGAGCCTCGAGGAGTACCAAGACGAACTTTCAAAGAGACCTGTTATCCAAGGGCTCTCACCGATTCGCTCTTTTGAGATTCAAGAAGCATACGAAGATGCAAAAGTAAAAGCCAAGCAAATTGACTGGGAAGATGTTTTGCTGCTCTGCACAGGAATGTTGAAGGCAGAACCTAGAGCGCTGGCTCACGTTCACCAGCAATATCGCTTCTTCACAGTTGATGAGTATCAAGATATTTCAAGACTGCAACAGGAGCTACTTGATACTTGGCTTGGCGATAGAAGTGATCTTTGTGTTGTGGGTGACCCTAACCAAACCATCTATTCATTTACTGGCGCTAGTGCTTCATTCTTAGAGAACTTTGAATTGAGATATCCAGGTGCGAATTTATTTTCGCTAACCAGTAACTACCGCTCCACGCCGGAAGTTATCTCTCTAGCCAATCGAGTTAGGGGCAATCAAAAGTCTCATCCACTTCAAGCGGTTAGACCAAGAGGTGTTGACCCGTTGGTGCTTGAGTTCAGCGACAGAGAACATGAGTGTGGTTTTGTTGCTAACAAAATTAAAGATCTTCTTTCTAGCGGTGTGAAAGCTAGTCAGATAGTTGTGCTCTATCGAATCAATGCTCAGTCTGAGCACATCGAGAACGCACTAAGTAAAGCAGGTGTTGAGTATCAGGTTAGGGGAGGGCAGCGCTACTTCAGTCGACCAGAGATTATGTCTGCTGTTCGAATGGTGCGAGCGGAAGCTGCTAACCCAACGGGTAAGAGTCTCTATGAAACTGTTTCTGCTATTGCTAGAAGCCTTGGCTGGCAGAGTATTGCACCAGAGGTGTCAGGGCGAGCATTAGAAGAGTGGGAAGCATTGAACTCATTCGTTCAGATTGCTGACGACCTAGGCGAAGAAGCAACGATAAAGAACTTTGCTGATGAACTTGAAGAACGTCAAAGATCTCAACATGAACCAACTAGAGAGTCGATCACACTCAGCACTATGCACGCTGCTAAAGGTCTTGAGTATCAAGCAGTGTTCATTATTGGAGCAGTTGAGGGATACAGTCCTATTAGCTATGCGAAAACAGATTCGCAGATTTCAGAAGAGCAGCGTCTTTTATACGTTGCCATAACAAGAGCTAAGGATGAGTTATTCATCACTTGGGCTAACAAAGATGGTTCTGATGACAGAGCGAGAACTAGAAGCAGGTTCTTAGACCTGATCTAAGCCTCGGCAATTACACAGCTTGTGAAAGCTGTATTTTGTCCTCTCAACATTTCCCGTTGCGTAATCTAAGAGGTATCCTAGGCTGTACTCATTTTCTTCATCGTTGGAAACCTTGAACCCAGCCGATTTATCTAAGTGTCTAAGCGTTGCTCGAAGTGCTAATCCTGTTGCGGCTAACAGCGATGCACTGTCGTCTCTAGTTCTCGGCAAATCAATAAGTTGCGATGCAAGTGCTGGCCAGGCTGGGTCTTTATCGACTTCATACTCAGCAAGACAATTTAGGCAAGGAGTCTCACCTGGAATGATGATTGGACTTATCTTGGTTTCATTCATGTCGAAGATGATGTTTAGGTGTGGAACATCTCTATTTAGCCAGCGAATGTATGTTGAGGGCCTTGTTGCGATGTGACCCATGGTGATTGCAAAAGATATCTTGAGAGCTTTGCTTGGCTTGATATTTAGATCTAGAAACCTGTTCTTAGTTTCCTGGGGAAGAGAAAGTCTTTGTAGTTCTTGTTTGAATGTTTCAAATCTTGACTTACCCAAATCATCTTTGCTGTAACCAAGTTCACCGAGGTCTGTGTTCAATACTCGGCCGTCATCGTGAGTGACAACTTTCCCAACACCACTTGCAAATAAGACTTTTGCTAGAACTGAACCTGATTTGTCTAGCTGGTCAATGTGAACAGTTCTTTGCCAACGCTCAGCTAAAACCATTTCGGGATTAACGTCATAGTCCAGAGCTGCTCGAGCCAATTCAGCAAAAGCTAACTCTTGCCAAGGTCCAAATTTGTTACTCGAAGATTCTTTAGCTTCCATCACTGAACCGAGTCTTGCTATTAGGTCTTGCGTTGTTCCCTTGGCTGCTTTGAAGGTTTCGTCTAGAACTTCTTGTTGGCCTTCTACTACGCCACTGTAAAGTGCTTCGATGATTTGCTGTTGGGCAAGAGATAGTTCTTCGATGGCCACACTGTTATTGCCAAAACCTATTTGGATTGTGTTTGGGTCACGCCAGAGTGCTGGTTGAGCTTTGTTTATTCGATAGAACACGTTTTACAGTCTGCCTAAATTTTCTTGAGACTGCTTTGGTTCTCAACAGTTATTCGCCGAGTAAATCTCTCAGTGCTTGATCCATGGCATCGGGAATTCCCAAATCAGATTTGATTCGTGCCACGTATTTGTCTGGGTTATCAATATCGTTTGCCGTTGGAAGAAAATCTGGGTGATCCCAAAGAGCATCTCGTTTTTCATTTCCAAGAGCGAGACCAATCTGTTGCCATAGAGCAGTTGCTTCTCTGAGTCGTTTTGGTCTTAGCTCTAAGCCAACTAGCGTCTGGAATGTTCTCTCAGCAGGGCCACCGGTTGCCCTTCTTCGTCTTACTGCTTCACGAATGGCATCAGCTTTAGGTAAACGCTTTGCCGCTTCGTTAGTGACTGCATCAACCCAGCCTTCAATAAGAGCAAGATTTGTTTCGATGCTATCTAGTGCTAACTTTTGACTCGGAGATCTGGCTGCAAGGAATGCGCCTGACTCTAAAGCCGCTTGAAGTTCTTGAGGGTTCTGCGGATCAAAGCCTTCGCTCATCTCTTGCATGCGACTGGTGTCAAAAGAAATACCAGCAGCATATTCACGAATCTGAGCCACTACCTTTTCTCTTAGCCAGCGTGAATGCCTGAACAATCTTGTGTGCGCTAGTTCTCTAAGCACCATGTAGATGTAAGCCTGGTCTTGATCATTACCCAATTCCAGAGTTGCGATGAACTCCTGCAGGTTTTGAATTACAAAAGCTGGACGTTGGTCTGTATAAATAGGAAGACCAACTTCAGTTCCGGTTAGCGCTTCCTTAGAGAGTTGTCCTAAAGCTTGACCTAACTGCATTGCAAACATCATGGCTCCTGCTGATCGCATGATTTCGCTTGCGCCTTTGAGTGATTCTTGTAATTCTTCAGGAAGTTGTTCTTGGATAGCTTCGCCAAGACTTCTGTTCATGCGATCAGCAACTGGTTCTGCTAACAGCTTGAATAGAGGTAGAGCATCATCAACCCATAGTGTTCGGCTTAGGAGCTTTGGCTCGAGGACAACTTCAGAGATGCTGGTCGCTTCATTCAGCCAAAGGTTAGCGATACCGATGGCTTCGTTAAGTTCTTTTCTGCCCTTGTCATCAAAAGAGGTAGCGCCAACCTTTGCTATCTCTTTTGCTCCTGAGGCAGCAGCTTGCCAGTTCACTCCTGAACCTTCGGTAGGTGGGTTAGGGATCAGGAAGGCACCCTGGATGTTTGCAAAAAGTTGTTGTAGAGATTCTGGTGTGCCATCAAAGCCAGCAGCCTGAGCTAGCGCCTCAGGGTCAAACCCTTGGCTCATCATCTCTTCCCAGATTCGCCTTAGCTCTTCTGGGTCAGGTAATCCGTTTTGGTTGTCTTCGCTCATCTGTCCTCGTACTCTACGCTAAACGCTTTGAGCCCCAAATCTCCATAGCCTGTGGCTGAACTAGGGGCTTGTTCGCCAATAGCGTTGCTAGCAGGGCACTCTAAATACCTAGAACTTCCTGAAGATGAAGGTGCTGTCGTAGGTGCTCGTTTAGGCTAAGGATGATGATCCCAAATGATGAAAAACCTCGAAGAAAACTCCCAGTGGCAAAACTGATTAGCTGGGCTACAACGGGCTTGCTTGTTGGAGGAAGCCTTTTCCTCGTTTTTGCACCTACCCCTTATCTAGTCGAGCAACCAGGTCCTGTATACAACTTGCTAGGGGACATCAACGGTGACCCAATGATTTCAATATCAGGTCAACAAACTTATCCAGTAACAGGTGAACTAGATATGCTCACCGTTACCCTTAGGGGCAATTCAACTAGAGGTGCTTCATGGCTAGATGTTGGACTTGCTCAAATAGATAGTTCAATGACTGTTATCAACATCACAGATATTTATCCTGAGGGTTGGGATGATGCGAGATTGGATGAAGAATCCGACATGATGATGCTTGATTCTCAAGCAAACGCTAAAGCTGCTGCGCTAAAGCTTCTTGAGATTCCTTTCACAAGTGAGCTCAAGATCACCCAAGTCGAAAAGAGTGGAGCAGCAGCAGGCATTCTCAAGGCTGCAGACACTCTGCTTACTGTGCAGGGCGAACCTGCAACTGGTCTCAAGCAAGTTCAGAGACTTGTTGCCGAAACACAAGGCGAAAGAACAGTGGATCTTGAAGTTATTCGCGACGGCAAGAAGCTTTCACTCAGTGTTCTGCCAAAACAGATTGATGGCAAATGGCGAATGGGCATTTACGTTCAGACCGTTCCAACTTTCCCTTTCCCAATCGATGTTCAAGTAGGTAATGTCGGTGGCCCAAGTGCTGGACAGATTTTGGCCCTTGCAATCTACGACAAACTAACTCCTGGGGAACTGACTGGTGGCCAAAGAATTGCCGGCACAGGAACTATCTCCCAAGATGGAGAGATTGGTCCGGTTGGGGGAGTAAAGCAAAAGATGTATGGCGCTAAGAAAGCGGGAGTTAGCTGGTTCTTAGTCCCAAGTGAAAACTGTGACCAAGTTATTGGAAACATCCCAGATGGACTTACAGTGGTTAAGGTTTCTACAATTCAAGATTCACTTCGAGCAGTAAAAGCAATTGCACTAGATTCAGGTACAGACCGACTACTTTCTTGCAAACAGTAAACAAAAAAGGAAAATAACAATGAGTCAAACAAGAGCAGCAGACATTCGTAAGCGAGCGCCTTTAGCCATTTCAGTGGGAATCATCGCAGTTATAGCAATTGCGCTTGTGAGTGGTTCTGGCCTATACACAGATGTGTTGTGGTTTGATCAGCTTGGCTTCTTATCTGTCTTCACAACACAGATCTGGGCTCACGTCTGGGTCTTTTTGGCAGCTGCGCTGTTTGCCGGTGTAGTGGTCTGGCTGAACATCTACTTGGCTTGGCGTTTGAGACCTATCTATGCGACAGGTAATGACTTCTTCGGAAGAGACCTGACTGAGTATCGCGACATTCTTGACCGTCTGCGCAAAAGAGTGTTCTTCGTGGTTCCAGTTGCGATTGCCGCGTTTATTGGTACTTCACAGAGTTCTGAGTGGCAGTCTGTTGTTCTTTTCTTGAACAGCACTCCAGCTGGCGTATCAGATCCCCAGTTCAACCTAGATGTGAGCTTCTACCTCTTTGATTTACCTTTCTATATCGTCTTGGTTTCTTACCTAACAGTTGTTACATTCTTCGCTTTGATTCCAGCAATCTTGCTGCAGTTGGTTTACGGAGGAATAAAGTTCAACGGTAAGCAATCAACCTTTACAAGATCTGCTCGAGTTCAGATTTCTGCTCTAGCTGCTGTATTCATGGTCTTGCTTGGTGCAACAATTTGGTTGGGTCAGTATGAAACTATGACTAGCTCCGCTGGTCTGTTCACTGGTGCAACCTACTCAGATGTGAATGCAAGCATTCCAGCAGCTCAAATATTGACTGCTATTTCTTTCGTTGTTGCCTTGCTCTTCCTAGCAACTGCAGTGATAGCTAAGTGGAGATTAGCGATTCTTGGAACATCTTTGATGCTGGTTCTTTCTGTAATTCTTGGTGGAGTATGGCCAAGCATCGTTCAGTCATTCCAGGTAGTTCCGAACGAAAGAACCCTGGAAGCTGAATACATTCAGAGAAATATCGAAGCCACTAGAGCTGCTTACGGTCTAGATAAAGTTCAGACCGTTGAGTACGACGCAAAGACAACAGCGACTGCTGGGGCTTTGAAGAAGGATGCGCAAACTGCAGCTCAAATCAGAATCTTGGACCCGAACCTAGTTAGCTCTTCATTCAAGCAACTAGAGCAGTACCGTCAGTACTACGGTTTTGAAAACCACCTAGATGTTGACCGTTACAAGATCAACGGCAAGGTTCAGGACACCGTACTTGCTGTTCGTGAACTCAACCAATCAGGTCTAGGTACTTCACAGTCTTGGTATAACAACGTGGTTGTTTTCACCCACGGGTATGGAATTGTTGCGGCATACGGAAACCAACGTTCACCTGATGGTCAGCCAGTGTTCCTTCAGTCTGGAATTCCTTCAAAGGGTCTTCTGGGTGCATATGAGCCACGCATTTACTTCGGTGAGAGTTCACCTCCTTACTCAATTGTTGGAGCTCCAGAAGGTGCAGCTGACAAAGAACTGGACTACCCAGCTGGTGAAGACAGTGAATCAACTGATCAGCAGACCATGACAACCTTCAAGGGTGATGGTGGACCGAAGCTTGATGACATTTTCAAGCGTTTGTCTTACGCTCTAAAGTTCCAGAGCGAACAGATCCTGCTATCTGATGCTGTTAGTGATGCCTCTCAGATTCTTTACAACCGTAGCCCTAGAGAGCGCGTTGCTCAGGTTGCGCCGTACCTGACTCTGGACAACGACATTTACCCTGCAATCGTTGAGGGCAAAGTTGTTTGGATTGTTGATGGTTACACAACCTCAGCTAACTACCCATATTCAAGAGCTGAAAACTTTGACAGTGTGATTGCGGATAGCTCAACTAACTCACCGATTCGTAGAAGCACCATCAACTACATTCGTAACTCAGTTAAAGCAACAGTTGATGCTTACGACGGTTCTGTGAAGCTTTATGCATGGGATGAAGAAGATCCAATTCTGAAGACTTGGATGAAGGTATTCCCAAATACCGTCAGCCCTGTTTCAGAAATGTCAGGTTCCCTTTTGTCTCACGTGAGATATCCTGCAGATCTATTCAAGATGCAGCGTGGAATTTTAGGTCAGTATCACGTAACTGATTCCGGTGCTTTCTACTCTCAGCAGGATGCTTGGATGACTCCTAATGACCCAGTTGATCAAGGAACAGGAACTGGTTCACTTCAGCCTCCTTACTACCTCACTCTTCAGGTGCCAACTCAGGAGAAGCCATCGTTCTCGATCTACTCAACATTTATTCCTAAGTCCACTGGTGATGCAAGCCGTAACGTTCTAACCGGTTATCTCGTTGCTGACTCGGATGCGGGAGATAAAGATGGAGTTGTTTCAGATCACTATGGAAAGCTTCGACTGTTAACCCTTCCTAGAACGACAATTGTTCCAGGACCTGGTCAGGTGCAGAACAACTTCAACTCAGACAGCGAGGTTTCTAAACTTCTAAACATTCTGAGACAGGGTTCAACCAAGGTGCTCAACGGTAACCTTTTGACTCTTCCTCTTGGTGGTGGACTGCTTTACGTCCAGCCGGTATACATCCAGTCAACTGGTGAAACTTCGTTCCCTCTTCTAAAGAAAGTCCTTGTTGCCTTCGGTGACAAGATCGCCTTCGAAGACAACCTTGATTCAGCTCTGAACGCGTTGTTCTCTGGAAGTTCAGGAACTGGTGGGGAAGTTATTCCACCAATAGACCCAGGCCAGACCGCTGATCAGCAGTTAGCTACCGCTCTAGCCAACGCTCGTCAAGCCATGCTTGATAAAGATGAGGCTATGAAAGCTGGAGACTGGACCGCCTACGGTAAAGCAGATGCACGCCTGAAGGCCGCAATTTCTGCCGCTCTGGAGGCAAGCAAGTAGTAACGGTTTTGTGGTAGGCTGAAACTTCGCCGCGGGGTGGAGCAGTTCGGTAGCTCGCCGGGCTCATAACCCGGAGGTCGTAGGTTCAAATCCTGCCTCCGCAACCAATAGTGAAAAGGTCCCAACGAAAGTTGGGGCCTTTTCTTCATATCTGTTCATAACTTCAATCAGGTTTTCTTGGAAGTTTGTATGCTCTTTTGATGCTTGTGCTTGCATCTATTGTTCTTTCCAGTTCTGCGTGGGTTTCTAGTCCTAGCTGTCCACCAGCTTTCAGCATGGTCAACACAAGTGTTGGAGCAATAAGCAACTCATCTCAACTAAGTCTTTGTGTTTCGAAAGCCACCCTCGTCAAAGGGTCAAATGGTTCAGTAAACCTTGTTCTTGGAGCTCCAGTAAGCAATGCACCTAGATGCCTTGTTTATCCAAATGGTTTGAGCCTTGATCTAACCTTCGGCTTACTATCCTCGGGTCACGTTGGTTGTTGGAGTCTCTATCCGCCTTATCAACCAGTTGCAATTGTGAACGTTGGAAGGCCAAGTCAAACCAAGTTGCAGGCAGTTCTAAAATCCTTTCGGCCGGACATTCCTAGAATCTTCATGAAACCTGAAAATAATGTTCAAATCGCAACGAATGTATTGTTCTCTTCGTCTGCTAAAACTCAGGTAAACAAAACCAAGTTGCTCACCCTACCTGCTGAAATTCGATTCAAGCCAATTAGATATCGATGGGGAATAAGTCAAGGTGGGGAGTCACCTAAGTTCAGCAGTTTGGCAAAGCCAACCTTTAAGCCAACCGTGGTTGGCGATGCCAAAGCCACACTCGCAGTTACCTATTCCATCGAGTACTCATTCACGGGGCTCACTAACTGGACCAGAGTAAGGCCAGACATTCTGTCGAATGCCAGCCCATTTAGTTTCAAGATTGGGGGAGATAAAGCTCCAGAAAAAGCAAAAGAGCCGCCAAGGCTAGTAACCAAGCCTTGTGAATTGGGGTCTAAAGCTTGGCGTTGCTGATTTTCAGTTCTTTGTCAGCCGATTTTCATACAATTATGTAGTTGCCTACATAGGGTGGAAGTTCGAGCCATTAGATCAAGGAGTCCAGAATGACAGATAACAAAGGTCACTTTAATACTCAGTTTCTTGGCGACCCTGTAAAACTCCCTGCCCAATCAATCGGCGCACCTACTCCTGCCACTCGCAAGGCCCCGACTAAGCTGGTCATTGTTTTGATTGCCGCCATTGGTTCAATCCTTGGTGCTTACCTTGGCGCATATGGCGCAACAGGTTCATTACCTTTCCTTTCTTCTACTCAGAACGTCGTGATCAACAATCCAAGCAGTGTCAACTGGGTTTCAGCTGCTGCTGCCAAGGGTCTTCCATCGGTTGTGACTCTTTCTGTTGCTAGCCGTGATGGTGCGGGAACTGGATCAGGTGTTGTTCTAACTAGTGATGGATACATCCTCACTAACGCTCACGTTGTTACCATCAACGGCAAAACCGACGGTGTGAGAATTGAAATCAAAACTTCAGCTGGAAAAATCTTTAGAGCAACTATTATCGGCACTGATCCAACCAATGACCTTGCAGTTATCAAGGTCAGAGGCTCTGGCTTTACTCCGATCGAATTTGCTGACAGCTCGGCTATAAACGTAGGTGACTTTGCTGTTGCTATCGGCTCGCCTCTTGGCTATGACGCAACTGTAACCTCGGGTGTGATTTCAGCGATGAACAGAACGATTTCTGTTGAATCAGCAGCTGCTCCAGATGATGGTGGTTCAAGCCTTCAACTATGGCAGGACCAGAACGATGTTCCACCGGTGAATCTTGATGTTATTCAGACAGATGCTGCAATTAACCCAGGTAACTCGGGCGGTGCACTAGTCAATGACAAAGGTCAACTAATTGGTATCAACGTAGCTATTGCAAGTTCATCAAGTGTTTCCGGTGAAGCAGGAAACATAGGGGTTGGTTTTGCAATTCCGTCTAATGTTGCTAAGCGTGTATCGGATGAGATTATAAAAACAGGCAAGGTTAGCCACGGTCTTCTAGGTGCAATGGTTAACGATGCTAAGTTCTCAGATTTTTCAGGATCATTTAGCGTTGGCGCTCAAATCCAGGAACTTTCTCCTGGCGGTCCAGCTGAAAAGTCAGGACTAAAGGTCGGAGATGTCGTTATTGAGTGTGAGGGTAAGGCCATCGATGGCGCTAAAACACTTACCGCTGCAATCAGATCAAACCCAGCGTTTTCAGTAGTTAACCTCAAAGTCCTAAGAGATGGCGAAGAAATTATCATTTCGGTCACTCTTGGCGACGCATCAGAGATTAACTAATAGTTCGTTATCTCTTGTTAGTTCTGGCAGACTAAAGGTATGTCAACGATGCCATCTGTTCAGTACTCAATAACTATTCGTCTGGAAGCTCCTGCAAAGAATACCGCGGTCAGTGAGCTAACCTCCATAATCGAACGTGCAGGTGGCTCTGTAACAGCAGTGGATGTAAACCACTCTGATGCTGAGCGAGTAAGAATCGACCTCACCTGTGCCTGCACTAACTCAGAGCACGCTGAGCAGATCGTTGACAAGCTCAAGCAAATTGAGGGGGTTGTCGTTGGCAAGGTCTCTGACCGAACATTCCTAGCCCACCTTGGTGGAAAGTTGACCATTGAGTCCAAGCTTCCTATTCGTAACCGTGATGATCTTTCCCTGATTTACACACCAGGTGTGGCCCGTATCTGTGAAGCAATTGTTAAAGACCCGTCAGATGCTAGAAGGCTCACCATCAAGAGAAACACGATAGCTGTTGTTAGCGATGGTTCTGCTGTTCTTGGTCTTGGAAACATTGGACCACTAGCGGCTCTTCCAGTTATGGAAGGTAAGGCAGCTCTATTTAAGAGATTTGCCAACATTGATGCTTTTCCAATTTGTTTAGATACTCAGGACACTGAGGAAATCGTTCGAACTGTCAAAGCAATCGCACCAGTTTTCGCAGGTATCAACCTAGAAGATATTTCCGCTCCTAGATGTTTTGAAATTGAAGAACGTCTTCGTGCTGAATTAGACATTCCTGTTTTCCATGATGATCAGCATGGAACAGCAATTGTTTGTCTTGCGGCCTTGAGAAACGCTCTGAAGGTTGTTGGCAAAAACATTTCTGATGTTCATCTTGTTATGAGCGGTGCTGGTGCTGCTGGAACTGCTGTCTTGAAGTTACTGTTTGCGGCAGGGCTGAAGCATGCCACCGTAGCTGACCAAAAGGGAATCATTCATGATGGTAGAGGCGACATAAAAGCCGGTTCTTCTCTAGCGTGGATTGCAACAAACACAAATGCTAAACGCAAGAGTGGAACACTGAAGGAAGCTCTAGTTGGTGCTGATGTCTTTATCGGGGTTTCAGCTGGAAATCTTTTGACTGCAGATGATATTCAAAAGATGGCAACTGGTTCAATTGTTTTTGCTCTAGCTAACCCAACACCAGAGATTGATCCAGCTCAGGCAGCCAAGTATGCAGCTGTAGTTGCAACCGGTAGAAGTGACTTTGCTAACCAGATCAACAACGTTCTAGCCTTCCCAGGTTTCTTCAGAGGACTGTTGGACGCCGGAGCTAACATCATCACAGAGAAGATGCTGCTTGCAGCGGCTGATGCATTAGCTACCTGTGTTGAGACGGATGAGTTGAATGCATCGTATATTGTCCCTAGCGTGTTTCACGCAGATGTGACGCAAAGAGTTGCAGATGCAGTTCGCATGGCTTCTAAGCAGTAAAGGTATAAATGGAACAGCAAACAATCAACAAGCCCTCAGTAGCTATTGATCCGCAGACTCAGAACATTGAGCCAGGCGATCACGAGAGATACTCTCACTACGTAAGAAAAGACAAGGTTGTTGAGTCTGCAGTTATGGGTAACCCAGTTGTTGCCCTGTGTGGAAAAGTTTGGATTCCTAGCCGAGACCCTGAAAAGTTCCCTGTTTGCCCAGAATGCAAAGACGTTTATGAGCAAATGAAGAAAAACGAAGAGGGCAAGGGCTCAGGCGACGAATAATCTTTCGCCAATAGACTAAACCAGTGAACAATTCACCTATAGGTATCTTTGACTCTGGAGTCGGTGGTTTAACTGTTGCTCGAGCAATCATCGATCAGTTACCTCATGAATCAGTCATTTACCTAGGTGACACCGCTAATACTCCTTACGGAACCAAGACAATCCAGGAAGTAAGAACGCTTGCCCTTGATGTTATGGATCGTTTAGTTGATGAAGGCGTCAAGCTTCTAGTTATTGCCTGTAACACAGCATCGGCTGCAGTGTTACGAGATGCTCGTGAAAGATACACCGAGGGCAGAGGCATTCCTGTTGTTGAAGTTATTCAGCCAGCGGTTCGAAGAGCAGTCGCTGCAACTCGTAATAGCAAGGTTGGTGTTATCGGAACAACCGCAACCATAACTTCAAGAGCATATGAGGATGCATTTGCCGCAGCTGTTGATTTTGAGTTGATTAGCGCTGCTTGCCCAGAGTTTGTTGATTATGTTGAGCGTGGGGTTACCTCAGGGCCTGAGGTGATTGCTCTTGCCGAAACTTATCTTGCACCTATCAAGAATGCTGATGTTGACACTCTTGTTCTTGGTTGCACTCACTATCCGCTTCTAACTGGAGCTCTTTCATACGTAATGGGGGAGAACGTCACATTAGTTTCAAGTGCTGAAGAAACTGCCAAAGATGTTTATAGAACCCTGGTCGCTCACAATCTTCTAAGAACAGATAAAGCAAAGCCATCGCTTCGATTCCAGGCAACCGGTGATGCTCAGAGTTTTACTACCCTTGCCAGAAGGTTCTTAGGCCCAGAAGTTCAAAGTGTTGAACAGATTCAATAACAGGTAGGAAATCAAATGAGTAGAGCAGATGGACGCAGTGCGGATCAGTTACGTCAAGTAACCATTGAGCGCAACTGGAGCGAGCACGCAGAAGGTTCAGCACTAATCTCTTTTGGTTCAACCAAGGTTCTTTGCACAGCATCTTTTACCCCTGGTGTTCCTCGCTGGAAAGTTGGCAAAGGTGAGGGTTGGGTAACAGCTGAGTATGCGATGTTGCCTAGAGCAACACATGACCGTAATGACCGTGAATCAGTTAGAGGAAAGATTGGTGGAAGAACCCACGAGATTTCAAGACTGATTGGCCGAGCACTTAGAGCCGCAGTTGATTTTAAGGCGCTAGGGGAGAACACCATCGTTATTGACTGTGACGTTCTGCAAGCTGATGGCGGAACAAGAACTGCAGCAATCACGGGAGCTTATGTAGCTCTTGTTGATGCTGTGAACTATGGCATCGAGCACGGACACATCCCAGCTAAAAACAAAGTAATCGTTGATTCCATTGCGGCTATTTCAGTTGGCATTATCGATGGAACACCAATGCTTGATCTTGCCTACACCGAAGATGTGCGAGCAGAGACAGACATGAACGTTGTTGTCACAGGCCAAGGAAAGTTCGTTGAAGTTCAGGGAACCGCCGAAGGCGTTGCCTTCGATAGAGCTGAACTTGATGCTCTACTGGACCTTGCTCTGATTGGCACAAGAGAACTAACCGATATCCAGAAGACAAGCTTGGGTCAAAACTAATAATGCAGATTGTTTTAGCAACTCATAACCAAGGCAAGGTCCAAGAACTTAGAGCCATCTTGGAACAGGTTGGTTTGGATCTGATTGGTTATGACGGACCTGAGCCAGTTGAAGATGGGATCTCTTTTTTAGAGAATGCACTTATCAAGGCAAGGGCTGCTCACAAGCACACAGGTCTTCCTGCTTTAGCTGATG
This sequence comes from Rhodoluna sp., assembly GCA_044347325.1. Taxonomy (GTDB): domain Bacteria; phylum Actinomycetota; class Actinomycetes; order Actinomycetales; family Microbacteriaceae; genus Rhodoluna. Next base: position 91,383 of record JBIIXN010000001.1, on the reverse strand, counting down.
ACTCGGGTTTAGCGGTTGAGATTCTCGGTGGAGCACCTGGTATCTTCACGGCAATCTGGTCAGGAACCAAAGACAATGTTGCGAATAGAAGACTTTTACTTGCTCAACTGAAAGACATTGCTGACGAACACAGAGCAGCTTCATTTGTTTGCACTATCGCTCTAGTTACTGATGATGGTGAAACAAGTTTTACAGGAGTATGGCCTGGAGTTATAGCCACTGAAGAACGTGGCACAAATGGTCATGGTTATGATCCGGTGTTTATTCCAGAAGGGTTCACTCAGACTGCTGCTGAACTAGAACCAGAAGTTAAGAATGCTCTTAGTCACAGAGCTCAAGCTCTCAGTGGGCTAATTAGTTACTTTAGAAGCTAGTTTTTCTTTTCTTGCCTTTATAACTTCTAGCACAACTGGAATAAAGGAAATTGCGACTAGACCTAGAGTTACAAGAATCACGTTTTCTCTAACGAATGGAATGCTTCCCAAGAAGTAACCGATGAGTGGAACTATCAATCCCCAAGATGCTGCACCAATGAGGTTGTAACGAAGGTAGTAGGCGTATTTCATTTGGCCGACTCCGGCTGCAACTGGAATGAAGGTTCTCATCACTGGAACAAAGTGAGCAAAGATAACTGCTTTCGCTCCATACTTCACAAAAAATGCTTGAGCACGAACAGCGTTGTCTTGACTGAAGAACTTTGAATCTGGTCTCTTGAAGATTGCAGGACCTGCTTTTCGACCTATGAAGTAACCGAGCTGGTCGCCAATCACTGCCGATACTGCAATCACGATGCAGGCCAGCCAGATCGGGAATTCGATAACCCCAGCACCGATCATCACTCCAACAGCAAATAGGAGAGAGTCACCACCTGGCATGATGACACCGATAAAGAGCCCAGTTTCAGCAATCACCACTAGGCTGACTAAAATCATGGCTGCTGGGCCCATTCCTGCTAGGACGGACTCAAAATCGAAGTGCAGTATGTCGTTTATATTCACGTGCCCCCAGCAGGAATCGAACCTGCGCCCCCGCCTCCGGAGGGCGGTGCTCTATCCCCTGAGCTATGGGGGCCTAGCGGATAAGCCCAGACTACCAGCCGACTATCCATTAGGGCAGAGCCCCCTTATGGCCTTTACTGGCACTTTGGTAGACTTGGGGCATTACCGGCGTAGGCGTTGTGGCCTTGAAGCCCAATCAATCTATTCCCCAAAGTAAAGGTGCATCACGTGACCCCTGCAGATCTATCCAGTCACATTCTTGCGATCCTGGGCTCTCTGCAGTCTCAGGGCAAGTTGTCGACTATTGATCTGCCATCTGAGGTTGTTGTTGAAAGACCAAAGAATCGTGACCACGGTGACTGGGCAACAAATGTTGCAATGCAGTGGGCTGTGAAGCTTGGGTCAAACCCAAGAGAGTTAGCAGTGCTGCTAGCTAAAGAACTTGAAGGCGTAGCGGGCATTTCAAAAGTAGATGTCGCAGGTCCTGGTTTTATAAACATCACACTCAGTGCAGCAGCTGCTGGAGAACTTGCTAAGCAAATTGTTCAAGCAGGTAATTCTTATGGTCTAGGAAATCTTCTTGCTGGAATCAAGATGAACCTCGAGTTTGTTTCAGCGAATCCAACTGGACCTATTCACATCGGTGGAACTCGTTGGGCAGCAGTAGGTGATTCACTTGCCAGAATCTTTGAAGCTCAAGGAGCAAAGGTCACAAGAGAGTATTACTTCAATGACCATGGTGCTCAGATTGATAGGTTCGCCAGATCACTACTAGCTGCTGCAAGAAATGAAGATGCACCTGAAGATGGTTACGCAGGTGAATACATCAACCAGATTGCTAAAGCTGTAGTTGAGAAACACCCAAATGCAGCATCGCTTCCAGAGGATGAAGCTAAAGAAACATTCAGAGCAGCTGGCGTTGACCTAATGTTCGGTGAGATTCGTGAATCACTTGACAAGTTTGGAGTTCACTTCGATGTCTTCTTCCACGAGAACTCTCTCTATGAGCAGGGTGCTGTCCAGAAAGCTATTGAAAGACTTAGAACCTTAGGTCACATTTATGACCAAGATGGTGCTGTTTGGTTGCGCTCAACAACATTTGGTGATGACAGAGATCGCGTTGTTATCAAGAGCGATGGGGAAGCGGCATACATCGCAGGAGATCTTGCTTACTACCTAGATAAGCGTGAACGTGGATTTCATCAAGCTATTTATATGCTTGGTGCTGACCACCACGGCTACGTTCAAAGAATGATGGCGATGTGTGCAGCATTTGGTGATGAGCCTGGTGTGAATCTTGAAATCCTTATCGGTCAACTGGTAAACCTAGTTAAAGATGGTGAACCAGTTCGTATGTCGAAGCGTGCAGGCACTGTTGTGACAATGGAAGACCTAGTCGATGCTGTTGGGGTTGATGCAGCAAGATACGCATTGACCAGATCTTCAATCAACTCAATGGTTGATATTGATCTTGATCAACTATCTAAGAAGACCAACGACAACCCTGTGTTTTATGTGCAGTACGCACACGCTAGAACTAAGCAGGTTGCTAACAACGCTGCATCTTTGTCTGTTGATGACAGTGAGTTTGATCCAAGTCTGCTAACTCACGAAAGTGAATCAAACCTCTTGGCAGCTCTTGCCAGGTTCCCAGCAGTAATGGCTCACTCATCAACTGAACGAGCACCGCACCTGGTTGCTAGATACCTTGAAGAAGTGGCCGGTGTTTATCACCGTTGGTATGACGCATGTCGAGTAACACCGCTTTCAGGTAATGCAGTCGAGTCGGTTCACAGAACCAGGCTTTGGTTGAATAACGCTGCTTCTGTGGTTCTAGCTAATGGACTAAAGGTCCTTGGCGTAAGTGCACCGGAGCGTATGTAATGAATAGCAATCAACTTGCTCCAGCGTGGTTAGAAAAACCTCAAGATGTGAATAGCTTTGCGGCAGGCATTTGGCCGAAGAGTTTCAAAAGAGAATCCGATGGAAATGTTTCTATCGGTGGTAATGCTGTTGGCGACTTAGTTGCTCAGTTTGGCTCTCCGCTTTACGTTTTGGATAAAACTGAATTCTTTGATCGAGCCAACCAGATCATCAAAGCTTTCTCAGTTGCAGCAGCCAAGCGTGAGACAACATCAAAGATTTACTATGCGAGTAAGGCATTTCTTTCTACTGAGGTAGTGCGCTGGGTGGATGAACTCGGTATGAACATTGATGTGTCATCCGGTGGCGAACTAGCCGTTGCGCTAGCCGGCGGAATTGACCCTAAGAGAATTGGTCTGCACGGTAACAACAAATCCCACAGTGAAATCGGTAGGGCAGTATCTGCTGGTGTTGGCGTGATTGTTATTGACAGCGATATCGAAATAGAAAGAATTGCCTCGGCTGCTGGAGCACAAGACAGAATCCAGCCGGTGAGACTCAGAGTAAACAGCGGTGTTCATGCCCATACCCACGAGTATCTAGCTACTGCTAGAGAAGACCAGAAGTTCGGCATTGCCATGGCTGATGTTCCTTCCCTGGTTGAAAAGATTAGATCACACAAACATCTTCAGTTCCTAGGTTTACACTCACACATTGGTTCTCAGATCTTTGCCGTTGAAGGTTTCGTTGAAGCTGCCAAGCGTCTAGTTAGCCTGCAGGCAGAGCTTCTCAAGGGTGGGCCAGTGCCAGAGATGAACCTTGGTGGAGGCTTTGGTGTTGCATACACTCCAGCGGATAAGCCACTAGAGATTGAAGAAGTTGCTAAGGCAATCACTGACGCTGTTGCCGATGAGTGTGAAAAGTACGGTATTCCAATTCCAGTTCTTGCCTATGAGCCAGGTCGAGCAATCGTAGGACCTAGCGGAATAACTCTTTATAACGTTGGAACCACTAAAGATGTTCTTGTTGGTGAAGATGCAGAAATCAGAAAGTATGTCAGCATAGATGGCGGTATGAGTGATAACGCTAGACCTGCCCTCTATGGAGCTGACTACAGCGTTTCTTTAGTATCTAGAGAATCAAAAGCAGCACCAGCGTTATCTCGTGTTGTTGGCAAACACTGTGAGTCAGGGGATATCGTTGTTAAAGACGCGTATCTTCCTGAGGATGTTGCACCTAATGACCTATTAGCTGTTGCAACCACTGGTGCATACTGTTTCTCTCTAGCGAGTAATTACAACTACCTAGCAAGAGCCGCTGTTGTTGCTGTTGCTAATGGCAAAGTAGATCTAATCGTTAGATCTGAAACTGAAGAAGATCTGCTCGCAAGAGATGTAAAGGTGCCAAGATGATTGAATATCGTCCACTAAGAGTTGCTCTTCTAGGAGCAGGTTCTGTTGGCTCTCAGGTAGCCAGACTTATTCTCGAGAATAAAGACGAGCTTGCCGCTCGAGTTGGTGCAGAGCTTCAACTTGCAGGAGTTTTAGTTAGAGATAAGAGAGCGGCTAGAAACTATGGCATTCCTCAAGAACTAATCACAACCGAAGCAGATCAACTAATTCTTGGTGCTGACATTGTGATTGAAGTAATGGGTGGAATTGAACCAGCTAGAACTTATATCTTGGCAGCACTTAACTCAGGTAGCGATGTCATCACAGCAAACAAGGCTCTCCTGGCAACTCACGGAACAGAGCTATTTGATGTTGCTGAACAAGTTGGTGCTCAACTTTACTTTGAGGCAGCAGTAGCTGGAGCTATTCCAATTATTAGACCACTGCGTGAATCTCTTGCCGGAGATAAAGTCAAGCGCATCATGGGAATAGTCAACGGTTCAACTAACTTCATTCTTGACCGTATGGACACAACTGGTTCAACTCTTGAAGAGGCTATGGCTGAAGCAACCAAACTAGGTTACTTAGAAGCAGATCCTGCGCTGGATGTTGAAGGTTACGATGCGGCTCAAAAAGCAGCCATCTTGGCATCTCTTGCTTTCCATACTGAAGTTCCTCTGGAGAAGGTTTACCGTGAGGGAATTACGAAAGTTACTCAAGCTCAGATTGCTGCAGCTAAGCGAGATGGTTACGTAATCAAGCTTCTAGCAATCTGCGAAATGATTGCTGCCGATAGCGAAAACCCAGAAGATGGAATCTCAGTTCGCGTATATCCTGCAATGGTTCCACTAGAGCATCCACTAGCTGCAGTTCGCGGAGCATTCAACGCTGTCTTCGTAGAAGCAGAAGCTGCTGGAAGCCTAATGTTCTATGGTGCAGGTGCAGGTGGTATTCAAACAGCTTCAGCTGTGATGGGTGATCTTGTTTCTGCTGCTAAGCGTCACGTTGCTGGTGGACCTGGTTTGGCTGACTCAGTGCACGCTGAATTAGAAGTTTTACCAATTAGCCGGATCAAGACTCGCTACCAAATTACTTTGGAAGTTACTGACCAACCAGGTGTTCTAGCATCGGTTGCCAACATATTTGCTTCACACAATGTTTCTATTGAAACAGTTGAACAGTCATCAAAGATGATTCAGGCAGAAACCACTGCTTGGCTTGAAATTGGAACTCATGAGGCTAGTGATAAATCACTAGCTGCTGTAGTAAGTGAACTCGACGCCAGTGCCGCCGTTGAACAAATCACCTCTGTTATCAGAGTTGAAGGAGTATAAAATGGCACAGCAATGGCGTGGAGTTATCAACGAGTATTTTGATCGACTAGATATTGCTCCTGGCACCAAGGTAATTACTTTGGGTGAAGGTGGAACACCTTTGGTTGAAGCCCCTGCACTAGCAAAGCTTGTTGGAGCAGCAGAAGTATGGCTCAAGGTTGAAGGCATGAACCCAACCGGGTCATTCAAAGATCGTGGCATGACCATGGCGGTTACCAAGGCTGTTGCTCATGGAGCAAAGGCTGTCATTTGTGCATCAACTGGTAACACCTCAGCTAGTGCTGCTGCATATGCAGCTGCTGCTGGAATCAAATCCGTTGTTCTTATTCCTGAGGGCAAGATCACCATGGGTAAGTTAGCCCAAGCAGTTGCTCACAAGGCAGAGATTTTGCAAGTGCGAGGTAACTTCGATGACTGCTTGGTTTTGGCTCGTGAGTTGAGTGAAAACTACGCTGTGCACTTAGTGAACTCAGTGAACCCTGACCGTATTGAAGGCCAGAAGACCGCTTCCTTTGAGATAGTTGAGTCTTTGGGCTTTGCTCCTGATTTTCACGTTATGCCGGTAGGAAATGCTGGTAACTACAGTGCCTACTTCAAGGGTTACCTTGAAGAATTCAACGAGGGAAACATTAAGGGTGTTCCTGTGATGTGGGGCTTTCAAGCTGAAGGTTCAGCACCATTTGTTGCAGGTCACCCGATTGCTAACCCAGAGACCATTGCAACCGCTATTCGTATTGGTAACCCAGCATCCTGGGATCTAGCTCTCAGTGCTCAAGACTGCAGCAGGGGAGAGTTTGGAGCAGTTAGCGATGAAGAGATTCTTTGGATGCACCGTTACCTATCTAATGAGGTTGGTGTCTTCGTTGAGCCTTCGTCAGCGACCGGTGCCGCTGGTCTATTCAAGAATTCAAAGCTGGGTAAAGTTCCTGCAAATGCCAAGATTGTCGTCACCGTCACAGGTCACGGGCTAAAGGATGTTGGTTGGGCTTTGAAGGATTCTAACGGTAATGAAATTTCACCGACCTCTTGTTCTAAAGAAACCGGCGAAGTCGCAGAGCTTCTTGGATTGGATAAAAACTAATGCGTTTAGATCAAGCCAATGCGATGCTGGGTAGAAAAGTTGTTGTCAAAGTTCCGGCAACAACAGCAAACCTAGGCCCTGGCTTTGACACCTTGGGCATGGCTCTTTCTTTTTATGACGAACTTGAAGTTCAAGCTGTAGATGCTCTTGATGCTCAGGTTGAAGTTATTGGTGAAGGTCAAGGTGAAGTTCCAACTGGCGATGAGAATCTAGTAGTCAAAGCTATTGCTTACACTTTTCAATATCTAAGACAACCGTTACCTGGTCTAAGACTTAGAGCACACAACTTTATTCCGCACGGTAGGGGAATGGGCTCTTCAGGAGCTGCGGTAGTTTCAGGAATCATGGCAGCCAAAGGATTACTTGAAGGCATTGTTGAGATAACTCCAACTCAGCTTCTTGAAATTGCAACCAAGCTTGAAGGCCATCCGGACAATGTTGCTCCAGCACTATTTGGTGGCCTAACTATTGCTTGGCAAGATGAGAACGGACCTAAGCATAAGAAGCTCTTTGTGCACAGAGGAGTATCGCCATTAGTTCTAGTTCCTAAGAACAAAATGTCTACAGAATTAGCAAGATCACTTCAGCCTGACTCTGTTCCGCACGATGATGCCGTGTTCAACGTTTCAAGATCAGCACTTCTTATTGCCGCTCTAACCCAGAGCCCAGAGTTACTTCTAGCAGCTACAGAAGACCGTTTGCACCAGGCATACAGGGCTAAAGCCATGCCTGAAACTGATGCTCTAATCACTGCTCTTCGTAATTCCGGCCATGCTGCTGTGGTTTCAGGAGCGGGGCCTTCAGTGCTGGTTTTGGCTAGTGATCCGGCCCAAAGACTTGCTGCAGCAAGCCTGGCAGCTGAACTTTTCCCTAGTTGGAGCCCTTTAATGTTGGCTGTAGACTTCAAAGGTGCTACTGTAGCAACGTACACAAATCTTGGGGCTAACAAGTAGCCATCCAAAATCAGATCCCGTAAAAAACTTACGGTTCCTGCATGACAAGGGTCATGCAACAAGCAATCCACCTCAAACAAGAAACTGATTGCTAAATAAGAAAGAGTCAAACAAACATGGATGAAGTCCAAAAAGAAAATTCACCAAAGAGAACCCGTCGCGTAACTGCAGTTCCTGCAACCGACGCACCAGTTGAAGCTAAGAAGCCAGCGCGTTCTCGTAAGAGTGAAGAAGCCCCTGCGGCCGCTGCTGAAACAAAGTCTCCTGATGCAGCACCAGAGCGCAGTAACACTAGAACTCGTAACCGTTCAGCAGATTCTGCTGAATCAGCTCCTAAGGCTGAAGGTTCACAGGAATCAAGTTCAGAGCGCCCTAATCGTGACCGTGAAGTTGATAGCGAACGTCCAGAACGTTCTGAAAGAAATGACCGTCAGGGTCAGAACCGTAACCGTAACCGTAACCGCAACCGTGGTGGCGGAAACGATCGCTTCCGTGACCGTGGTCCAAGAAGAAACAACGAAAGAGATGAAGTTGATACTGAAATCTCTCCAGACGATGTATTAGTACCTGTAGCAGGTATCTTGGACATCCTGGATAACTACGCATTCGTTCGCACCTCAGGCTACCTAGCTGGTCCTAACGATGTTTATGTCTCTCTTGGTCAGGTCAAGAAGTATTCACTGCGTAAGGGTGACGCTGTTGTTGGTGCAATTCGCCAGCCTCGTGAAGGTGATTCACCGTCACGAACTAAGTTCAACGCAATTGTTCGTGTTGACAGTGTGAACGGTCAGACTCCTGAAGAATCAGCTAACCGTGTTGAATTCGGAAAGTTGACTCCGCTTTACCCTCAGGTTCGTCTGCGTCTAGAAACTGAGCCAAACAAGCTTTCAACTCGAATCATCGACCTTGTAGCTCCTATTGGTAAGGGTCAGCGTGGTCTGATTGTTTCTCCGCCTAAGGCAGGTAAGACTCTAGTTCTGCAGGCGATTGCTAACTCAATTGCTGTAAACAACCCAGAGGTTCACCTAATGGTTGTGCTAGTTGATGAGCGTCCTGAAGAAGTTACAGATATGCAGAGAACTGTTAAGGGTGAAGTTATTGCTTCTACTTTTGACCGCCCAGCAGAAGATCACACAACAGTTGCAGAGCTTGCAATCGAAAGAGCAAAGCGTCTAGTTGAGATGGGCCACGACGTTGTTGTGCTACTTGACTCAATTACTCGTCTAGGTCGTGCATACAACCTTTCAGCTCCTGCATCTGGTCGTATTCTTTCCGGTGGTGTTGATTCATCAGCACTTTACCCACCAAAGCGTTTCTTTGGTGCAGCTCGTAACATCGAAGATGGTGGCTCACTAACTATCCTTGCAACCGCTCTTGTTGAAACTGGTTCAAAGATGGATGAAGTTATCTTCGAAGAGTTCAAGGGAACTGGAAACATGGAACTTCGTCTTTCACGTTCACTTGCTGACAAGAGAATTTTCCCAGCTGTAGATGTCAATGCATCTGGTACTCGTCGTGAAGAAATGTTGATGAGCCCTGATGAGACCAAGATTGTTTGGAAGCTTCGTCGTGCTCTTGCTGGTCTTGAGCAGCAGCAAGCACTTGAGCTTGTTCTAAACCGTCTAAAGGAAACTAAGAGCAACGTTGAATTCCTAATGATGGTTCAGAAGTCAATGCCAGTAGCAAGCGGATCTGAAAGCGAATAATGTTATCTTCAGTCCAGGCACTTCTGGCTGAACATGCAGAGTTGCAACAGCAGCTTTCAGAGGCCTCAGTCCACGCCAACCCAGTTCTTGCAAAGAAACTTAACCGCAGGTATGCCGAGCTAAACGCAATTGTTTCGGCCTACCATGTTGTTAATGAAACGCAGGCTGATCTTGACGCTGCCAAAGATATGGCTAAGGAAGATGAGAGCTTTGCCGATGAAGTTCCAGCAATGGAAGAAAAGCTTCACGAAGCAACAGAAAAACTACGCAGACTGCTAATCCCCAGAGATCCTGACGATGGTCGCGATGTCATTATGGAAATCAAAGCTGGTGAAGGTGGCGCTGAGTCAGCGCTATTTGCAGCTGACCTTTTCAGAATGTATATCCAGTATGCAAACAGCAAGGGCTGGAAGACAGAAATCCTAGACAAGAACGAATCAGATCTAGGTGGATACAAAGATGTTCAGATTGCTATCAAAGGCAAGTCATCAGATCCTGCTGAAGGAGTCTGGGCTCACCTGAAGTATGAGGGTGGAGTTCACAGAGTTCAGCGTGTTCCAGTAACTGAAACTCAAGGAAGAATCCACACCTCAGCAGCCGGTGTTCTTGTATTCCCTGAAGTAGATGCGCCTGAAGAACTTGAAATTGCGGCTAACGAAATTCGCGTTGATGTGTTCAGATCATCTGGTCCTGGTGGTCAGTCTGTTAACACAACTGACTCTGCTGTTCGTCTAACCCACATTCCAACTGGAATTGTTGTGTCTATGCAGAACGAAAAGTCTCAGTTACAAAACCGTGAAGCAGCGATGCGTGTTCTTAGAGCTCGTCTACTTGCTGCCCAGCAGGAAGCACTGGAAGCTGAACTTAGCGCTGCAAGAAAATCACAGGTTAAAAGCGTTGACCGTTCAGAGCGCATTAGAACTTATAACTTCCCTGAAAACCGTATTGCTGATCACAGAACTGGTTACAAGTCGTACAACCTAGACCAGGTAATGGATGGCGCGTTAGAGCCAGTTGTTCAGTCTGCCATTCAGGCAGATGAAGAAGCTCGCCTAGCAGCACTTGGTGAAAACGAATAATGAAGCTTTCTGCTGCTATCGAACTTGCATCTAAAAAGTTTGAACAGGCAGGCATTGAATCATTTCAGGCGGATGCAGAAATTCTGTTGGGGTTTGTTCTTGATCTATCCCGTGGTGAATTACAGGTCAAAGCAATAACTGGTGAATTACTCAATGAAGCAGAAGAGATAAAGTTTCTAGAACTTGTTGCAAAAAGAGCAGAGCGATTCCCACTACAACACCTAACCGGCGTTGCTTACTTCAGGCAATTAGAACTCAAAGTTGGCCCTGGCGTTTTCGTACCTAGATTTGAAACCGAGACTGTTACGCAGTTGGCAGTTGATGCACTCAAAGCAGTTCCTAGCGATAATCCAATTGCCGTTGACCTAGCAACAGGTTCTGGAGCAATTGCAATATCTTTAGCTGTTGAAGTTCCTAATGCCCAAGTCTTTGCAGTTGAGCTAAGTGAAGATGCTCTTGTTTACACCAAGCAGAACTTCGCTAAGTATGCACCAACAGCCACCCTTGTCCAAGGCGATCTAGCTGATGCTTTCCCTGAACTAAATGGTCAGGTCGATGTATTGGTATCTAACCCGCCTTACATTCCTGATGACATGATTCCGATCTATCCAGAAGTCCACCTGCATGACCCTTCTATGGCTTTATACGGTGGGGCGGATGGATTGGACTTGGTTAGAAAAGTTGAGTCTTCGGCCAAGAGATTGCTGAGAAAAGGCGGAGCATTGGTTATTGAGCACGCTGACATGCAGGGCGATGCCATTAGAGAACTAATATTGAACCTAGGTTGGCGTCAATGTTCAACTCATAAGGATTTATCTGGTCGCGACAGGGCGACCACTGCGATTAGATAGGTGGGTGGTTAGAAATGCAGAAAATCTTTGACTGCTCAGTTGATACTGAACTCCTCACCGGAATGCGTTTAGCAAAAGTCGCGCTTGGTAGAACTGAGCTTGCGGTCATTCCAACCGACACTGTTTACGGAATTGCAGCTAATGCTTTTTCTCCGGAAGCAGTTCAAGCGCTTTTGGATGCCAAGGGTAGAGGAAGGCAATCGCCACCGCCAGTTTTGATTGCAAATCTAAACATGGCGAAAGCTCTTGTTGAAACTCTGCCTGATGCAGCAGTCAAGCTCGCTGAAACTTTTTGGCCAGGTGCACTAACAATCATTTTTCGTGCTCAACCATCCCTGCAATGGGATCTAGGGGAGACCAAAGGAACAGTTGCACTTAGAGTTCCTGATCACAAGATCGCTATTGCACTTATTGAAGAAACTGGTCCACTAGCAGTTTCTAGTGCGAATCTGACTGGAGAGCCTTCAGCAACAACCTGCAAACAAGCATTTGATTACTTGGATTCCTCAGTTGGCGTATTCCTAGATGGTGGCCCAAGTCCTAAGGGTGAGGCATCTACCATCATCGATCTAACTTCACTTGTTGATACTTATGACTCTAAAGGCAAGTTGAGCACAACTGGAAAAATCAAGATTGTTAGACGCGGTGCTCTCTCTGAAGCGAAGATTCGATCAGTTGTTGGAGATTTACTTGAAGTAAGTGCGGGCTAGTGCGCGCCTATCTGCTTCTGATGGCAATAGCAGGGGTTGTCACATACCTTGCTACCTTTGTCGTTCGCAGATTCGCTGGCCGCTACAAGATTTACCCAAAGGCGATTAGATCCAGAGACATGCACTCTAAGCCAACCCCTCGCATTGGTGGCTTGGCTATGTTCATTGGCTTTGTCGTCTCTGTTGCCATAGCTGCACCTATCGGTTGGTTTGAGGTGGTTTTTGCCGATCCGGGGCCAATCATCGCAATATCACTGGCAGCTCTTGTAGTTATGGCTATTGGGTTCCTCGATGATCTTTACGATTTGGACTGGACTATCAAGCTGGCTGGTCAGTTTCTGGCAGCCGGTGTGTTGGCTTGGAACGGTGTTCAAATAGTCTCTTTGCCGATCTTCGGTATCACCGTCGGTTCTTTCGGTGTTTCATTTGTTGTCACAGTGTTCTTAGCTGTGTTGGTAATGAACGCCGTGAACTTCATTGATGGGCTTGATGGCCTGGTTGTAGGTGTTGTTCTCATTGGAACAGTTGTGTTCTTTATCTACTCGTACCTTCTTGCCCAACAGATTTCACCTGCTAACTACTTCAACTTGGCAACTGTCATCTCAGCGATAGTCATTGGTATGTGTGTTGGATTCTTGCCACACAACTGGCATACGGCAAAGATTTTCATGGGGGATGGCGGGGCTCTACTCCTAGGTCTTTTAATGACCGCATCCGCGCTGACAGTCACAGGTCAGATTGACCCAGCTTCGCTAAAGCGCGACGACCTAGTCCCAGCAGTGTTACCGCTAATCTTGCCTATTTCCATTTTGCTTTTGCCACTACTTGATTTCGCACTTGCAGTAATAAGAAGATTGGTGGCTGGGAAGTCCCCATTCGCGGCAGACAGACTGCACCTGCATCACAGGCTTCAGGATTTTGGTCACGGCCATGTTGGTTCAGTTCTGGTTTTCTATTTTTGGAGCGCATCGGTTTCGGTAAGTTGCCTGCTACTTTTCCTAACTGACATTTTCTGGGTGATTGTTTTTGCAGTCAGTTCAATATCACTTTCACTCTTGTACACAATTTGGCCTGAAATTGTTCGTATCCGCTCAAGAAGAAAGACAGCTAATGTTTGATGATTTGAATTCCGTAATGTTTAGAGTATTGAAGCTGGGGTCCCTTCTGGTTTTAGCTGTGGTCTCGATCGGTAGCGCCATAGGATTCCTGATCGCAGGAACTTCAGGCGTCCTAGCGGCCCTGTCTGGGGGATTGGCCGCTTTAGCTTTCACAGCGCTAACCGTCTTTAGCTTGCTCCTTGGCGCAAAGTTGGGGCTGGGAGGCTTTCTAGCAGTTGTGCTTGGTGGCTGGCTGATCAAGATGGTGCTGTTCCTGGTCTTCTTCTGGGTTCTAAATAATGCTGACTGGCTAAGCTCTGAGGCAAGGCCCGTTGTCTTCTTTACTGTGGTCGCAGCGGTTATTGGTGGGCTAGTTTTGGATACTTGGATTGTGACCAAGGCCCGAATTACCCCGTCAGTCTAAATCGGTTAAATTGCTGGAAATTTGGCTCAATTGGACGATTTTCGCTGTTCGAATGCTGATACGATTTGAGTATCGCTTGCTGAAGTAGTAACGATAACCCACTGTAAATCGCCGCAAGGTTAGGCATAGCCTGCCCCGAAACAGGAGTCCAAACTGTTCTCTCCAACGTTGTTACTGCTTAGTGCGGGATTCAACCCTGTCGCCGCTGGCGAAGGGGAATTCACGCCTCCAACGATTGGCGAATTTTATCCAGAGGTTATCGCTTTTGAAGGCACCCCTTTTGAGCTGAACCGAATTATGCTCATCCGTCTTTTAGTAACCACTCTTCTAGTGGTTCTATTCACTCTCTGGGCTAACCGTTTCCGCAAGAGCACTGCAACAGGCCAGTTTGTGCCGGGTCGCTTCCAAATGTTTGGAGAAATGTCTCTGAACTTTGTGCGTAAGTCAATTGCCCACGAACAACTTGGAGAGAAGGATGGCGATCGATTCCTTCCGCTTCTGACAACAATCTTCTTTATCGTCCTTGGTATGAATATCACCGGAATTGTGCCAGGACTTAACATTTCTGGAACTTCTGTTATCGGATTGCCGATGATCCTTGCTGGAGCAGCTTACGTAACCTTCATCTACGCAGGTATGAAAGCTCATGGCCTTAAGTTCTTCAAGAATGCCTTGCTACCTTCAGGTGTTCCAAAAGCGTTCTATGTTTTGGTAACCCCAATCGAATTCTTGTCAACATTCATTCTGAGACCGGTTACGCTGGCCCTTCGTTTGATGATGAACATGATTGCTGGACACCTCTTGTTGGTGTTGTGCTTCACAGCAACCCATTTCTTTGTTCTATACGCCGATGGCCCTTTCAAGGCCTTCGGTTTATTGACATTTACCTTCGGATTTGCCTTCACACTCTTTGAGATTTTGGTGGCATTCCTGCAGGCCTACGTATTCACCCTGTTGACAACTGTTTACATTCAGCTGTCGTTAGCAGATGAACACTAAGAAACACAATGAACTAACAAACCGTTAGTTCAAACCATGGAAGGAAAACAAAGTGCAGATTATTCAAATAGCAGCAGAAACTGTAACTCAGGTATCACAGGTAACAGGTAACCTTGGCGTTCTAGGCTATGGCCTTGCAGCGATTGGTCCTGGTATCGGTGTAGGACTTGTAGTTTCAAAGACAATCGAGTCAATTGCTCGTCAACCAGAACTTGCAGCAAGACTTCAGGTAACAATGTGGCTTGGTATTGCGTTTACCGAAGCTTTGGCCCTGATCGGTCTTGCAACCCCATTCATCTTCGCAGCCTAAGGTTTCTTAAATGACTATTGGAATTCACGAAATGATGCCTACTGCGGCGTCAGCTAACCCACTTTTACCGGCGGTAGCTGACATCGTTTGGTCTGCTGTTGTATTCGCGATTCTGTTGGTCTTCTTCTGGGTCAAGGTTTTGCCAAACTTCAAAGCGAACATTGATGCAAGAACCGAAGCGATCGAAGGTCGCCTCGCTCTTGCAGAGAAGGCTCAGGCAGAAGCGGCAGCAAAGACAGCTAACATCGAGGCAGAGCAAGCCGAAGCACGTGCGGAAGCCGCACAGATTCGCGAGGCAGCTAGAGCCGAAGGTGCAGCAATCCTTGCTGAACTAAAGGAGCAGGCTTCGCTTGAAGCAGCTCGTATGACTGAAACCGCTAAGAAGCAGATTGAGTCAGAGCGCCAAGCAGCAATCATTTCATTGCGTGCTGAAGTTGGTTCTCTAGCTCTTGATCTTGCCTCAACAGTTGTTCAACAGAACCTAAAAGAAGACAAGAACGCTTCCAGCATGGTTGCTGGCTTCCTCGCAGATCTAGAGAAAGACAGCAAGAAGAACTAATGGCCTCCTCAACTCGTCAAGCGCTAGCTCAAGCTAAAGCAGATTCATCTGCATACCTTGGGTCAGACCTAGCGTTTGCGACTGACCTTTTTGTAGTGGCTGACGCAATCTCGAGTAGCACTCAGCTGCGCGGCATCCTCTCAGACTCTTCCACTGAGAGCGCAGCGAAGGACGATCTGATTGATCGTGTCTTCAAGACAAAAGTCAGCGCAAATGCACTCGAGTTTGTGAAGAAAGTAGTTGCTCTTAGATTCTCTAGGAGCATGGACCTAGTTATCGTCCTGGAGCAACTTGGTGTTCATGCTGCGTCTGCAACTGCAAGTAAAACTTCAGTTTTGGACCAGGTTCAAGATGAACTATTTAGTTTCCAGCAGGTTGTTGCAAGTGATCGCGATCTTCAGTTTGCCTTGAGCAACAAGAGCGCTCCTAATGAAACTAAATTAGCTTTGGTCAAGGCACTTATTGGCTCTAAAGCACACTTAGTTACTCAAGCACTTATCAACCAGGCGGTTGGCTCTGCTCGTGGACGTCGCGTGGCAGTAGTAATCGACCAGTTTGCAAAGCAGGTTGCCGCTTATGGACAATCACTTGTTGCAACAGTTACTGTTTCCAAAGCACTAGACCAAAGTCAGATTGAGCGCTTGCGTTCAACCTTGGCCGGAACATATGGCCAGCAGGTCAGCCTAAACGTTGAGATCGATCCTTCGATTCTTGGCGGAATGGTTGTCCAAATTGCTGGTGAAATAATCGACGGAAGCGTAAGCACCCGTCTGCAAAACCTAAAGCTGCAGTTGGCAAAAGCCTCCGGCAGCATCAACCGAAGCTAACGCTTCAGAAGTAGAGGAACAAGATGGCAGATCTAAGCATCAGTCCGAATGAGATTCGCGACGCGCTGAAGGACTTTGCTAAGTCTTACGAGCCAGCTCAAGCTAGCCGTACCGAGATCGGTCACGTTATCGATGCTGGTGACGGTATCGCTCACGTTGAAGGCTTGCCTAGCGTTATGGCTAACGAACTTCTAAAGTTCGAAGACGGCACTTTGGGTCTAGCTCAGAACCTAGACGAGCGTGAGATCGGTGTGATTATCCTTGGTGAGTTCACTCACATTGTTGAGGGTATGAAGGTTGAGCGCACAGGTGAGATTCTTTCTGTTCCAGTAGGTGATGACTTCCTTGGTCGTGTAGTAAACCCAGTAGGTGAGCCAATCGATGGTAAGGGAGAGATCAAGTCTTCTGCTCGTCGTGCACTAGAACTTCAGGCTCCTGGTGTTATGGCTCGTAAGTCAGTTCACGAGCCACTACAAACAGGTATCAAGGCGATTGACGCGATGATTCCTATCGGTCGTGGACAGCGTCAGCTAATCATTGGTGACCGTCAGACTGGTAAGACCGCTATTGCTATCGATGCGATCATCAACCAGAAGGCTAACTGGGAATCAGGGGACCCAACAAAGCAGGTTCGTTGTATCTATGTTGCTGTTGGTCAAAAGGGTTCAACTATTGCATCTGTAAAGGGAGCTCTAGAAGCTGCTGGAGCAATGGAATACACAACTATCGTTGCATCTCCTGCATCTGACCCAGCTGGTTTCAAGTACCTAGCTCCATACACCGGTTCTGCAATTGGTCAGCACTGGATGTATGACGGCAAGCACGTCCTAATCATTTTTGATGACCTATCAAAGCAGGCTGAGGCTTACCGTTCGATTTCACTTCTTCTTCGTCGTCCACCAGGCCGTGAAGCATACCCAGGTGACGTCTTCTACTTACACTCACGCCTACTAGAGCGTTGTGCAAAGTTGAACGATGCACTAGGCGCAGGCTCTATGACTGGACTTCCAATCATTGAGACCAAGGCAAACGACGTATCTGCATATATTCCAACCAACGTAATTTCTATTACCGACGGTCAGATCTTCTTGCAGTCAGACTTGTTCAACGCTAACCAGAGACCAGCTATTGACGTAGGTATCTCTGTTTCACGTGTTGGTGGTGCAGCTCAGGTTAAGGGCATCAAGAAGGTTTCCGGAACATTGAAACTTGAACTTGCTCAGTACCGCTCATTGGAAGCTTTCGCTATGTTCGCAAGCGACTTGGATGCAGCTTCACGTCAGCAGCTAGCTCGTGGTGCACGTCTGATGCAGCTTCTAAAGCAGCCTCAGTACTCTCCATACCCAGTTGAAGAGCAGACAGTTTCTATCTGGGCTGGAACAACAGGAAAGCTCGATGAAGTTCCTGTTGAAGACATCTTGAGATTCGAAAGCGAGTTACTTGACTACCTTCGCCGTAACTCATCTGTGTTGACAACCATCCGCGAGACCAACGATCTCAAGGATGACACCATCTCAGCTCTTGAGGCAGATGTTCTCAAGTTCAAGAAGGGCTTCCTAACCGGTGTTGGTAAGCCTCTTTCTTCTGTTGGCAACGAGTCTGTTGCTGCAATGGAAGAAGAAGAAGTTGACCAAGAGAAGATTGTGAAGCAGAAGCGCTAATAAGCGTTTTTGATTTCAAGAGAAAGTAAAGGACAAAAGACATGGGAGCGCAACTTCGGGTCTATAGGCAGAAGATTAAATCTGCTCAGACGACCAAGAAGATCACTCGAGCCATGGAGCTAATCTCAGCCTCACGCATTTACAAAGCACAACAGCGTTTGACTGCAGCAAGCCCATATTCTCGTGCGATTACCCGTGCCGTGTCTGCTGTTGCAACTTTCTCTAACATCGATCACCCACTGACTACAGAGCCAGCAGAGATCCGCAGATCAGCTGTTGTGATTTTCACAAGTGACCGTGGTCTTGCTGGAGCATTCTCAACTAACGTTCTCAAAGAAGCAGAGCAACTTACTCAGCTTCTAAAGGACCAGGGTAAAGAAATCGTTTACTACCTAGTTGGAAGAAAGTCAGTTAGCTTCTTCTCATTCCGTAAGCGAGCTGCAATTAGAGCGTGGACTGGTGGCACAGACCTTCCAGTATTTACAACTGCTGAAGAGATTGCTAAGGAAGTAGTTGGGCTATTCAACACTGATTACTCAGCGGGTGGAGTCGATGAAATTCACTTGGTATACAACAAGTTCATTTCAATGATCAGCCAAGAGCCTCAGGTTGTTCGCCTTCTTCCTTTGGAAGTTGTCGAGGGCGTTGAGACACCTGGCGATAGCGAAATCTTCCCACTTTATGAATTTGAGCCAGATGCATCAAAGGTTCTAGATGCACTGCTTCCTGTTTACATCGAATCACGTATTTTCAACGCAATGTTGCAGTCAGCTGCAGCAGAGCACGCAGCAAGACAAAAAGCAATGAAGTCAGCTACTGAAAATGCTGACAAGTTAATCAAGAACTACACCAGGTTGAGCAACTCTGCTCGACAGTCAGAAATTACCCAACAGATTTCCGAAATCGTGGGTGGTGCCGACGCACTTGTCGACACCAGCGACAAAGAATAGAAAGATAGAAGAAAATGGCCGAGAAAAAGAACGCTGCTACCGGACGTATTGCCCGTGTAACTGGCCCAGTGGTTGACATCGAGTTTCCGCACGATGGTATCCCTGGTATCTACAACGCTCTGACCACTGAGATCAACCTAAACGGTGAGGTAACAACTCTTACCCTTGAGGTAGCTCAGCACCTAGGAGATGACCTAGTCCGTGCGATTGCACTGAAGCCAACCGATGGTTTGGTTCGTGGCCAGGCAGTATCAGATACTGGTGCACCTATCTCTGTTCCAGTAGGTGATGTTACCAAGGGTAAGGTGTTCAACGTTACCGGTGACATCCTGAACGGTAAGCCTGGCGACAAGGTTGAAGTTTCTGAGCGCTGGCCAATTCACCGTAACCCACCTGCATTCGACCAGCTTGAGTCAAAGACCGAGATGTTCGAGACCGGTATCAAGGTTATTGACTTACTAACCCCATATGTTCGTGGTGGAAAGATTGGTCTATTCGGTGGTGCTGGTGTTGGTAAGACAGTTCTTATCCAGGAAATGATTTACCGTGTAGCTGAAGACCACGATGGTGTGTCAGTATTCGCAGGTGTCGGTGAGCGTACCCGTGAAGGTAACGACCTTATCGACGAAATGACTGAGTCGGGTGTTATCGACAAGACAGCACTGGTCTTCGGCCAGATGGATGAGCCACCAGGCACCCGTCTTCGTGTTGCATTGTCAGCACTGACAATGGCTGAGTACTTCCGTGATGTTCAAAAGCAAGACGTTCTTCTGTTCATTGACAACATCTTCCGCTTTACTCAGGCAGGTTCTGAGGTTTCAACCCTGCTAGGTCGTATGCCTTCAGCTGTGGGTTACCAGCCAAACCTTGCCGATGAGATGGGTCTTCTACAGGAGCGCATCACATCAACCCGTGGACACTCGATTACATCTCTACAGGCTATTTACGTACCTGCCGATGACTACACCGACCCAGCCCCGGCAACAACATTCGCTCACCTTGATGCAACAACAGAGTTGAGCCGTGAAATTGCTTCTAAGGGTCTATACCCAGCTGTGGATCCACTAACTTCAACTTCTCGTATCTTGGACCCACGCTTTATTAGCTCTGACCACTATGCAACAGCTACCAGAGTGAAGCAGATTCTCCAGAAGAACAAAGAACTTCAGGAAATCATCGCCATCTTGGGTGTTGAAGAATTGAGCGAAGAGGACAAGATCACCGTATCTCGTGCTCGCCGTATCCAGCAGTTCCTATCCCAGAACACATACATGGCGGAGAAGTTCACCGGTGTTAAGGGTTCAACAGTTCCACTAAAGGACACCATCGAGGGCTTCTCAGCTATCGCTAACGGTGACTTCGACAACGTTGCAGAACAAGCGTTCTTCAATGTTGGTGGTTTGGAAGACGTTGAGCGTCAATGGGCCAAGATTCAGGCAGAGACCTCTAAGTAATGAAGACTCTTCGTGTTGAACTAGTAGCCGCTGACCGCGCAGTGTGGTCAGGGGAAGCCAAGATGGTTGTTGCCAAGACCGTTGAGGGTGAAATTGGTTTACTACCTGGACACGAGCCTATGCTGGCTATTTTGGCATCAGGTGATGTTCGCATCACTTTACCAACAGGAGAAGCTATCAAGGCAACTGCAGCTGAAGGGTTTCTTTCAGTTGAGCACGATATCGTAACCATCGTTGCTAGAGATGCTCAACTAGCCTAAAGATCTAAAGATAAAGCCCCGAGACAATCTCGGGGCTTTCTTGTTTAACCTAGTCTTGTTCAGGTCTGCGCTTAGCAGGAGCTTCTCTGCGGTTAGCTGCAGGAACCCATTTGATGTCGCCACCGTGCTTGATGTTTGCATAACGAGCTAGAACGAATAGTAGGTCGCTAAGACGGTTGAGGTACTTCACAGCAGTCAGGCTTACTCCACCTGTTGTCTGACCCTTCTTACCAGGCTCAGTGCCGTGCTCTTCGATTGCATGCCATGTTGCACGTTCTGCTCTTCTAACCACTGTTCTGGCAAGGTGTAGACCAGCTGCAAGGCCTGATCCACCAGGGATGATGAATGAGTCTAGTTTTTCTAGTTCTGCGTTGTATTTGTCGATGGCCGCTTCTAGAGCATCAATCCAAACAGCATCAACTCGAAGTGGTTCGTATTCGTAGTGCTCGTTTAGTGGGTTGGAAAGGTCAGCGCCTAGGTCGAATAGGTCATTCTGGATTTGAGACATCAAATCTAGGGTTTCTTGGTCAAATTCGTTCTGGGCTAGAGCAACGGCAACACCGATGGCTGAGTTAGCCTCGTCAACATCTGCATAGGCTTCAATGCGTGGGTCAGTCTTTCTAACTCTGCTGAAGTTACTCAGTCCGGTTAACCCTTCATCACCTGTTCGGGTGTATATCTTCGTAAGTTTTACCATGTTCTAAGTCTAGGCTGGTTAGGTGTTGTTATTGTTGCCTCCAAGTGAAACCAAGCGAATTGGTGGATCTAATCTGACCATTGAACAGGTTCACCTGAGCTATGGTCAGCTCAATGAGGCTAGGGATCTCATCTTGGATGCTCTTATCAAGGTTTGCAAGAGCAAAGCAGAGGCAACAAAGGTCCTGAAACTCAGCCCCAAGCAGCAAGGTGATAGAGAACTGAACCTTGCTATCAGACAGGCACCGACGATGCCAGCCTATGAACGCTACGAGGGGACTTTGTATAAGGCAATAGGCATAGGCAGTTTCACCAAGCATGAAGTTGATCTAATGCGGGGAAACGTTTTGATTCAAAGCGCTTTGTTTGGTTTGATATCAGCTACCGATCGAATCCCTTGGTACAGGCTCTCGGCTAACACAGTGCTACCGAAGGTAAGTCTGAAGAAAGTGTGGCGTGAACACCAGGAAGCTGCCTATAACCGTCTTGTGGACATGCCAATTATTGACCTCAGATCTAAGGCATATGTTGATCTGGCTCCAATCCCAGAGCATCTTGATTCATATTGGGTTGAGGTAGTTGCAGAAGATAGCAAGGGGCAACGACGAGCACTGAATCACTTCAACAAAACCGCCAAGGGTGAGTTAGTTGGAGCTTTTGTGAGGGCCAAGACACCTCCAAAGACCTTGACTCAACTGAAAGCAGTTGCCAAGAAGGCTGGTTTAGGCTTAGAGGTAGAGGGTAAGACAATCTTTTTGATTACCAGCGAAATCATTCGAGCAAAGTAAAGGTTATGCCCGAGACATTGAAAGTAAAGAAGCAGTTATCGACTTTTGACAAGGTGAGATTAGGTGTCAGAGTTGCTTGGGTAATATGTCTTTCTGTCCCGGTCATCGCATACAGCGTATTCGCGATAGCTTTTCTAAGAATTCAAACAGTTACCGATTACGAAGCGTCAACTGTAACTGTTGTCGAGGATTTGGCTTACCAAATAACCCAAACTACATTGCCAATTGCAAACTTTGGCTGGACTTATTTGCTGCCAATATTTGCCCCACTAGCAATCTTTGATATTGTCGTCGCCGTTCGTAGACAGTATGTCGATGGTGAAAGAAAACTTTACTAAACCTAAGTAAGTTCTTTCCTTCTAAAACAGCCTGGAGCATGGTCATTTACAAATCCTGTTGCCTGCATGAGTGCATACATAGTTGTTGAACCAACAAATCCGAAACCTAATTTCTTTAGATGTTTACTCAGAGCATCAGATTCAGAACTTGTCGCCCGCCATTCAAAGGAAGAAGCAGGAGAGGTGCTCTTTGTTCTAGTAGGTGCAAAGCTCCAAACAATGTCACTGATGCTTTCGCCTTGCTTTTGAAGATCAAGGACTACTTGAGCGTTACGGATGGTGCTCTGTATCTTGGCACGGTTTCGAATAATCCCCGCATCGAGCATTAGCCTCTCAACATCTACTTCGGTTAGCTTCGCAACTTTCTTGATGTTAAAGTTGTGGAACGCTTTTCTGAAATGTTCTCGTCTTTTCAGGATAGTTATCCAAGAAAGACCTGCTTGGAAGCCTTCAAGTGTGATGCGCTCAAACATTTCCTGGTCGCCAGCAACGGCTACGCCCCACTCTTCATCGTGATACTGAACGTAAAGCTCATCAACGCCTGCCCATTTGCAGCGCGATAGCCCATCTTCATGCTTTCGAAGGAAATCGCTCATTCTTTGGAAGCAATTCCTTCTAACTTGAGAAGTATTCGCTTGGTTGGAATTCCTTTACCTCCGGAATAACCGGTGATCTTGCCATTGGAACCTAACACTCTGTGACAACCAATAACCAAGGGGATTGGGTTAGATCCCACAGCCCCGCCAACAGCTCTAGCAGCTAATGGCTTTCCAATAGCTCTAGCGATGTCTGCATAAGTCTTTACTTGACCAAACTTTATTTTGTTGATTTCTTTCCATACAGCTCGCTGGAATGGGGTTCCTTTGGTGAGGTCAACAGGCATTGTGAACTTAGTGAGGGTGCCAGCAAAGTATGAGTCAATTTCTTTCTTGGCTTGAACCAGTGTTGGGTTCGTGCTTGAACTCTCCTTAGCTCCGCTTAGGGCAAGATCTATCGAGGTTACCTTGCCGTTGGATTCGTATACCCGAACTAGGCCGATTGGGGACCTGAAGGTTATAAATGAGTCTTGAGTGTGTTTCACAATTAGAGAATACCGAAGTTTGTAAAGAACCCGGTTACCCCTATAGATTGGTGGATAACCGGGTTCTTTTATGAACTTCAGGATTACATCAACTCGAACATCTTTCCAGCTTTGGAAAGGCTGCTTCGAAGTATCTGCTCTAGTTCATCAAACTCCTTTTGACCAATGGTCAAAGGCGGAGCTAGTTGAACTACAGGGTCGCCACGATCATCGGAGCGACAATACAATCCATTTTTATACATGTCGTTGCTTAGGAACTGTCGCAGGAGCTTCTCTGACTCTTTGTCGTTGAATGACTCTCTGGTGTCCTTGTCACGAACCAGTTCGATTGCGTAGAAGTAACCTGCACCTCTAACATCACCAACAATAGGCAGATCCTTTAGCTTCTCTAGGGTCTTCTTGAATGCGGCTTCGTTGCGAGCAACGTTACCTACTAGGTCTTCTTCATCGAAGATGTCTAGGTTCTCAAGAGCCACTGCACAAGCCACAGGGTGACCGGCGAAGGTGTATCCATGAGCGAAGATGTTTGTTCCAGCCTTGAAAGGCTCAAACAACTTCTCAGTAATCATTAGCGCACCAAGTGGTTGGTATGCCGAGGTTATACCCTTGGCACAAACCAACATGTCAGGCTCTAGCCCATAACGCTCGCTAGCGAACATGGTTCCAATGCGACCAAAACCATCGATTGTTTCATCCGCTACCAACAGAACATCGTACTTGTCGCAAATTTCGCGAACACGCTTGAAGTACGAAGGAGGGGAAGTGAAGCAACCACCTGAGTTTTGAACCGGCTCAATAAAGAACGCAGCTACAGTATCTGGATCTTCAAACAGAATCATTTCTTCGACTCTGTCTGCAGCCCACATCGCAAAGGCTTCTTCATTCTCGAAGTCGTCTTGTGCTCTATACCAGTTGGTGTTTGGGACTCTGAAGGTGCTTGGAACTAGTGGCTCAAACATCTTCTTCATGGCAGGAATACCAGTTAGTGACAATGCACCGTGTGAGGTTCCGTGGTAGGCAACAGCTCGGGTTAGTACCTTGTGCTTTAGTGGCTTACCGGTCATCTTGAAGTATTGCTTGGCTAGTTTCCAGGCGGTCTCATTTGCCTCACCACCACCGGTGGTAAAGAAAACTCGACTCAGGTTTTTTGGTGCATACGAAAGTATGCGTTCCGATAATTCGATCGCTGGAGCGTGGGCGTGTGACCAGATTGGGAAGTAATCCAACTTCTTCATCTGCTTTGCAGCCGCTTCAGCTAATCTTTCTCGACCGTGACCGACGTTAACTGCGAACAATGATGAAATACCATCAAAGTACTTTTTACCGTTGATGTCCCAGAAGTGGTGTCCTTCAGCTCTAGTGATGATAGGAATATCACTCTTCTCATATGGACTGTGACGGGTAAAGTGCATGAAGAGATTCTCTTTTGCAGCTTTTTGCAGCATTGCCGGGGTTGCTTCTTTTCCAGCTCTACGAGCCTTGAGAAGCGGAGTGGCTTGGTCGGCTCTTGCTTTGGCCTGTCTTTTGACAGGAGCCTTGTCTCGCTTTAAAGCTGAGACAAGCTTTCGGGCTATGCTCTCCTTGATTGCCATTTGATATCACTCTTTACATTTTCATTTGTGTTGCGCTTTTGAATTGCCGGGTGGCAATTCACTTCGAGTATCTTCCGATACCCAAACCTGTTAAGTTATCTAACACCCCAGTTATAGAACTGCTTGTGGAGTTTCAGGTAAACAAAAGTTTCAGTTGAAACCACTTCTGGAAGTGATCTGATTTTTGTGTTTAGAACATCGATTAGGTCTTGGTCGTTTTCCACGACAACTTCTACCAGGATGTCAAAAGAACCTGCGGTCATAACCACATAGTCAGCCTCAGGCATTGCAGAAAGCTTGTTTGCTAATTCAGTCATGTCTCCTGAGCAGCGAATGCCAATCATGGCTTGGCGATAGAAGCCCAGTTGAAGAGGGTCTGTAACGGCTACAACCTGCATAACGCCAGATTCTTGTAGCTTCTGCATTCTCTGGCGAACAGCGGCCTCACTTAGCCCGACAGCCTTGGCTATCTCGCTGTACGGCTTACGCCCGTCCATCTGAAGCTGCTCGATGATCTCTTTAGAGATGTCATCGAGAACTGACGCCTTTGCCCGGTCTGTTCTAGCCATACTGCGATTTTGGCACACTTTTTGCCATTTCGGTCCTGATTTCGCACCAAATTTACCAATTTGGTATAGATTCCGTATCATTTTGGCCTTTTCACCTACGGATTGGGTCTAGAACTTATGGCTGTAATAGTCTTTAGACATTAGAAACACCGAATGTTTACCCTTTATAAGGCTCGAAGGAGAGTTTTCAAATGGCACAGGAACTAAAGAACTTCATCAACGGTAGCCACGTTGCTGCCAAGTCAGGTGAAACCCTAGACATCACTAACCCAGCCAATGGCGAGGTTTATGCGACATCACAGCTCTCTAATGAGAGCGATGTTGACACTGCCTATAAGGCAGCAGATAAGGCATTTGAGACTTGGAGCCAGACAACCCCTGGTGAGCGTCAGCTTGCTTTGTTCAGGATTGCAGATGCTCTAGAAGCAAGAGCTGAAGAGATGGCTGATGTTGAATCTCGCAACACAGGTAAGCCTCGCAGCACTCTAGTTGAGTATGAGGTCATGGTTTCTGTTGATCAGATTCGATTCTTTGCTGGTGCTGCTAGAAACCTTGAAGGTCGTGCAACTGCTGAGTATGCAAAAGACCACACTTCATCAATTAGAAGAGAACCAATTGGTGTTATCGGTCAGGTGACTCCATGGAACTATCCACTGAATATGGCAACCTGGAAATTTGCTCCAGCTATTGCTGCAGGAAACACAATTGTT
Source organism: Rhodoluna sp. (assembly GCA_044347325.1). GTDB lineage: Bacteria > Actinomycetota > Actinomycetes > Actinomycetales > Microbacteriaceae > Rhodoluna. Next base: position 65,102 of record JBIIXN010000001.1, on the reverse strand, counting down.
TTGAAGCCATCAGACACAACTCCTGCTTCAACTTTGCTTCTTGCAGAAATTGCAAGTGAGTTCCTACCTGAAGGTGTCTTCAACGTAGTTACTGGAAACCGTGACACCGGTCGCGCCATGATTGAGCACGAAACACCTCAGATGGTTTCAATTACAGGTTCTGTTAGAGCAGGTATGGAAGTTGCTAAGAGTGCAGCTCTTGATCTAAAGAGAGTGCACCTTGAACTTGGTGGCAAGGCTCCAGTAATTGTTTTTGCTGATGCAGATCTTCACAAGGCAGCAGCACAGATTGTTGTTGCTGGATTCTTTAACGCAGGTCAAGACTGCACAGCTGCAACTCGTATCTTGGTTCACGAGAGTGTTCACGATGAATTCGTTGCAATCTTGACTGCTGAAGTAAAGGCTAATGCAATTACTGGAGATCCAAGTAGAGATGACATTTTGTTTGGCCCAGTAAACAACGTAAACCAGCTAGCTCAGGTAACTGGCTTCATTGACCGTCTACCAGATCACGCATCTATCGCCATCGGTGGTAAAGCTATTGAGAGTAGTGGTTACTTCCACGAAGCAACAGTATTGACTGGTCTAAAGCAGACCGACGAGCACATCCAGCGTGAAATCTTTGGTCCTGTAGTTACAGTTCAGAGCTTCAAGGATGACGCTGAAGCCATGCGCTGGGCTAACGATGTGAAGTATGGTTTGGCATCATCTGTATGGACAAGCAACCACACTAGGGCAATGCGCTTTGCTAAGGGCTTGAACTTTGGTTGTGTTTGGATCAACACCCACATACCGCTAGCTGCAGAAATGCCTCACGGTGGTTTCCGCCACTCAGGTTACGGAAAAGACCTATCGATGTATGGTTTCGAGGACTACACCCGTATCAAGCACGTAATGAGCTACATCGGAGATTAGTTTTCAAGTTTCAGACTTATTGCCCGTTATCCACATAAAGGTAACGGGCATTAGTTTTACCTCAGGATTAGGGCAACATCTAATCATGCGCTGGTTTGCCCTGATTCCTGGACTGCTTCTAGGCGTTGTGATGGCACTGGTGACAGGAATGTGGCAGTTTGCTCTGTTCACTTTTGTGAGTGTTTTATCAGCTGCTCTAACTATGGCTCTGATGCGTAGGGGCAAGAAAGAGAAGGATGATGATTTCAGCGATCAGCCCATTTGGGTAACTCCCAGTGCTCTGGCCATAGGGGATAAGGAACTATCGAAGTCAGGTTGGTTCTTCAAGGAGCAATACAGCGACATCTTCTTTGACTACTTCAGCAAACTCTCTGCTGAGAGAGATGTGAGAAAGCGAACCGAAGAACTAGAGGAGTCCTTTTATCGATCAACCAGAGCAGGGCAGTTACCGTTCTGGGCAGGGGTAGCCGAGGGCAACAACCTTGAGTTTGATTTAGTAAATGATGGCCCTCATGCCCTTATCGTTGGCTCTACGGGTTCAGGTAAAAGCGAGTTTCTAAAGCTGATTACCTCATCTATGTTGGTCGGAGTTCAAGTAGGAAAGTTGCAACTAGTCCTTGTTGATTTCAAGGGAGGAGCAGCGCTCAGAAAGCTTGATGAGCACCCAGCCTCACTAACCCTGATCACGGATTTAGATGAGGGTAGACATGAAAGGTTTTGGCAGTACCTATCAGGCGAACTCAAGAGGCGTGAGCGCTTGTTGGCTAATGCAGGAGTGTCTTCTATAGAGCAATTACCTGAGCTCGCCAGAATGATTGTGTTAGCCGATGAGTTACCAGCAATCGTTACCTCACACCCCCTTGCCATTGGAACCCTTGAAGCGATAGCGGCTAGAGGACGGTCGCTAGGTGTGCATCTGATTGCTACCAGCCAATCGCTCTCTGGCATTCCAAGAGCACTAATTGCTAACCTAACTATGCGTTTTGCGTTAGGGGCAATGGATCCAGGCGATTTGATTTCTCTTATCCCTAATGTTCGAGCCAGTGTCTCGAACTCTTCAAGAGCCTTGGCAATTTGGGGGAGTCACACAATTCCCTTCGATTTTCCTATCTCAAAAGCGATACCAATGATTGGAGAAACAAAGCTCTATCCGGAGCTAGTTTCGGGATGGACCAACGGCCTGCCACTCGAGATAACTTCACAAGATGGCTTGCTAGGAATCTTTGACATACCACTTCAGCACAGATTCGAAAGGTTTTCTTTTGCTGATCTGAATGGCGCGTCGCTTTTGGTGGTCGGAGCTAAAGGCTCGGGCAAATCAATGTTTTGTTTGAACGCGTCTAGTGTGACGGATGCCATCGTGCTGGATTGTCCAACTACTCAGGAACTAGAGGAGGCATTTCAAGCTGGCAGGCAGGTAATCTGCGCCATGTCGAGTTCTTTTCTCATGCCGCTATCTCTCCAGCGGAGATTTGAAAACATTATCAATCTTCGACAGGGCAACTTAGATCAGCATCTGGCGTCTGGTTTACCCAAGAACCAGTGGAATGAAAAGTTACCGCCGGGTAGAGGTTGGTTTAAGAATCTTTCGATTCAGTTGGCTATGCCAGAACCTTCGCTACGTCAGCAAACTCAAGTCCGTGAGCCTCAGCTACAGGTTGGCTGACCAGCGCTCCATCATGGGTGTTTAGCCCTAGTGCTAGAGCTGAGTCCTGTTGGCAGGCTCGAAGCCAACCCTTGTTGGCTATAGCTTTCGCATAACTTAAAGTTGCGTTAGTTAGGGCATAAGTCGAAGTGTGTGCAACCGCACCAGGCATGTTAGCAACACAGTAGAAAACAGATTCATGAACTTTGAATGTCGGTTCAGCGTGCGTGGTTGGCTTTGAGTCTTCAAAGCAACCACCCTGATCGATTGCAATATCAACAAGAACAGATCCTGGCTTCATCTTTTTAACCAGTGCATTGGTAACAAGCTTTGGAGCTTTTGCTCCTGGGATAAGGACAGATCCGATAACAAGGTCTGCATTAGTAACTGCTCTATCGATTTCGAAACTGTTGCTAGCTAAAGTCTTTAGTCGACCTGCATACAAGGCATCTAGTTCTCTTAGACGATTGATGTTGGTGTCTAGAACAGTTACATCAGCACCAAGGCCAACGGCCATAGCGATTGCATTTGTTCCAGCAACTCCACCACCAAGAACTACAACCTTCGCTGATCTTGTGCCTGGCACACCACCAAGAAGAATTCCATGTCCACCATTTTGAGCAAACAGTGTCTGTGCACCAACGAGTGCTGATAGTCGACCAGCAACCTCACTCATAGGAGCAAGAAGAGGGAGTTGTCTGTTTGGGGTTTGAACAGTTTCATAAGCAATTGAAGTTACCTTCTTGGCAACCAGTTCCTTGGTCAGTTCAAGTTCTGCTGCTAGGTGAAGGTAAGTGAAAAGCACTAGGCCTGGACGAAGGAAGCCATACTCGCTGGCAATAGGTTCTTTGACCTTCAAGACCATTTCACCGGTGTTCCAGGTGGTGGCAGCATCGGGAAGTATCTTTGCTCCGGCTGAGGAGTAATCCTCGTCTGAGATGCTTGAGCCTTTTCCGGCTCCTGATTGAATAAATACCTCGTGGCCTGCTGCAACGAGTTCGTGAACTCCCGCTGGAGTAATAGCCACGCGGAATTCGTTATTTTTGATCTCTGCGGGGACAGCGATCTTCATGTTTCTCCTCTGGGTCAGAGCTACTTTGCTCTAACCATGACCAGAATACCCCAAATTTGAGGGCTTTGTTTGAGCCCAAATGGAGCCAATATTGGGCCGAAATGAGTTTCACAGATATCCCCTTTTTGCCTAGAAATCTTGCGGGGTATGGCATTATTTAATTTAATGCGTTCTTTCGCGCAGTCGGTGCCCACACGGCCGTCTGACGGCCCTTGTATAAAAGGAGCAAAAGGTTATGAATCAGAACCTTCCAGAAGATCCACAACTACGCGAAATGGTTAAAGCTGCTTTAGCCCACAAAGTAACCCGTCGAGCAGTGCTTGGTGGTGCAGTTGCAACTTCAGCGGCAGCGCTACTTGCAGCATGTGCTCCAGCAGAAAATTCTGCTCTGACTCCAGCTACTGACGTTAGTGATTCAGACCCATCTCTTATCTGGAGCAACTGGTCACTATACGTAGACGTTGATGATGACGGTAACTACCCAACTCTAGAAAAGTTCAAGAGCGAAACTGGTATTGAAGTTACCTACCGCGAAGACTTTGATGACAACGACTCTTACTACGGAAAAGTTAAAGATCAGCTAGCTCTAGGTCAAGACATTGGTGCAGACATAACTTGCCCAACTTCTTGGATGGCAGCTCGTTGGATCAACCAGGGATTCGTTCAGACATTTGATGATGCAAATCTTCCAAACAAGAAGAACCTTCAGCCTGCTTACCTAGGTGAGTCATATGACCCACAGCGAACAAAGTCTCTTCCTTACCAGGGTATTCTCGCTGGTTTTGCTTTCGACAAAGAGGCATACAAGACAGCAACCGGTAAAGAAGCTCCTGCAGTTCTAGAAGACCTATGGGATCCAGCTCTTAAGGGACGCATCGGTGTTCTAAGCGAGATGCGCGACACCGTTGGAATTGTTTTGATGGACCAGGGCGTTTCAATTGGTGACGCGAACAGCCTTACCGAAGATGCATTCATGAACGCAATTGACATCATTGGCCAGAAGGTTTCTGACGGTCAGATTGCTCGTATCAAGGGAAACAGCTACAAGGATGATCTAGTTAACGGAGACACAATTGTTGCTATTGCTTGGTCAGGTGACATCATTCAGTTGAACGCAGAAGCAGGCTACGACCGCTTCGGTTTCGTTCTTCCAGAATCAGGTGGAACTATCTCAGCTGACTGTTTCGTGATTCCTATGGGAGCTACCCACAAGAAGAACGCCGAGAAGCTAATGAACTTCTACTACGACCCATACAACGCAGCAGTATTGGCAGCGTATGTGAACTACATCACACCTGTAGTTGGTGCCAAGGAAGAAGCCATCAAGCTTGACCCAGCTCTTGCAGATAACCAGCTCATTTTCCCTAGCGAAGAATTCTTGTCTTTGACTCAGGGCTTTAGAGCGCTTGATGGTGCTGAAGAGCAGGCATTCACCAAGGCATTCCAAAAAATCAAACTAGGCGCGTAGTGGCAAAGGAATTCATTGCCCGTGGAGCTGACTTAGAACTTAAGAAGATTCGCAAAGAGTTCCCTGGTTTCACGGCAATTGAAGAACTTGACCTACATGTTCCAGCCGGAGAGTTCTTTGCTCTGCTTGGTCCATCAGGTTGCGGTAAAACTACAACTCTTCGTTTGGTTGCGGGTCTAGAGACTCCTACCACTGGAAACATCTTTATTGGTGGCGAGGACGTAACTGGAACTAAGCCGCATGAGCGTCCGGTCAACACTGTGTTCCAGTCCTACGCACTTTTCCCACACATGAACGTGTTGGAAAATGTTGCGTTTGGACTGCGCCAGAGGAAAATCGATGACCCTCTTGTCAAGGCTAAGGAAGCACTGAATCTAGTTCAACTGGCACATCTTGCAGACCGTAAACCTCAGCAGCTTTCCGGTGGTCAGCAGCAACGTGTTGCTCTAGCTAGAGCATTGGTTAACCGACCTTCTCTCTTGCTACTTGACGAGCCACTTGGCGCACTGGACCTAAAGCTTCGCCGTGAGATGCAGATTGAGCTGAAGGCTATCCAGATAGAAGTTGGGCTTACCTTCTTGCACGTAACTCACGATCAAGAAGAAGCAATGGACATGGCAGACACAGTTGCTGTTATGAACAAGGGACGTATTGAGCAGATGGGTGCTCCTGAAGCTCTTTACGACAGACCAAAGACTGTGTTCGTATCTAAGTTCTTAGGACAGTCGAACCTTTTGGTAGGGGAAGTCGAATCAAGTTCAGCAAACTCAATCAGCATTGAAATTGCAGGTAGTAAGATTTCTGTTCCGAAGGCACGTGCTGAGAAGCACACAGGAAAGATTGCTATTGGCTTTAGACCTGAGAAGGCAACCTTCTCAAGCGAGAAGCCGGCTGCTAACTCAGCGACAAACGTCATGGGTCCTGGTGAAATCATCGATATCAGATTCACCGGTGTTAGCAACCAGTATCTGATTGAGGTTCCTGAGCTGGGTAACATCACTGTGTTTGCTCAGAACGTCGGGAAGTCTCCTGTGACTGAGTTGGGCGAAAAGGTTTGGATTTCTTGGTCCGTTGAGCATTCATTTGGACTAGCTGATCTTCCTAACACTGTTGAAGCGGCCTAACGCAGATGGCATTCACTGCTTTCAGTTCAAGCAAGCCAAAGGTCGGGATTAAACCTGGCAAAACCGGCAAGGTAGTTATTGTTCTACTCGCACCGGGATTGGCCTACCTGGGAGCATTTTTCCTTACACCGCTTATTTCATTGATTATGGTTTCACTTCAAGCACCGGACCCATTGGGAGGCTTTGGTGAATATGTTCCAGCGCTTCAGTTCAGCAACTACTTAGTAGTTATCTCTGAATATTTCCCCCACATGATGCGATCTTTTGGATACGCACTGGCAGCAACAATTCTTGCTCTGGTAATTTCTTATCCGTTGGCTTACTTCATTGGTGTGAAGGCTAGGCCTTATCCACTGCTTCAGAAGCTAATGCTTACCTTGGTTATTGCGCCATTCTTTATTTCATTCCTATTGAGAACGTTGGCTTGGAAGCAGATTTTCTCTAACGAATCTTGGATTGTTACAACACTGCAGCAGATTGGTTTCCTAGATTCAGACCAGTATGTAGTTGGAACACCTTTCATGGTTATCTTTGGTCTTACCTATAACTTCATTCCGTTTATGACTCTTCCTCTCTACACATCGCTTGAGAGATTAGACACTCGTTATCTTGAAGCAGGTTCAGATCTTTACGCTTCACCTTCAAAAGTGTTTAGAAAAGTTACCATTCCACTATCAATGCCTGGAATCATCTCAGGAACCCTTCTAACCTTCATTCCTATTGCTGGTGATTACATCAACGCATCCGGTGATTTCCTGGGTTCAAGTTCAACGGCGATGCTTGGAAACGTAATTGAAGCGAACTACCTCCAAATCAACGACTATCCAGCAGCCTCAGCTCTCTCAGTTCTTCTGATGGGTGCGATTCTTGTTCTGGTTGCGGGCTATGTCAAGAAGTCTGGAACGGAGGATCTGCTCTAATGAAATTCAGTTTAGGTAAATACGCTTTCCCTCTTTATGCAGTGCTTGCATTCATCTACCTTCTTATTCCTATTGGCTACACCTTTGCCTTCTCATTTAACGATTCGTTGAAGACTAACTTAATTTGGCGCGGGTTCACTTTTGATAAGTGGACTAATGTTTGTGACCGCGAAGGTGTTTGTGACGCTTTCGGAAACTCGGTCCTAATTGGTGTTATTTCAACTATTGCTGCCACAGCTCTTGGCACCATGATTGCTATTGCCTTAGTTCGCTATCGCTTCAAGTTCCGCAAATCAACCAACCTCTTGTTGTTCTTACCTATGGCAACTCCTGAAGTTGTTCTGGGAGCAGGCCTTGCTTCACAGTTCTTCAGCCTTGGAGTTGAAAAGGGTATTGGAACAATCATTATTGGTCATGTTGTGTTCTGTCTGTCCTTTGTTGTTGTGACAGTCAAGGCAAGAGTAGCCAGCCTAGATCCGGTGCTGGAAGAAGCAGGTAAAGACCTTTACGCTAACCCAAGACAAGTGTTCTGGAAGATTACCTTCCCATTACTACTTCCTGGTATTGCTGCCGCAGCACTTCTATCATTTGCATTGAGTTTCGATGATTTCATCATCACCAACTTCAATGCGGGAGCGGATATGACTTTCCCTCGTTATGTCTTCACTGCAGCAGCAAGAGGTGTTCCTGCTGAAGCTAACGTAATTGGAAGCGCAGTTTTTATTGCTGCAATCTTGTTGGTGCTAGTAACTCAGATAAATGGCGAGCGTAAGCGTCGCAGCTTACTCAAGAAGCACTAAGCAAACAGCGAAATAAGAGCTTCTTCGAAGTGAGCTCTGTGTCTTTCAACATCTTCAATTGTGTGAGCTGGCGACATCAAAGCCATGTTGTGGAAAGGTGTCATCAAGATTCCACGATTTAGAGCGTGAATGTGAAGATACTGCTGCAGATCAAAGTCATCTGCGTCTGCTGCTTCTCTTCCGTTTCTAGGAGCTTGTGATCTGAATGAGTATTCAGCCCGGCAACCTAGTTGGCTAACTTGCCAAGGAGCACCATACTTGGTAATCAATTCCTGAACATTCTTAGTCCATACATCGCATAGTGCTTCCATTGATTTGAAAGCTTCTGGAGTAAGTACCTTGGTTAGTGTTGCTGCAATAGCGGCCATTGACAGAGCGTTACCGGCAAGAGTTCCACCAACACCACCAACGTCGATGTGTTCAAGGTGCAAACTCTTCTGGATCCTTGCCGTTAGTTCAGCTGTCATACCAAAAGCACCTGCTGGAATTCCAGCTCCAATGGTTTTACCCAAAACAACTACATCTGGCTTCAGGTTTCTGCGAGCGGTCATGCCGCCAGGGCCTTCGCTTAGCGTGTGTGTCTCATCAATGATGAGAATTACATCAAAGCGAGTGCAGAGTTCTCTAAGTCCTTCTAAATAGCCAGGCTCTGGTAAGACGATACCGATGTTTGTCATCGCAGGTTCAATCAACATGGCTGCAACTTCGCCAGTTGCAAAAGCAGCTTCAGCTGCAGCTAAGTCATTGAAGGGAACAACAATAGTTGTTTCACTCGGATCAACCTGGGGTCCAATGTTGTTTTCGCGACTTACTGTTTGACCCTGGTCATTTAGGACAGCAAAGGTTTCATCGACTGTTCCGTGGTAGCAGTAGTCGTGAACTACTATCTTGTGCTTACCTGAAACATGTCGTGCATAACGCAGGATGTGACGGTTAGCATCGGTTGCGGTTAGGGTGAACTGCCATTTAGACATACCGAAGCGATCTGCAAGAGTTTGAGCAGCGATAGCCGCATCTGCAGTTGGCAGCATCAGAGTGATTCCCTTGGCTAACTGCTCTGAAATTGCTTTTACTGACGCGTCAGGGGAGTGACCAACCATAGCACCGGTGTCACCTAGGCAGAAGTCAACGTATTCGATGCCATCAGCATCAGTGAATCTAGAACCCTTTGCCTTGGTTACATAGACAGGGTGTGGTCCTGGCCACTTGGACATCCAAGACATCGGCACGCCACCCATGAGTGCGTTCTTTGCACTTTCGTGCAGTTTGGCTGAAGCTGGGTGCTTCGCCTTGAAAAGCTCCACCTCTTCTGCAAAAAGTTTGGCTAATTTTTCTCTATCTGCATAGAAGTGCATTTGGCTCTTTCTGAGCTTTAGAGTTTGGCAAGTCCTGCTTCAACCACGTCTAGTGCATCGTGAATGAGTTCATCGCTGATCGCAAGTGAAGGAAGGAATCGGATTACGTTGCCATAGGTTCCAGCGTTCAAGATAAGTACACCGTTTAGGTGTGAGTGCTTGATTACTGAATCAACGGCAGCTGAGTTAGGAACTCTGGTACCAGGGTTTACTAATTCGATTGCCAGCATCGCACCACGGCCACGGATTTCACCAATGACAGGGTACTTTTCCTTCATCTGCTCAAGACGAGCCATCATTACAGATTCAATATGAAGAGCCTTCTCTAGAACTCCACCGTCTTCAATCTGCTTTAGGACTGCGATAGCTGCTGCTGCAGCAACTGGGTTACCACCGAAGGTTCCACCAATTCCACCTGGGTGAGAGGAGTCCATGATCTCGGCTCTTCCAGTAACTGCTGAGATTGGCATACCACCAGCGATGCCCTTAGCAATGGTCATTAGATCTGGTTCAAAACCTTCTTCGTGCTCAGAAGCAAACCATTTTCCAGTTCTTGCCATACCTGCTTGAACTTCATCAGCTACCAAAACGATTCCGTTAGCGTGTGTCCATGCACTTAGGGTCTTTAGGAAACCTGGGGCTGGAACAATAAATCCACCTTCACCCTGAATAGGTTCGATGACAACAGCAGCGAAGTTTTTAGCTCCAATGCGCTTTTCCATGTAATTGATGGCGCGAGTTGCTGCCTCTTCTCCAGTCATGCCCTCTGGGTCATGGAATGGGTAAGACATAGGAACGTGGGTAACGTTTCCAGCAAAAGGACCAAAGCCATCGGCATACGGCATGTTCTTGAAGTTCATAGCCATGGTCAGGTTAGTTCTACCGTGGTAAGCGTGATCGAATACTGCGATTTCGTTTCTCTGGGTGAACTTTCTAGCTAGCTTGATTGCATTCTCAACGGCTTCGGCACCTGAGTTAAACAAAGCAGAGCGCTTGACGAAGTTACCCGGCATGTGTCTGTTCAAAATTTCACAAACCTGCACGTAAGGCATGTAGGGGGTGACGGTGAAGAGAGTGTGGGTTAGCTTTGCAACCTGTTCAGAGACTGCCGCAACAACACCAGGGTTGGTGTGGCCAATGGTTGTAACACCAATACCTGAACCCATATCAATGTATTGGTTACCATCAACGTCAACCAGGATTGCTCCGTGAGCTGACTCAATATATGCGGGTAAAGAAGTGCCAACACCGTGGCCAACATGCTCTAAGCGGTGCTTGTGAAGGGCCTGTGATTTTGGTCCTGGGATTGCAGTTACAAGGTGTCTTTTTTGTTCAATCGTCATAATTCAATTCTACGCCTGCCTTACTTATCTTGCTAGAAGGCCCATCGGCCATAGAAATACAGGGTTGGTGGCAAGATGGAGACATGAAAAAGATAATCATCCTAGGCAGTACGGGATCCATTGGTACTCAAGCCCTTGAGATTATCGAGGCTAATCCGGAAAAGTTCCAGGTCGTAGGTCTAGCGGGCAACACAAACAAAGAGCTCCTTGCCCAGCAAGGTATGAAGTTTGGCGTTGATGCCAAGAATGTTGTTACTGGGGCAGAAGCTGCAACTCGACTTGTTGAAGATACTGATGCAGATGTTGTTATCAACGGCATAACTGGATCCATCGGGCTAGCCCCAACCCTTGCAACACTTAGATCTGGCAAGCGTCTTGCGCTTGCCAACAAAGAATCTTTGATTGTTGGAGGAAAGCTAGTTACTGAAGCTTCTGCACCTGGGCAGATTGTTCCGGTTGATTCTGAACACTCTGCTTTGGCTCAATGTTTACTTGCCGGCGATTCCAAGGAAGTTGCGACACTTATTCTCACTGCATCGGGTGGACCCTTTAGAGGTTTTACCGCAAAACAACTAAAGGGAGTTACTCCAGAGCAGGCTCTCAAGCATCCAACCTGGACCATGGGAAGAGTGGTCACTACTAACTCAGCCACACTTGTGAACAAGGGGCTTGAACTAATCGAGGCACATCTACTTTTCAGTGTTCCTTTCGAAAGAATTGAAGTTACCGTTCATCCACAATCAGTAGTTCACTCAATGGTGAGCTTCGTTGATGGCTCAATCATTGCTCAGTGTTCTCCACCAGACATGAAACTTCCGATCGCTCTAGGTATGACTTGGCCTGACCGAATTCATGATGTGACACCGCCGGTCGATTTCACTAAGTCACACACTTGGACTTTCGAGCCTCTGGATGAAGAAGTTTTCAAAGCGGTGAAGATTGCTCGACAGGTTGGATCAGCGGGACTCACTTTCCCTGCTGTCTATAACTCAGCAAATGAACAAGCGGTTGATGCTTTCCATGACCGAACAATTTCTTTCCCAGAGATTCTTGAAATCATTGAAGAAGTTGTTCAACGTCACCAGCCTGAGAAAACCATGACACTCGAATCTGTTCTTGAAGCAGAGCTTTGGGCTAGAGAAACTGCAAATCAACTGATAGCCCAAAGAAACTAATCCCTGAATGTCGGTAAGTGTAGTTAGGTTAGACAAATGGATTTCATAAACAGCATCAGCGGTTGGATCTTCTTACTCATCGGCTTAGCAGTTTCTATTGCGCTGCATGAGATTGGTCATCTGTGGCCAGCTAAGAAGTTCGGGGTAAAAGTAACTAAGTACATGGTTGGTTTCGGGCCAACCCTTTTCTCCAGAAAAAGAGGCGACACCGAATACGGAATCAAAGCAATTCCTCTTGGTGGTTACATCCAAATGGTTGGCATGATTCCACCTAGCCAACCGGCTGATGCTAAGAAAAACATGTGGCAGAAGATGACATCAGGCGCTCAGCCAACCGAGCAGATTGAAATTGCAGAAGAAGATCTCGGTAAAACTTTTTACCAGTTACCGCCTTGGAAAAAACTCATCATCATGTTTGGTGGTCCATTTGCTAACCTACTTATTGCAATTGTTCTTGCGCTTGTTTTGTTTTCTGGCTTTGGTTCATACGAAAGAAGTGCAACGGTGCAGGACATAGTGACTTGCGTGCCAACCGATTCAAACCCTAACTGTGCTGATCCAAACCCAACATCACCTTCTGCTCAGGCGGGGCTTCTCAAAGGGGACAGGATTGTCGGCTTCGCAGGAAAAGAAGTCGAACTCTGGTCTGATGTTGAAGCAAACCTTAAAAACTCTGTTGGCAAGAGTGTTCCTTTAGTTGTTGAACGCTCTGGATCTCAAGTGACACTTTCCATTACTCCAGTTATGTTGAACATGGACGGCCAAAGTAGGCCATTCCTAGGTGTATATCTGGAGACAACTAAAGTGCAACAGAGCCCTGCAGTAGCTCTTGGTCAGGTAGGTGGAATCGTTGTTGCCACTGCTGACATGATTATTCAACTTCCGCTTCAAGCAGGAGCGGCACTTAACGAATTAGCACCGGGATCTGACCGCAATGAAAACGGCGCTATTTCCATCATTGGCTTGGGCCAGTTCTCAGGTCAGATCGCTTCGAGCAGCGAGATTAGTTTCTTAGACAAGATGTTGACCCAGCTTGGTCTTCTAATGTCACTAAACGTTGCATTGTTTGTGTTCAATATGGTCCCGCTAGTTCCACTAGACGGTGGACACATTGCAGGAGCAGTTTATGAATCCATCAAACGACGGGTATTCAAACTTCGAGGCAAGAAGTGGGTACGTCCAGTGGACACTGGCCAAATGATGCCAATTGCTTATTTCGTGGCAGCTCTTTTGATTATCCTGACTATAGTTCTGGTCCTCAGAGACGTTCTGAATCCGCTAACCCTCTAGGTTCTAGAGACATCCAACCCGAGGCGTTTAGACTATAGGCGTGTCGATGTCGTTTAGACATCAGGAAGAAGTGATTTCAAGTGCCAGCAATTAACCTAGGGCTACCAAATACTCCACCTGTCTTGACCCCAAGACGTAAGACCCGTCAGATCAAAGTTGGAAACGTAGGCGTGGGAAGTGACTCACCTATTTCCGTGCAGTCCATGACTACTACCCAGACAACGGACATCAACGGCACATTGCAGCAAATTGCGGAACTAACCGCAACTGGTTGTGACATTGTTCGTGTTGCTTGCCCAACCCAAGACGACGCCGATGTTCTAAGAATTATTGCGAAGAAATCTCAGATTCCTGTTATCGCAGATATTCACTTCCAGCCGAAGTATGTTTTTGCAGCCATCGATGCAGGTTGTGGAGCGGTTCGAGTAAACCCTGGAAACATTCGTCAGTTTGATGACAAGGTAGGGGAGATTGCCAAGGCTGCTAAAGATGCAGGTATCTCTATCCGTATTGGTGTGAACGCAGGTTCGCTAGATCCGAGACTTTTGCAAAAGTATGGCAAACCAACTGCTGAAGCATTGGTTGAATCAGCTGTTTGGGAAGCCTCGCTATTTGAAGAGCACGACTTTCATGATTTCAAGATTTCTGTGAAGCACAATGACCCAGTTGTAATGGTGCGTGCCTATGAACTTCTTGCAGAGCAGGGTGACTGGCCGCTACACCTTGGTGTTACTGAAGCTGGTCCTGCATTCCAAGGAACCATTAAGTCTTCTGTCGCTTTCGGCGCTCTTTTGAGCAAGGGAATTGGTGACACCATCAGAGTTTCACTTTCAGCCCCACCGGTTGAAGAAATCAAAGTCGGAGCCAAGATTCTTGAAGCGCTGAATCTTCGTCCTCGTAAATTTGAAATTGTTTCTTGCCCTTCATGTGGTCGAGCACAGGTTGATGTTTATAAGTTGGCAGAAGATGTTACTGCTGGACTAGAGCACATGACTGTTCCACTTCGTGTGGCTGTTATGGGCTGCGTTGTTAATGGACCAGGTGAAGCCAGAGAAGCAGACCTTGGTGTTGCTTCAGGTAACGGTAAGGGACAGATTTTTGTGAAGGGTGAAGTTATTAAGACTGTCCCTGAAAGTGAAATTGTTGCAACTCTGATTGAAGAAGCAAACAGACTTGCTTCTGAAATGGATCCAGCACTGGTAGGTAGTCCTCAGGTCGTAGTTGCGAAGAAAGACTAAATAATGATTCTTTCCATGTCGCAATTGTTTCTGCGCACACTTAGAGAAGATCCAGCCGAAGCAGAAGTAGATAGCCACAAGCTTTTAGTTCGTGCTGGATATATAAGAAGAGCAGCACCAGGTATTTACACTTGGCTTCCGCTAGGTCTTGCTGTCAAAGCCAAAGTAGAGCAAATTGTTCGTGAAGAAATGGCTGCAGCTGGTGCTCAAGAAGTTTTCTTCCCTGCACTTTTGCCTCGTGAACCTTTTGAAGTAACCGGTCGTTGGACTGAATACGGAGATAACCTCTTCAGGTTGCAAGATAGAAAGAAAGCCGACTATCTTCTTGCTCCAACTCATGAAGAGATGTTCACTCTTTTAGTCAAGGATCTTTACTCGAGCTACAAAGATCTTCCACTTACACTTTTCCAGATTCAAAACAAATACAGAGATGAAGCAAGACCACGAGCAGGTCTTCTTCGTGGTCGTGAATTTGTTATGAAAGATGCTTACTCATTCGATGTCTCTCATGAAGGATTGGTTGCTTCATACCAGGCCCAACGTGACGCATACGAAAGAATCTTTACTCGCCTTGGCATTGAATACGTAATCGTCAGAGCAGATGCTGGCGCGATGGGTGGGTCTGCTTCAGAGGAATTCCTATCGCCTTCTCCAATTGGTGAAGACACTTTTGTTAGATCAGCCGGTGGCTATGCCGCAAACGTGGAAGCTGTGACAATTTCTGCTCCTGCACCTCTAAGCATTGAAGGTCTTGCAAAAGCTGAGGTTCACTCAACTCCAGGTGCAACATCTATCAATGCTGTGGTTTCTTTGGCTCATGATTCACTCGGTATGAAAGAAGTGACAGCAGCTTCAACTTTGAAGCACATTGTTTTGGCTCTTACAGATGTGAAGCACAAGAGATCAATTGTTGTGGTTGGTATTCCAGGTGATCGTGAACTTGAAATGAAGAGAGCAGAGATTGCTTTCGCTGGTTACGAGGTTGAAACTGCCAACGATGAAGATTTTGCGAAGCACCCGGAGCTAGTCAAAGGGTTCATTGGACCAGTCAAAAATGGATCTCAGTTCTTAGGCGAAAAAGCTTCATCAAAGATTAGATACCTTCTTGATCCAAGAGTTGTTACTGGAACTTCTTGGATTGCTGGTTCAAACGAAAAGGACAAGCACACATTCAACTTGGTTGCTGGACGCGACTTTGAGGCAGATGGCATTGCCGACTTGGCCGAAATTAGAGCAGGGGATCCAGCGCCTGATGGCAGCGGTCCTTTGGAGCTAGCTCGTGGAATTGAAATTGGTCACGTCTTCCAACTAGGCAAGAAGTATGCCGAAGCGTTAGATCTAAAGGTTCTGGACGAAAATGGAAAGCTTGTGACAGTAACCATGGGTTCATACGGCATTGGTGTTACTCGCATCGTTGCTGTTTTGGCTGAAGCCAATAACGATGAGAAGGGGTTGATCTGGCCTAGTTCCGTTGCCCCGGTTGATATCCACGTTGTTGCTGCTGGTAAAGACGATGTCATCTATGAAACAGCAGCGAAACTGGCCAAAGAACTTGAAGCCAAGGGCAAGTCGGTGCTTTTGGACGATCGTCTAAAGGTCAGCCCTGGAGTGAAGTTCAGCGATGCGGAACTCCTTGGAATACCTCAAATTGTCATTGTTGGTAGGGGTTTAGAAAATGGCGAAGTAGATCTTTGGGACCGACGCTCTGGCGACCGACGCTCAGTCAAGGTAGAATTAGCCGTAGCCGAGCTCACATAGGTCTATCTTTGTGGCTTGCATAACTTACTAGCGGCCAGGAGGCGTTTCATGGACATCGATTTAGGTGCTCTTCGACTTGTTGAGAGAGATCGAGAAATTCCGTTCAGCGAACTCGTTGAAATCATTGAAGCCGCAGTTGAAGCTGCCTATCACAAGAGTGTTGGTAACAGCGATCCTGCTCGTGCAGTCCTAGACCAGAAGACTGGAAAAATCGTCATCATGGTGCCAGACACAGAGGAACGAAATGAAGATGGCGATCTAGTTGTCACCCTTCCAGATGGCACAAAAGTACCTGAGATTGATAAAACCCCTGAGAACTTCGGCCGTATTGCCGCAAATGCTGCCAAGCAGGTAATCGCTCAACGAATCAGGGGAATCTCTGATGAGGGTCTTTACGGCGAATTCAAGGCCAAAGTTGAAGACATTGTTGCGGGTGAAATCCAGCAGGGCCCTCGTTCATACATGGTCTATGTCAAGATTGGCGAAGTTGAAGCCATCATGCCTCCTGAAGAGCAGGTACCAGGGGAAGACTATTCACACGGTAAACGTATGCGTTTCTATGTCACCAAGGTGGATAAGAACGTCAGAGGTCAGGTTCAGATCAACGTTTCCCGTACCCACCCAAGCCTCGTTCGTAAGCTTTTTGCCCTTGAGGTGCCTGAAATTGCTAGTGGTCAGGTCGAAATCGTTCAGGTTGCTCGAGAAGCAGGTCACCGCACCAAGATTGCCGTTAGAACTTCAGTTCCAGGCCTAAATGCTAAGGGTGCCTGTATTGGTGAACTAGGTCAGCGAGTTAGAGCAGTAACAGCTGAATTGAACGACGAGAAGATTGACATCGTTGATTATTCTGAAGATATCGCTAAATTTGTGGCTCAAGCCCTCTCTCCAGCTAAGGTTTCAGCCGCGTTCGTAGTGAACGATGGCTCAGTGGTTAGGGGAGAACACCAGAAAGTACGAGTTCTTGTCCCTGAATACCAGCTATCTCTTGCTATTGGGAAAGAAGGTCAGAACTCAAGGCTTGCGAGCAAGCTAACTGGGGCCAAGATCGACATCATGGCTGATGATCTTGAGGACGAGGAATAAATAAAGACCTCAGCCTGTTCTCTTAAAGGCTAGAGCTTTAGGGAGTGCAGGCATTAGAATGAACCCTGTTAGAACTTGCGTTGGCTGTCGTCAACGTGGCAACCGATCAGATTTGATTCGGATAGCCAATTTTCAGGGAAACCTGAGTGTTGATTCCGAAAAGAAAATGCCCGGTCGTGGCTCTTGGCTTCACAAGAAAACGAAATGTCTCGAAACTGCGGTTGAGAGAAAAGCCTTTGTGCGATCATTTCGCGGAAAAGTAAACGAAGAGCAAGTAACTGATTTATTCAAACAAATAGAACAGGCCGAAATGATGTTAGAGATCTAATGAGCACCTCGAAATGAGTGCCTCAAAGCATTAAGCCTGCCCTGACTGGGGTGGGTCCCAGACAGGAGATATAAAGTGGCGCTACCACGCGTGTACGACATAGCCAAAGAGCTCGGCATTGAAACTGCCGAGGCACTGGCCAAACTAAACGAATTAGGCGAGTACGTTAAGAGCGGTTCGTCAACCATTGCCCCTCCGGTGGCAAACAAGCTTCGTGCTGCATACCCAAATGCCAAGCCAAAAGAAGAAGCACCTAAGGTTGAGAAAGCTCCGGCTAAGCCAAAGGCAACTAAAGCATCAGCTAAGGCTGAAGTAACTGAAGAAGCTCCGGCAGCAGAGGCTACACCAGCAGAGCCAGCTGCACCTGTAGCTCCAGTAGCGCCAACTCCAGGTATTCCTCGTCCAGGTAACAATCCTTTTGCTGCAGCTCAGGGCATGGGAATTCCTCGCCCAATGGCAAGACCTGGCAACAATCCTTTCTCATCAAATCAAGGCATGGGTCGACCTGGTCAATCAGGTACTCGTCCAGGTGGACCACGTCCTGCTGGTGCTGGTGGTCCATCTCGTCCAGGTGGTGCACCTCGCCCTGCTGGCGCTGGTGGATCTTCTCGTCCAGGTGGATTTGCTCCCCGTCCAGGTGGTACGCCTGCTGGTACTCCAGGTGGAGCTCCTCCATTTGGTGCTCCTGGTGGTCGTCCAGGTGCTGGTGGTCGTGGTCGCGGTGGCGGCACGGCTGGAGCTTTCGGTAAGGGTGGATCACGTAACTCTTCAAAGGCTAGAAAGTCTAAGAGAGTAAAGCGCGAAGAATTCGAACAGCGCTCAGCTCCTAGCCTCGGTGGTGCAGTTGTTCCACGCGGTGATGGCAACACAATTGTTCGTCTTCGAAGAGGTTCTTCCATTCAAGACTTCGCAGACAAGATTGATGCCAATGCAGGTCAGTTGATCACGGTGCTATTCCACCTAGGTCAGATGGCAACAGCAACTGCATCTTTGGATGAAGAGACTTTCCAGATTCTTGGTGAAGAGCTTGGTTACAAGGTTGAAGTTGTTTCAGCTGAAGATGAAGAGCGCGAACTATTCGATTCATTCGGTCTAGATATTTCTACCGAGTTTGAAGAAGACGAAGATGACATGGAGTTCCGTGCACCTGTTGTCACCGTCATGGGGCACGTTGACCACGGTAAGACTCGCTTGCTAGACAAGATTCGTAACGCTAACGTCCAAGGCGGTGAAGCTGGTGGTATTACTCAGCACATCGGTGCTTACCAGGTACACAGCGTTCACGAAGGTATTGATAGAGCAATTACTTTCATTGATACACCTGGTCACGAGGCGTTCACCGCTATGCGTGCTCGTGGTGCTCAGGTAACTGACATTGCAATCTTGGTTGTTGCAGCTGACGATGGTGTTATGCCGCAGACAGTTGAAGCATTGAACCACGCTCAATCTGCAGGTGTTCCAATCGTTGTTGCAGTGAACAAGGTTGATAAGGAAGGGGCTAACCCTGCCAAGATTCGTCAGCAGCTAACAGAGTTCAACCTCGTTGCTGAAGAGTATGGTGGCGATGTTATGTTCGTCGATGTGTCTGCTCTAACCGGTGATGGTATCCAGAACCTGCTTGATGCAGTTCTTTTGACAGCTGATGCTGCCCTTGATCTTCGTGCTAACCCTAACCGTGATGCACGTGGTGTTGCTATTGAAGCGAACCTTGATAAGGGTCGTGGATCAGTTGCAACTGTATTGATCCAGTCAGGAACTCTAAGCGTCGGAGATTCAATCGTTGCTGGTGCAGCGCACGGTCGTGTTCGTGCCATGTTTGATGAGAACGGAACTGCAGTTGAATCAGCAGGTCCGTCAAGACCGGTTCAGGTTCTAGGTCTACAGTCTGTTCCTCGTGCGGGCGACACATTCGTAGTTACTGAAGATGAGCGTCAGGCAAGACAGATTGCTGAGAAGCGTGAAGCAGCAGACAGAAACGCTCTTCTTGCCAAGACTCGTAAGCGCGTTAGCCTGGAAGACTTCACCAAGGCATTCGAAGAGGGCAAGGTTGAATCACTCAACTTGGTCATCAAGGGTGACGTATCTGGTGCTGTTGAAGCTCTTGAAGATGCACTTCTGAAGATTGAAGTTGATGACTCAGTTGCCCTTCGCATTATTCACCGTGGTGTTGGTGCGGTTACTGAGAGCGATGTAAACCTGGCAACAGTTGATAACGCGATCATCATCGGATTCAACGTGAAGCCTGATAACAAGGCTAAGGAACGTGCTGACCGTGAAGGCGTTGACGTTCGTCACTATTCAGTTATCTATGCAGCTCTCGATGACATTGAGAGATCACTTAAGGGAATGCTCAAGCCAGAATACGAAGAAGCAGCACTTGGTTCAGCCGAGGTTCGCGAGATCTTCAAGTCTTCAAAGGTTGGAACAATCGCAGGTTCTATCGTTCGCTCAGGTTCAATCAAGAGAAACAGCCTTGCTCGTATCTCTCGTGAGGGCAAGATGCTTGCTGAGAACCTGAAGATTGACTCGCTAAAGAGATTCAAGGATGATGCAACTGAAGTCAAGACAGACTTTGAGTGTGGTATCGGGCTGCAAGGGTTCAACGACATTTTGGTAGGCGACATTATTGAAACCTACGAAATGCGTGAGAAGCCGAGGGTCTAATGGTTGATGCAGCTAGAGCAAGAAGACTGGCTGAACGAATCAAGGTCCTTGTAGCAGTAGCTCTCGAGAAGGTTGTCAAAGATCCTGATTTGGGCTTTGTCACGATTACTGACGTTCGAGTAACACCAGATCTTTCGCATGCTCGTATCTATTACACAGTTTTTGGTGATAGCGAACAGCAGAAGAAGAGTAGTGAAGTCATTGAGCGTCACCGTGGCAAAATCCGAGGTGAGGTTGGCCATCAACTATCTATTCGCCTGACTCCAACTATTGAATTCATTTCTGATGATGTCCCAGAAAGCGCAGCCCAGATGAATGATCTCTTGGCCCAGGCTAGAGCTCGAGACAACGAGTTGAAGAAGCTGGCTAAAGAGGCTGAATTCGCTGCTGGTGAAAATCCTTATAAAGAGCCGAAGGTAATCGACAAAGAAGAGAAAGACTAACCTTTGGCTATTCCTGGTTTGTTGTTGGTAGATAAGCCTGCCGGAATGACAAGTCATGATGTTGTTTCTAGGGTTAGAAAACTTGCTGGCACCAAGAAAGTTGGTCACGCAGGAACTTTAGATCCGATGGCTACTGGGCTACTGGTTCTAGGCATTGAGTCTGGAACTAAGCTACTAACTTTTGTTGTTGGTGCCGATAAGACCTATTACGCAACTATTCGTCTTGGTTCTTCAACAATCACTGATGATCGTGAAGGTGAATCTCTTGAGCAAGCTAGTCAAGAGAAACTCGATGGCATCACAGTTGAACAAATCCACTTAGAGCTAGCAAAACTTAGGGGAGTGATTCAGCAAGTTCCATCTGCTGTTTCTGCAATCAAGGTCAATGGTGAAAAAGCTTATGACAGGGTTCGAGCTGGAGAAGTGTTTGAACTTAAATCTCGTGAAGTAACTATTTCAAAGCTTGAGGTTTTAGGGGAGATAAGAAGCGGAGAAGGCTTCATTGATCTCGATGTTGTTGTCGACTGCTCGAGTGGAACATACATCAGAGCCATTGCAAGAGACCTAGGTAAAGCTCTTGGTGTTGGTGGACATCTAACCCAGCTTCGCAGAACTCGAATTGGAAAATACGAAGTTGAAAACGCTGTAAATCTTGAAGGCCTTACTGGGGAGCTACCAATTTCGAAATCAGTCAGTGCTGTTAGAGATGTTTTGCCAATTCTCGAGGTTTCTTCTGAAGACGCTCTGGCTTTGAGGCAGGGAAAGCGTGTAGCAAAAGCAATCCATGGAATCACTGCTCTAATCTGTGAAGACGTGTTAGTTGCAGTTGCAGAACCAGCAGGCAACCAGAGCCTGAAGTCATTGGTTGTATTCAACGAAGGGGAATCAAATGTTTGAGTGGGCCTATCAGTTGCAAGCTACTTTCGCTGCCGTCGTTGGGCTCTTCGCAATCTTTCTAGGACTAATAAGACGCCCACCATCTTGGTGGAGCGTCGGATCAGTTGCCGTCATTGAAGGCTTCCTATTGGTTCAGTTGGCAGTCTCTATTGCTCTGGTGGCAACTGGCAACCAAGCCAAGGGGGATACCGTTGAATTCTTCGGTTACATAATCACGGCACTGATTGTTCCCCCAGCGGCAATAGCTTGGGCTGTTCTGGAAAGAACCAGATGGTCAACCTTAGTTCTGGGTGTTGCTGGGCTTACCGTTGCGATCATGTTGGTGCGAATGTGGCAAATCTGGACTGGAATTAGGTTCACGGTTTAGTGCTTTTAGTTCTTCACCCTAGACAAGTTAGGCTTTAGCCTATGAGGTCTAATCTTCAGGGTAGAGGCGTTGGCACTCTTGTAATTGCCATCTATGGAGTCTTTGCCTTATCAGCTTCAGTTAGAGCCATCTATCAAATACTTCGTAAGTTTGATGAAGCTCCACTTGCATATTTATTGAGTCTCGTTGCAGCCATTGTTTATGTTGTTGCGACTTTTGCTTTGGCTAAAGGTCAGTTCGGATTGGCTCATAAAACATTGATGTTCGAACTTGTTGGAGTTCTGGTTGTTGGCTCGCTAAGCATTTTTATTCCATCGCTTTTTGCCCACCCGAGTGTTTGGTCCTACTTTGGAATGGGATACGCATTTATTCCATTAGCTCTTCCACTGTTTGGTTTGTGGTGGATCAGGAAGGTTAGATGATGATTATTGTCGGATCAACCAAAGAGATTCCAGCTGGGCTTCCAGAGTCTTCAGTGACAATTGGCAAGTTTGATGGCATTCACTTAGGTCACCAACAACTAATTGCAGAAACAATTGAGTCTGCTGAAGAACATTCATTGATTCCGGTAGTAGTCACCTTTGACAGACACCCACATTCCATTCTTAGCCCAGGCACAGAACCTCAAGCTCTGATCGGACCGATGCAAAAGGCTGAGTTACTCGAAGAAGCCGGCATCGAATTGGTCTTGAACTTGCCATTCGATGAGTATCTCTCGAAGCTGACCCCAGAACAGTTTGTGAAGACAGTTCTAGTTGATTCACTCAAAGCAAGAATTGTGACTATTGGTGAAGGATTCAGATTTGGAGTGGACCAGCAAGGTGATGTTGAGACTCTAAGAAATCTTGGAGTTCAACTGGGCTTCATGGTTAAGGTCATCCCTAACTATCTAGTTGATGGGGAAGTAGTTTCAACCAGCAAGATTAGATCGCTTTTACTAGAAGGCAATGTAGTCACGGCAGCCAAGCTGCTAGGTAGATTGCATTCAACTCGAGGTGTTATCGAGCATGGCCTAAAGATTGGCAGACAAATTGGTTTCCCAACAGCCAACATGTCTCGCTCAGCTGAAGGCTTTCTACCGCTGGATGCTGTCTACGCTGGCTGGCTCTATGCCGAAGGCGAGCGCTATATGACTGCTCTATCGGTTGGAATCAACGAGACATTTGAGGCCGTTCCGAGACTGGTTGAAGCTCACGTTATTGACCAGCAAGGTCTAGACCTTTACGACAAGGTGATCACCCTTGAATATGTTGATTTCATTAGAAATGCAGCCAAATTCGATGGTGTTGAGTCTTTAGTGGCCGAAATCAACCGTGACTTAGACAAGATCAGGGCCCTGCTGTCCTAATTTGAGGCTGAACTAGAACTTAACCTCATTCTTGGCTATGCTTATGAAGTTGCCGTGAACCGGCCGCGGATCCCCAAGAGCTTTAGACACAAGGTTTATTGCGCCGCGCAGCGAGCCCCGAGAGGACATAAAAATGGCACTGGACGCATCAAAGAAAACAGCAATTATCAAAGAGTACGCAACTCACCCAGGTGACACAGGTTCTCCGGAGGTTCAGGTAGCAGTTCTAACTGAGACCATCAAGGAGCTAACTGAGCACCTTAAGGACCACAAGCACGACCACCACAGCCGTCGTGGATTGTTGCTAATGGTAGGTCAGAGACGTCGTCTTCTTGGTTACCTACAGAAGGTTGACATCGCACGTTACCGTTCTCTAATCGAGAAGCTAGGTCTTCGTCGCTAATTGTTTTCATCAAAAAGCCATCTCTTCGGAGGTGGCTTTTTGCATTAGGGGCGTAGTATTTTCATAGCGTTAATCAAGAAGGGGATTCAAATGGATTTTGTCGGAGCAATCAAAGCTGGTTTCAAGAAGTATGCAGTTTTTACAGGAACAGCTTCAAGATCTGAGTACTGGTACTGGGTCCTCTTCACTTTCCTGGTGAACATAGTTGTTTCTGCACTTGATGCAACAGGAACTTTGCAGTTTATTTTCTCCCTGGGAACTCTGTTGCCGTCTCTTGCTGTGACTGTAAGAAGACTTAGAGATGCAGGCTTCTCATGGCTTTGGATCCTTCTTCCACTACCAGCCTTTGCAGTGTTTATGTATGGCTTGATTGTTCTGGTGAATGAGTTTGTGGTTTTTGGAATTCTCGAGCAAGTTGTGGAGAACCCAGAGTTCCTCGATGAGTCAGCGATCACTGCTTTGATGAAAAACGAAGTGATTATCGGTGCTTCGCTAATCATTCTCTTTAGCGGATTAGTGGTATTCCTAACTTCTTTGGTTGTGAATGTAATCATGCCAATCCAGAGAACGAAAACTTTTGAGCAGGGCAATAAGCGTGTTGCACCTCAAGCCCCTGAATATCCAACTGCCTAGTTTTTTATACTTTGATTTTGTAATCAAAATGTAAAGTTTTGCTTGTGTTTGCCTCGCGAGCCCTGACCTATTATTTGTGTAATGGAGTTTTAGGGGAGTAAAACATGGGATTCGTCAACGCAATCAATTCCGGATTCAGGAATTACTTTAACTTTTCTGGAGTGGCTACTCGGCCTGAGTATTGGTACTGGGTGCTCTTGAACTTAATCTTGGCGGCAGTTGTTTTTCTAACCCATGAGTAGGTAAACCTGGAGCTTTTTCAAATACTCCTAATGTTTATACCTACTTTGAGTGTGACCGTTCGACGTTTACGCGACGCAGGATATTCATGGGCTTGGATGCTACTGAAGGTCCCAGGTTTAATCCCTCTATTTATTGGCATGGTTGCTTACTTTGAGGCTTGGTTTAGATTGACTTTAGGGGGAGGGCTGAATCTGGTGGCGGGAAACGTAGATCAAGCGAATCTCCAGTTCGCCCTAGCTAGTGATGAACTCAGGGGAGCTGTACTAACCATAGCCTTTTCACTTATTTACATTGGTGGTTCTTTCTTACTCGTTTGGGGATTCTTCACGACTCGCAAATCAAAGAGTTTTGAAGAGGGCAACAAGCGTGTTGCCCCCAAAACCCCTGAGAATTCAACGGTTTAGTACCTTATTTAAACAGAAAACATTCAACCTATAGGTGAATGTCGGGGCCTCTGTTAGGCTTGCAAAGAGCCAAAACGGCAGGTTTGCTGGTCATCGGTGGTGGATCTTGGGCCTATTTCCCAAGCTTTTCTACTGTTGTCCAGCGCATCCCTCAAATATAAACGGGCAGAAATTTTGTCGCGGGGGCTCAAGTGCATGAAAAGTAATAATTAGATGGCTTTGCCATGCGCTTTCGTATGAATAAAAACAGAGGAGGGACCATGGAAGGTCCAGAAATTAAAGCACAAGAAGTAATCATCGATAACGGTAAGCACGGTAAGCGTGTTATTCGTTTCGAAACAGGCCGTTTGGCTCAGCAGGCTCAAGGAGCCGCAGCTGTATACATTGACGGAGAGACAATGCTCTTCTCAGCCACAACAGCTAGCAAGACACCTAAGGATATGTTCGACTTTTTCCCGCTAACCATCGACGTTGAAGAGCGTATGTATGCAGCAGGACGAATCCCAGGATCATTCTTCCGTCGTGAAGGTCGTCCATCAACAGAAGCCATCTTGGCTTGTCGTCTAATTGACCGTCCACTACGTCCATCATTCCCTGATGGTCTACGTAACGAAATTCAGGTTGTTGTAACAGTTTGGGCAATTCACCCAGACGAAATGTATGACGTTGTTGCAATCAACGCAGCATCTATGTCAACACAGCTTGCAGGTCTACCATTCTCAGGTCCTATCGGTGGTGTGCGTGTTGCACTTATCGATGGTCAGTGGGTTGCTTTCCCTAAGCACTCACAGCTAGAGCGTGCAGTATTCAACATGGTTGTTGCAGGGCGAGTAGTTATTGAAAACGGTAAAGAAGATGTTGCAATCATGATGGTTGAAGCAGAAGCAACTGAGGGTTCATGGAACCTAATCAAAAACGAAGGTGCAACTGCACCTAACGAAGAAGTTGTTGCTCAAGGTCTAGAAGCATCTAAGCCTTTCATCGCTCAGTTGGTTAAGGCTCAGCAGAAGCTAGCTGCAGAAGCAGCTAAGCCAACAGCAGAGTACCCATTGTTCGCTCCATACACTGATGAGGTTTTCTCAGCAGTTGCTAACTTGGCTGAAGCAGAACTAGGTCGCATTTACCAGATCGCTGACAAGACCACTCGTCAGAACGAAGACGATGCTCTAAAGGCATCTGTTAAGGAAAAGCTTGCAGAGACTCTAGATGAGTCACTACAGGGTCAGGTATCAGCTGCATACAAGTCAGTAACCAAGAAGGTTGTTCGTACACGTGTTCTTAAAGAAGGAATTCGTATCGACGGCCGTGGGCTGCGTAACATTCGTGTTATTGACTGCGAAGTTGGAGTTATTCCTCGCGTTCACGGTTCAGCTATCTTCCAGCGTGGTGAGACTCAGATCATGGGTATTACTACCTTGAACATGTTGAAGATGGAACAGCAGATTGACTCACTGTCACCTGTGACTTCTAAGCGCTACATGCACAACTACAACTTCCCACCTTATTCAACTGGTGAAGTTGGTCGTGTTGGTACACCTAAGCGTCGTGAGATTGGTCACGGAGCTTTAGCTGAGCGCGCATTGGTTCCAGTTCTTCCTTCACGTGAAGAATTCCCATATGCAATCCGTCAGGTATCTGAAGCTCTTGGATCTAACGGTTCAACTTCTATGGGTTCTGTTTGTGCATCAACACTTTCACTATTCAACGCTGGTGTTCCACTACGTGCTGCTGTTGCTGGTATTGCTATGGGTCTGATCTCAGACACCGTTGATGGCAAGACTCAGTACGCTGCTTTGACCGACATCCTTGGTGCAGAAGATGCATTGGGAGATATGGACTTCAAGGTTGCTGGAACTCGTGAGTTTGTAACAGCTATTCAGCTGGACACCAAGCTTGATGGTATTCCTACCGATGTTTTGATTGGTGCTCTAAGTCAGGCTAAGGAAGCTCGTTTGAGCATTCTTGATCTGATGAAGGCAGCTATCAACGAGCCTGACGAGATGTCAGTAAACGCTCCTCGCATCATCGCGGTGAAGATCCCTGTTGACAAGATCGGTGAAGTCATTGGCCCTAAGGGCAAGATGATCAACCAGATCCAAGAAGACACCGGTGCAGACATCTCTATTGAAGATGATGGAACTGTTTACATTGGTGCTACCGATGGAACCTCAGCTGAAGCTGCACGTGCGATGGTTAACGCAATTGCTAACCCACACGTGCCAGAGATTGGCGAGCGCTTCCTAGGAACTGTTGTGAAGCTTGCTACCTTCGGCGCATTCATATCCCTTACCCCAGGTAAAGACGGACTACTTCACATCTCTGAACTACGCAAGCTAGCTGGCAAGCGTGTTGAGAATGTTGAAGATGTTCTAACTGTTGGTCAGAAGATTCAGGTTGAGCTAACCAAGATCGATGACAGAGGAAAGCTATCGCTTTCACCTGTTGTTGAGGGCGAAGTAGCTTCAGCTGACGAAGACGAAGAGTAAATAAGTAAGTCGAGATGAGCGTTACCCAATTTATTCTCGACCAACCCGAAACTGAGTTCACCGCTTCGGGAGGCAGCACGGTACGCCGTACTGTTCTCCCGAGCGGTGTTCGCGTCTTAACTGAGGTTGTTCCAGGAGCACAGTCAGCATCAGTAGCTTTCTCGGTAGCTGTAGGTTCTAGAGATGAAGTTGATGGCCATCATGGTTCAACACACTTCCTTGAGCACCTACTGTTCAAGGGAACTAAGAGTCGAACAGCACTAGATATCGCTGTTGCCTTTGATTCAGTTGGTGGAGCATCTAACGCTTCCACAGGCAAAGAACACACTTCCTATTACGCACGAGTGCAGGATCGGGCAATCCCTGTTGCGGTTGAAGTGATTGCCGACATGTTGACTTCGTCTGTCATTGATCCAGTTGAGTTCGAGAATGAACGAACAGTCATTCTTGAAGAACTAGCAATGAATGACGATGATCCTCAGGATGTTGCCCACGAAGAGTTCTTTGAAGCTGTTCTTGGTGGACATCCGTTAGGTCGCCCTATCGGTGGAACACCTGACACAATCAATGCGGTTACCCGTGATGCAGTCTGGGAGCACTACCAAAGAAACTACCGTCCACAGGATGTAGTAATTGCAGCTGCTGGTGGAGTTGACCATGACTCTCTGCTTGAACTTGTCAAAGAGAATCTAGAAAAAGCAGGTTGGGATCTAAATCTCACTGCAACTCCAAGGCCTTGGCGTAAGCAGAGTACGCAGCAATTAGAAGTTGAGCCAAAAGTCAAGGTAATCAATAGACCGATTGCTCAGGCAAACATTGTTTTAGGTGGCCAAGGTTTGGTGTCAGGAGATGAGCGTCGCTATGCGATGGCTATCTTGAACACTGTCCTGGGCGGGGGAATGTCTTCAAGATTGTTCCAAGAGATTCGTGAAAAGCGTGGACTGGCTTATTCCGTTTACTCTTTCAATCAGGGATACAGCGATGCTGCTGCTTTTGGTTTGTATGCAGGTTGTTCACCACAGAAGGCCAAAGAAGTTATCAAGCTGATGTTGGCTGAACTGGAAAAGGTCGCAGCCGATGGTATTACCGATGCTGAACTTGATTTGGCTAAGGGAAACATCTCAGGTGGCCTTGCTTTGAAGTTTGAGAGCACTCAGGCCAGAATGTCGAGGCTTTCAGGAGCTGAACTCACTGACGGTGAATTCATTGATTTAGATGAATCTCTAAGTCGATACGATGCTGTTACCTTGGCTGATGTTCAGCTGGTTGCCAAGCTTATGAGTGAGTCAAAGAAGTCTTTTGTTGCTGTTGGCGATCTCAAAGCTGAGCTCTTTGATGAGTTTCTATAGATAGTTGATAGGTTATTTTTCATGACAATCAAAGTAGCGGTTATCGGTGCCACTGGACGCATGGGCAAACTAGCCCTAGACATCATTCATGGCGCTTCTGACCTATCTCTTCATGCAGCTTTGGATTCGAAGGGTGAACTCAATCAGGCCCTAGGTGCCGATGTAATCTTTGAGGCAACCAACCTAGAGGTAAGTAAGAGCGTTGTTGACTTTGCAGTTGCAAACAACATGAAGGTCCTTGTTGCAACAAGTGGCTGGACAGAGGCTGCTCTTTCACAGCTTGAAA
The DNA here is from genome assembly GCA_044347325.1 of Rhodoluna sp. Classification (GTDB taxonomy): domain Bacteria; phylum Actinomycetota; class Actinomycetes; order Actinomycetales; family Microbacteriaceae; genus Rhodoluna. The sequence continues at coordinate 36,065 of JBIIXN010000001.1, read as the reverse complement.
GCAAGGTATCTGGTTCTGCTGCAGTTGTAGTTGTCCCTAACTTCTCGATTGGTTCAACACTGGCTTCTAAGTTTGCAGCTGAAGCGGCTAAGTACTTTGACTCAATTGAGATCATTGAGACTCACCATGCAGGCAAACTCGATTCACCTTCTGGCACTGCAATTAGAACTGCAGAATTGATTTCTTCTGCTCGTGAAGAAGCAGGACGAACTCAATCTCTTATTCCAGGTGTTGGTCAAAGCGCTAGGGGAGAAGTGGTCGCTGGAGTGCCAATCCACAGTCTTCGAATCAACGGTGTTTCAGCCAAGCAGGAAGTAAACCTTGGTGGAAAAGATGAGCTACTGACTATTTCACACACAGCTGGATCTGTTAATGCCTATGCCCTCGGAATTCTTGAGTCTTTGAGATTCACAGCAAATGCAACTGGAATTACTCTGGGGCTCAACAAAGTTCTTGGTATCTAGTTAATGACCGGAGCTAAATTCAGTGCAGCTGTAATGGCTGTCTTGGTTGTTTTCTACGTTGCCTTACTTGGTCAGCAGGGCTACCTATTTCTAATCCAAGACAATGCTGTAGCCAAAGTCATGGGTTTTTTCATCCTCATACTGCCAATATTTGGAATCTGGGGGATCTTTAGAGAACTCAAGTTTGGACTCAACGTCGAGAAGCTTGGTAAGACTCTAGATGATGAAAAGGGCTGGCCTAGTTTTGAGTTTTCGCTTAGACCATCTGGTCGAGCAGTCAAGGCGGAAGCTCTTTTAGAGTTTGACAAGTTCCGTGAAGCAGCAGAGGCTGACCCAGAGAACTGGCGTAAATGGTTCGCGCTAGGGCTTATCTATGACGCCTGCGGAGATAGAAAAAGGGCTCGTATGGCGATGCGTAAGGCCATAGAGAGCTCTCAAAGGTAAGATTTTCCCCATGTCTGAAATTATCTTCCGTAGTGATGTGACCGTAGAACTCATTAGATCAAGTGCTGCCGACAGCGATGTTTTATTTGCTGCTCGTGTTTCCACCCAAGGTGAGCAAACTCTTGAGAGCGCTGCTGCAGCCGCTGATGCCAGCGAAGACGAGAAGAAGAGCAAAGGTCTAATCAACTACTTGATGAGAGATCGCCACGGTTCTCCTTTTGAGCACACCTCAGTGACTTTCTATGTTCAGGCACCTATCTTTGTTTTCCGTGAGTTCATGCGCCACCGTATCGCTTCATACAACGAAGAATCTGGTCGCTACCGTGAGCTGAACCCAGTGTTCTATGTTCCAGCTCCTGATCGCAACCTAATTCAGACTGGTAAGACTGGGCACTACGAATTCCACCCAGGTACTGCCGAGCAGGTGGCTCTTGTTGAGCAAGAGTCAAGAAACATCTCAACTGTTGCCTACGAGTCTTATAAGCGCATGCTTGAGGCTGGTATTGCTCGTGAAGTTGCACGTATTGTTCTGCCACTAAACATCTACTCATCGATGTATGTGACCATGAATGCACGTGCTCTGATGAACTTCCTAAGCCTTAGAACCAAGCGTGAGGGAACCCATTTCCCTTCATATCCTCAGCGTGAAATTGAAATGTGTGCGGAGAAGATGGAAGCTTTCTGGGCTGAGCTAATGCCTTATACCTACGAGGCATTCAACAACAATGGACGAGTCGCTCCATAACTAGTAATTGACCCTCAATCACTTAGGTCTCAATAAAAGTTGAACAAGCTTTTAGGCTTTGATTAGACCTGAGCGAGCGAGAGCTAACCAAATCTGGCAGCCCACGCAGTAGTTGAATGCTGAGTTTAGAAATGCTGCGAAGAATGTTGCGCTAGTGGTAATGAGCAGGCCAAGTTGAAAATCAGGCCCGAGTAATCCGAAAACAAGTCCAGCGCTAGAAATTACAAAACCGATTAGCTGAGCAAATTTTGGTGGTCTGGAATCCTCTAGTTCTTTGGGTGCTGGAAGTAGCGGGCGAACTAGGCTTTTGAAGATTAGGCCGTATGGATGCTTTGCGGTGCCTAAGGTTGCACCGATGGCAAAAAACGCAGTCATGATAGAAACAATCCAAACGGCAACTGAGTAAGTAGATTCTTCCATTGCGAAGTAAAGAACAATGAGCGTAATGACGCTGGTTATTGTTGCTCCGAATCTCGGGCCGCGTGGATCGATTTTATTTGGAGTCATTGTTTACTAATCTTTCTATCTCTGCTTCAATTGATGTTTTCTTTGGAGCTCCGACAATTCTGGAAATCACTATGCCTTTGGAATCTAGGACCAATGTGGTTGGAGTTCTCAAAATGTTGTATGTTCGTGCAAGATCGAGTCTTTCGGTGATGTCTAGGTCAATGTGAAGCAACTCTTTTTGGGTTTTCTCAATACTCGCCAATAGAACCGAGGTCTGCTTGCAGCTCGAGCAGAAGTCGCTTGAAAACTGCAAAAGGGTCAGTTTTTCCCCAAATTTTGTAATTGGGTTGCCGTTCTTGGTAGCTCTAATTGAAGACAATTCAACTTGCTCACCATTCTTTATTCGGCGAGCTCTCCCAGACTTGGAAATAAACACTAATCCGATAAAAGTGGCAAGGAGCACTAATCCAGCAAGCGCAAGAATTCTCTGATCAAGGGGCATAGCTCTAAGAATAAGCCTTCATTAAGGCTCTTATTGAATTCTTGCGATTCATTACGTTCCAGCTGTTACCTCTAGGGTCCAACTATTGAGCAAGATAACCCTGGAGGTTTAGTGCCAATGGCCATCTTTCGCCCACTAATCTTTATTTATGTCGGAAAAAGATAAAGGTTTGTTTGGCCAGGTCCTCGTTGCACTGGTAACACCAATGACCCCTGAGGGTGAAGTTGACTGGGCTGCTACTGAAAAGCACCTAGATTATGTGATTTCTAATGGTGCTGATGGCGTTGTTGTTACAGGTACAACAGGGGAGACCAGCACTCTTACAGACTCTGAAAAGGTTCAGTTAGTCAAAGTTGGCAAGAGCGTTGCAGCGGGTAGAGCCAAGATCATCACCGGTGGTGGAGCAAACGAAACAGCTCACGCTATCCAGCTCTATAAGGCCAGCGAAGCAGCAGGGGCTGATGGTGTGATGATTGTCACCCCTTATTACAACAAGCCGACTCAAGCTGGTGTCCTCACTCACTTCAGAATGATTGCTGATGCAACAGATCTACCTGTGATTCTTTATGACATCCCTGGTCGAACCGGTATTCCAATTCAGTTTGAAACAATTCTTCGTGCAGCTAAGCACCCAAACATTGTTGCCATCAAAGATGCCAAAGGAGACTTCGCTCAAGTTTCTAGAGTTCTAAACGAGACTGATTTGATTTATTTCTCAGGTGATGACAGTAACGTACTGCCACACATCTCTCTGGGTGCAACCGGTCTTATTGGTGTTACCGCCAACATCGCTCCAAAGGCATACAGAGACATGGTTGATGCAACCAATAGAAATGATTTCAACGCAGCCCTTGAAGTACACATGACACTTGAACCTTTGGTTAGAGCAACAATGACCCATGTGCCTGGAACTGTTGCTGCAAAATACATACTTGATGGGCTGGGGCTTATCGGAAGCCCTCGTGTTCGTCTTCCACTTGTTGGTCCTGAAGAATCTGAAGCTGCAAAGATTGAGGCGGACATTGATAAAGTTGGCAACGTCTCAGGTTTGGACTTCACCAACTTCCGTCCTGATCGCAATGCTGCAGCAGGTGGTGCTTTGCCTAAGGTTGCGGGCACGACCAGATAGGTTCGCCAATGTTTGAATTACTTCCTGCTCCACCAAAGCTAAAGCCAGATACTCTCCGAATTATCCCTCTGGGTGGTTTGGGTGAAATTGGCCGTAACATGGCTGTCTTTGAGATTAATGGCAAGATACTCATCGTTGACTGTGGTGTTTTATTCCCTGAAGAACACCAGCCAGGTGTTGACCTTATCCTTCCTGACTTCAACTATCTAAATGACAGACTCGATGACATTGTTGGACTTGTTCTAACTCACGGTCACGAAGATCACATTGGTGGTGTTCCATACCTACTAAAACTTAGAGAGAACATCCCGATATACGGTTCAGAACTTACTCTGGCTTTTGTTGATGCCAAGTTGAAAGAACACCGTCTTCACAGCAGTCAATACGTGGTTAGAGAAGGAGATCGAAAGGTCGTTGGTGAATTCGATCTAGAGTTCATCGCAGTAAACCACTCGATTCCTGATGCTCTTGCCGTAGTGATTAGAACTGCAGCGGGCACTGTGTTACACACTGGAGATTTCAAGATGGATCAGTTGCCACTTGATAACAGGCTAACTGACCTTCGTGCCTTTGCTCGGATTGGTGAAGAAGGCTTGGACCTTTTCATGTCTGACTCGACAAACGCAGATGTTCCGGGATTTACTCCTCTAGAAAAAGACATCGGCCCAGTGATTGATGATGTTATTTCCAGAACTCCAGGCAAAGTAATCGTAGCTAGCTTCTCATCACACGTGCATAGAGTACAGCAGGTTATCAATGCTGCAGCAGAACATAACCGTAAGGTTGCACTTGTTGGTCGCTCGATGGTTCGTAACATGAACATCGCAGAAGACCTTGGCTATCTAGAAGCTCCTGAGGATATCTTTATCGAATTCAAGAATGCTTCGAGCATTCCTGAGAATGAAATTGTTTATATGTGCACGGGTTCTCAGGGAGAACCGATGGCAGTTCTCTCAAAGATGGCTCATGGTGAACATGAGATTACCGTTGGTGAAGGTGACACAGTAATTCTTGCTTCCTCTTTGATTCCAGGTAATGAGAATGCTGTTTATCGAGTTATTGATCAGCTAACCAGACTTGGTGCAAACGTAGTTCATAAAGGCAATGCCAAGGTCCACGTCTCAGGTCACGCGGCAGCGGGGGAACTTCTCTACTGCTACAACATCTTGAAACCTAAGAATGCAATGCCTGTGCACGGAGAGTTTAGACATCTGATTGCTAATGGAAAACTTGCTGAGCAAACCGGTATCCCAGCTGAGCGTGTTCAGATTGTTGAAGACGGCTGGGTTGTTGACCTGTCTAATGGCCGAGCTGAAGTTGTCGGCGCTGTTGAATGTGGACTTCTCTATGTTGATGGCAAGACCGTCGGCAAGATCACTGAAGATGACCTCAAGGACAGAAGAATCCTTGCTCAAGAGGGATTTATCTCTATCTTTGCTGTGATGGACAAGGACTCAGGCCGAATCGTTGTTGGGCCAGAGATTAGAGCCAAGGCCTATGCCGAAGATGATCACGTCTTTGATGATGTGAAGCCACTGATTGTTAAGGCTCTAGCCGAGGCCGCTGCCGAAGGCGTCAGAGACACTTATGCCATGCAGCAGGTAATCAGAAGAACTATTGGCTCTTGGGTGAACCGAAGCCATAGACGTCGTCCGGTGATTATTCCCGTTGTTATTGAAGGTTAATAAGCCCTTGGCGTAACCTTTACAGCCCTGCCTGACCTGTATTGACGGGGGTCGCTGTTATTTTTGAAGGCATGGCTACGCGCAAACCAAGTAAACCTCGCCCAAGACCGGGCACAGCTCGAACTAAGGCAAAGGCTAAGGCCAGAGCCTCTAGTTCTGAGCAAAACTGGTTCCTGCGCTCCATAGTCTGGTTTTATCTAGCAGGAGCAGCAACTATCGGCTTCCTAGCTAGATCTTTCAGCTCTGAGAAGGTAGCAAAGGATGACCGCAGAGACGGCCCACCGTTTCTACTATTCCTTCTAGGTGTTGCTGGAGCAGTAGTTACCTGGTTCTTTGCAGGGGATGAGGGAACGTTCGCAACCATTTTGAACGATTACACCGGAGGTCTTTTCTTCGGTCAGCTATCAGTTGCTCTGCCTGTTTTCATGATTGTTTTCTCCATGTATTTGATGAGACACCCATCAACAGTCAAAGACAATTCACGAGTTGGTCTTGGTTGGGTAGTTCTGCTGATCAGCATTTCTGGATTCTTCCACCTTCTTAATCCAGGGGCAGAGCCTGGTCCTGATGGCGTTAGAAACCTTGCGGCCTCAGGAGGCCTTCTAGGTTGGTTAGTAACAGTGGTGTTCATTAACACAATCACTGTTTGGGGTGCAGGTGTAGTTGTATTTATTCTTGCTCTTGGTTCATTGTTGATTATTACAAATACCGCTCCAAACAACATTGTTCCTAGACTCACAGAGCTATATCAAAAACTGTTTCCTGGATCTAGTGAGCCTAAGACTGAAAAAGAGCAAGACGAAATTGATGATGCTTTTGATGGAACTAAAGCACCTTGGTGGAAGAGATCCAAAGAAACTGAAAAAGAAGCATTTGATACTCCTGTTGTTACAGGACAAGAAACTGTCAGCCTAGAAGATATCTTTGAAACAGTTGAGCCACCGGTTGTTACTGAACCTGTTGCAGTAGTTTCTGAAAATGCAACCGAACCTATTGCAGTTATCAGTGAGCCTTCTGAAGTTGAATCAATTGATTCAACTCCTGAAACAGTTGCAGCAGCACCTAAGCCAAAGCGTGCATATGTTCTTCCACCAGTTTCAATCTTGGTGGCTGGAACTCCACCTAAGGCCAAGACAGCTGCTAACGACACAATTGTTGAATCTTTGGATTCAGTATTCAAAGAATTTGGTGTTGATGCCAAGGTGAGTGGATTCTCAAGAGGACCAACTGTTACTCGCTATGAGGTTGAAGTAAAACCTGGTGTAAAGGTTGAGGCTGTAACCCGACTTGCTGGAAATATCTCTTATGCAGTTGCGAGCAATGAGGTTCGCATTCTTGCTCCAATTCCAGGTAAGTCGCTTATCGGTATTGAAATCCCGAACATGGATAGAGAAACTGTCTCCCTTGGAGATGTCCTGAGATCATCCGTTGCTCAGCAGAGCAAGCACCCGCTAACCATTGGTATTGGTAAGGATGTTGAAGGTGGCTTTGTTGTTGCAAACCTTGCCAAGATGCCTCACCTCCTTGTTGCAGGTGCAACTGGTGCTGGAAAGTCTTCATTCGTAAACTCAATGATTTCATCTATCTTGATGAGATCTAAGCCAGCTGAAGTTCGCATGGTGCTAATTGACCCTAAACGGGTTGAGTTAGCGGCATACGAAGGTGTCCCGCATTTGATTACTCCAATCATCACCAACCCAAAGAAGGCCGCCGAAGCTTTGCAGTGGGTAGTGAAGGAAATGGATGCCAGATACGATGACTTGGCTTCATTTGGTTTCAAACACGTTGATGATTTCAACCGAGCTCTAGTTGCAGGTGAAGTTAAGGTTCCTGAGAATTCAGCAAGAAAGCTTCAGCCATACCCATACCTTTTGGTAGTTGTTGACGAGCTTGCAGACCTGATGATCGTTGCTCCTCGTGAAGTTGAAGATTCAATCGTGAGAATCACTCAGTTGGCTCGAGCAGCAGGTATTCACCTTGTTCTTGCAACCCAGAGGCCTTCTGTTGATGTTGTGACAGGTCTAATCAAGGCAAACGTTCCGAGCAGACTTGCATTCTCTGTTTCATCGCTAACTGACTCAAGAGTTATCTTGGATCAGCCTGGTGCTGAGAAACTTATTGGTCAGGGTGACGCGCTGTTCTCTCCAATGGGAACCAACAAGCCTATGCGTGTTCAAGGAGCATGGGTTGGTGAAGGTGAACTAGCTGCGATTGTTACTCACGTGAAGCAGCAGATGCAGCCTGAGTACCGAGCGGATGTTAGTGAAGTTGCAACTAGAAATGTAGTTGATGCTGATATCGGTGATGATCTTGATGTCTTGCTCCAAGCTGCAGAACTAATCATTTCTTCACAGTTCGGATCAACTTCGATGTTGCAAAGAAAACTTAGGGTTGGTTTTGCTAAAGCAGGTCGCTTGATGGACATCCTTGAATCAAGAAACATTGTTGGACCAAGTGAAGGTTCAAAGGCTAGAGAAGTTATGGTCCGACCAGAGGACTTGCCTACAGTTTTAGCTCAACTTAGAGGTGAGAGTGGAGCAAAAGCCACGGCAGCCATGATTCAAGCAGCCGAGGCTATTGATGAAACTGCAATGGGTGCTGGAGAGTTTTCTGATTTCGTTCCAAAAGCAACAGACGATGATGATGACGATGGCGATGCTTGGCAGCTAACGGGCAGACAGTAAGAGTAGGGTTTTATTGTGTTGAACGCAGCTAACTTAGTGACCCTTGGTCGCATCCTTATCACTCCAGTTTTTCTATGGTTCCTATTCACCCTCTACATGCCGGGCAATAACTTCAACTGGATTCTTCTTGTAGCTTTTATTCTGATTGCAGCAAGCGATGGCGTTGATGGTGCTATCGCCCGAAAGCAGAACACCGTCACTAAACTCGGCAAGATTCTCGATCCAATTGCTGACAAGATTCTGCTTGGTGGCTCATTCATTGTTCTATCAGTTTTGGGTGTAATGCCTTGGTGGGCAACTATTGCAATTTTGGTTAGAGAAGTTGCTATGACCATTTATCGCTTAGTAGTTGTGAAGAACAAAGTCATTCCTGCATCTGCAAGCGGAAAGTCAAAGACAATCATGCAGGCTATCGCGATTGGTTACTTGATCTCTCCACTGAATGAGTGGTGGTTTAATCAGTTCTTCGACATTGGTTTCGGATTGATTTATGGAGCAGTGTTCCTTACCTGGTGGTCAGCACTGCAGTATTACAGGGAATCAAGATAATGTCTGCGAAAGAAGTTTTAGATCTTCTTGAAAAGAAGGGTTTGAAACTTGCCATTGCCGAATCTCTAACCGGTGGAATGCTCTGCAGTGAACTAGTTTCCGTTCCTGGCGCATCAAACACGGTTCTGGGGTCATTAGTTGCTTACCAAACAGAGTTGAAGTCTTCTGCGTTGGGAGTCAATCGAAGTCTTCTGAAAGTTCAAGGAGCAGTAGATCCTGAAGTAGCAGCCCAGATGGCTGAGGGAATCAGATCTCGATTTTCACTTCAACTATTGCTTTCCACAGACCAGGTTCTGGGAGTTTCAACCACGGGTGTTGCAGGTCCTTTGGAGCAGGACGGCAAGCCGGTTGGCACTGTTTTCATAGCTGTTTCAGGAGCTAGGGGAGTCCAGGTCTGGGAAGATCACTTTGATGGTGACAGGGCAGCCATTAGGGCTAAAACCGTGGCAGCAGCCCTTACCCACATTCGGGAATACTTCAGCAAGTAACGGGGTTTCTTTAGATGGGAAGGGCTTTTCCGAAGGCCAAACTCAAAGGTAACATTCAGCAATCTAGAGGCTAAATGTCTGGTGAAACGGGTATGTTATCTTTACAGCAACACCAAGGCTCCGTGCTTTCGCTAAACTAGGCGTTCGCATCTATTTGAAAGGGGATCCACATGGCTCTAGTTCGTCAAGAAATCGGTGATGTTCTCCGCGATCTTCGCCAGCAAAAGGGTCACACTCTGCGCCAAGTGGCCAGTCGTGCCGCTGTTGCTTTGGGATACCTAAGCGAGATTGAAAGAGGGCAGAAAGAGGCTTCTTCTGAGATTCTGGCTTCCGTTGCCTACGCACTGGATGTGCCAATTTCCCAGATTATGCACCTCGTTGCAGAGCGATTCGAAGCTGTTGAGACAGTCGTAATCCCTGACACCGTACCTACCGAGTTCGTAACCAGCTTTGATTCAACCAGCATGGTGAACACTCGATAGTTGATTTTGAAGGTTTTGCCCCGAGCTTCTGGCTTGGGGCATTACTTTTTAAGCACCTCTGCGCATTTCTGCCAGTAAACGCCTTGAACAGGGGTTATCTTCTAAACGTGCGACTCAGTGAATTTCAGACCCTCATGGCCGATGAATTTGGCTCAGAATACTCTGCTGTTCTACTTCGTGACCTGGTTCTGACCGAGTTTGGCGATCTGACGGGGCAGCTGGCCTTGGGGGCTGGAATAGAGCCTAAGGAGATCTGGCAAGCCATTTGCAAGGCCCAAAACGTACCAAAAGAGCGTTGGCATGGATTGAACAAAAAGCCGAGAAATGGACACGCCGAATAAACTTTTGTTCGTAATTTTGTTCGGATATTGCTAGGCTGTTCACAGAAACAAACTGGTAGAAGTTATCAACAGTTCCAACGGACACCGGTTTCAAAGCAGATTTTCTTCGTAGTGTCATGACAGCATAAAACCAGTCGCCAAGGCGGCAGAAAAGGAAAAGAAAATGCCATCAGCATCAGATCGCGATAAAGCCCTAGACACTGCGCTAGCGCAAATTGACAAGCAGTTCGGAAAAGGCTCTGTCATGCGCCTTGGCTCTGACGAAAGAGCTCCAATCGAAGTAATTCCAACCGGTTCAATTGCCCTGGATGTGGCATTGGGTATTGGCGGATTGCCTAAGGGAAGAATCGTAGAAGTTTACGGACCTGAGTCTTCAGGTAAAACAACAGTTGCACTGCACGCAATTGCTAACTGCCAAAGAGCAGGTGGAGTTGCAGTCTTTATCGACGCAGAGCATGCACTAGATCCAGAGTATGCAAAGGCACTTGGAGTAGACATCGATGCTCTACTTGTAAGCCAGCCAGATACCGGTGAGCAGGCTCTTGAAATTGCTGACACTCTAATTCGTTCAGGATCAATTGACATCATCGTCATCGACTCTGTTGCTGCACTTGTTCCTAGAGCAGAAATCGAAGGCGAGATGGGGGATTCACATATGGGTCTTCAGGCTCGATTGATGTCCCAGGCTCTTCGCAAGCTAACCGGCGTTTTGAGCAACACCAAGACAACAGCCATATTCATCAACCAGCTTCGCGAAAAGATCGGTGTGTTCTTTGGTTCGCCAGAAACGACTGCTGGAGGTAAGGCACTTAAGTTCTACGCTTCAGTTCGTTTGGACGTTCGCAGAATTGAAACTCTAAAGGATGGCCAGGAGGCAGTTGGAAACAGAACTCGCGTCAAGGTTGTCAAAAACAAGATGGCTCCTCCTTTCAAGCAGGCTGAGTTCGACATCATCTACGGTGTTGGTATCTCTCGTGAGGGAAGCCTTCTGGATGTTGGTGTTGAGCAGGAGATTCTAAAGAAATCAGGTTCTTGGTATACCTACGAGGCTGAGCAACTTGGCCAGGGTAAAGAAAACTCGAGAAACTTCCTCATTGACAATCCAGAGATCGCAAACGAAATCGAGCAGAAGATCAAGACCAAGCTCGGTATTGGTGTTCCTCGTGCAGTTGCAGATTTGCCAGTTGAAGAAGTTACAGAACTCAAAGCTGTAAACAAGTAAACAATTGGACATCGAAACTTTCCTCAAGGAATTACCTTCGGCCGAGGATGCACCTAAGTATTCGCTGAAGTCAGTTGATTCCATAGAAGAAGATGTCCGTAAGGCTTTGCTGAAGCTACTTGAAAGAAGCAGCAAGTCTTCGGGGCAGTTACGGACTCTTCTCTTGGAAAAAGAATTTCCAGTCCAGATAGTCGATCAAATGATTGACCGCTTCATTGAAGTTGGGCTTATTGACGATCTGGCTTTGGCTAAGGACTTCACTGAGGTTGCTGTCACTAGAAAATCCAAGGCTAAATCAGTCATCGCAAGAGAATTGCGAGCCAAACACTTCCCGCAAGAGGCAATCGATGCTGCCATTTCGGAGATTGATTCAGATTCAGAACTAGAGGCAGCCAAGAAACTTGCTGAGACTAGGTTTAGGCAGTTACTGAAGCTCGAGCCAGAGGTTAGAACGAGGAGACTTTCTAGTTATCTGATGAGGAAGGGGTACTCAAGCAGTGTTGTTTGGGCTGCCGTTCGTCACGCATCTGGGGAAGTAGCCCGATAAAGCCTTTGCTTGGCTAAAATTGGGGAGATGAATACCAAAACCCGCAGTTATGAGGTGAAGACCTTTGGCTGCCAGATGAACGTCCATGACAGCGAAAGACTCTCTGGCCTACTTGAGGACGCGGGTTATGTCCAGGCAGCCGATGGCGAATTAGCCGATGTCTTGGTATTCAATACCTGTGCTGTTCGAGAGAACGCTGACAACAAGCTTTATGGCAACCTAGGTCAGCTCTATGAACGCAAACTAGAAAACCCTGACTTTCAAATTGCAGTTGGTGGCTGCCTAGCCCAAAAAGACAAAGAAGTTATTGTCAAGAAAGCTCCGTGGGTTGATGTGGTCTTTGGAACTCACAACATCGGATCACTACCAGCTCTGTTAGATCGAGCAAGACACAACGAAGAGGCTCAGGTGGAGATCCTTGATGCTCTTGAAACCTTCCCGAGTGACTTACCAACTAAGCGCGACTCAACTTATGCCGCATGGGTTTCCATCAGTGTTGGCTGTAACAACACCTGTACTTTCTGTATCGTGCCTGCATTGCGAGGAAAAGAAAAAGATCGCAGACCTGGTGAAATCCTTGCCGAGATCAAGGCCTTAGTTGCCGAAGGTGTCATTGAAATCACACTTCTTGGTCAGAACGTAAACACCTATGGCGTTGAGTTTGGCGATAAAGGTGCTTTCGCCAAGCTACTAAGAGCATGCGGTGAAATTGAAGGTCTGGAGCGAGTCAGGTTCACCAGCCCTCACCCTGCAGCCTTCACAGAAGATGTGATTGTGGCTATGGCTGAAACGCATAACGTCATGCCTCAGTTGCACATGCCTCTGCAGTCTGGAAGCGATCGCATCCTAAAAGACATGAAGAGAAGCTACCGAAGTTCTAAGTACTTGGGGATTATAGAAAAAGTTCGTGAGCTAATTCCAGATGCAGCAATTTCCACAGACATCATTGTTGGATTCCCCTCTGAAACTGAAGAAGACTTTCAAGAGACACTTCGCGTTGTCAAGGAATCTAGATTCGCCGTTACCTACACATTCCAGTACTCAAAGCGACCTGGTACGCCTGCTGCAGAGTTACCTGGCCAGATTTCCAAAGAAGTAGTTCAAGAGCGCTACGAGAGACTTCTTGAAGTTGTGAACGATTTGGCTTGGCAGGAGAACAAGCTTCAAATCGGAAAGCGAGTTGAAGTTCTCATCGGTAACAATGAGGGTCGCAAAGACGACCGAACTCATCGACTAACCGGAAGAGCAAGAGACTCTCGTCTTGTTCACATCGATTGGCCAGAAGGTTTGGAAGAACCTAGACCTGGTGATTTAGTTTGGGCCACTGTCTTGGATGCCAAGCCATACTTCCTAATCGCTGATACTGGTGCAAAGCCAGAAGTTAGAAGAACTATTGCCGGTGATGCTTACGATCGTGCTCAGGCAGAGAGCTGTGGTGTACCAACTGCTGCAGTTACCCCTAAGAAGGGCACCATCGGCTTGAGCGTTGATGTCAAAGTCAATCAGTAAATCATGACTACTACACCTGCACCAGAACTTCTCTGCATTGTTGGTCCTACTGGATCGGGCAAGAGTAACCTCGGCATTCAAGTTGCAGTGGAATTAGCCAAACGTGGAATCAAAGCAGAAATAGTTAATGCCGATTCCATGCAGTTCTACAGGGGCATGGACATTGGAACCGCAAAGGTTCCGCTTGATGAGCGAGCTGGCATCAAGCATCACATGCTGGATTGGCTGGATATTGCAGAAGAGAATACGGCAGCAAGATATCAAATCGAAGCTCGCAAGGTTATCGCAGAACTTATCGAACAGGGGATACTTCCGATTGTTGTTGGTGGGTCAATGCTTTACATTGCAGCACTCATCAACACCTTCGAATTCCCAGGTCGAGACGAAGCACTTCGTGCTCAACTTGAGCAAGACCTTATCGATTTGGGCCCGCTAGCAATGCACAAGAGACTTGAGTTGCTTGATGAAACCGCCGCTAGTCGCATAGAGCCACAAAACGGAAGACGTACAGTTCGAGCACTTGAAATTGTAATGATTACCGGTGAACCTTTTGCAGCATCACTGCCAGATCAGTTTGAGTCATTCCTTCCGGTCCTAGAAATCGGGTTGAATTCAGCTAGAGAGCACTTGGTTGAGAGGCTTGCAGAGCGAGTGCGAACAATGTTTGCTTCCGGCCTGGTTGAAGAAGTGCGAGGGCTGATTGATCACGGTATTCGTGATTCCAAAACAGCAAGCCAAGCAATTGGGTATGCGCAAGCGCTAGCAACTATCGATGGACGTATGACTGAAGAAGAAGCGATAGCCGACACAATTTTGCTTACTCAGCGCTATGCGCGCAGGCAGATGTCTTGGTTCAGACGTGATCCAAGAATCAATTGGTTTGACTATCAGTCAGATGATTTGTTGACAGAGGTAATGAGCCTTGTGTCTTTGAATCTTCCTAACCAGGGCAAAGTAGGCTAATTGCTATGAGCAAAGTGGAATTCACCAAAGGCCAGGGCACGGGCAATGACTTCGTCCTGATCCTTGACAGTGAAGGCACTTTAGACATTTCACCTTCACAGGTTGCAAGAATTTGCGATAGACACTTTGGTGTTGGTGCAGATGGGCTCATTCGAATTGTTCCATCGCACCTGATTCCCGAAGGTGCTGCAACTCTTGCTGAAGAGCCTTCGGCTTACTGGTTTATGGACTATCGAAATGCCGATGGTTCGGTAGCTGAGATGTGTGGCAATGGAGTTAGGGTCTTTGCTCGTTTCCTAACTGAAAAAGGACTTGTTGATCTCCCAGAAGGTCAAGTCCTGCACATCGGAACCAGAGCTGGAGTCCGTGACATTCAGAAGAACAAGGCTGGATTTGCTGTTGACATGGGTCGATGGAAGCCAGACGCTGAAGAAGTTCTCGTCTCAGCGAGAGGAATAGATGTTCCTAGACCTGCTCAGGGAATCAAAGTGGGTAACCCGCACCTAGTTGTTGCTCTTGCTTCGACAGAAGAACTAGATGCTTTAGATCTTTCAGCAGCACCGTTGATGAACCCTGCTCCTGAACATGGGGCAAACATTGAGTTTGTAGTCCCTGCTGACCCAATGATCAATAACGGTGTTGGCAAGATCTCCATGAGGGTGTTCGAACGAGGAGTTGGTGAAACTCTTTCCTGCGGAACTGGAATTGTTGCAGCGGCTTTGGCTACCAGATTGTGGGCCGGTGCAGATGCTCCAAACCAGTGGACTGTAGAAGTACCAGGCGGAACTCTTGGAGTGCGAATGTTTGCAACTGAAGAGGGAGAACATGTTGGGCTTAGCGGCCCTGCAGAACTATCTTTTGATGGAGTTCTAGAACTTTAGAGTCTCGAAACTTTTAGGACTCTAAAAGTTTTTGAAGTGTCTACTCTTGTACTTTCAAATGCTGGACTTAATGTTTCCATCAGCCATTTATGCAAGCTATCTGAGCCTAGATTCTTCTGAACAACTAATCGCGCTGTTCCGCCTGAGGCTAGTTTGTTCAGCCAAAGTTCAAGAATCTCGTGAAGAACGGCTTTGCCAACTCTGATTGGGGGATTAGACCAGATTTCATCGAACTGAATATCTTTTGGAACTTCTTCAGGCTTGCAAACAATGATGTTTGTAAGACTCAGCTTTTCTGCATTCATTTTTGTAAGTTCAAGGCTGCGCTCGTTGACATCGATAGCGTAAACAGTTGCCTTTGGTGATTGCAGTGCAAGTGCTAAAGCAATTGGTCCCCACCCACAACCCATGTCTAAGAAGTTACCTGACGGATTAGCGCTTTCAATGTGAGTCAAGAGCACTTGAGTTCCCTGATCAATGTGCTCGGGGCTAAAAATGCCACCAGCAGTTAGCACTTTAGTCTTGTTTCCATTCAGGTTCACTGTGATTTCGCGTGTGACCAACGGCCCGTCAGGTGAGGATGCGAAGTAGTGATTATCGGACACGAAACACACACTACTCCTACACAGGTAGTCTTAAAAGCGAAATGACTTCAAAAGATATCGACAACTTCGAAGAGTCCGAAGGCCTAGCCAATTCGGAGGAAACCAACTCTGCTATTGAGCGCATCCTTAGACGAGACCAGAGAGCTCAAGCCCTAGGTCTAAGCGATAACCAGCAGTTAAACGAGTTTGACGGGGACCAACAAGACCTTCTAGATAGAGCAGCCCTTGCTAGGGTTCCAGGTCTATCCACTCAGATGCAGGACATCACTGAGGTTGAGTATCGTGATCTTCAGCTGGAGCGAGTAGTACTCATAGGAATCTGGGGAGAGAACACTCTCCAGGATGCCGAGAACTCGCTAAGAGAGCTAGCAGCGCTGACTGAAACAGCTGGTGCAGAAGTATTGGATGGATTGCTCCAGCGTCGCTATCACCCAGATCCGGCAACCTTCTTGGGTAAGGGTAAAGCCATAGAGCTTCATGATTTAGTTAAGGCAATTGGTGCTGATACCGTCATTGCGGACACCGAGCTTTCTCCTTCACAAAGAAGAGCGTTGGAAGACGTTGTCAAGGTCAAGGTAATCGATAGAACAGCAATCATCCTTGAGATCTTTGCTCAGCACGCCAAGAGCCGTGAGGGTAAAGCTCAGGTTGAACTTGCTCAGCTCGAGTATTTACTTCCTCGTCTTCGTGGTTGGGGTGAGTCCATGTCTCGTCAAGCTGGAGGTCGTGCCGCCGGTGGTGAAGGTATTGGTTCGAGAGGTCCTGGTGAAACAAAGATTGAGTTAGACCGAAGACGAATCAACACGAGAATGGCAAAACTGCGTAAGCAGATAGCGGGTATGAAGCCAGCTCGAGAAACCAAAAGATCTAACCGCAAGCGCTACGAAGTTCCATCTGTTGCAATCGCTGGGTATACAAACGCAGGTAAGTCTTCTCTTCTCAATAGGCTTACATCAGCCGGTGTTCTTGTTCAGAATGCGCTGTTCGCAACACTTGATCCGACAGTTAGGCAGACCCGCACTCCAGACGGCCGTGAATACACTCTGTCCGACACGGTTGGGTTTGTTCGAAACTTACCCCACCAACTCGTGGAAGCTTTCAGATCGACTCTTGAGGAGATTGCCGATAGCAATCTGATTCTGCATGTGGTGGATGCATCACACGTTGACCCAGGTGCCCAGATTGCAACTGTTCGGCAGGTCATTGGTGAAGTTGATGCCAGAGATATCCCAGAACTAATTGTTTTCAATAAATCAGATTTGGTTGATGAAGGTACTTTGATTGCGCTTCGTGGCCTTGAACCTAATTCAGTGTTTGTGTCATCAAGAACCGGTGAAGGCTTCGAAGAGCTTCAACAAGCAATTGCTGGCAGGTTACCGAAACCTAATGTTGAGGTAAGAGTTCTAATTCCATACAACAGGGGAGACCTAGTATCGAGATTGCATCTAAATTCGCAGATCAACAAAATCGAGTACCAGGAAACCGGGACTTACGTAGACGCTCTAGTTCGACCTGACATCGCCAGTGAGTTGGAGCAGTTTAGGGTTTAGACCTTACGAAGAACTGTTACTACGATTCCCATGATTTCTGCATGGGTGCCATCGATAGGTTCGTAGTTTCTGTTTTGAGGCAAAAGCCAGATTTGCCCATCTCTGTTCTTGAAAGTCTTGACAGTTGCTTCGCCATCTAGGAGGGCTGCAACAATGTCACCGTTGTTTGCTGTCTTTTGCTGACGGACAACAACCCAGTCACCATCGCAAATAGCGGCTTCTTCCATAGAAGGCCCCTTGACCTTCAGCATGAATAGCTCACCTGATCCAACAAGCGACTTAGGGAGAGGGAAGATCTCTTCAACATTCTGATCAGCAGTGATTGGATAACCCGCTGCAATGCTTCCAACCATCGGAACCATGGCTGTTGCCGCCATTGGAATGCTGCTATCTGCCTCAAGGCTTGTGGCATCATCCCAGCCTTCAGGGGCGATTAGGACCTCAACGTTGCGAGAGAGGTTGTCCTGGCGTCTGATGTACCCCTTTTCCTCAAGATTCTCGAGCTGGTAGGAGACGCTGGCTACTGAACTAAGGCCGACACCCTCTGCAATCTCGCGCATGGAAGGCACAATGCCGGATCTGGCCTTGCTTTGCAGGATTACCTGCAGGATTGCCTTCTGTGTCTCGGTCAATGAATCACTGCTCTTGCGTGTCATGAGGTGCCTTTCTGCCCTAGATTTAGCGGTTCTAGAGCCATGTCGGTGGTTACCTGTTGTATCTCTACTAAGGCAACTACCTCGAATGTATTTGAAAACTACCAAAAAATCAAACACATTTTCGGAAAAAAGACAAATATTCTTGACTTTTTTCGAATAAAGGTCGTAATCTTGTTCGTATTAGAACAAATGTTCGGAGAAAGGTTCCAAATGTCAGCTCAGATTATCGAGTTCCCGATGAATAGAGTTCGCCCTGCCCAGCAGGCCATTAGACCAACTGCTGCTAGCACCAGTAGAGCAAGAACTGCTCCAGCCGTAACCTACGTCTCTCGTCCAGTGGCAATTGTCAGGGCAATCTTGGGCTGGGCTTTGATTCTGATCATTGCTGTGGCTCTGCTTCTTGGATTGGGAAAGCAGATTCAGTCAGCTCAGGCAACCGGAACTGAAGTAAGTGCATCCGATGTAGTGAAGTTCGAGTACGTCACCATCATGAGTGGCGACAGCCTATGGGGACTAGCTGAACAGTATGCGCCTGAACGCGATCCTCGCGATTTCATCGCAGACATTGTTGCCCTAAACAACTTGAGTGATTCTGTAGTTGATGCCGGAATGACTTTAGCTCTGCCAATCAACTAGCCATTTTCCTGTTGAGGTTAGTAACCTTGACCAATGACTGAGTTAAATGACCTACCAATTAGAGATAGCCTTCGTGGCCGAACTCCCTATGGTGCGCCTCAGTTGCATGTGCCAATTGCACTAAACGTAAATGAAAATACTCACGAGATTTCCGAGGACATTCTTCTCGACATAATCCGCAATATTGCGGAATCTCTCAAGGACATCAACAGATATCCAGATCGCGAGTTCACAGCTCTTCGTGAATTGCTTGCCGTTTATCTTGGACATGGAATTAAAGCCAACAGCGTTTGGGCTGCCAATGGTTCTAATGAGATTTTGCAGCAACTCTTCATGGCATTTGGTGGACCAGGTCGCAAGGCTCTGAGCTTCAGTCCGACATACAGCATGTATTCACTGATTGCCCAGTCAACTGACACTCAGTATGTTGAAGTTCCTCGTCTTGAACGTTACGAAATAGATGTTGATTTGGTTACAAGTGCGATCAAGCAACACAAGCCGGACATAATTTTGATTTGCTCACCGAATAACCCAACTGGAACTCCGGTTTCTCTAGAAGTTATTGAAGCTGCATACAACGCAACTGAAGGCATCTTGCTAGTGGACGAGGCTTACTCAGAGTTTTCTCTAAATGAAAACAGTGCTCTTTCACTTCTTGAGGGAAGGCCTCGTCTTGTTGTAAGTCGCACCATGTCTAAAGCATTTGCTTTTGCTGGAGCGAGACTGGGTTACCTTGCTGCAGATGAAGCTATTTGTGATGCCATGAGATTGGTTAGATTGCCTTATCACCTAAGCGCTCTAACTCAGGCAGCAGCTGAAGCAGCATTGACTCACAGCAAGCAGATGCTCGCTACGGTTGCTGACATCAGAGATCAGCGAGACAGGTTGTATGTTGCGATGCAAGATCTTGGGCTTGACCCTTATCGAAGCGATGCGAATTTTGTACTTGTCGGAGGAATCCCAGATCCGAAAAAGATCTGGCAGGACCTTCTCGATAGGGGGATCCTGGTTAGAGACATAGGTATTCCAAACACACTCAGAATTACAGCAGGCACTGAAGCCGAGACAACTGCTGTCATAGCTGCTCTTACCGATCTTCTTGATGCGAAGTAGAATTGGTTTAATTGCCGCTGAAGTCAAGTTACTTACATCTCAAATTTGAAAGGCAATAACCATGAACAGAGTTGCAGCTATTGAAAGAAAGACCAGCGAGTCTCAAGTCAAGCTAAGTCTGAATCTAGATGGGACAGGCCAGTCCAGCATCTCAACATCGGTCCCATTCTTTGACCACCTGCTAACTGCTTTTTCTAAGCACTCAATGATTGATTTGAATGTTGAATCAAGTGGGGATACCGACATTGACATTCACCACACTGTTGAAGACACCGCCATTGTTTTGGGTCAGGCAATCAAGCAAGCGCTGGGTGATAAGAACTCAATTTCAAGATTCGGTGAGGCAACTGTTCCTCTGGATGAGGCTCTAGTTCGGGCCGTAGTAGACCTATCCGGCAGGCCTTTTCTTTCACACACTGGAGAACCAGTCGGATTTGAAATGCACTTGATCGGAGGGCACTTCACAGGTTCAATGGTGCGTCACGTTTTTGAAGCTATCTGCCTAAACGCAGACATGACTGTTCACATCAATGTTCTGGATGGAAGAGACCCTCACCACATTGCTGAAACAGAGTTCAAGGCATTTGCTAGAGCGTTGCGTAAGGCAGTAGAGAAAGATCCACGTGCGGTAGGAATTCCATCTACTAAGGGAACTTTGTGACCAGTCCCAAAATCGTTGTTCTAGATTTCGGAAGCGGCAACATTCACTCAGTGCTGAGCGCTTTTGAAGAAGTCGGCGCAACCGTCGAACTAACCTCAGACAGAAGCAAAGCAATTGCTGCTGACGGCCTTGTCATACCTGGGGTTGGCGCTTTCGCAACTGTGATGAATCAACTAAAGGCAGTTGGCGCACCGAGTGTTATCGATCAACGTTTGTCTGCGGGCAAGCCCGTATTCGGCATTTGCGTTGGATTACAAGTAATGTTTGAAACTGGCACTGAGCATGAGATTGAAACTGAAGGTTTGGGGCAGTGGCCAGGGTCAGTAACCAAGCTTGATTCACCGACTCTTCCACACATTGGTTGGAACGATGTTGAGGTTCCTGCTGGTTCAAAACTCTTTGAAGGAATATCAGAAGAACAGTTCTACTTTGTTCATTCTTACGGTGCGTCTTCTTTTGTTCTTGAAGATGAAACACCTTTTGAGAAGCCACTTGTTTCCTGGTCAGAGTATGGTTCTAGATTTGTTGCGGCTGTTGAAAACGGCCCGTTGTCTGCAACGCAGTTTCACCCAGAGAAATCTGGCAAGGCAGGACTTACTCTTTTGAGTAACTGGATAAAGACTCTGTAGAGGAAAATATTTTGAGTGATCGTCTAATACTTTTACCAGCTGTTGATGTTGCTGATGGCAAAGCCGTAAGACTTAGCCAAGGAGTCGCAGGTAGTGAAACTGATTATGGGTCACCACTTGATGCAGCAAGAGTGTTCATTGACGCTGGAGCCGAGTGGATTCACCTAGTTGATCTAGATGCTGCTTTTTCTCGTGGGGAAAACAGAGACATCATTCGCGAAGTAGTTGCTAACAGCAAAGACGTGAAGATTGAACTAAGTGGAGGCATCAGAGATACTCCTTCTTTAGAAGCCGCGCTATCAGCTGGTGCTGAGCGAGTGAACCTAGGAACAGCTGCGTTAGAAAACCCTGACTGGACTGCAGAAGTCATCGCAAAGTATGGCGACAAGATTGCTGTTGGCCTTGATGTTAGGGGAACAACGCTAGCTGCTAGAGGATGGACTGAAGATGGCGGGGATCTGTTCGAAGTTCTAGAGCGATTAGAGCAAGCAGGATGTCCTCGTTACGTTGTCACCGATGTTACAAAAGATGGAATGCTATTGGGTCCGAACATAGACATGCTCAAAGAAGTAATGCAGAGAACAAGCAAGCCTGTTATTGCATCTGGTGGAATTTCTTCGCTGGAAGATCTGGAGAAATTACGTGCACTTGTTCCACTAGGTCTCGAAGGTGCAATTTTAGGTAAGGCTCTTTACGCTGGAAAGTTCACTCTTGAGGAAGCGCTGAAAGTTTCTGGTGAGTAATGACTGATTCACAGCCTTCAAAATTTACTGACTCTGCCGGTGTTCCTTGGGCTGGTAGAAGTTTTGACATCAACCCATACAGTGGCGATGACGGTGAAGCCGATCCGCACTTGATTGAAACACTCTCAAAGTTTCGTTCGGGAGAGGTAAGCGCTGAAGCAGTTTTGAAAGCTCTCGGTCAAGCAAGGCTTCTGATTCCCTTAGTTGCCAACCTTGGTGAAAGTGAAGAAGGTGCACACGGGCACCAGGTTGATAAGAGTGCAGATCTATCGATCGTGACTGTATTGACTCCAGATAACCAAAGAGCGCTGCCAGTATTTAGTTCTGTCGCAGCGATGAACCACTGGAACCCTGAAGCAAGGCCAGTTCCTAACGATGGAAGAAAAGTTGCTCTTGCTGCAGCCAGTGAAGGTAACACTCGCTTGGTCTTAGACCCAATGAGTGAAACCGAGTTTGTAGTTAGAAGACCAGGTATTGCTTGTATCGCTCAGGATCTTCCTTGGCTAGTTCCAGCAAATAATCCTGAGGTGGTTGAATTCATAAACTCTGTTCTGGCTGATATCGGTCAGGTTGAGAGTTTCACTTTGGTTGAGGGGGATCCGACCTGCAAGTTACTTGGGCAGGAGCTCTTAGTGGTTCTGTATCTAGAACCTGGGCTAACTGAAGATGCGCTGAAGAGCTTAGAAGAGGACTTCTTTGCCAAAATTGCCAACTCAGAGCGATTTGTTGAGCTAGTTGATTCAGTTGGGGTTAAGTTCTTAGAGGCTAGTTAACAGGCCCTGTGAACTTCTCGCCAGGACCCTTACCTGGCTCATCTTTGATAACTGATGCCTCGCGGAAGGCTAGTTGCAGGCTTCGAAGGCCATCTCTTAGAGGTCTTGCGTGGTGATCGCCTAGGTCTGGGGCAGCCGCTGTTAGTAGTCCCGCGAGTGAGTTGATTAGCTTTCTGGCCTCATCAAGATCACCTTTATAGCCATTTTCAGCAAGCCCTACTTGGACGGCAGCTGCACTCATTAGGTGAACAGCGGTAGCGGTTATGACCTCAACGGCTGGAACTTCCTCAAGTTCACGCATGGCTTGGGTTTCAAAATCTTCTGACATTCTGGGCTTCACTTTCAGGTGGGTTCTCTGCTAGGCTAGCCCATGGCTCTGGAGATCTCTGGTCTTCAGTCAGAAGTGGATTCATTTCCCACCCGCGTCCACCGACTTTCTAAGGTTGCCGGGTAAGCTTTGAACTTTTCAGTTCTGCGCGTTGGCAAGGATTTCCTTGTCCCTACGTGGCCATTAAGTCACGTCAAAAGGAGCAGCAGATCAGCGACCCGCGTATCAACGAACGAATCCGTGTACCAGAGGTACGCCTAGTTGGCCCTAACGGAGAGCAACTCGGCATCATCAAAATCGAAGAAGCACTGCGCATGGCGCAGGAAGTGGACCTTGATTTGGTAGAAGTCTCACCAAACTCAGCACCACCGGTTTGTAAACTTATGGATTTCGGAAAGTTCAAATACGAAGCAGCCCAGAAGATTCGTGAAGCGAGAAAAAACCAGACAAACACTGTCATCAAGACAGTTCGTTTTGGTTTGAAAATCGATGATCACGACTATGGAACTAAAAAAGGTCAGATCGAACGCTTCCTCAAGGCTGGCGACAAGGTCAAAGTGATGGTCGTTTTCCGTGGCCGTGAGCAATCACGTCCGGAGATGGGTGTCAAGTTGTTGCAGAAGGTTGCAGAAGAAGTAACCGAGTCAGGTGTTGTTGAGTCGAGTCCATCGGCAGACGGCAGAAGCTTGGTCATGGTTATCGCTCCTCTTCGTAACAAGGCTGATGCGAAAGCAGATGCAAAAAGAGCTGCAGATAAGAAGGCGAAAGCTGACATTGCACCTACTGAGACCGAAACTAAGGATTCTGCGGCTGAAACCGCAGACTAGAAAAACAGGAGAGAAGTTATGCCAAAGCAGAAGACCCACTCTGGAGCGAAGAAGCGCTTCCGTTTCACAGGTTCAGGCAAGTTGATGAAGCAGCAGATCAACATGCGCCACAACCTTGAGCACAAGTCATCTAGACGCACTCGTCGTCTAAACCAAGACCAGCTTGTTAGCAAGGCTGATTTCAAGACCATCAAGAAGCAGCTCGGCCACTAGTCCAAGCACATTCAGAATTTATTTAGGAGAAACTAATGGCAAGAGTTAAAAACGCAGTAAATGCGATGAAGAAGCGTCGTACAGCACTAGAGCGCGCAAAGGGTTACCGTGGACAGCGTTCACGTCTATACCGCATGGCTAAGCAGCAGGTTCTGCACTCCCTGGTCTATGCATACAACGACCGTCGCGACAAGAAGGGTAACTTCCGTCGCCTATGGATTCAGAGAATCAATGCTGCATCACGTGCGAATGGCCTTACCTACAACCGTCTTATCCAGGGTCTAAACCTTGCAGGCGTTGGTGTTGACCGTCGTATCTTGGCAGATCTAGCTGTGAACGAGCCAAAGGCTTTCGCTTCATTGGTAGCAACTGCAAAGGCAGCGTTGCCAGCAGACACTTCAGCTCCAAAGGTTAAATAACCCAAGTGCTGATTGATCCCAAAGCCGCCAAGGTTCGTGGGGTTGCCAAGCTAGTAAAGAAAGAAGCCCGTCGTGAGACCGGGCTCTTTCTGCTTGAGGGACCACAAGGTTTCCGCGAGGCACTCGAAAGACCGAAACTAGTTCTCGAAGCTTTTGCTACCGAGGAAGCTTTGGCACGTCATGATGATTTGTTTGCGAAGGCAAAAGCTGCTCGCATCGATATTCAGTTAGTTAGTGAGCAGGTGCTTGCAGCACTTAGCGACACCAACACACCACAAGGTATTGTCGCTGTCTGCCACCAGTTCGATGTCTCACTCGAGGATGTAATTGCAACTAAGCCAAAGCTTGTTGCCCTGCTTTCTCAAATCAGAGACCCGGGCAATGCTGGCACTGTTCTTCGTGCAGCTGATGCTGCTGGAGCGGATGCGGTTATCTTCACCGAGGGAAGCGTTGATATCTATAACACCAAGGTCGTTCGATCAACCACTGGGTCAATGTTCCATCTGCCATTCGTGATTGATGTTGAAATCAATGAGGCAGTTGCTGCTCTAAAAGCTGCTGGCATTCAAGTCCTAGCTGCTGATGCCTCGGGAGATGCTCTTCCTGCATTAGCAACTGAAGGTGCACTTGATAAGCCAACTGCTTGGATGTTTGGTAACGAAGCATGGGGCTTTGAGCCAGAGATCCTGAAGCTAGCTGATCGAGTAGTGGCTGTGCCAATATATGGGGCGGCAGAATCATTGAACCTAGCAACGGCTGCCAGTGTATGTCTTTACTCATCAGCCTTCCAGCAGAACTCAGCAACCAGCTAAGCCCTTATAAAAACAACAGTGGATATACTTGAGGTCTAATGTCAGAGAACGTAGAAATAACTAAAGCAGCAGTCGATGCTGTTGTTTCTGATGCTCTGAAGCTGATTCAATCTGCCACGGATTTGGCTTCTCTAAAGGCAATCCGCTCGACAGCTGTTGGTGAGAACTCTGGGATTACCAAGTTGAGCTCTCTAATGGGCAAACTGCCTGGGGATAAGAAAGCCGACGCAGGAAAACTGATTACAGCTGCAAGGGCAGATCTAAACACTGCTTTTACTGAAGCTGAAACAACCTTCTACCAAGCTGAGCAGAACCAGAAGCTTCTTGAAGAAAGCGTTGATGTTTCTGCTGCACCAATGACTCAGGTTCTTGGAGCAAGACACCCACTATCTCTTCTGCAAGATGAAATCGCCGATGTCTTTATCGGTATGGGTTGGGAAATCGCTGAAGGCCCTGAAGTTGAGAGCGAATGGTTCAACTTCGATGCGTTGAACTTCGATGCTGATCACCCAGCTCGTGCAATGCAGGACACATTCTTTGTTGAACCTGTTGATGCACATCTAGTTCTTAGAACTCACACATCTCCAGTTCAAGTTAGATCTCTACTAGAGCGTGACCTTCCGGTTTATGTTCTTTGTCCAGGTCGAGTATTTAGAACTGATGAACTTGATGCAACTCACACACCGGTGTTTCATCAGGTTGAGGGACTTGCAGTTGATAAAGGTCTAACCATGGCTGATCTCAAGGGAACCTTGGAGCACTTCGCAAGAATCATGTTTGGTCCCGATGCAAAGATTCGTTTGCGTCCGTCATTCTTTCCTTTCACCGAACCTTCAGCTGAGTTAGATGTTTGGCACCCAGGGGCTAAAGGCGGAGCTCGTTGGGTTGAGTGGGGAGGCTGCGGAATGGTAAATCCAAACGTTTTGCTTGCAGCCGGAATTGATCCAGAGGTTTATTCAGGTTTCGCATTCGGTATGGGTATTGAAAGAACTCTGATGTTCCGTAACGATGTCAAAGACATGCACGACATGGTTGAAGCCGACGTTAGATTCTCTAAGCAGTTTGGGGTGGTGCTCTGATGCGCGTTCCACTGTCTTGGTTAGGTGAGTTTGTTGAACTGCCTAAAGATTCAACTGCTGATTCTGTTATGGCAGAACTTGTCAAAGTTGGTTTAGAAGAAGAAGGTTCTCACGGTTACGACCTAGTTGGTCCAATTGTTGTTGGTCAGGTTCTTGAGTTTGTTGAAGAAGAGCAGTCCAATGGAAAAACAATTCGTTGGTGTCAGGTCAGAGTTGCTAACTCTGGAAAGAAAGCTGCTGATGGCGGAGAAGATGTGCGTGGCATTGTTTGTGGTGCTCGAAACTTTGAAATCAACGACAAAGTTGTTGTAACTCTGCCAGGGGCAGTACTGCCAGGAGATTTCAGGATTGCTGCTAGATCAACTTATGGTCACACCAGCGACGGCATGATTGCTTCTGCTCGTGAACTAGGGCTAAGTGATGACCATGAAGGAATTCTTCGATTGGTTACTCTAGGTCTTGACCCTGAGGTTGGCACAGATGCACTTGCTCTTCTAGGTCTTAGCGATGAAGCAGCTGAAGTAAACGTGACACCGGACAGAGGCTATTGCTTCTCTATTCGCGGTATCGCTAGAGAGTTTGCGCACGCAACTGGAGCAAAGTTCACTGACCCAATTGATTCAGTGAAGCCTGTTCAAGGCTCTGGCTTCAAAGTTGAAATTAAAGACGATGCTCCAATTAGAGGCAAAGTCGGTTCAACAAAGTTTGTAATAAGAAGTGCAAGTAACGTAAACGCCTCAGCGCCAACTCCTGCATGGATGGTATCAAGGCTAAAGCTTGCTGGCATGAGATCAATCTCAATTGTTGTTGACATCACTAACTATGTAATGCTTGAAATGGGTCAACCGCTTCACGCCTATGATGCTCAAAAACTAAATGGTTCAATCGCAGTTAGAAGAGCTAAGGCTTCAGAGACACTAAAGACTTTAGATTCTCAAGAGAGATCACTGCATACAGAAGATCTAGTTATCGCAGATAAATCAGGTGCTATTGGGCTTGCTGGTGTTATGGGTGGGGCTAGTACTGAAGTAAGTTCAGCTACCACTTCAGTTCTTATTGAAGCTGCCAACTTTGATGGTGTTTCAGTTGCTCGCACAGCTCGTCGCCACAAACTACCTAGTGAAGCGTCAAAGAGATTCGAACGTGGAGTTGATCCTAAGGTTGCCGAGTTCGCAGCTGCTAGAGCAATTGCTCTACTTGAAGAACTTGCTGGAGCAAATGCAGATGAACTTGGAACATTTGTCGATAACTCACTAGGTGCGGCAACTGTTTTCTTGCCAGAAGAGTTCGCATCGTCTCTGACTGGAGTTACCTACACTGCAGCTGAAATCACAAGCACGCTAAATGAAATTGGTTGCGTTGTTGCGACAGTTGATGGTGGATTTGAAGTAATCGTTCCAAGCTGGCGACCGGACATTACACACAAGACAGATCTCGTTGAAGAAGTTGCTCGCATCACAGGCTATGACCGAATCCCATCTCGTCTTCCTGTTGCGCCTCCTGGTAGAGGGCTAACAAAACGTCAGAAAATGCGCAGAGCGGTCTTGAATCAACTTGCTGCAACTGGACATGTTGAAGTTCTTACCTACCCATTCTTGAAGCCTGAGCAGAATTCTTATTTCTTTGCCAAAGGTGAATCTAGGGTTTTGTTGGCTAATGCCATGCAGGAAGACGTAAATGAAATGCGTCTGACCATGTTGCCTGGACTAATTGATGCAGCCAAGAGAAATGTTTCTAGAACACTGACAGATTTGGCAATCTTCGAAGTTGGCTTGGTATTCCAGCCAGCTAAATCAAACAAGAGTGTCACGCTACCTAATGGAACTTCACTGCCTAGCGATAAAGAACTAGATATGCTGCACGATAGCGTTCCTAATCAGCCTTTATCCTTGGGTGGATTGTTTGTTGGTAACAGAATCGCTGAGCAGGTTGGTAGAAAAGCCAGCAAGTCAGGTTATGCCGATGCCATACAGGCTGCTCGTGTTTCAGCTCACGCAGTTGGAGTAGAACTTGAACTTGAGCAGAGCGCACCTAAAGGTTTCCACCCTGGTAGAACAGCCAAGCTTGTGATTAAAGGAACGGAAATCGCTGTTGGTTTTGCTGGAGAGTTACACCCAGAACTAGCTGCAGCAAACGATCTGCCTCGTCAGGTTGGCGTTTTGGAAATCAACCTTGAGCTTTTGTTCGCTCACGCGCCTGAACTAGTTCAAGCAGGTGCAGTCGATACCTATCCCGCTGCTACTCAAGATCTCTCTCTTGTAATCGACCAAGAAGTTCCAGCAGGCAAGGTTCTAGAGCTGCTTACTCAAGCCGCTGGTGAACTTCTTGAAGACATCGTCTTGGTTGATGACTACAGGGGTGCAAACCTCGAAGAAGGTAAAAAGTCACTTACCTTTGCACTTCGCTTCAGAGCAAACGACAGAACTTTGACACAGGTAGAGGCAAGCCAAGCTAGAGACAACGCGGTCTCAGCAGCTAATGCCTCATTCGGCGCAACAATCAGAGCCTAAAGATTCTCTAAGGAGATCACATGAAACTCAGGGTTGCCATAGGAGGAGCCAGCGGTTACGTTGGCGGTGAGTTAGCGCGTTTAATTGAAGATCATCCGAATCTAGAGCTCGTTACTGTTACCGGTAACTCAAGTGTCGGCGAAACACTTGGTTCACTAAATCCTGAGTTGAAGAAGTACTCTGGCTTAGTTTTCGTTGAAAACAATAAAGAGAACCTTTTGGGTCACGATGTTGTTTTCCTAGCTCTACCACACACTCACTCAGCGGAAGTTGCAACATGGCTTGAAGATGATGTTTTGGTTTTGGATTGTGGTGCAGATTTTAGATTAGAGTCCGCAGAAGAGTTCGAGAAGTTCTACAAGACCAAGCACGCTGGAACTTGGACCTACGGAATGCCTGAGTTACTTGTAGGGCAGAGCGCTAAGCAAAGAGAAGCACTCGCAGGTAAGAAACGTATTGCTGTGCCTGGCTGTAACGCAACGGCAGTCACTTTAGCTTTTGCACCACTTCTTAGAAGTGGGCTAATTGATGCATCTGATCTAGTCTCAACTCTTTCGGTTGGCACCAGTGGTGCTGGTCGAAACGCTGAAGTCAATCAAGGCGAAGCGTTAGCCTCTGCCTTTGCTTACCATGTTGGCGGCATTCATCGTCACATTCCGGAGGTTCAGCAGAATCTAGAAAAGGTTTCTGGATCGAGAGTGTCTCTGACCTTCACACCGGTTCTTGTTCCGATGTTCAGAGGCATTCTGGCAGTCAACACTGCAAAAGTATTGCCTGGTGTGAATCTTGAGTCGGTTAGGAAAGCATTCACTGATGCCTATAAAGAGGAAGAGTTCATTGAGCTATTACCTGCAGGAACATTCCCTGATACATCTGCTGTTGAGTTCAACAACAAAGTGCAGATTGGTATTGCCCTTGATGAAGCATCAGGTCGAGTTATTGTGATCAGCGCCATCGATAACTTAGTGAAGGGCACTGCTGGTGCCGCTATTCAAAGTATGAACATCGCTATTGGTCTACGTGAGAATACCGGCATAGTTGAGGGGATTAGCTAATGCAGAAAGCTGATGGCACAAATCTAGATCTTGCTCGCATCAAAGCACAAACCCTTATTGAAGCTTCTCCTTGGATTAGGAAGTTCCAGGGCAAGGTGTTTGTGGTTAAGTTCGGCGGCAATGCCATGGTTGATGAGAAGCTGCAGCAAGCATTTGCTTCAGACATTGCCTTCTTGAACCTCGTTGGTATCAAAGCAGTTATTGTGCACGGTGGTGGACCGCAGATCACTTCTCGCTTATCCGAGCTTGGAATGAAAAGCGAGTTTGTTGATGGTCTAAGGGTTACTTCACCTGAAGCGATAGATATCATCCGTGATGTGTTGATGAACGAAATTAGTTCACCCCTAGCCTCAATGGTTGAGAATGCTGGGGCTAAGGCTGTTGTCTATAACGGTGCAACTGAAGGTCTGTTTACAGCAGCAATAACCCGCGAAGACCTAGGGCTAGTTGGCGAAGTTGTCTCTGTGGATGCTGGTGTTATCAATAAAGCTCTCGAGGCAAATCTAATTCCAGTGATTTCAACCGTTGCACCGGATAGTTCAGGGCAACTGGTCAATGTGAATGCAGACTTGGCTGCAGCTTCTTTGGCTGTTGCACTTGGGGCTGAGAAGTTGGTTGTGCTTACCGATGTGCCTGGTTTGTATAGCGATTGGCCTGACAGAGACTCACTGGTAAGTGAACTAAGTGCTTCAGAGCTAGAAGAGCTTTTGCCTGATCTTGAGTCAGGAATGATTCCAAAGATGCAGGCTTGTTTGAATGCTGTGCGTGGAGGGGTAGCCAGAGCACACATCATTGATGGAAGAGTTTCACACAGTGTCTTACTTGAGGTATTTACTCCATCAGGCATAGGAACTTTAGTTTTGCCTTAGGGCAATAAAGAGGAAGATGAGATTATGACTAGACACTTTTTGCGTGATGATGATATTTCACCTAGAGAGCAGGCAGAGATTCTTCAACTAGCTATTGATCTAAAAGCT
Organism: Rhodoluna sp.; assembly: GCA_044347325.1. GTDB lineage: Bacteria > Actinomycetota > Actinomycetes > Actinomycetales > Microbacteriaceae > Rhodoluna. The sequence goes on along the minus strand of JBIIXN010000001.1, from coordinate 5,397 downwards.
AATCCTTACTCTCGCAAGGTCTTCCAAGGTCCTAAGACCGTAGCGGTAATCTTCGACAAGACCTCAACCAGAACCAGAGTGTCTTTTGCTGTTGGAATTAGTGATCTTGGTGGAGTGCCACTAATCATAGATGCTCAAGGTAGTCAGATGGGTGCAAAAGAATCTGTTAGCGACACAGCAAAGGTTCTAGAACGACAGGTGGCTCAGATTGTTTGGCGTACCTACGCTCAATCAGGTCTAGAAGAGATGGCTGCTAACTCTAAAGTTCCGGTTATCAATGCTCTAAGCGATGAGTTCCACCCATGTCAGCTACTTGCAGATCTACTGACTATCAAGGAGCACAAAGGAAGCCTTGCTGGTTTGAAGCTTGTATACATCGGTGACGGCAACAACATGGCTAACTCTTACCTCATTGCTTGCGCGATGGCTGGAATGCACGTGGTTGTTGTTACTCCAGAAAAGTATTCGCCAGCCAAAGATGTTGTTGCCAAGGCAACTGAAATAGCCGCTACTACCGGTGGTTCTGTTTCAGTTAGTCACGATCCAGCTGCAGCGGTTCAAGGTGCTGACGTATTAGCAACTGACACCTGGGTGTCTATGGGTCAAGAGGCGGAGAAGGCTCAGCGAGTTAGTGACTTTGCTGGGTTCACCATTGATTCTGAACTATTGAGCGCGGCTAAAACTGATGCCATTGTTCTGCATTGTCTACCTGCCTACCGAGGATATGAAATTAGCGCTGAGGTTTTGGATGGCAAGCAGGCTGTGATCTGGGATGAGGCTGAGAACCGTCTTCATGCTCAGAAAGCACTAATGGTTTGGCTAGATGAACGTGCCAAGTAAAATCAAACTAATCCCGATGACGAATCTCATCGAGAGTATTTAAGGAGTAATGATGTCAGAACGCGTAGTGCTTGCCTATTCAGGTGGTTTAGATACTTCCGTTGGTATCGGTTGGTTGAAAGAAGCTACCGGTAAAGAAGTTGTTGCTCTAGCTATCGATGTTGGCCAGGGTGGCGAAGACATGGACGCTATCCGTCAGCGTGCTCTGGATTGTGGAGCAGTTGAGGCGATCGTTATCGATGCCAAGTCTGAGTTTGCTGATGACTACCTAATGCCAGCTCTAAAGGCTAATGCTCTGTATCAGAAGAGATACCCACTGGTATCTGCACTCTCTCGACCACTTATTGGTAAGCACCTGGCTAGCGTTGCTAGAAAACTAGGCGCAGATAGCGTGGCTCACGGTTGCACAGGTAAAGGAAATGACCAGGTTCGTTTCGAGGCAGCTGTTGCTGCGATTGCCCCAGAACTCAAGTCAATTGCTCCTATTCGTGACTTGGCTTTGACTAGAGATAAGGCAATTGAGTTTGCTGAGAAGAACAATCTTCCAATTGCTCAGAACAAGAAGTCACCATACTCTGTTGACCAGAACGTATGGGGTAGAGCGGTTGAGACTGGGTTCCTAGAAGATCCTTGGAATGCACCAATTGAAGACCTTTACTCATACACCCAAGACCCAGACGTATATCGAGAAGCAACAGAGGTAACAATCAGTTTCGAGGCTGGTATCCCAGTTGCTATCGGTGGTGTTCGTTACTCAGCTATCGAGTTGATTCAAAAGATGAATGACCTTGCTGGAGCGCATGGCGTTGGCCGTATTGACATCGTTGAAGACAGACTGGTTGGTATCAAGAGTCGTGAGATTTACGAGTCTCCTGCTGGTATCGCTCTAATCGCAGCTCACGAGGAACTTGAGAATCTAACCCTTGAGCGCGATGTGAATAGATTCAAGCGAGGCATTGAAGCTCGTTGGGCCGATCTAGTTTATGAAGGTCTATGGTTCTCAGGTTTGAAAAGATCTTTGGATGTATTCATTGATCACACTCAGGAGCATGTGACAGGTGATGTTCGCATGAAGATGCAGGGCGGTAGAGCAGTTGTTACTGGTCGTCGTTCAGAGGAGTCTTTGTATGACTTCAGTTTGGCTACCTATGACACTGGTGACACATTTGACCAGTCGTTGGCCAAGGGATTCATCGAGCTATGGGCTTTGCCTAGCAAGATTGCTTCTAGAAGAGATGCGAACAGAGGTAAGAAGTAGTCATGGCTGAATCATCATCGCTTTGGGGTGGAAGGTTTTCGGGGGAGACCAATGAGGCGGTAGCCGCACTCAGTCGTTCTGTGCACTTTGACTGGCGACTAGCTCCATACGACATCAAGGGAACTAGAGCACATTTATTAGCTCTTCGTGCAGCAGGTTACTTAGCAGAAGCAGAACTTGCGAAACTTGATAAGTCTTTGGTTGAACTCGATAAGCGAGTTTCTTCAGGAATGTTTGTGGCTAAGCCAACCGATGAAGATGTACACAGTGCTCTTGAACGTGGACTAATTGAGATGGTCGGACCTGAACTTGGCGGAAAAGTTAGAGCTGGTAGATCAAGAAACGATCAGATTGCGACACTAATACGTATCTATCTTCTAGATCAAGCGACCCTCATCAGATCTGAGGTTATGCAACTGATTGATGTCTTGACCACCTTGGCTCAGGAGCACCTCAGCGAACCTATGCCTGGGCGAACTCACTTCCAGCACGCTCAGCCAGTCTTGTTATCACACCACCTTCTAGCACATGCTTGGCCTCTAGTTAGAGACCTTGAGCGTTTGGCTCAGTGGCGTGAGCGTGCATCATTCTCACCCTATGGAGCGGGTGCTCTTGCTGGAACTTCACTTGAATTAGATCCAAACATTGTTTCTCAGGCTCTTGGACTAACTGCACCGATGGCTAACTCTATGGATGCGACCTCTTCAAGAGATGTTGTTGCTGAGTTTGCTTTCATCGGAACAATGATGGGTATCAACCTCTCTCGCTTTGCTGAAGAAATCATCATTTGGGCTAGTGCTGAGTTCAACTATGTGAAACTTGCTGATGCTTTCTCAACTGGTTCTTCGATCATGCCGCAGAAGAAGAATCCTGATGTTGCAGAGTTAACTAGGGGTAAAGCTGGCCGCATGATTGGTGACCTAACCGGTTTGCTTTCAACTTTGAAAGCGCTGCCACTTTCATACAACAGAGATCTTCAGGAAGACAAAGAACCGGTATTTGATATCGCTGATAATCTGCTTTTGATTTTGCCTGCCTTCACAGGAATGGTTGCGACCATGGAGTTCAACTTGGCAAGAATGGAAGAACTATCTTCAGCTGGATACTCATTGGCTACCGATGTTGCAGAGTGGCTCGTTAAGCAGAGAGTCCCATTCAAAGAAGCACATGAAATCACAGGGAAACTCGTTGCCTTTGCTGAGAGCAAGGACATGGATCTCAATGAAATTTCAGATGTTGAGTTTGCGGCCATTAGCCAACACCTGACTCCAGAAGTAAGAGAAGTGCTAAGCGTTGCCGGCTCCATCCGTTCACGCACAGGTGCTGGAGGAACCGCGGTGCCAAGAGTTCTAGATCAGATCAGTGCATTGCGTAAAATGGTGCCTAGCGAAAACAGATAGGTTTATCACATGGCCACAAGCGAAGCACTTGCTCAGCAGAGCAACGACTCTAGCTTTCCTGACGTCTTTGAGGAATTGAAGTGGCGTGGCCTAGTTGCCATTTCAACAGATGAAGCAGAACTGCGGTCAGCTCTAAAATCTGCTCCACTAACTTTTTATTGCGGCTTTGATCCAACAGCACCAAGTTTGCACTTAGGAAACTTAGTTCAACTTCTCGTTATGAGAAGACTTCAGTTGGCAGGACACAACCCACTGGTACTAATCGGTGGAGCAACCGGTCTAATCGGAGATCCAAAGCCAACAGCTGAAAGAGTTTTGAACACAAAAGAGACAGTGGCCGAGTGGGTAGAAAAACTTGGTTCGCAAGCAAAACGCTTCTTATCGTTCGAAGGTTCTAACAAAGCAAACCTAGTAAACAACCTTGATTGGACTGCTCCACTAAGTTCGATAGATTTCCTAAGAGACATCGGTAAGCACTTCAGGGTTGGAAAGATGCTGAGCAAGGATGCCGTATCTGCTCGTTTGAACTCTGATGCAGGTATTTCCTTCACAGAGTTTTCTTACCAAATACTTCAGGGGATGGATTTCCTAGAGCTCTACCGCCGAAACAACTGTGTTCTACAAATTGGTGGTAGCGACCAGTGGGGAAACCTGACAAGCGGTACCGATTTGATTCACAAGGTCGAAGGCAAAAGTGCACATATTTTGGCTACCCCGCTAATTACAGATTCAGAGGGCAAAAAGTTTGGTAAATCAGAAGGTAATGCGATTTGGTTGGATACCGATCTGACTTCGCCTTACGCTTTCTACCAATTCTGGCTAAACGTTGAAGATTCAAACACAGTAAACCTGCTAAAGGTATTTACTTTCCTAACTAAGCAAGAGATTGAGGATCTTGAGAGCCAATTGGCTTCAGAACCTCACCTAAGAGCAGCCCAGAAACGATTGGCATATGAGGTCACCTCACTGGTTCACTCGACTGCGGCTACAGATGCTGTTATTGCTGCATCTCAAGCCTTATTCGGGCAGGGTGAATTAGACCAGCTAGATAAGGGAACTTTAGAGGCAGCCCTCCAGGCTCTGCCTAATATGAAGGCTTCACTTGGAACAGGCGTAGCCGAGCTTTTAGTTGAAACTGGACTAGTTGCCAGCCTTAGTGCAGGCCGCCGAGCTATTGCCGAGGGTGGGGTATACCTCAACAACATCCGAATTGACGACGAAAAAGCCACCCTGGATCAGGCAATCATGGGGGAGTTTGCAGTTCTAAGGCGCGGCAAAAAGACCTTGGCTGGAATTTTTCTTCAAAAATAAGCCAGAAACCCCTGTCTCGATTTGACTTGATTGTTGTAGAGGCGTAATCTTTTATCTGTTGCCCACAGTTTGAGAAATCTATTTTATGGATCTCGGCTCAAGCGCAACCAATCAGCTCAAAAGAACCCTGTAAATTGGCGACTTTTGGCCAGATTGAATCACATTTTGAATCTAGAAAATAACTAGGTTTTTTGCGTATGTCTATTTGACTTACGCTCAAAAAGTGGTAAGTTAGTGAAGTTGCTCTGCGTGGGCCCCTAACCGGAATCCGCAGATGCATCCGATCCTTGAGAACTCAACAGCGTGCACAATGTCGATGCCAAGAACCTGGCTTCAAGAAGGCTTGCCTTTTTGAATGTTCAGTAGTAATTGGATTAGACAGATTGTCAGACAATCTGATTTAGTCAGATCAAATTGAATCCCCCATTTTCCGGGGGTTTCGTAAAACTTGGGCCAAAGCTTGCTTTGGTCCTAAAAAACTTTTACGGAGAGTTTGATCCTGGCTCAGGATGAACGCTGGCGGCGTGCTTAACACATGCAAGTCGAACGATGAAGCTGGAGCTTGCTCCGGTGGATTAGTGGCGAACG
>JBIIXN010000011.1:0-34288 GCA_044347325.1 Rhodoluna sp. | reverse complement strand
AGTCATCAAGAAGATTCACGTAGCAGTTGGGGCAACAGTTCCTGCAGGCACCATGCTTATTGAATTTGAAGAGTAGCTCGAACATTAAATTAGTTATCAATCAAATTCATTAGTCCAAACGATAAAGTTGTAACTATTATTGCCAATCGGGATCAGAGAGATGATGACATGTTTTGTCCTAAGTGTGGATCTGGAACGCCATTAGAAGCAGAATTCTGCATGAAGTGCGGAAACAAATTTTCTGGCGAAGTTAAAGTCACCGCACCAACAAATGTTTACTACTGGGCATTATCGTCAATGCCAGTAATCCTTGGAATAGCAGCAATAGCGCTATCTTCAGTGATTGAGTCAAATCTGGTTTTAGGGACATACTGGATATTTTCATTTCTCATCAACATCGCCCTTGTAACTGCCGATTCAAATGAGCTAAAGCGGGTGGGACTTGAGTCTTCAGTATTATTGGGGATTTTACTGTTACCTGTCTATCTTTATAGGAGAGCGAAGCTTTTAGGTGCTCCACAAGTTGGAATTATCATATGGCTTCTCGCTTTCACTTTGAGCTTCATCATTCAAAGCTTCAGCCAGTCAAATATCGGTTCTATGCAAAGTACAGAAGGTACTGAAAGTAGCATTACAACCTGGCTACTTGAGAATGAATATATGGCAGCTGATGTAGTTGTTGAATGTCCTGATACCGTGCTTTCTAAGCCAGGGGCAACTTTCCTATGCACGGCAACTTCTTCCATAGAGGAACTCCTTTTTCAGGTGACAATTGAAAACGTTTCAGGTGATGTGACTTGGCAACTCGTTTACTAGACAAAATCTGAACCAGTGAAGATTCGTTTTTCGTCTACATAATTCACTATCGAGACCTTCGGAACTCATGCCGGTCGCAAACCAGTCAACGAGTAATTGAGTAACCTGCTTCCGCAAACATGGTGTCCTGCAAATTTGCCCCAATCTACTGAGCAATCAATTTGCTTCAAATTTCAAGATTAGACTTGCCTTATGAGCAATCCATTAGATGATCCAAAGGCGGATCCATTCGAAATCGCCAAGCAAGCAGCGCAAGTTATCGCTGACAAGTCAGGTGTAGCCCAACACGACATAGCCATGACCTTAGGTTCAGGATGGGCTAAAGCAGCAGACCTAATCGGAGAAACAGTAGCAACTATAGATGCTGCCGATGTTCCAGGGTTTACTAAGTCTCAGGTGGTTGGGCATGTTTCAACTATCCGCTCAATCCTTTTGCCATCAGGTAAGCATGCTCTAGTTCTAGGAGCTAGAACCCATTACTACGAAGGTCATGGCGTTAGACGAGTAGTTCACGGAGTTAGAACTGCAGCAGCAGCTGGAGTCAAGACCATGATCTTGACTAACGGTGCTGGTGGGATCAAAACCTCTTGGCTACCTGGCACTCCTGTTCTAATCAGTGACCACATTAACTTCACTTCGGCTAGCCCAATCGAAGGCGCTAACTTTGTGGACCTAACCGATCTCTATTCTCAGCGCCTTAGAGATCTAGCTAGAACTGTTGATGCATCTTTAGATGAAGGTGTCTACATGCAGTTCCGCGGACCACACTACGAAACCCCAGCTGAAGTTCAAATGGCTAAGCACATGGGTGCTCACATCGTAGGTATGTCAACTGCTCTTGAAGCTATTGCTGCTAGACAGTCAGGTCTTGAAGTTCTAGGTCTATCACTTTCAACTAACTTGGCTGCTGGTATTAGCGATTCTCCGCTAAGCCATAAAGAAGTTCTAGAGGCAGGTAAAGAAGCAGAACCTAGAATCAGTGCCCTTCTAGCATCGATTGTTGCCAAACTCTAAACATGTCTTTGCAAGAACTAAAGGCTCAGGCGTTAGCTTGGTTGAATCAAGATCCTGATCCTCAAACCCAAACTGAATTACAAGAACTACTCGATACAGATGACCTAGCAGGACTTGAATCTAGATTCCATACTCGCCTAGAGTTTGGAACTGCAGGTCTGCGTGGGGAGCTCGGCGCAGGCCCTAACCGCATGAACAGAGTCCTAGTTGCTCAGACAGCAGCTGGTTTAGGGCAGTATCTACTAAACCAAAACTTAAAGGCAAGTGTTGTTATTGGCTTTGATGGACGTCATAACAGTGACGTGTTTGCTAAAGACTCAGCTGAAGTGCTTACCGGCATGGGCATTGAAGTTCTTCTGTTAGATGAGATGTGCCCTACCCCACTAATCTCGTTTGCTACCCGAGCGCTAAAGATGAGTGCTGGGGTTATGGTCACCGCCTCACATAACCCACCTAGAGATAACGGATACAAGGTTTACCTGGGAGGAGATTTCAATGGATCACAAATCATCTCACCGGTTGATAGCCAGATAGCTGAAGAAATAGCAAAGGTTGCAGGTTCTCATACCTTTGACTCTCTAGCTAAATCATCTGACTATAAAGTTATTGGTCCTGAGATTAGGGCGGCTTATATAGACAGTGCTCTTGCAGCTGGGGCCAAGGTGATTAAGAAATCACTAAAAGTTGTATACACACCTATGCACGGAGTTGGTTGGGCCAGCATCGAACCGCTGTTTGCTAGGGCTGGTTCAGAAGCCCTTATTACTGTCGATGAGCAGTTGCAGCCTGATGGTGACTTCCCTACCGTTGCTTTTCCCAATCCAGAAGAACCAGGTGCATTAGATCTAGCCATGAAGTTAGCAAGTGATCACAACGCAGATTTGATTATTGCTAATGACCCTGATGCTGACCGAGTTGCCCTAGCTCTACCAACTGCTAATGGTTGGCAACGACTAACAGGGGATCAAGTTGGACTTATCTTGGCTGATGAACTTGCAAGTAATGCAAAATCAGGAACCCTTGCCTGCAGCATTGTTTCTAGTTCTGTCTTAGCTAAAGTGGCTAGCCACTATGGCTTAGAGTTCAAGGCCACACTAACTGGATTTAAGTGGATTTCGAAGATTCCAAATCTCATCTTCGGTTATGAAGAAGCTCTTGGCTACTGCATTGATCCAGAGCATGTGGCAGATAAGGATGGCATCAGTGCTGCGCTACTGCTTTCTAACATTGCTCGAAGAGAAGCAGCTAACTCTAGAACTCTTTGGGACCTGCTAGATGATCTGGGTAACAAGTATGGTTTCTATGCAACTGGTCAGATTTCTATTCGTGTAAGTGATCTGAGCATTATCACTAAGGCCATGCACTCAATTAGAACCGCTCCACCAACGTCCCTTGCTGGTCTTCCTGCAGTCTTTACTGACATGAGTTTGGGTAGCCCAGAGCTTATGCCAACCGATGGTTTGAGATTTGATTTAGCCGATGGTCGACGAGTAATCATTAGACCTAGTGGCACTGAACCTAAATTGAAGTGCTATTTGGAGGCGGTCTCTGATTCGAAAGAGAACGCTAAGGCTCTCCTAGATGCTTTAGAGCAGAGCTGCAGAGAGCTTTTGGCGGATTTCAGTTAGATCAAAGACGTGCTCAATTGGCACTATCTTGCCTGGCAAATCTTCAAGTAAGGCAACTAGTTCAGGGGTGGTCAGAATTATATCTGCCCCGTCCCCATCTCTTTTGGCCTTAGTGATATCTGCTGCTACTACTTCTGCTTCAACCCCCATGGCTTCGAGAACTTTCTCGGCATTCATCTTCAATAGCACTGATGTGCCAATGCCCATGCCACAAACCGAAAGAATCCTCATACCTTCAGTTTAACTAAGGTAAGCGCGAACTTCTGCCTCTTTGGTTGCATTGAGCAATATAGTTACCTTTTCTTCATCCATTAGTAACTGACTAAGTGCTGCCATCAAATCAATATGGCTGTCATGATCTTTTGCTGCTAACCCAATTACCAGTGAAACAGGATCATTTGATTGACTACCAAATTCAATTGGAGTTGAAAGAGTAACTAGAGATAAACCAGTTTCTAAAACAGAAGCCGATGGTCTGCCATGAGCAAGGGCAATGCCTGGAGCTACAACCATATATGGTCCAAGCTCTTCAAAAGCTTGGATCATCTCTTGAGTGTATTCAGAAGTTGTTCTATTGCTATCAACTAGTCCAGCACCAGCTAGTTCAAAGCTCTCTCGCCAAGACAGACATGCTTGTTGAAGTTTTATAGAGCCTTCGCCTAGTGCAGATAAAATAGGGCTCATTGTTACTGGGCAGCCTCAAAAGCATCAGATATACGCTCAATGATTTCTGCTCTGACATCCATGTCCATAAACCCTGCGTTAGCTGCATTCAATTGGAACAGTTCAAGATCATCAAGGTCATAACCAAATGTTTCAGTTAGAAGTTCAAGTTCTCTTGTCAGAGTAGTTCCACTCATCAAACGGTTATCGGTGTTCACAGTTACGTTGAAGCCAAGGCCATAAAGAATGTCGAATGGGTGATCACTCATACGAGGCTGTTCGATATCAGGTAGGGCACCTGTTTGAAGGTTTGATGAAGGGCTTAGCTCTAGGGCAATACCGCGCTCTAATACCCAAGCTGCAATATCCCCAAGGGCTTTCTGGTTCTCATCCTCTGCATCAACAAAGATATCTTCAATGATGCGAACACCGTGACCTAAACGAAGAGTTCTGCCATCAACCAGTGCATCTTTGATTGAGTCTCTACCAGCACCTTCACCAGCGTGCAGGGTAACCGGCATCAGCTGCTCATTGAGCCACTTGAAGACTTCAGCGTGACGAGATGGGCTAAAACCTGATTCAGGTCCTGCATAGTCAAAGCCAACAACGCCGCGATCACGGTAAGTAACTGCTAGCTCGGCCACCTTCTGAGCATTGTTGTTCTGACGCATTGCTGTGATGAGCTGACCGGTCACTAGGTATCCGCCCTTGGCAGATACTTCAGCACGGCCTTGGCTTAGTCCTTCTTCAACGTATTCAACTACCTCTTCAAGGGTTAGTCCCTTTTCTAGGTGCTGCTCAGGTGCATAACGAACCTCGCCATAGATGACACCGTCTGCTGCTAGGTCTAGAGCGAACTCACGAGCTACTCTGATGAGTCCTTCTTTGGTTTGCATAACAGCACAGGTGTGAGCGAAAGTCTCTAGATATCTTTCAAGAGAACCTGAATCACAAGATTCTAGGAACCACTGGTTTAGATCTTTAGCGTTGTCAGCGGGAAGTTCGTGACCAATCTCTTTTGCCAGATCAATAATGGTTTGAGGTCTCAATCCCCCATCAAGGTGATCGTGTAGTGAAACTTTAGGTAGGGATTGGATATTTAGTTTAGGCATTATTCGTTTCTCTTTAGGCGTTGATACGGTCAAGGATAAGTGGAGTGTAACTTGATGAGGCTACATCCTCAATCTTGATTCCTCCGGCAAGAGCTTCAATTGCTCTCTCGAAGCGTTCTGATTCATCGGTGTACAAAGTCAGAAGTGGCTGACCCTTTTCAATCTTTTCTCCACGCTTGGCGTGAATAACAATTCCTGCTCCGAACTGAACTGGATCCTCCTTGCGAGCTCTTCCAGCTCCCAGTCGCCATGATGCTGTTCCAACAGCAAGAGCATCTAGCTCGTTCACAAAGCCAGAAACTTCGGCAAGAATCACGTGCTCATGCTTAGCAACCTGCATCTTTGCAGTTGGATCACCGTGCTGAGCTCTAATCATTTCGTTCCACTTGTCCATGGCACGACCATCATTTAGAGCTGCTGCAACATCAACATCAGTCTTACCTGATAGACGAAGCATCTCGGTAGCAAGAGCAACTGTGATATCAATTAGGTCCTTGGACCCACCGCCAGCAAGAACTTCGACAGCTTCCTCAACCTCAAGTGCGTTACCAACCTTGCGGCCCAGCGGTGTTGACATGTCTGTCAGTAGAGCGCTTGTCTTCACCCCGGCGTCAGCACCAAGTTGGGTAAGTACCTGTGCAAGTTCCTTCGCTCTATCCAGAGTCTTCATGAAAGCACCCGAGCCCACCTTGACATCAAGAACTAGTGCTGAGGTTCCCTCAGCAATCTTCTTGCTCATGATTGAGCTTGCGATAAGTGGAATTGCTTCAACTGTTCCAGTTACATCTCTTAGGGCATAAAGCTTCTTATCTGCAGGAGCAAGACCTGCACCAGCTGCACAAATGACCGCGTTGACCTTATCTAACTGATCATGCATCTGCTGATTAGTTAGTGATGCCTGCCAACCAGGGATAGCTTCTAGTTTGTCTAAGGTGCCACCGGTGTGACCAAGTCCTCGACCAGATAGCTGAGGAACAGCAACTCCAAAGACTGCAACCAATGGAGCAAGCATCAGAGTGATCTTGTCGCCAACACCACCGGTTGAATGCTTGTCAGCAGTTGGCATACTAAGGGAGCTAAAGTCCAATCTTTCGCCGGTTGCAATCATGGCAAGGGTTAGATCTTTGATTTCTCTTCTGTTCATGCCATTTAGCAAGATGGCCATAGCCATCGCAGACATCTGCTCATCGGCAACAACACCTGAAGTGTAGTTAGAAACTAGCCAGTTAATTTGGTCTGTTGTAAGTTCTTGCTTTTCACGCTTTGCAACAATTAGTTCAACAGCGGAGTATTCCTTAGACAATTGTTTTCCTAATTTCTTTGCTCATTGCCGAAACCTTCGGCTAGATCTCTAGGACCAAATGCATCAGGCAATACCTGCTCAATAGTTTTGATACCGGAAACAGTTTGGAGCAACATGCCCTCTTGAGAGTGCTCGAACAATAGTTGACGGCATCTGCCACATGGCATCAAGATGTTCTCAGCTCCATCAACACAGTAGAAGGCAACAAGCTTGCCTCCTCCGGTCATGCTCAAGTTGCTTACCAAACCACACTCAGCACAAAGACCAATACCGTAACTAGCATTTTCAACATTGCAACCAGAAACGATTCGACCATCATCAACTAGAGCGGCTGCTCCAACTGGGAAGTGGCTATAAGGCACGTAGGCATTCTTCATAGCTGCAACAGCAGCATCTTTTAACTGGTTCCAGTTGATCTCATTAGTCATTTGACTATCCCTTTACATACGGTTGGCCTGAAGCGGCAGGAGGTCTAACTTTTCCAGCAAAACCTGCAACAGCAACAAGGGTCACAAGGTAAGGAACCATTGTGATGAAGTCCACTGGGATCCCAGGAGAAACCTGGTTAGCCCAAACCTTCATAATGATTGTGAATCCAAAGAGCAAAGCTCCAAGGGTCACATAGATTGGCTGCCAACGACCAAGGATCACAACGGCGAGAGCGATGAACCCAAGACCTGCTGACATTTCACGACCGAAAGAACCTACGTTTCCAAGAGTTAGTGAAGCACCACCAAGACCTGCAATCGCACCACCGATGGTTACCCACCAGAATCTGGTCTTAGCCACATTGATACCAACGGTGTCTGCGGCAAGCGGGTGCTCACCAACAGCTCTAGCTCTTAGGCCCAACTTAGTTCTGAATAGGACATACCAAAGTAGTGGAACAAGGATGAACATCAGATACACGGTGATTCTGTTGTTGAAGAACACCTGGCCAATAACTGGAATATCTGAAAGGAATGGCAGGGCAATCTTTTCAAATGTGCCTGGGAAGTTTAGGTTGATGCTGTCATCGTCCACCCAAGCTGAGTAAAGGAAGTTGGTAACACCAATAACCAAAACGTTTAGAAGAACACCGATAATGATTTGCTCAACCAGATACTTGATTGCCAGAGACGCTAGAACGGTTGAAAGTAAACCTGCAGCAACCATGGCGGCAATCATTCCAACATAAAGATTTCCAGTGATGGTTCCAACAACAGCTGCTACGAAAGCTCCGCTAAGTAGCTGTCCTTCGATGGCGATATTTACAACACCAACTCGTTCAGACATGATGCCGGCCATACCACCGAAGATCAGTGGAATTGCGAGAACCAAAGTGTTACTCAGGATAAATACCATCTGAACACCCTGGGTTGCTTCTGTGGCTAACCAACCAAGAAGAGCCATCATCGCACCAAGTGCATAAATGGCAATCAGCCAAACCGGAGTCTTGCCACCACGAATAGTCAATGCAACCGAAAGTAAACCAATCATTAGTAGCAGTGCGCCAACTACTGTGCAGAAGAACATTGAGTTCACAACAAATGGAGGAAGCTGAATCACTTCACGCTTATCGCTCCATACGAAAGTGATGTCTCCGGTCTTTCCTAGGAAACCAAAGAACAATAGAACCACCATGGCAGCTGCCACCAAAGTAATCGGGGTCTTCAGGCTTGGCTTAACCTGAGCCGAAGAGAACATTCCTGGGGTAACTTCAACGTTCTTCATTATTTGATCACCTTCGCAGCTTTAGCCTTCTGTGCTGATTCGAAAACCTTAGGACCAGGAACAGGTAGTCGGTAGAAAGCTCTAATAATCGGAGGGGCGGCAATAAACAGAACAATCAGAGCCTTTACAACGCCCAGAACTTCTGGAGATACACCTGCAACCTGCATAGTTGAAGATCCAGCCTTGAATGCACCAAACAGCATCCCAGCCATCACAACACCACCGGCTCTAGAACCACCCAGTAGGGCAACGGTAATAGCGTCGAAACCGATACCCGCTTCAATGCTGGTGGTTAGACCACCATCAACGCTTAGGCCTTGGTTAGCAGCAGCCAAACCTGAGAAGCCTGCAGAAATAGCAAGTGCCCAAACAAATGTGTTTTCGACCTTGATACCAGCAGCTCTAGCTGCTGACGGGTTGTGTCCGACCATACGGAATCTAAAGCCGAATGTAGATTTCTCCATCAACCACCAGTAGAAGACAACTGCTAAGACAGCAAAAATCAAACCGTAGTGAAGCTGAAACTCAGGACCAAACAAGAGACCAAGGCGTGCAGTTCCATCAGGTTCGTCAGACTTAGGTGTTCCTCCACCATTTTCTTCCAATAGAAGATTTGGTTGTCTCAAGAGATAGGTGAACAGTGACAAGGCAACGTAGTTCAACATGATGGTCACAATAACTTCGTGAGCACCTGTTCTTGCCTTCAGGATTCCAACAATCATTCCCCAGAGCATTGCGCAAACAACTGCTGCAAAAACGGAAGCAAGCATGTGAATGATAATTGGCATCTCTAGACGAGTTGAAACAAATGTTGCACCGGCAAGACCTACCAAGATTTGACCAGTTGCACCAATGTTGAAAAGACCAACGCGGAATGTTAGAGCAACTCCGAGTCCAGCCATGATCAAAGGAGCGGCGAATCGAAGTGTCTCAGTGAACGGACGAATAATGGTTGCGAAATCGTCGCCATTGAAGTTAAGAATGGAACCACGGAACAACGCTCCATAGCCATCTGAGATTGTCCACCAAACAGTTGAGAGTGCATAGTTAGGGTCTGCACCAAAATCAGCCCATGCTTTAACAACGTTCTTGTCGAAGACAACCATGAAGATTGCGCCGATGATAAATCCAAGTAGGACTGACAGAGCAATACGAACCGGGTCACCGGACATGATCTCGTGCAGAACCGAGGTTGCCTTATCTTGTGCTGGCTTTGTTACTTCAGCTTCTTTTTTCTTACTCATGCTGCAATACCTGCCATCATCTTTCCAAGCTTTTCTCTAGTTGTTTTGGCATCAACAATTCCAACAATGCGACCTCTATACATAACAGCGATTCGGTCAGCTAGAGCAAGAACTTCATCCAGCTCTGTCGAGATAATCACAACAGTCTTGCCAGCATCGCGGGCTGCAACAATCTGCTCGTGAATGAACTCAATCGAACCAACGTCAACACCACGGGTTGGCTGGGATGCGATAAGCACTCTCAGATCTCGGCTCATTTCACGGGCAACAACTACTTTCTGCTGGTTACCGCCGGATAGTTGTTTAGCCAGAGTTTCTTTAGAAGGAGTTCTGATGTCGAATTCTGCAATTAGCTTCTCCGCGATTTCATCACGTTTAGCAAAGTCAATTTGAACACCCTTAGCAAAAGGCTTTCCGAAAGAGCCATCGAGCATTAGGTTTTCAGCAATGCTGAATTGGCCGACTAGACCATCTTTCTTTCGGTCTTCTGGAATGTATCCAACACCTGCCTCAAGAACCTGTCGCACATTGCTCTTGGTTAGATCTTGGCCAGCAACTTCAATACTTCCGCTGTGAATCTTTCTAAGACCAAGGATTGCTTCAGCTAACTCTGTTTGACCATTACCTTGAACACCAGCAATGGCAAGAATCTCACCATCGTGAACAGAGAAACTGATTCCATTAACCATCTGCTGGTTACGGTCATCCAAAACAGTTAGATCTTTGACAACAAGTGTTTCAGAACCAATCTTCGGTGCCTTCTTCTTTGTGTCTAAATCTACTTCTCGACCTACCATCAACGATGCAAGCTCCCCTGCTGTTGCCTTAGGGCTAGCTTCTGAAACAACTTTTCCTTGACGGATAACAATGATGCGGTCAGCTACCTTTTGAACTTCACGAAGTTTGTGAGTGATAAAGATGATTGATGTGCCGTTTGCTTTTAGGCCTCTCATGATTTCCATCAGTTCATCAGTTTCCTGGGGAGTAAGAACAGCAGTTGGTTCATCCAGAACAAGAATCCTTGCATCGCGCGCTAGAGACTTGATGATTTCAACTCTCTGCTGGGCTCCAACTGGAAGGTCTTCAATCTTTGCATCAGGATCGATATCAAATCCAAAACGGTCAGAGATTTCCTTAACAAGTTTGCGAGCAGCGTCTAGATCTAGGTTTCCAACCTTGCCTGTTGGTTCATGACCTAGAACAACATTCTCTGCAACAGTGAAAACTGGAATCAACATGAAGTGCTGGTGGACCATACCGATACCGGCAGCCATAGCTTCACCTGGGCCTGAGAACTTGACTTCTTTATCGTCAATCAGAATCTGACCTTCGTCAGGTTGGAGAAGTCCATAAAGGACGTTCATAAGAGTTGATTTACCCGCACCATTTTCACCCAACAAGCTCAAGATCTCGCCTGGAGCGAGTGTAAGGCTGATGTTGTCGTTGGCTACTAGGGTGCCGAAGCGCTTGGTGATATTCCTGAGTTCTAGCTTCATTCGGGGTCTAGGCTCCTTTGCTTTTCCTTGTCCTAATCTACCCCAAGTTCTTTATGGGCCAGATTAAAGCAAGAACTGCCGAGGCCTAAGCCTCGGCAGTTCTCTAACTACTTATCTAGTGATTAGCTAAGTGGGTTGATTGAACCGTCGATGATGCCTGCTCTAAGTTCTGCAAGCTTCGCCTTTAGGGTCTCATCCATGAACTCAGTCTCTGAGATGTCAGTTCCAGCGTTAGCTAGAGTACCTGTGTAAGCGTTGTCTCCACCACCAGCGAAAGCTTCCTTGTCAACTGCAAGTGCCTTCACGATGTCGTAAACTGCTGAACCCATTCTCTTCTCAATTGAGGTAAGAGTGATAGGTGCGTACTCTGGGCTGGTAACGCTGATGTTCTTGTCAACACCGATCATCTTGGCGTCAACGCCAGACTCAGTGATTGCTTCCTGAAGAGCACCGAACTGGTCTCCACCAACTGGAACAAGAACGTCTGCACCTGCTGAAAGGTGACCAGCAGCAATTGTCTTACCTTCTGGAGCGTTTGGAGCGAATCCACCAATGAAGTCACCCTGCTGTGTAGTTGCATCCCAACCAAGAACGGTCACTGGAGTACCAGTTTCGTTCTCGTATGCCTTAGCACCGTAGTAGAAACCATCCATGAATGCTGTAACAGCACCAATCTGTAGACCTCCGTAAACGCTGACGATCTTTGTTGTTGAGTAGTACGCAGCTGCATAACCAGCTAGGTATGATGACTCAGCCATGTTGTAACCAACTGGCTTTAGGTTTGTTGCTCCGTTTGACCAACCATCGATGGTTACGAAGTTAACCTCTGGGTTAGCTTCTGCTGCAGCGTTAACTGCGTCAACTAGGTTGAAGCCAACTGCGAAAATAACGTCACAACCTTCTGCAACCATTGCATCTAGGTTTGGCGCGAAATCTTCAGATGAGTTTGATTCAGCTGACGCTAGAGTTACACCGAACTCTTCTGCAGCCTTCTCCATACCATCCATTACAGATTCGTTGAATGACTTGTCTGCCCATGAACCTTCGTCAGAAACACCACATTCGATGAATCCAGCGCCTGGCTTTGGTGATGCACAGCCTGAAAGAACTAGCAAGCTGGCTGCTGCCATTGCTACTCCTGCTACGGCCTTACGTGAAACTTTGTTCACTTGTATCCTCCTGATTTATTTAGGCTGGTGCCGATCACCAACCACACACAACTAGACACTACTAGCCCCCAACGACACTTTTGGCCACGAACACAAGGTATTTACCTAGGCGTTACAATTCGAGGTTTTTACCGAGCTGCCAGTTCTTGCTCATAAGCAGACAGGATTTCAAGTAGGTCCCCGTCTATCGAATCGGGCTGGGTCAACCTGAGTTCTACGGTCTTGAACTTCAAAGCGCCAGGCTTTCTATATAGAGGGTCCGAAGCAAACTTGCGGTCCAATAGGGATGAAACGGCATTAAGGACGTATTTACTGGTATTTCTCTCAACTGAGGCTTGGACTCGTGATTCAAGAGCAAGAACCGAATCACCTAATTGAAGATCAGCTCCGATAAGGTATGGGCCGTCCAACTGTTCGGTATCTAAGCTCTGCCAAATACTCCTTCCCCCATAAATGGCCACAACGTTGCTTGAATCTAAGCTCTGGAGTTCAGCAGTCAAAACCTTGGAAGATGGGGTGCTGACAAAGACCGTCTTGGTTGTTGTTTGCGAGACGCGATCAAAGTCTTTGACGCCTTGGATGAATGATGTTCGTATTGAGCTTGATTGAGCAAAAACAGGTTGCACGAATAGGTGCACTTCACCTGAAGTTGATTTACCGGCTGCAAAGAAACCAGCTAACCGAGCGCTACCTAGTGCATCATCAGCAACCCACCTAAAGTTAGTTGGCTGACCTGAAGCCGAGATATTCCCACCAACAAACAGAATCAGCATTCTTGGATGCTCAATTGCAAACTGGGCAAGATCTGAAATGTATTCCATGTTGGCAGACACCATTAATACACAACCAGCCTGCAGAGCTTGTAGCAACCTAGCCGGAACCTGTTCAGTAGCTGGGTCAATCTTCACTTCACGAGCTGCTAACCCATAAACAATTTTGGCCTCAACTAAATCTGCTGCCAGTTGATTTTCAGGAGTTCCAGGCACAACAGTCGTAGATCTTATTAGGCAAGCTGTTGTTTTTGCTTTGTGATTTGGTTCCGTGACAGCTGCCGGAGCACAGGAACTAACGCCCACAGCAACGCTCGCTACAAGCATTGCTGACACGATGGTTCTAACAGTTCTCATAGACAAATACTTATAGAACTTCGCTGTGACCAGTTACCTTGAGCGAATCAACTAGATTCTTCACTCTTTGAGCATGCTCCTTAGTGGTAACTAGAAGCGCATCAGGTGTGTCAACAACGATGACATCATCAAGACCGATAAGGGCAACCAAGCGACCTGTCTCAGATACTAGGATTCCGCTGGATTTTTCTGAAAGAACTGTGACATCGCCGAGCACGGCTAGGTGATTACGCTTGCCACCGGACTGAAGTTCTGCAATAGCGGCAAAGTCACCAACATCGTGCCAACCAAACTTAGCTGGAACAACAGCGACTAGACCCTTGGCTGCTGCAGGCTCTGCTACAGAGTAGTCAACAGCAATCTTCTTGAGCGTTGGCCAAACATCTTCAAAGACCTTCTCCTGAGCTGATGTGCCCCAGGCATCAGCCAAGGTCATGATCTTTGAGTGAAGCTCTGGCTCTGTCTCTTCAAGGACAGAAAGAATTAGTGCTGCAGGAGCAATAAACATACCTGCGTTCCATAGGTACTTACCTGAGGCAACATACTTGCGGGCACGTTCGATATCTGGCTTCTCCACGAACTTCGCTACCTCACGAGCATTCTTAGCGAAAGGAAGATCCATCTTGTCGCCAGCCTTGATGTATCCAAATCCCACTGAAGGCTCGCTTGGCTGAATACCAATAGTGACAATCTTTCCCGTTGCAGCAACTGCAACAGCTTCCTTCACACATTCGTTGAATTCTTTGTTATCAGTAATAACGTGATCAGCCGCGAATGAACCAATAATCACATCTGGTTCACGCTTGACAAGAATGGCGGCTGCTAATGCAATTGCAGCAGTTGAATCCTTAGGGCTTGGCTCTAGAAAAAGGTTGTTTACTGAAAGATCTGAGCACTGTTCGACAACAGCACTGCGGTGAGCAACACCTGTGACAACAACAATTCGGTCATTGCCAGATAGTGGAGCTAATCTCTCCCAAGTGTCTTGAAGAAGAGTCTGACCAGAACCAGTTAGGTCATGCAAAAACTTAGGTGCAGATGCACGTGATAGCGGCCATAGCCTGCTACCAATCCCACCAGCTGGAATTACAGAATAGAAACGAGCCATTGGCTCTTTAGGATCACTCATACTGTGAAAAGCCTAGCCCAGAAGCATGGTTAGACGATTTTTGCCTGAAATCGTGGGTTATCATTAAGCCAATTAGGTGAGCGATTTGCCGCCAATCAAGGAGGAGTTTCGTGGCTAAAAGACCTGCGGGTACTTTGTATCGAGGCAAAATAGGCATGTGGTCTTGGGTATTGCACCGTATTACTGGGGTTGGAATCTATTTCTTCCTCCTAGTCCACATCCTTGATACCGCACTGGTTAGAGTAAGCCCTGAGGCTTACAACACAGTTATGCATGTTTATAAGACCCCAATAGTAGGTATTGCCGAAATTGGTCTAGTTGGAGCCATCCTCTTCCACGGATTCAATGGCCTTCGCGTCGCTCTAATCGATTTCTGGAGCAAGGGCGCTAAGTACCAGAACCAGATGTTCTGGGTAGTTGTAGTGATCTTTGTTGTTCTAATGGCCGCCTGGATTCCTCGCCAGCTTATGCACACATTTGGAGAGTAAATGAGCGTCGTTATTGAACAGCCAAACCAGCCAAGAAGTCGCAAAAAAGCTCAGTGGGAAAAGCGTGCATGGGTTTTCATGCGTGTGTCAGGTCCACTTCTAGTTGTCCTAATCCTCGGTCACCTGATGGTGAACCTAGTTCTACCTGAGCGAGGAGTTAAATCCATTGACTTTGCCTTCGTTGCTGGAAAGTGGGCAGATCCGTTCTGGCAGGTTTATGACGGCATCATGCTTTGGTTAGCCATGATTCACGGAACCAACGGTATGAGAACTTTGGTCAACGACTATGCAGAGCGTGAATGGGTTAGAAAATCATTCAACATAGCGCTTTGGGTTGCAGCAACAGTTCTAATCATTCTTGGCACTCTAGTTATCACCACATTTGATCCATGCATCGATCCAGATGTTGAAAGCTATCTACCTGGCGTTTGTAAGCCGTAAGGAAAAAATTGTCTGAAGTTAAAGTTCACCACTATCAGTACGACGTAGTTATCGTTGGTGCCGGTGGTGCAGGTATGCGTGCAGCTATTGAAGCAGGTCCGCACGCTAAGACTGCTGTTATCTCAAAGCTCTTCCCTACTCGTTCACACACCGGGGCCGCTCAAGGTGGAATGGCAGCAGCTCTAGCCAACGTTGAAGAAGACTCTTGGGAATGGCACACCTTCGACACAGTTAAAGGTGGCGACTACCTAGTTGACCAAGACGCTGCAGAAATTCTTGCCAAAGAATCTGTTCAAGCAGTAATTGACTTAGAGAACATGGGTCTTCCTTTCAACAGAACTCCTGATGGCAAGATTGACCAAAGAAGATTTGGTGGTCACACTCGCGATCACGGTAAAGCACCGGTTAGAAGAAGTTGCTACGCAGCCGATAGAACCGGACATATGATCCTGCAGACCTTGTACCAAAACTGTGTGAAGTTAGGTATCGAGTTCTATAACGAGTTCTATGTTCTTGACCTAGTAATGAACACCGTTGATGGTGAAGAAAGACCAGCAGCAGTTGTTGCTTACGAACTAGCTACCGGAGATCTTCACGTCTTCCAAGGTAAGTCAATTGTTTTTGCAACCGGTGGTTTTGGAAAGATCTTCAAGACAACTTCAAACGCTCACACTCTTACTGGTGACGGTGTTGGAATCATTTACCGTAAGGGTCTTCCACTTGAAGACATGGAGTTTTACCAATTCCACCCAACAGGGCTAGCTGGTCTTGGTATTTTGCTTTCAGAAGCGGCTCGTGGTGAAGGTGCAATTCTTCGTAACGCTACAGGTGAGCGCTTCATGGAAAGATATGCTCCAACCATCAAGGACCTAGCTCCTAGAGACATGGTTGCTCGTGCGATGGCTAACGAAGTGCGTGAAGGCAGAGGAGCAGGTCCTAACAAGGACTACGTTCTTCTAGACCTTACCCACCTAGAGCCTGCTGTTATTGATGCCAAGCTTCCAGACATCACTGAGTTTGCTAGAACCTACCTCGGTGTTGAGCCTTATACAGAGCCAGTTCCGGTATTCCCAACTGCTCACTATGCAATGGGTGGAATTCCAACCAACATCAAAGCTGAAGTTCTAAGAGATAACAACACAGTTGTCCCAGGCCTTTATGCGGCTGGTGAATGTGCATGTGTTTCTGTGCATGGAGCTAACCGTCTCGGAACTAACTCGCTATTGGATATCAACGTATTCGGTAAGCGTGCGGGTATCTACGCTGTTGAGTATGCCAAGGATGCAAAGTTTGTTGATGTTCCAGCTGACGCCGTTGCTGAAACAGTCAAGCTAATTGAACATATGCGTAATGCTCGTGGAACTGAAAAGATTGCGGTCATCCGTAAAGAACTGCAGGACACCATGGATAAAAATGCTCAGGTTTATAGAACTGAAGAATCTCTTAACGAAGCTCTAGACAAGATCAAAGAGCTACGCGTTAGATACGAAAACATTCAAGTTCAAGACCGCGGTATGAGATTCAACACAGATCTTCTTGAAGCTATCGAACTAGGTTTCTTACTAGACCTTGCTGAAGTTCTTGCCTTCACTGCTCGTGAGAGACGCGAGAGTAGAGGTGGTCACTACCGTGAAGACTTCGAAACAAGAGATGACGAAAAGTTCATGGTTCACTCAATGGCATACAAGAACGGTGACAAGATCGATATCGGCTGGAAACCTGTAGTAATAACTAACTACCAACCAATGGAGCGTAAGTACTAATGGGCGCAATTACTGAAACTCAGGAAATTGGAGTGATTCCATCTTTCACTGTCACTCTCATGGTTCGTCGTTTCGATCCTGAAACAGATGAAGAGCCAAAGTGGCAAGACTTTGATGTCACCATGTATGGCACCGACCGTGTTCTTGATGCCCTGCACAAGATCAAGTGGGAAATCGATGGAAGCCTAACTTTCAGAAGATCTTGTGCTCACGGTGTTTGTGGTTCAGATGCAATGCGTATCAACGGTAGAAACCGTTTGGCTTGTAAGACTCTGATCAAAGATCTAGATATCTCTCAACCTATTTATGTTGAACCAATCAAGGGACTAAAGATTGAGAAGGACCTTGTTGTTGACATGGAGCCTTTCTACCAGGCCTATAGAGACGTGAAGCCTTTCCTTATTGCAACAGACAAGCCAGCGGCTGAACGCCTTCAGTCACCTAAAGATCGCGAACGCTTTGAAGACACCACCAAGTGCATTCTTTGTGCTGCCTGCACCACCTCTTGCCCAGTGTTCTGGACAGACAACCAATACTTTGGTCCTGCAGCTATTGTGAATGCTCACCGCTTCATCTTTGACTCAAGAGATGAAGCAGCAGAGGTTCGCCTAGACATCTTGAACGATAAAGAAGGTGTCTGGCGTTGCCGCACCACCTTCAACTGCACCGAAGCTTGCCCTAGAGGTATTGAAGTGACCAAGGCAATTGCTGAGGTTAAGCAAGCCGTCCTTCGCGGACGCCGATAACACCTGAGAGTTATCTAAAAGATACTCAAATAAGCAGGCCTTGATATAGAGGCCTGTTTATTCTTTTAACATGTCCGAATTTAACTCCTGCCCCGCTCATGGTGAGAGCGCTGAGCCTAAGGAGTCAAGAGCAGGTCTAAGTCGAAGAAACTTCTTCACTAGCCTTGCCGTTGCTGCAGGTTCAATCGGGCTAAGTTCCCTTGCATCAAGTGCTGAAGCAGCATCTAAGAAATACAAGATTTGTGCAACTAAG
This sequence comes from Rhodoluna sp., assembly GCA_044347325.1. Classification (GTDB taxonomy): domain Bacteria; phylum Actinomycetota; class Actinomycetes; order Actinomycetales; family Microbacteriaceae; genus Rhodoluna. The sequence continues at coordinate 16,183 of JBIIXN010000011.1, read as the reverse complement.
GACATCAAAGTTGGCGGCGGGAGTTCTTTCCGAATCCCAGGCCGCAACATGATGGTTCTGATTACCCAACCTAAAGCAGGGGTATTTAGAGCATTCGATCAGCGTTGCACACACGAAGGTTTTGCTGTCAACAAGATTGAGGGAAAGAACCTAATCTGTCAGGCTCACGGTGCTTTATTCGATATGAACACCGGTGCCGTCAAGCGAGGTCCGGCAAGAAAAGCTCTCCCAAGATACACAGTGAGCGTAGAAAAGAAACTGGTCTACGTAACAATTAAGAGCTAAGTTCTCTAGCCAATCCTGGAATCAACGCTGGGGAAAGCGATAGTGAACTAACCCCATATTCAATAAACAACTTTGCTGATTCATAATCACTTGCTGCCTCACCACAAATACCAACTGGCTTGCCAGCTTTCTTAGAGAACTCTGCAACACGACGAATCAATTCAAGAACCTCAGGTTCTCTAACCATCGACAGTGCTTGAGTGGAACCTAGGCGATCTTGGTTCAAGGTGTATTGAGTTAGATCGTTTGTTCCAATACTTAGAAAGTCAACGACAGCTACTATCTGCTCTAATACTTCAGGTTCACAAACTTCAGGAACCTCAATCATCACGCCTACAGTTTCTAAACCAAGTTTCTTAGCCATCTCAACAAACTGAACTGCCTGCTCTGCTTTAGAGACCATAGGAGCCATTACCCAAAGCTTTGCCTCTGGATGCTTTTGAGCAGCAAGAGATAGAGCCGTTAGTTGAGTTATCAGTGCCTCTGGGTTAGCAAGTAGCGCTTGGAATCCTCTGTTCGCATACTTACCTGTTTCAGTGAGTTTGAGGAAAGGTAGTGGCTTATCGGTATCCAAATCCAAGACTCGAACTATTACTACCTGGTTAGGGAACTGATCTAGAAGTCTTGAGTATTCCAAAACTTGTGTTTCAAGTGACGGGGCAACCTTCTCTCCTAAAAACAAAAGCTCAGTTCTAAACAGACCAACGCCCTGTGCTCCAAAAGATAGAGCAGCAGCACCTTCTGAACTTGATCCTAAATTGGCATACAACTTGACCTGTAATTCAAGAGCTTGAACATCAACGATTTCATGAGCCTTATCAGCAACAGCATTTACATATTGAGCAATCTCTGTTTCATCAGGCTTTACAAATACCTGACCACTAGAAGAATCCACAATCAACTGATCCCCCGCCTGAATAAACTCAGCTCCACTCACCGAGACAACAGTTGGTAGGTTCATTCCTCTAGCCAGAATAGAGGTGTGTGAAGTTGGGCTCCCCAGACTGGTTACCAATCCAACAATTGAACTGCTCTGCAGTTTGACCATTTCTAAAGGCCCTAGGTTATCGGTGACTAAAACAAAAGGTTCACTTGGCCAAACCAAATCCTGTTTGCCATTTAGTTTGTCAATGACTCTCTCACCTAGTTCGATAATGTCATTTGATCGCTCAGCAAAGTAATCGCCAAGTTTGGAAATAACTTGCGCTGCTGATTTGAAGGCCCCGATAACTGCTCGCTGAGAGTTAGCACCATCAGCCAAACGAACCTTGATGTTTTCCATCAAAGATTCATCTTCTAAAACTAGTTTGAGGGCATCTAGGATATCTGCCGATTCTTCATCGGTTGATTCCCTGGCCTTATCTATCTCTTGAGCTACCTCTGCTAAAGCTGCTTTGATGGCTATGAGCCCCCTAGAGCTACCTAGAGCCTCGCTATCCCAAGGGACATATCTTTCAGTTCTATAGATGAACGCACTGGCTATAGATACACCGGTGCCAACACCTGCACCTACTAATACGCGTTCACTCACCCGACAAGTCTAAGATGACCTTAAACTTGTCCCATGCCAACTAATCTCACCGTAGTAACCATCAACGTCAATGGCGTTAGAGCCGCCTTCAAGAAAGGCTTTGCCGAGTGGGTTATTGAGCACTCCCCAGATGTGATTGCCCTGCAGGAAGTTAGGGCTGAAACTACAGATTTAGAAGAGATCTTTAAGGCCATTGAACAGCAGCAGAACGATGGCACAAAGTGGCATATCCTTCACGACAACGCCTCATCTAAGGGAAGGGCAGGAGTCGCTATTGTGTCTAAACTTCCAGCATCAGCATCAAGAACAGCACTTGGCCCTAAGAGCTTTGATAGTGCTGGGCGTTGGCTAGAGGTTGATTTCAAGATCAAAACCAAGACCGTAACTGTTATCAGCACCTATGTTCACTCTGGTGAAGTTGATACCCCTAAACAGGTTGAGAAATACAAGTTCTTAGACGCCATGACTAAGCGCATGGCTGAACTTAGAAAAGAAGATGGTTTGACCGTTGTGGTTGGAGACTTAAACGTTGGTCACACAGAACTGGACATTAAGAACTGGAAGGGTAACCTCAAAAACGCAGGGTTCTTACCTGAAGAGCGTGCTTACTTTGATACCTGGATGCATAAGCAGGGTTGGATTGATCTAGGAAGAGCCGCTCACCCTGATGTGCCAGGCCCATACACCTGGTGGAGTTATAGAGGTCAAGCATTTGATACTGACACCGGCTGGAGAATTGACTACCAACTAGCAACCCCGAAGCTTGCCAAGGTTGCCTCAAACTATAAGGTTCACAGAGCAGCTAGCTACGACACCCGTTTCACAGACCATTCCCCTGTTGTTGTTGAGTACGCTATCTAACATGACTGGCAAAGCGAATCTTCTAAGCGGCATGCAGCCGAGTGCATCTTCTCTGCATTTAGGTAACTACCTAGGTGCCCTAGTTAACTGGGTCAACATGCAAAGAGACTTCAATGCCTTCTACGTCATTGTTGACCTGCACGCCATCACAGTTCCTCAAGACCCTAACGAACTTAGAACCAACACGCGAAGAACTGCTGCTCAATACATTGCAGCTGGCATTAACCCTCAAGACTCGGCATTGTTTGTGCAAAGCCACGTTCCAGCGCACGCTGAACTTGCTTGGGTATTAAACTGCATCACTGGTTTCGGTGAAGCAAGCCGCATGACCCAGTTCAAAGACAAATCACAAAAAGCAGGAAGTGATTCTGCTTCTGTTGGACTCTTCACTTACCCAATTCTTCAGGCAGCTGACATTCTTCTTTACCAACCAAAGGCAGTTCCAGTTGGTGAAGACCAAAGACAACACCTTGAACTAACTCGTGATCTAGCAGAACGATTCAACACAAGATTTGGCCAGACCTTCACAATTCCTGAGGCTCACATCCTCAAAGAAACTGCCAAGATTTATGACTTACAGAACCCAACAGCAAAGATGTCTAAATCAGCAGCTGACCCTAAGGGTCTTGTAAACCTAATGGATGATGACTCAACCATCATGAAAAAGATCAAGAGTGCTGTCACAGATGCTGATGCAAGCATCAGAGTCGATTGGGAAAATAAACCAGGTGTTTCTAACCTCTTATCTATTCACTCTTCTATTAGCGGTGAATCTCTAGCTTCTCTAGAAGACAGATTCCAAGGCGCAGGCTACGGAGTTCTAAAAAGTGAAGTAGCGGATGTTGTTATCAATGCTCTAGGCCCTATTAGAGACAGAGCAAACGATCTGATGAGCGACCCAACAGAGCTAGATAAGTTACTAGCTTCAGGGGCGAATAAGGCTAGAGCTGTAGCCGAGGACACCCTGGCTAAGGTCTATGACCGCATTGGATTTATCAAGGCAAATTAGGTCCCATGGGAACGCTCCCGAGCCTGAAATAGGGCCAACAAGCCTTATTCCTCGCCATATCAAGGAACTAGGTAAATCGTTATCGCAGTGTGAGAAATTCCCAAGTTTTTCCCAAGAAACTTGGCGTATATTGTTGCTGAAGCGTAATCTACGCTTCGCCCATTACTATCAAGGAGAAATTAATGAGCTTTAAGACAAAGCGCGTTCTAGCTGCTACTGCTTCTGCAGTTGTTGCAACGTTGTTTCTAGCAGGCTGTGCGCCAGCAAGCGATGACGCTAGCGGTAACTGTGATGCTTATGCAGATTACAAGGGCTTCGAAGGTACTGAGGTTGAGGTATACACAACCATCATTGCTCCAGAAGCTGATCTATTCGTCGAGTCATTCGCTGACTTCGAGCGTTGTACAGGAATCACTGTCAACTGGAACGGTACTCAGGAGTTCGAAGCTCAGATTGCTGTTCGCGTTGAAGGTGGAACTGCACCTGATCTAGCGATCTTCCCACAGCCAGGTCTACTAGCTAAGTTTGCTGACAGCCTAGTTCCTGCATCTGCAAAGTTGAGCGAGTCAGTTGACGCTAACTACTCACCAGACTGGAAGAACTACGGAACCGTAGACGGAACCTTCTTCGCTGCTCCACTAGGAGCTAACGTGAAGTCATTCGTTTGGTACAACCCGAAGGTATTCGCAGACAACAACTACACAATCCCAACAACTTGGGATGAGCTTCTAGCTCTATCTGACCAGATTGCTGCAGACGGACAGATCCAGCCATGGTGTGCTGGTTTCGGTTCAGGTGAAGCAACCGGTTGGGTTGGTACTGACTGGATGGAAGACATCATGCTTCGTACCGCTTCAGCAGAGACCTATGACGCTTGGGTTACCCACGGTATTCCTTTCAACGACCCAGCTGTAGCTACAGCAATCGGTGAAGCAGGAAAGATCCTAAAGAACCCTGACTATGTTGGTGACGTAGCTTCTATCGCTACTACTACATTCCAGGATGGTGGAGCAGGAATCGTTGATGGTTCATGTGCAATGCACCGTCAGGCATCATTCATTGGTGGAATCCTGGCTGCAGACCACGGAGCAGAAATCGTTGAGCCTTCTGACACATCAAAGGCAAACGGAATCTCAGTGTTCTACTTCCCAGGTACATCAGCAGAGAACAAGCCAGCACTTGGTGGTGGAGAGTTCGTAGCAGCTTTCTCAGACCGTGGCGAAGTTGCAGCTCTTCAGCACTACCTAACCACTCCGCTATGGAACAACGCCAAGGCAAAACTTGGTGGTTGGTTCTCAGCTAACAAGGGTCTAGAGGAAGCAAACGTTGCTGACCCAGTGAACAAGGTTGCTGTTCAGATCCTAAAGAACGCAACAACCTTCCGCTTCGACGGCTCTGACGTTATGCCAGCTGCTGTTGGTGCAGGTACCTTCTGGAAGGAAATGACCGCATGGGTTGCAGAAGACAAGTCTGACAAGGCTGTTCTTGATGCAATCGAGAAGTCATGGCCTAAGAACTAAATTAGGCTAGTTATACCCTTGTAGTGGGGTGTGGTGGACACGAAAGTGAAAGCCACACCCCATTTCAATAAAGTCAGGAAATAAATGATTAACACCGCGTTCATTGCAGCACGCAAGACCCCTTGGGAAGTGATTTTCCCAAACCTAATTTTGCTTATTGTTTCACTGGCAGCTTTCGCTGCAATTGTCTACTTAGTTTTCTTACTGGCCTCTAGGGTCAATGTCAAAGTTCAGGAGTGGTTGAAGTACGCGGTCTTCCTAGCTCCTGCAGTTCTACTACTTCTTATCGGACTTGTTTATCCAACAATTAGAACTCTGACCATGTCTTTCATGAACGCAGACAGCACAGAGTTCGTTGGCTTTGATAACTACGTTTGGTCTTTCACTATCCCTGAGATTCTGATTGTGCTTCGAAACACAGCCATCTGGGTTTTAGTTGTCCCTATTCTTTCCACTCTGCTTGGACTTGCTATTGCTTACATGACAGATCGCATGAAGCGTCCAGGCATTGTTAAGTCACTCATCTTTTTACCGATGGCAATCTCATTCGTAGGCGCGGGTGTTATCTGGAAGTTTGTTTATAACTTCCAACCAAACCTAAACAAGCCAGACATCGGCCTCTTCAGTGCTGTGTCCAAAGCTTTAGGTTTCACTCCCCCTAACTGGTTGCTTGAAGCACCACTAAACACTCTTCTTCTTATCCTCGTGATGATTTGGATTCAGACCGGTTTCTGCATGGTTGTTATTTCCGCAGCTATGAAGAACGTTCCTGATGAAGTAGTAGAAGCAGCCATGCTTGATGGAGCTGGTAACTGGAAGCGCTTCATTAGAGTAACCATCCCAATGATTAGATCAACAGTCATTGTTGTGCTAACCACCACAGCTATTGGAACCCTAAAGGTCTTCGACATCGTTAGAACCATGACCGGTGGTAACTTCGAGACCAACGTTATTGCTAACGAAATGTATTCCCAGAGCTTTAGACAGATGAACTATGGTCAGGGAAGCGCGCTAGCGGTAATCCTTCTACTTTGTGTTCTTCCAATCATCGCTTACAACATCAGACAGCTTAGACGTGAGAGGACTGAACGCTAATGGCTATGAACAAAAAAGCTAAAGACATATTTGCATCCCCAGTAGCTTCAGCAATTGCAGTTATCATCGCTGTTCTTTGGACTATCCCTACCTTTGGCCTATTGGTTTCCTCTATCCGACCAGAGCAGGACATCAACCAGTCAGGTTGGTGGACTTTCTTTACTAATCCGAGTTTCACCCTGGATAACTACACTCAGGTACTCTTCCAAGGATCAACTACTAACCCACCGCTGTTCCAGTTCTTCTTCAACAGCTTCGCTCTAACAATCCCGGCAGTGGTTTTCCCAATCACTCTGGCTTTGTTCGCAGCCTATGCTTTGGCTTGGTTCAACTTCAGAGGAAAAGACACCATCTTCTTCATCATCTTTGGTCTCCAGGTTGTTCCTCTTCAGCTAACCCTGATTCCTTTACTTCAGCTATTTGCTAAGGGACTAGTGATTGGCGATACCGTCATCATTCCTGATCTTGGTATCACTGGAACCTTTATTCCAATCTGGATTGCTCACACCATCTTTGGTTTGCCACTAGCTGTATTCCTTCTGCACAACTTCCTCTCTCAGATTCCTAGAGAACTGATTGAAGCTGGACGTGTTGATGGAGCTAACTGGTTTACCCTGTTCAGCAAGATTGTCCTTCCGCTATCAGTTCCAGCTATCGCATCGTTCTCAATCTTCCAGTTCCTCTGGGTTTGGAACGATCTGCTAGTAGGTCTAACCTTCGGTGGTGGTGTGAAGCAGGTCGCTCCTATGACCGTTCGTATCGCCGAGATGGTTGGCTCTAGGGGTAGCGGTTGGGAGCTCCTGACAGCAGGTGCTTTCGTATCAATGATTGTGCCTCTGATTGTCTTCTTTGCCCTGCAGCGCTACTTCGTAAGAGGCTTGCTAGCAGGCTCTGTAAAGGGTTAATAAGCCTTATCTTTTAGCCTTTGGCGTATTAGGTCGCATTTAGAACCTCAATCTGCCATGATTTACTAGCAACAAACAGTTCTTCGGGGTCAGTGTAAATCTGAGCCGGCGGTTATAGTCCGCGACCCGACAAGCTGCCTTCAATGGCAACAAATACTTCGGTAGATGGTTTGGCGGTTGATCTGGTGAAACTCCAGAACCGACGGTTAAAGTCCGGATGGTAGAAGAACATAAGGTTTGGCCTATCTTGGCCTGACCTTAGGTCGTCTATTCGACCATACCCCGAAGTCCTTTAATGAAAGGCTCGGGATGACCGATACTAGGCAGTTTGAACCGATGATGCATCGGGCACTTGAACTTGCCCTACTCGGACCTGCCTACGGTGCTAACCCTCAAGTGGGAGCAATCATCCTGGATAAAGATTTGAACATCATTGCCGAAGGCTGGCATAAGGGTGCTGGAACTCCTCACGCTGAAGTTGATGCTTTGAGTAAATTACCAAACGGTGTTCCTGCGGGATCAACAGCGGTGGTTACCCTTGAGCCTTGTAATCACACTGGCAGAACCGGTCCATGTGCTGTTGCTTTGATTGAAGCTGGTATCTCTCGAGTTGTTTATGCAAGTAACGACCCAGGAAACGAATCAGCTAATGGAGCACAAACACTTCGTGATGCTGGCATTGAAGTTATTCAAGGTGTCCTTGAAGATGAAGCAGACAAGCAATCAATTGTTTGGCTAACTGCAATGAAGAAGCAGCGCCCATATGTGACTTTGAAGTGGGCTCAAACCCTTGATGGTAGAACTGCTGCAAGTGATAAGACCAGTAAATGGATTTCAGGTTCAGAATCTAGAGAAGATGTTCACCTTAGAAGATCTGAACTAGATGCAATTCTTGTTGGCACAGGAACAGTCAAATACGATAACCCTGATCTAACTGCTAGAAAGCCTGATGGCTCAAGGTATGAACACCAGCCACTTCGAGTGGTAGTGGGTAATAGTGAACTCTCCCCTGACCTTCGTGTGTTCAATGAAGAAGCACCAACAGTTCAACTAAAGACCCATGACATCAAAGATGTGCTCTTAAAGCTGTGGGATAGAGGCATGCGTCATGTGCTTGTTGAAGGTGGAGCAGAACTAGCTAGTGAATTTATCAAGCAGGGTCTATTCGATGAGATCTTGATCTATCAAGCACCGCTGCTTGTTGGTGGAACCAACGTAGCTGTCACAGATATTGGTATTTCAACTATGAAAGATGCTCTTGCCCTTGAGTTTGTTGAAGTGAAGAAACTAGGTGCAGATGTGTTTATGCGAGCAATTCCTACGGAAGGTAACTAATGTTTACTGGAATCATTGAAGAACTAGGTGAAGTTGTCGCCATAGAGCAGCAACCTGATGCAATCAGGTTGACAGTCAAAGGACCTCTTGTCACAAGTGATATCAAGCGTGGCGACTCTATTGCCTGCAGTGGAACTTGTTTAACTGCTGTTGAGATTGAGAATGGCACTTTCAGCGCAGATGTTATGCATGAGACCCTAAGGCTTACTAGCTTGGCTGATGTGAAGGTTGGCGATCCGATCAACCTAGAGCGAGCAATGACAATGCAGACCCGCTTTGGTGGTCACCATGTTCAAGGACATGTTGATGGTGTTGGCGAATTCCTGTCTAGGGAACCAAGTGAGAACTGGGACTGGGTTCGTATCTCTGTTCCAAAGGAACTTATGAAGTATGTAGTACTAAAGGGTTCAATCACCCTTGACGGTATTTCACTAACTGTAAATGAACTTGGTGAAGACTTTGTTGGATTGAGTCTGATTCCAGAAACCCTAAAACTTACCACCTTGGGCTATAAAAAGCCTGGTGACAAGATCAACGTTGAAGTTGATGTAATGGCAAAGCACATAGAACGATTACTAGAGATGAGAAACAACTAATGGCACTATCAACAATCGAGCAAGCATTGGATGCTTTACGAAACGGTAAGCCGGTTCTAGTAGCGGATGATGAAAACAGGGAGAACGAGGGCGATGCAATCATCGCCGCTCAGTTTGCTACCACCGAGTGGATGGCTTGGATGGTTAAGCACACCACCGGTTTCCTATGTGCACCTATGGAAGATGGCAAAGCTAATGAGCTTGAACTTCCACTAATGACAACCGATAACCAAGACCCTCATGGCACCAGCTACACCATCACAGTTGATGCTGCTGCTCGTGAGTCAACCGGTGTTTCAGCTAGCGATAGAGCTCTTACTGCTAGAACTCTAGCTAGTGAAGGTTCAGGACCTGAATCATTTATTAGACCAGGACATATCATTCCCCTACGTGCTCACCAGCACGGCGTGCACGGTAGACCAGGTCACACTGAGGCAACAGTTGATCTTCTAAAACTTGCTGGTCTAATCCCAGTTGGTGTTATTGGTGAGATGGTCACAGCAAATGGTTCAATGATGCGTTTACCTGAGCTGATTGAAGTTGGTGAGAAGGAGAACCTTCCTGTTATCACTATCGCTCAGCTTGTTGCGTACCTCAAGGAACACAACATCAACCACGTGCACCGTGATAACAACAGAATCAGATTTGAAGCAGAAGCTAACATCCCAACCATTCACGGTGACTTCCGAGTTCGTGGTTACTATGACATCAAGACTGGTGCGGATCACGTAGCCATCATCAAGGGAAACCCAACCGGAGACGATGTTCTAGTTCGTATGCACTCAGAATGTATTACCGGTGAAGCCTTTGGTTCATTGAAGTGTGAGTGTGGACCTCAGCTGCAGTATGCCCTAGACATGATTGAAGCTGACCCTAAGGGTGGAATTGTTATTTATCTAAGAGGTCAAGAAGGTCGCGGTATTGGACTACTAAACAAGCTCAAGGCTTACGCTCTTCAGGAACAGGGTCTAGACACAGTTGAAGCAAACCTAGCCCTTGGTCTCCCTAGCGAAGCTAGAGAGTATGGAGCCGCTTCTTCTATCCTTCGTGAACTAGGTGTGAAGAGCGTTCGTCTGATGACTAACAACCCAGCTAAGGCTAACTTCCTAACTGATGACGGTATTCCTGTGAACTCATACGTTCCAGTAATCGTTGGTGAAGCATTGCAGAACCTAGGTTATCTAGAAGCTAAGCGTTCAAAGATGGGTCACCGTCTTCCGGAAATCATCGCAGAAATGGACAAATAATGGCAGGCCACGCACCAAAACTAGAAATCGATGCAAGTGATCTAGCAGTAACAATTCTTGTTACCAGCTGGCATACCGAGATAACCGATGCTCTTCTTGCAGGAGCAGAACGCTCTCTAAAGAATGCTGGTAACGATGTTTACACAATCGTTCGAGTGCCAGGAGCATTCGAATTACCTCTAGCTGCTAAATGGGCTGCAGAGGATCAAGCTGATGTAATCATCGCGCTAGGTGTTGTTATTCAAGGAGAGACACCTCACTTTGAGTATGTCTGTGATGCAGCTACTCAAGGACTTACTCAGCTTCAACTTGAGTATGGTGTTCCAATTGGCTTTGGTCTACTAACAGTCGACAACGCTCAACAGGCTTTAGATAGAGCCGGTTTACCGAATAGCAAGGAAGACAAAGGCGCTGAAGCAGTTGAGGCTGCAGTGATGATGGCCCGCCTTCGCTAAAGTTGAATTACGTTCTACTAAAGGAGAATCATGGACGATTCAACCCGCACACTAATTGTTAACATCTTTCTAGTCCTACACTTTCTAGGAATTGCAGCTTTGCTTGCTGGTTTCTTCACTTCAATGAAGGATATGAAGACAGGCATGAAGGTTAACGCCGGAGTATTTCACGGTACTTACCTGATGCTTCTAACCGGATTGGTGATGGCAGGAGTTACTAAGCCTGAAGAACTCAATGCAATTGTGATTGCTCTAAAGAGCATTGTCCTAACTGTGATCTTCTTTGTTGCTTACACCTACCGTAAGAAGGAAGTAACGCCTAAGTGGGCTATGCCAACAATCTTCCTACTAACCACTTTGAACATCGCGCTAGCTGTCTTCGTTGGAGCAGCTGCCTAAGGATTAGCGCAAGAACAGTGCTGTTAGTCGGCGGGTTGTGAAATACAGCCCGCCGATTATCATTACTACGAAATACAGCACGTGACCTAGCATGGCCCAGTTCATAATTCCAAGTGTTAGCCCTCTGATCAGTTCAATAGCCTGCCATAGCGGAAGAGCTTGAATAAACCACTGAACAGGTTCAGGGTAAATATCGAGTGGAAAGAATGTTCCAGAGAATAAGAACATCGGAAGCATAACCAGCTGAATGTATTGCATCTGCTGGCGGTGCTTCAGATAACTTGTAATTCCCATACCCACAGCTGCAAAGCCAAAAGCCACCAACACTGAAGCAGGTATTGCTAGTAATCCCCACCATGATGGCACTAGTCCAAGAGGCGTGACTATAGCCATAAAACCAATCGCATAGGCAAGGCCTCTAAGTAGCGCCCAACTAATCTCCCCCAGAGCAACATCTAGAGTTCCCATAGAAGTTGACAGCATGCCGTTGTAGATTCTGCCGAAATGCATCTTGAAGAACACATTCCAGGTTGAGTCATAGATGGCACCGTTCATAGCGCTGGTTGCTAAAAGAGCAGGAGCAATGAACTGAGCATAAGAAATAGGATTTCCGTTGCCATCAAAAACACCATCAATGAACTGGCCAATGCCATAACCAAAAGCAACTAAATAAATTAATGGCTCAACAAAGCCAGAAGCAACAACCATCCAAGTTGATGACTTCAGGGCAAAGTAACCACGTTCAAGAACTACTCGAGCTCGGCCTGAGTAAACCCCAGATCCAAACTTGCCTTTTCTTCTTTCAGCAATTTCGATGGCTGACTCAGCTTTGATGTTCATCGAACTCATGAAGCCAACCTCTTCTCAAACACTCGGTGGGCCCAGATCATTCCTATGAAAGTCATACCCAGCATTACTGCCCAGTGCACAAGACCTAGCCATAGCTCGATAGGCATTCCATAAGACATTGCTCGACCAAGGTTGGTTGCGTGCCACTGAGGTGAAATCCAACCAATCCACTGCAAATAAAGAGGCATTGAAGTAATTGGGTAGAAAGTTCCGGAGAACATAAACATCGGTGTCACAATAAATCTGCCAACTAGAGCAAAGACACCGTCATCTTCTTTGACCTTCCCAGCAAAGGCCAACATAACCGCAGCAAAACCTAGACCTGCTGTACTGGAAACCAAGATCAGTATCGGCAGTGTTGCCCAGGTAACAGCACCAAAAGCCAAGAGGCAAAGTCCATACAAACTGACCTGCAGAACAGCTCTTGCTGTTGCTGCAAGCAGGATTCCATTTACGATCTGCTTACCTGTGATGGCCGTTGCATTCATTGAGTAGAAAGTCTTATCCCAGTTGAAACCTTGAAGAGTAGGCCAGGTAACCTCATCCATGGCACCCTGAATACCAGCAGTTGCTAGCAGTGCAGGAGCTAGGAAAGTTAGGTAACTCACACCATCAATGGCGTTAGGTCCAAGGGAAGAATCAACTAGAGATCCAACACCAATACCGATGGACAGTAAATAAAGTGTTGGGTTGCCTAGTCCAAAAGCAATAATGGATTTCCACCACTTAGCCATGTTCAAGAGACGGTTCTCGGCAATATACAAAGCACCACGCTTCATGCTCACCTTTGGGTCAACTAAAGTAGCTGCCCCAGTCCAAGTCATCGCGACTTTAGATTCAACATCCATAGCCATTAGTCGACCAGTGTCCTACCGGTTAGACGAAGGAAGACATCTTCAAGTGAAGATCTTCTAACCAATGAAGTTACTGGGTGCAAACCCTTCTTGATGATCTGCTCTAGGCACTTCTCGCCATCTTCTGCATAAACAAGAATTCGGTCTGGAAGGATTTCTAGTCTCTCGCCAATGCCTTCAAGGTTTTTAGCAACCTGAGCATTGTTATCGCTACCGAATCTAACTTCTAGAACTTCCTTTGAGGAATACTTCTTGATTAGTTCCGCAGGAGAACCTTCGGCCATAATCTTGCCTTTATCCATAACCATCAGGCGATCACAGAGCTGTTCCGCTTCATCCATGTAATGGGTGGTGATAACTAGAGTCACACCCTGTTCCTTTAATCTAAACAATCTGTCCCAAAGGATATGTCTTGCCTGAGGGTCAAGACCTGTGGTTGGTTCATCCAACATCAAGATCTCAGGTTCATTGACCAAACCTCGAGCAATAGTAAGTCTTCTCTTCATACCGCCAGAGAGTTCTTCAGTCTTGTTGTTCCTCTTATCGGCTAGCTGAGCGAAATCTAGTAGCTCTTCGATCTTGACCTTTAGCCACTTGCGGCTTAGGCCGAAGTAACGACCATAGATCATTAGGTTTTCCCAAACCTTTAGTTCACGGTCCAGGTTGTCTTGCTGCGGAACAACACCAAGATGCGCTCTAATCTCAGGACCTTGGTCGTTAGGGTCCTTACCCAAAATCAGTAGTTCTCCGCCGCTTCTTTGGCTGGTTGCTGCAATCATCTTCATGGTTGTTGACTTGCCCGCTCCATTAGGGCCTAGAAGCCCGAAGGACTCTCCCCTAGTTACTGTGAAATCGATGCCATCAACCGCTTTGAAATCCCCATAAACTTTTGTTAGCCCTTTGGCGATAATCATTGCCTCAGGTGTTTCGTTCTTTTCTGCCAAAATGCGTGTCTTCCTGCTTAGGTGTTCAACTTTACAAGTGTATTCAGTGGGAGTGATATCCTTATGAGCATGACCCCTGCCCCAAGCGACAAGGTTCGCCCTGGTAACCGCAGGGTGACTGGCAAGGAGCAGTTCTATACCCCAGCTGATCTGGCTTTAAATCTCACCCAGAAGATAAGTTCCCTAGTTGGTGGCCTAGCAGGCAAACAGGTCATTGAGCCAGCTGGAGGAACCGGTGCCTTTATCAAGGCAGCCCAAGAACTAGGTGCTACCAAAGTGGTCAGTTTTGACATTGAACCTAAGGCAAAAGGTGTTCAACTAGGAGATTTCTTACTTGCTGACCTAACTGGGATAAGTGGAGCAGTAACAATCTCTAATCCCCCTTTTGGCAGGAATAATTCCCTAAGCATTCCCTTCTTCAACAAGGCAGCCAAACACAGCGATTACATCGCTTTCATAGTTCCAAGAAGTTGGCGCAAGTGGTCTGTAATGAACCGGTTGGATAGAAACTTTCACCTGATCCATGACCAGGATCTAAGCATTGACTATGTTGATGACCTAGGAGAAATGGTTTGGCAGAAAGCTAACTTGAGAACCTGCTTTCAGATCTGGGAAAGAAAAGACGTTGAAAGAGAAATTGTTAAGGTTCAAGATTTAGGCCTCATCTCCAAAGTAACCCCCGAAGAAGCCGATGTTGCCCTTACTGTGTTTGGCTATAGCTGTGGCCAGATTAGAACAGAGTTTGAAAGAGTGCCTAACAGTACTGTTATGTTCCTAAAGACCCATGATGAGAGAGTGCTTCCAGCACTTAAATCTGTGGACTTTAGTAGGTTCTATAGAAACACAGCTTATACAGAGGCACTATCTCTACAAGAAATAAGATTCTTAATTAACGAAGAAATACTGGGAGATCCTTCCCTAGTAAAAAACGAAAGAGTAATTTATGAGCATGACCGGTAGACGAACTTCAGGACCAGGAGTAAAAGACACTGGCCCTAAGGCCAAGTTCAGTCAGCTGCTTCCTTATATGAAGGAGCAAAAAGGGCTGCTAGGTGTTGCTGTCTTCTTTAGCATCATCGGTGCTGGTGTCAACCTTGCCCAGCCTCTAGTTGTTGGAAACATCATCTCAACCGTTCAAGAAGGTAGTGATGTTCTCCCTCTAGCCATTGCGCTTCTAATCATTACTCTTATGAGCGCTGTCCTCAGCGGAGCGATGTATCTAGTCCTTGCCAAAGCCGGTGAAGGAGTTGTGCTCTCAGCCAGATCAAGTCTTTCAACAAGATTGCTTAGACTGCCAATTCAGGAATATGACCTAAGAAGAACTGGAGACCTGGTCTCTCGAGTTGGCTCGGACACTACTTTGCTAAGAGCAGCGCTTACCCAAGGTTTAGTTGATGGTGCTGGTGGCGCGCTTATATTTGTCGGTGCAGTTGTCGCTATGGCCTTCATCGATTGGCTGCTTCTAGTACTTACTCTTCTCATGATTTCTGTTGCCGTTGCAGCTATCGGCGTCACCTCTAGAAAAATCAAGGCGGCGACCACCAAGGCTCAAGAACGTGTTGGTAACATGTCTGCCTCCGTTGAACGCGCTCTATCTGCAGTTAGAACCATTAGAGCTGCAAGAGCAGAGGGCAGGGAATCTGACCAGATTAGAAAAGACGCTCAAGAAGCATATGAGCAGGGTGTAAAGATTGCCAAGATCAACGCTTGGGTTACCCCTATCGGTGGACTTGCTGCCAACGGCGCATTCATTGTCGTTCTAGGTGTTGGTGGTTACCGAGTCGCGACCGGTGAAACCCAGGTTGCTTCTCTAGTTACCTTTATTCTTCTAATGTTCCTAATGATCAGACCGGTCGGACAATTCTTTTCGGCCTACGCCTCAGTCCAATCTGCCCTTGGTGCTCTTGCTCGTATCCAAGAAATACTTGATGTTCCGTTGGAAGACACCGATGCTGAGAGAGCTCAAGTTACCAAGCGCAAGGCAGTGAACTCGACAGCAATTGAGTTTAGAAAGATTAAGTTCAACTACCCAGCAAGACCAGAGGTAGCCCTTGATGTCAATGGCAAACCAATCAAAGATGCTGAACCAATCATGAGCGAACCGAAGGAAGTTCTCAAAGGTGTCTCTTTCAAGATTGAACGTGGTTCACGAGTTGCAATCGTAGGTCCCTCAGGAGCGGGTAAGTCAACCATCTTTAGCTTGATGGAAAGATTCTATGAACCAACCGGTGGAGACATTCTTCTCGATGGGCAATCAGTTCACTCCATGCTGAGATCAGATCTTCGTGCACAGATTGG
>JBIIXN010000039.1:0-9093 GCA_044347325.1 Rhodoluna sp. | reverse complement strand
ATGAACCAAATCCCAGTAAGAGTTATCCCAGCCAATGATGTTGTTGGTGCTCTACTTGCTCTAACCGATGCACTTGAGGGTAAGTGTGCTGTGTTTATTTCTCCAAGAGAAGTAAATGGGGAGAGGGTTCCTGTTGGGGGTATTCCTGAGTTTGTTGAAATTGGAACTGCGCTAATAGTTGAAAGCAGCGGTTCAACTGGAACGCCTAAGCGAATCAGCATTAGTGCTGAAGCATTGATTGCTAGTGCCAAGGCAACAGAAAAGTATTTTGGTACTCAAGGTCAATGGTTGTTGACTCTGCCAATCAATTACATTGCAGGCATTCAGGTTCTAGTTAGATCTATCCTTGCTGATGTTCAACCCATTGTTATGAATACTGCTGTTCCTTTTACTCCCGAAGCATTTGCTCTGTCTTCAACACTTTTAACTTCTGACAGCAAGTTCACTTCTGTGGTTCCAACTCAGTTGGTTAGATTGCAGCAGCTTGCTTCACAAGATCCTTTTCTAGTGAAGTTGTTACAACGCTTCACAGCAATTCTGGTTGGTGGTCAGGCAACTAGCAGTGATGTTCTGTCTTTCTTTAGAGAGAGAAACATCAATGTTGTTGAGAGCTACGGAATGGCAGAAACCAGCGGTGGTTGTGTTTATAACGGGGAGCGCTTAGATGGTGTTGAGATCAAGCTTGTTGAAGATGACCGCGTTGCAATCAAGGGAGCCATGCTGGCTAACGATGTTGCAAACGAAGATGGATATCTGGTAACTCAAGACATTGGTGAGTTTGATTCACAAGGACTACTTCACATTCTGGGTAGAGCCGATCGAGTCATGATCTCTGGTGGCCTGAAGATGAGTCTTGACCAGGTGGAAGCAGTTGCTGGAAGTGTGCCAGGTGTTGTTGAAGTAGGGGCAACTGCTGTTAGTTCAACTGAGTGGGGAGAGCGTGTTGGTATTGCCTATGTTGGTTCTCCGGAAGTAGCTGATTACATGGCTGGAGCAGTGTTTGAACAACTAGGAATAGCTGCTAAACCAATTAGGGTTATTCGAGTTGATAGATTGCCAAGGCTCACAAGTGGCAAGACAGATTTGATTGCGTTGCGAGAACTATTTAGTGAAGGTATCTAATGAGTGAAGTTAAGTTATGGATCAAAGGCGCAAGGCTAAGAACTTTACCTTTGGCAGTTGCTCCTGTCCTAGTTGGTGCAGGAACAGCAGAGCTTGCTGGGAAGTTTAACCTTGGTCTTGTGTTGCTAGCACTAGCAGTTGCTTTGTTATTACAAATAGGTGTGAACTACTCAAATGACTACAGTGACGGCATCAGGGGTACCGATGACAACAGAGTTGGTCCAGCCAGACTAACCGGTGGTGGTTTTGTTGAACCAAAGCGAGTTAGAAATGCAGCTTTCCTTTCCTTTGCTCTAGCTGGAGTCTTTGGTCTAGTCATTACAGTTCTTACAGCTCAGTGGTGGTTTGTGATTGTTGGAGCTGTTTGTATTCTGGCAGCTTGGTTTTATACCGGAGGTAAGAAGCCTTACGGTTATGCAGGCTTAGGTGAAGTTATTGTCTTTATCTTCTTTGGTTTAGTTGCAACAGTTGGAACTGATTACATCCAGACGTTAGAAGTGAACATACTTAGCATTCTGGGTGGGGCGGCGATTGGTTCGTTTGCAACAGCAGTTCTTCTAATCAACAACATCAGGGATATTGAAACAGATCGGTTGAGTGGGAAGAAGACTCTTTCAACTCGTATTGGTAAGAACGTGTCTTTGGGTTTGTTCTTTGTTCTGACCTGGGCACCGTTTAGTTTTATTGCCCCAATTTGGTTTATTGCCCCTGCAGTGTTCCTAATAAATCTGCTGTTGCTACCGGTTCTGATTATCAACATCATGGCTGTGTCTGCGACAAAGCCTAAAGACCAAATATTGGTATTGCAGCTAACTACCTTGACGACCCTGCTATTTGCTATCGGTGTCTGTTACGGTCTTTTTACTCTTAACTTCTAGATCTACAATTTCGTTCTCAAGGTCGCTTTCAGCATCACCTGAGCCTAGAGTGTTGCTGCGTTTTTCAAAGATCTGCTTGCTGATTTGGTCTCTGAGCCCACTTAGAAACAGTAGGGAATAGGCGAATGAGAGAGTGGCTGCAAACAGTACTGTTGCAAGCCATGGCATGCCTAGAACACCGAAGAGCACGCAAAGTCCAATGAAAACACCAAGTCTGATAACTGTGTACTTTACCCAAACATTTCTCATGGCTTTAGTCTATGTTTCCTGCTCGGTTAGAATTGACCCATGACAAGAATCCAACTAGCTCTCCTCGTTGCGGTGGTAATCTTCCAGATTTTCACTACCGTATATGCCGCCAGCGCTAACAAAAACCAGGTAAGAGTATTGCCTAAGTTTGCTTGGGTACTACTTTGTCTATTCGTGCCAATCATCGGTGGTCTTCTATACATAACCATTGGTCGACCAATTGATGGAGATTCAGGTCAAGGAGCTAAGCGTTCAAGACCAGTTGCTCCTGATGACGATGCCGACTTCCTAAGAGATCTTGGTAATCGCTTCAGAAGAGATAACAACAATTAGCATGACGGAATCTCCCGCCCAGATATTTTCAGCACACATAATCGCTGAATTAGCTGCCTGGGGAAGAGACTTCTGGCTAGCACCGGGAGCGAGATCTCAAGCACTAGCAATTTCCGCAGCCCAGGTCACAGAAGCAGGCAAAGCTAATCTTCATGTTCGTATCGATGAGAGATCTTTAGGCTTTGGTGCTTTAGGTGCTGCTGTCTATGGTGGACCTCAGGTAATCATTACTACCTCAGGAACTGCTGTTGCTAATCTTCATCCTGCTGTTCTTGAAGCCCATCACTCAGGTCTAGGACTTATCTTGCTAACTGCAGATAGACCAGCAGAGCTAAGAGATAAAGGCGCTAATCAAACCACAAACCAGGTCGGTATCTTCTCTGATGCAGTCATTGAATGTATTGATGTTCCAGCACCAACAGTCAAAGACATTCCAAGACTTCCTCAACTAGCTAAAGAACTAGTTGAGAAGGCTGTGTTACTTGCTTGGGGCAAAAGAGCCCAACCAGTTCAACTGAACTTACAGTTCATCGAACCACTATCTTCAGTAACACCTAATGCAGCAGACATACTCGAAGAGATCTGGGCTGCTGATGAAAAAGTTTTGGCAGAAGAGACAACAGATGACAGCACCTTCAAGTTAGATCTAACTAAGCCAACAGTTATTGTTGCTGGTGCTAATGCAGGAACACATCTTGCTGAAATAGAGAGCCTTTCTCTTCCAGTCTTTGCGGAGCCAACATCTGGTGTTAGACACCTAGCTTCATCTGTGATTGGCTACAGAACGCTTCTTGCAAGTAACTTTGAGTTACTAGAACAAGTAGAGCAGGTCATTGTTTATGGCAAGCCAACTCTTAGTAGACCAATCATTGCGTTACTAAAAAGAGAAGACATCAAAGTCTTTGTTCGTGAAGGACAAATGGGTTCATTCTCCATTGGTAATGAAGTGACCAAGGTTACTGAACTGATTGAAGGAACCTCTAGTCCAGAGTGGTTGAAAGCTTGGATGAGTGAACCAGATCACATTGGAACTAGTTCTTCTCTTGATAGACATGCAATCATCGCTAAGACCTGGGAGAAATCTCCAGCAGGTAACACCATCTTGGTCTTAGGAGCATCTCAACTGATCAGAGAAGCAGACTTTTGTGCGCCAAGGTTAGAAGTTAGAGCTTGGGCTAACCGTGGGCTATCAGGTATTGATGGAACTATTGCAACTGCTACCGGTATTGCTATTCAAGAACCAGATAAGCAGGTGAGAGCACTCATGGGTGATCTCACCTTCCTGCACGATGTTGGCTCTTTAGCTATTGACCCTAATGATGGAGAACTTAATCTGCAGATTATTGTTGCCAACGATAACGGCGGCAAGATCTTTAGCAATCTAGAGGTTGCTCAAAGTGTTGAAGCAAACATGTTCAAGAGAATCTTCCAAACACCACAGAATGTTGATATGAGCAAACTAGCTGAAGCCTACGGTTGGCTCTATGTGAATCCAAAGACTGTAGAAGAGTTTGAGTCAGCGCTATCGCTTACAGGTCGAGTTGTTGTTGAAGTTGTGTTGGATTAGCTAAGCGCATCAACAATAGGTTTGAACTTTAGAACAGCTTCATCAAGTTCTGCCTGAGGATCTGATCCAGCAACAATTCCACAACCAGCAAATGCAGTTAGTGTTCCGTTGTCTAACTGAGCTCCTCTAAGAGCAATAGCCCAAACACCATCACCATCAGCACCTAGCCAACCAACCGGTCCTGCGTATCTTCCACGATCAACATTCTCTATTTCCTCAATAACTTCCAGAGCTTTATCTCTAGGAGTTCCAGCAACAGCGGCTGAAGGATGTAGAGCGCTAACAACTTGAAGAGATGTTGAATTAGAGTTCAAGGTTGCTTTCACATCACTGGCTAGATGCCAAAGATTAGGCAGAGCAATACTGAATGGTTCTTGATCAACAGTTATCTCTTCGCTGAATACCTTTAGAGATGTTACAAGTGAATCAATTGCATACTTGTGCTCTGCTCTGTTCTTAGGTGATTCATTGAGAGCTGAACCAATGGCCTGATCAACACCAGGGTCTGTTCCTCGACCTGCTGTTCCAGCTAATACTCGAGCACTAAATTCTGAGTGGTAAACCTTGACCAACAGTTCAGGGCTTGCACCGAATAGTCCAGCAACAGAGTAAATAAAGCAAGTCTCGAACTTCTTCTCAAGCTTTCGAAGAGCTGGATTGATATTGAAATCTTTAGATACTTGAGCTTTGAGGTCTCTAGCAAGAACTACCTTTTCGATGTTCTTAGAGGTGATTGCCTCAAGAGCTTTATCAACATTCAGCTTGTATTGCTCAGTGGTGATCTGTCCTGGTTCAAATTGAGCAGGAGTAAAGATGCTCTCTAGGTTGATGAGCTTAAGAGCATCGGCTTCACTGATGTTGATGGTTGTTAGCCATAGGGCTCCATCATGCCCACCAACTACAACCTGAGGAATTACAAGAACACTTGTGCTATTGCTGTTCTCAGAAAAAGCAATTGATCCAAAGGAGATAAGTCCTGAGCCTGAGAGATTGACCTCATCGGTTATCTCTGCTTGGGAAGCTACATCTTGCCATTTGCTATCTAGTTCGAGGATTCGATTAGGTCCTGATGTCTCTAGCCTTAGGGCTTCGCCCCAGCCGATAAGGCCCTCTTTTTCATAGATGAAGGCTGAACTGTTGGTTCCTAGAAGGTCCGCGAAGGAGTAATCCTCGTTTAGGCCTAGCTCATGGGCTGCTATCAGCCTTGAGTACACCTTGAGAGTCAACTAAATCTTTCCAAACCTTGTTCTGTACGTTTTCTGTGAAATCCTCAGCGAGCCTTAAAGACTCTCTTTTTACTGGGATATCCTAAAGACAGGTCAATTGAAGTCTAAAACAGTGAGAGGAGTGCCGAGTGCGGAAAGTTCTAAATGTCGTAACCACGGCTTTACTCCTAACCGGATTATCGGTTCCTGTTGCCTCTTTTGCCACTGAGACAGAGCCAGATCCAAGCATTGTTGACATCTATGGCTACCTCAATGAAGAGCAAGAGATTGAGAACATGCACTCTGAAATTGAGCATGGGCATGAAGACCATTCAGGTGTCTTGATTCCACCTGTTGTTATCAGGATGGGTCAGCCATCAGACCCAAACATCTTCGTATTGCCAACAGATCCATCTGGCCAGGTTCATAAGTGGGACATGTCTCCAGAACTAGACACAGCTCTTGAGAAACTGGGCTTGGTTAGTCAAGACCAGAAGTCAAACCTCGACCCATACAGACATGCACCAATTCCAATTCAATCCATCGAGCAAACCACTAAAACACCAGCAGATGAGTTCATGGATGGGGCAAGATTTTTTGGACTAGGCCTTGGAGTTGCAGCTCTCGTGCTACTGGCTTTGACTAGCGTAAGCACAATTAGAAGCAGAAGACGAAAGAGGATGTATCTTTCCACCTCGGGGCAGTAGATACTCAACCAGCCAAAGATTAGACTTGGCTGGTGAATAAAGCAGATATGGCCAAAAAGCCGGCAGAAGTCGCAGCCATGTTTGATTCGGTTGCTGAAAGTTATGACCGCACAAATGACCTCCTTTCCTTTGGTCAGGACCGCCTATGGCGAAGAAAAGTACTAAAAGCTGTAAACCCTCAAAGTGGACAAACTGTTTTAGATCTTGCTGCTGGCACAGGTTCATCGTCAGTTGTTTTTGCTAAGCCTGGAGTAAAGGTAATCGCCAGTGACTTCAGTGAGGGCATGCTTGCTGTTGGTAGAAAGCGTCACCCAAACCTTGAGTTTGTTTTTGCTGATGCTACGAAACTTCCTTTCGCCGATGCTTCAGTTGATGCAGTAACCATTTCTTTTGGACTTAGAAACGTTGTTGACCCTAAGAAGGCTGTGGCTGAAATGTTTAGAGTTCTAAAGCCTGGTGGGGTAGTTGTTATCTGTGAGTTCTCTCACGTGAGGACTCCAGTTATTGGGTCAATGTATCGCTGGTATCTAGCTAACATCTTGCCAACCCTAAGTAAGCTTCTTGCGAAGAACAAGGGTGCCTACGACTATCTTTCAGAATCTATTGCTGCCTGGCCTAAGCAAGAAGTCTTAGTTCAGTGGTTAGTTGAAGCTGGTTTCAAAGATGCAAAATACAAAAACCTAAGCTTTGGAGTTGTTGCCCTACACAGCGCTAAGAAAGCGACTAAATGAACAAAATAGTATTACCTCCTCAGCTACGCAAAGTAGTAGACAAAGCCCTGCTGAAAAAGATTCAGTCTGGTTTGGAGCAGGTTGAGGTTGAACTACTAAAGTCAGTCACCCACACAGATCCAGTTGCCAATGTGACCTCAAGACATTTACTTGAAGCAGGCGGCAAGAGATTACGTCCGGTACTAGTTCTTTTAGGCGCAGCTTTAGGTGATGATTCAAAAGAAGCAGTAATCAAAGCAGCAGTTGTTGTTGAACTTACCCACCTAGCAACTCTGTATCACGATGACGTGATGGACAGAGCACCAATGCGTAGAGGTGTTCCAACAGCCCATGAAGTTTGGGGCAATAGTGTTGCTATCTTGACTGGTGACTTACTGTTTGCAAGAGCATCACAGATTGTTAGCCGTCTTGGTGGTAAAGCTCTTTCATTGCAGGCCGATACTTTCGAAAGACTTTGTTTAGGCCAACTGCATGAAACCCTAGGTCCTCAAAATAACGAAGACCCTATTGCTCATTACATTCAAGTTCTTGCCGACAAGACTGGATCACTGATTGCAGCCAGTGCTGAGCTTGGTGTTGTCTATGGTGATGGACCTGATGAATATCGTGAACCGATGAGAATCTATGGCGAGAAGGTAGGAGTTGCCTTCCAGTTGATTGACGATGTCATTGACATTGCATCAGATGACTCAGGTAAGACCCCTGGTACAGACCTCAGAGCAGGCGTACCAACCATGCCAACCCTTATTCTTAGAGCCCATGCCGATACCGACCCTAATGCCCGCGAACTTATTGAGATAATTGACGGAGGGCTTGAAGACGACGCCCAGTTAGCATTGGCGGTGAGCAAACTTAGAGAGCATCCAGCTCTTGAAGAGGCTTATCAGATGGCTAAGACTTGGGCAGCAGAGGCCGTTGAAGCCTTAGCCCCTCTACCAGATTCACCGGTCAAAGACGCCTTGCGAGTATTCGCTGAAGCTGTTGTTGACCGTAACCAGTAAATAAAAGGATTTGATTTAACTTGAACAAAATGCGCTTAGCTATTGTTGGTGCTGGCCCTGCCGGAATCTATGCAGCAGATCTAATCATCAAAGCTGAAAGAGACTTTGATGTGAGCATTGACCTATTTGATTTGCTTCCAGCACCTTATGGACTAGTTCGTTATGGAGTTGCTCCTGATCACCCAAGAATCAAGGGAATCATTAGAGCTCTTTATGAGGTTCTGGACAGAGGAGACATCCGCTTCTTCGGTAACGTCAAGTACGGAACAGACATCACTCTTGATGAACTAAAGAATCATTACAACGCAGTTATCTTTTCAACTGGTGCAATCAAAGACGCATCACTAAACATTCCGGGTGTTGAACTAGATGGTAGCTACGGTGCAGCTGACTTTGTGAACTGGTATGACGCTCATCCAGACTTCCCAAGAACCTGGCCCCTAAACGCTAAAGAAGTTGCTGTTCTAGGAAACGGAAACGTAGCCCTAGACGTAGCTCGTATCTTGTCTAAGCAACCTAACGATCTTCTATCAACTGACATTCCTGAAAATGTGTATCAAGGACTACTAGCTTCTCCTGTTACTGATGTTCACGTGTTTGGAAGACGAGGACCAGCTCAGGTTAAGTTCACCCCACTAGAACTTCGTGAAGCATGTGCCATCGAAGGTGTTGACACCATCGTCTATGACGAAGACTTCAAATACGATGCAGGCTCACAAGAGGCTATCGATACCAACAACCAAACCCGAGTTATGGTCAACACCCTTGAAAGCCACAGAGGGAAAGAAACCACTGGGGCGACAAAGAGGCTTCACCTGCATTTCTTTAGTTCACCTAAAGAAATAGTCGGTGAAGATGGAAAAGTTGTTGCTATCAAGATTGAGAGAACTGAACTTGATGGTAATGGTGGGGTAACTGGCACAGGAGAGATCAGGGAATTCCCTGTTCAGGCTGTTTATAGGGCTGTCGGTTACTTTGGTTCAGAGCTAGATTCAATTCCTTTTGATCACAAGCACGGAGTTATCACTAACGATGCAGGTCGTGTTCTTGATGATAGCGGCAAACACATTCCAGGCATCTATGCAACTGGTTGGATTAAGCGTGGACCTATCGGTCTTATTGGTCACACTAAGAGTGACGCGATGGAAACCATCGCTTGTGTCCTAGCTGATAGAGACACCTGGTGGGATCCAGCTCATGCTGATGAAGATGATGTTGTTCAGTTACTTACTTCTAAGGGAGTTCAGTTCCTAGGTTGGCCTGAATGGCTAAAGATTGATGCCACTGAAAAGGCTTTGGG
>JBIIXN010000038.1:0-9563 GCA_044347325.1 Rhodoluna sp. | reverse complement strand
TCAATCTCACGGCCCACTAAACCTTTTTCAACAGTTACCTTGCTGTCTTGAGCAAAAGCAACCTCAAGGGCTTGAGCAAAGTCATTCATGTCTTTGACTTTAGAAACACCAATAGATGAACCGGCACGAGCTGGCTTCACAAACAAAGGTAGCCCACCTAAGTTTCTTACCTTCTCTAGAGCAGATTCAGGATCAGCTAGCCAGCCCTCTTCAGTGATAACAACGTGAGGTGTTACAGGAAGACCAGCTGCAATAAAAAGTGCCTTAGAGAATTCCTTGTCCATTCCAGCAGCACTAGCAAAGACACCATTACCAACATAAGGAAGATTGTGTAATTCTAGAAAGCCCTGCATGGTGCCATCTTCACCGTTAGGGCCATGAAGAACCGGGAAGACAACATCTAAGTTGCCCATGGAACTCAAAGAGCCATTTGAATCCTGAACCTTTAGTTCCTTAGATCCTCCGGTAGGCCAGATAACAGTCTTACCTTCAAACTCAACAACAGGTAGTTCGCCCTCTGTAAGAGTCCATTTGGTTGAATCATCAACTGCAGGAACAAAGATGCCTTCGCGAGTAATACCAACTGGGATAACTTCATACTTGTCTCTATCGATAGCTGAAAGCACTCCACCTGCAGTTGCGCAAGAGATTGAGTGCTCACTAGAAGCACCACCAAAAAGGATTACAACTCTTTGTTTAGACATTACTCAGCCTCAGGAGCGTCGTTACCACGAGTAAGAGAAGGACCAATGTCCTTAGGACTCATCTTGCCTTCAATAACTAACTGGACTTGCTCAACGATAGGCATCTTCACTTCTTTTAACGCTGCTAGTCGAAGAATAGGTGCAACTGAGGTTAAACCTTCAGCAGTCTGAGATAAACGCTTGAGAACTTCTCGCTTTGAATAACCCTTACCAAGCATCTCTCCTGCTTTGTGGTTACGAGATAAAGGAGATTCTGAAGTAGCAATTAGGTCGCCAAGGCCAGCAAGCCCTACCATGGTCTTCTTCTTAGCACCGTGAGCAACAGCAAATCTAGAGATCTCTGCAAGACCTCTAGTCATAATCGAAGCCTTGGTGTTTTGACCATAGCCAACACCGTTGACGATTCCAATCGCAACCGCGATTAGGTTCTTTAGAATTCCACCGAACTCTGTTCCGATGACATCTTTGTTGGTGAAGGTTGTGAAGTAAGAGTTGGTAGCGGCAGCTGCAACCTTGGCTGCATTCTGCTTTGATGTGCAGGCAGCAACACAGGCGGCAGGCTGCTCACTAGCAATCTCAAGAGACAGGTTAGGTCCTGAGACAACGCAGATTAGATCTTTATCTATCTTGAGAACATCTTCAATGACTTCACTCATACGAAGTGATGAGCCTTGCTCAACACCTTTCATAAGAGAAACAACGATTGCGCCTTGTTCAATGAAGCGGCCCCACTGCTCAAGATTCATACGAAGTGATTGTGAAGGAACGGCTAGGTAAACCTGCTCTGCTCCTTTAAGCACTTCTTCAATGTTTGACGATGCAACTAGTTCATTAGGCAGGTTTATACCTGGCATGTAATCACCGTTACGGTGGGTGGAGTTGATCTCTTCAGTTAGTTCTTCACGACGAGACCATAGCAATACGTCATTACCTGCATCTACCAATACTTTGGCAAATGTAGTTCCCCAGGAACCTGCACCGATAACCGCTATACGAGCCATAACTACTTGCCCTTTGCTTTCTTCACAACAATCTTGCCATTAGTGACTTTTGCATGAGCAGGAAGTGGTTCTAGCCCTTGCGCTGCTCTTCTGTCGTTTTCAGCTTTAATAATCAAGAACTTCTTGTAATTACCGTGTTCGGGTAAACCATGCTCTGAAGGAACGAATCTCTTGTCTGGAGCTTTTTCTCCTCTTAGTTCTTCAACAAGTTTTGTAATTTCAACCATCACATCATCGCTGAGAGCAACTAGTTCATCGACACCCATCTTCTTGTCTTTGTAGACAGACATGTCGATTGGTTTACCGATGATCATGTTCACTGTGTGCCAAGGCTTAGGTCTGATCTTTGAGGAATAAGTTTCCATAACCTTCTCAGTTCCCCACTGACCTAGCGGAACAATAGGAACACCTGTTTCTAGAGCCAAACGAATAGCTCCAGTTCTTGCTCGCATAGGCCACTGGTTTGGATCTCTAGTTAGAGAGCCTTCAGGGAAGATACCGATGCAGTGACCTGATCTAAGAACCTTGTATGCAGATTCCATCGGATCTTTGTTGACACGACCAGTTCTAAACACCGGAATCTGACCACATGCCAAAAGAATAGGCCCAACAATAGGAGTTCTGAATAGTCCTTCTTTAGCTAGGAAGTGTGGAGCACGCTTTAGTTTGAAGAACATCATGTATGCAACAGCAACCGCATCCAAAGTGGTTACGTGATTACCTGCGAGAACATAACCTCCAGTTCTAGGAAGGTTTTCTTTGCCAGTTACTTTAATTCTGAAAAGTAGCGCTACAAATGGTCTTAGAAACCAGCCCAGTAAAAACATTTGCCAGGTACGTTCAACTCCTGGACGTAACTCCGGCATTTTTACTGATTCAGCACTCTTCTTAGCCATCATTTACTCCGAGTAGGTGAACTGCGCGCCTAGGGCAGTTAGCTTGTCTATGAAGTGTTCGTATCCTCTAGAAATAAGTTGAACATTAGAAACGTTTGAAACACCTTCAGCTGCAAGGGCAGCAACGATGTGGCTAAAGCCACCACGAAGATCAGGAACTCTAATGTCTGCTCCATGCAACTTAGTTGGACCTGAGATTACAGCTGAGTGGTTGAAGTTTCTTTGACCAAAGCGGCAAGGGTTACCACCCAGGCATTCACGATAGATCTGAATCTGAGCACCCATCTGAACTAGAGCTTCAGTGAAACCAAATCTGTTTTCATAAACAGTTTCGTGCACAATAGACAAACCAGTTGCCTGTGTTAGAGCAACAACTAGTGGTTGCTGCCAGTCAGTCATAAAGCCAGGGTGAACATCTGTTTCGATTACTACAGGCTGCAGTTCGCCACCTGGGTGAGAGAAGCGAATACCGTCATCTTCAATAACGAATGCTCCACCGATTTTTCTAAAAACGTTTAGGAAAGTGGTCATCTCTTGCTGGCGAGCTCCACCAACCATGATCTCGCCACCGGTAGCTAGAGCTGCAGCAGCCCAAGAGGCTGCTTCGTTTCTGTCGAATAGTGCACGGTGTGAGTAACCATTTAGCGATTCAACACCTTCAATACGAATAACTCGGTCTGTATCAACAGAGATGATGGCACCCATCTTCTGCAAGATAGCAATCAGGTCCATGATCTCTGGCTCAACTGCAGCCCCTGATAGTTCAGTTAGACCTTCAGCTTTAGTGGCAGTAAGCAGAACCTGCTCAGTTGCACCAACGCTAGGGTAAGGCAAAGAGATCTTTGCACCCTTCAAGCCGTTAGGTGCTGACATGCGAGTGCCGTTAGGAAGCTTTTCAATAACAGCACCGAAGTTACGAAGAACTTCTAGGTGGTAATCAACTGGACGATCACCAATATGGCAACCACCAAGATCTGGGATAAAAGCTTCACCTAACTGGTGAAGTAAAGGACCACAGAACAAAATAGGAATTCTTGAAGAACCTGCGTGAGCATCAATATCAACCATGCGAGCAGATTTCACATTGGTTGGGTCTAGCTTCATGACTCCATCGTCACTGAAGTCAATCTTCACACCGTGAAGTTCTAGGAGTCTCTGAACTACTTCAACATCGCTGATTTTAGGAACATCTCTCAGCTCGCTGGCAGTATCACCTAGGAGGGCAGCGACCATAGCCTTGGTAACAAGGTTCTTGGCACCGCTTAGCTCAACTCTTCCGTTGAGCGGCTTGCCACCTTGTATTTGAATCTGACTCATTTAGCTCCTAGTGCTTCGCTGGTAATGTCTTTGGCATCCAATTTGGACGTCTGGCTTCAAAATCTGTGATGGAACTCTCATCTCTAAGGGTAAGACCGATATCGTCTAGGCCCTCTAATAAACGCCAGCGCGTATATTCATCGATTGAGAATTCAACAGTCAAATCCCCTAGTGTCGCTGTTCTGTGACTCAAATCAATGGTTATTTCAACACCTGGATTATCTAGAATGGCTGCCCACAGCTTCTCTGTATCCTCATCGGTAATCTCACCTGCAATAAGACCTTGCTTACCTGCATTGCCTTTAAAGATGTCAGCAAACTTAGATGAAAGAACTGCCTTGAATCCATAGTCACGCAAAGCCCAAACAGCATGCTCACGAGATGAGCCTGTTCCAAAATCAGGACCAGCTACCAATACAGAACCATGCTTATATGCAGGGTCATTCAATACAAACTCAGGATCATTTCGCCATGATGCAAACAGCGCATCTTCAAAGCCTGTTTTTGTAATTCGCTTTAGATAAACAGCAGGGATGATCTGGTCGGTATCAACATTTGATCGCTTAAGAGGAACTGCGATACCGCTGAAGGTAGTGAACTTCTCCATTAGTTCTCCCCCAAATCTGCAGGAGCAGAAAGTGTGCCACGAATAGCAGTAGCTGCTGCTACCAGAGGTGAAACTAGATGTGTTCTAGCTCCCTTACCTTGACGACCTTCAAAGTTTCTATTTGATGTTGATGCTGCTCGCTCCCCTGGTGCTAGTTGGTCTGGGTTCATGCCAAGACACATCGAACATCCTGCAAATCTCCATTCAGCACCAAAGTCTTTGAAGATCTTGTCTAAGCCTTCTGATTCAGCTTGAAGTCTCACCCTTGCGCTGCCTGGAACAACTAGCATACGGATATTCTCTGCCTTTGATTTACCTTTGATTATTTCTGCTGCTGAACGTAAATCTTCAATTCTTGAGTTAGTGCAAGAGCCAAGGAAAACAGTGTCAACCTTGATGTCTTTCATCTTGGTGCCAGCAACTAGATCCATGTATTCAAGTGCTCTAACAGCAGCTGCTTTTTCATTAGGGTCAGTAAAAGAATCAGGTGATGGAACAACATCATTTAGCGATACACCTTGACCTGGGTTTGTTCCCCAAGTAACAAAAGGATCCAGAGTGTTTGCATCTAAGAAAACTTCAGCATCGAAAACTGCACCATCATCGGTAGCCAATGAATCCCAGTACTTAACTGCTTCATCCCAGTCAGCACCTGTTGGAGCATGCACTCTGCCCTTGAGGTAGTCATAGGTGATTTGATCAGGTGCAACCATTCCAGCTCTTGCTCCTGCTTCGATTGACATGTTGCAAATTGTCATTCGAGCTTCCATAGACAAATCTCTAATTGCTGAGCCACGGTATTCAAGAACATAACCCTGACCACCGCCGGTACCAATCTTGGCAATGACTGCCAAGATGATGTCTTTAGAGGTAACACCTGCTCGAAGCTTTCCTTCAACATTGATAGCCATGGTCTTGAAAGGCTTCAGAGGAAGAGTTTGAGTAGCTAGAACATGCTCAACTTCACTTGTTCCAATACCCAAAGCCAAAGCACCGAATGCTCCATGGGTTGAAGTGTGTGAATCCCCACAGACAACAGTGATGCCAGGCATTGTTAGTCCAAGCTGCGGTCCAACCACGTGAACAATCCCCTGCTCAATATCCCCTAGGGAGTGAATACGAATACCAAACTCTTTGGCGTTATGTCTAAGAGCCTCAATTTGGGTTCGGCTAGTCGGATCAGCAATCGGCTTATCGATATCGATGGTCGGAGTGTTGTGATCTTCGGTGGCAATAGTTAAATCCGGTCTTCTAACCGGACGGCCAGCTAATCTCAGGCCATCAAAAGCCTGCGGGCTGGTTACCTCGTGAATTAGGTGAAGGTCGATGAACAATAAATCGGGTGCGCCATTCTCCCCTTTGACCACTACGTGGTCATTCCACACCTTTTCGGCGAGGGTTAGGTTCGTTTTAGTCACTTTGACACCTTCAATACGGCTGAACTAGAAGTTTACCAGCGTGGGCTAGATTGACTAAGTGAGTGATATCGAGCAAATTCAGCGAAGAACGGTCAAAGTGCTGGCTTTAGGCCAGGTTTTAGGCGGTTTTGGGTTAGGTTCTACTCTTTCTATAGGGTCGCTATTAGCCCTAGATCTGAGCGGTTCTGAGGCCTGGGCAGGCTCAGCAGCCACTTTTAGCACCCTAGGTTCAGCCATTTGGGCTATCCCGCTATCAAGATTGGCCTACGCCAAAGGTAGAAGAGTTTCTTTAGCTCTAGGGGCTGGCTTTGCCATTTCAGGAGCCTTAGCAGTCATCAATGCCGCAGGACTTAGATCTTTCCCACTGCTGCTTCTAGGTATCTTTCTCTTAGGTGCGGGTTCGGCTACCTCACTACAGGCAAGATTTGCTGCCACAGACATTCCATCCGCTGGTAAAACAGGTCGTTCAATTGGTCTAGTTGTTTGGGCAACAACCGTTGGCGCTGTTACTGGACCAAATATGTTTGGTCCAGGTGAACAACTAGGTCAGGCAATAGGCCTTGCTCCCCTAGCAGGTCCTTTCCTATTTACTGTTGCAGCGCAAACTTTCTCCACTCTGGTTTTCTGGTTTGGCCTCAAACCTGATCCTCTGAAATACGCTCAGCAGTTACAAAAAGATGCTGGTAAAGCTAGACATAAGATTTCCTTCAAGTCCGCTATTGAAACCTTGAAGCAGTACTCGGTTGCAAGATTCGCCGTATTGAGTATTGCTCTGTCACATATGGTCATGGTTTCAGTAATGGCTATGACCCCTGTTCATATGCAACACCTTGGCTATGACATTGTGGTGGTCGGATTCACTATCAGTTTGCATATCGCAGGTATGTATGCGCTATCTCCTCTGATGGGATATTTAGCTGACAAAGTAGGCAAGATACAGACCATTTTCCTAGGTCAAGCTCTGTTTGTAGCAGCTCTTATGTTTGCCGGTTTCGGGCATGCCGACCGCTTGATGGTAACTATTGGGCTGACTCTTCTTGGCTTAGGTTGGTCAGCATCAACTGTTGCAGGCTCTGCGCTTCTAACATCAACTCTGCCTACTGAAGAAAAAACCAACGTTCAAGGCCTAAGCGATTCACTTATGAATCTAAGCGGTGCATTTGGTGGCGCTATTGCCGGTCTACTACTAGCAAGTTTTCAATTTGAAGGCCTCAATGCAATTGCTCTGATTCCTGTGACAGTGGTAACTGTTCTGGCCTTTGCAATCTCTAAGAAAAAAGTTTTAGCGAATAGCTAGTAGTTCATCCCAAGTGGGACCTGAACAACCGCCTTCTTTTTGAATAGAGAACTCTGCTGCACGGCAAGCAAGTTCTAGAGATTCTTGTAATCCATTGCCAGCAGCAAGGGCAGCTAAGAAAGCACCGGTGTGAACATCCCCCGCACCATTAGTATCAACAACTGGAACCTTACGGCCAGGTGCAACTGCAATTACTTTTCCTTGATGGTGTAGCTCAGCACCCTCAGCACCCTTACGAAGAAGTAACCAGCAGTCATCAGAAACAAAAGAAGATAATCTTTCTGATTCGCTTTGGTTACAAGAAATCAAACTTGCGTTCTTACCTAACCAGGAAAGAACTTCATCACTTAGTTCAGCGGTTGTTGGCCCTGGATCAAAAACAATCTTGCTCTTGATAATTCCACTGGCAAACAACTCTTCAAATGCCGCTTTTGACGTTGGATAAACAAGTTCATAGCCATAAACAATGAGCCAAGAATCTTCTGAGTAATCGTATTGTTTGAGTTCTTCAAAGCTTCTAATACCCTCAGCTCCGCTTTGGGTAACAAAACTGCGCTGACCGCTAGGTTCAACCAAGGTTATACAAAGCCCAGAATCTCCAGTTGAGTAATCCTCAACGCCTAGGGCCTCAACGTTTTCTTTAGCCATAGCAGCTTTGATTTGATCTGCTCTAGGGCCAGATCCTACTGGCGTGCAGTGGGCGACATTCATGCCTAAGCGAGATGCGGTTGCCTCAAGATTTAGCGCTCCACCCACTCGATTAAAGGTCTTGGTGGCTAAAACATCTCCTCCAGGGGTAGGCAGGTGAGGGACATAGGTGATCTGGTCCACTAGCCCACTGGCTAGCGACAGAACACGTTCTGGGCGGAATTCATCTAACTGCATTACTACTAGCCTAGCCTTCGCTTCAATCCTGAAAACAAAAGCACCTCCAAGTCAAGGTACTTGGAGGTGATAGTTGTGACCCCAGCGGGATTCGAACCCGCGCTACTGCCGTGAGAGGGCAGCGTCCTAGGCCGCTAAACGATGGGGCCGTAAAGCAACTTCTCTATTATGCCAGAGTCTGGAGAGCCCTGGAAGAGTAATGCTGTTTAGGCCAATACATTCAAGGCTTTTGCGGCAACCTTGCAGTTAACTGGAGCAGACCCAACATGCTCACCGTCTGAGTAAGCGGGCATACCTGGAGAATGGAGCTCAAGGGTATCTACCCTAATGATTTCAACAGCCGGGTGCCCAACATGACCACCGTAGTAGACCTTAGGGAACAGCTTGATGAGTTCAATTCGGCTAATGGCATTGAGGATAAACAGATCCAACTTGCCATCATCAACCTTGGCCTCAGGAGTAATAAGTAGCCCACCACCATATGAAGGTGAGTTCGATAACGTACAGAGAATAGCCTCAAACACTCTTTCAACACCATCAACAACTGCACGGTATGGAATTGGCTTGAACGCTGCAAGCTCTCGATACATCGCAAAACGATACTTGATTGGACCTGTGATCCACTTCCATTTATTAGCTCTTGCATTACAGAGAGCATCAAAGCCAGCTGATACTGCGCCAAAGGAATAGAAAGTTCTGTCATTTGACTTTGATTCAATCAAGTCAACTTTTCTAGTGTTGCCAATCTTAGACACCAGTGCTGCCACACCCTCAACAACATTGTGGATAGGTAGCCCGAGTGCTCTAGCAGAATCATTGCCTGTTCCTGCTGCAATAAGACCGACTGGGATGTTGCTCTTCACAACAGCGTTCACACCAAGGTGAAACATGCCATCGCCACCGACAACAACGAGACCATCGATGATTTTCTTCTCAACTGCTTCTTTGGCATTCTTGGCAGCAGCTTTGAAGTTCTCTGCCGATAGATCAATAATCTCAATGGCATGCTTCGCAAACTCTGCCAAGGCCTTTTCTCCGAAGACCTTACCCTTACCTCTACCAGAGGTTGGGTTTATGACTATCCCTAAAGTGGTCATTTCAACTTTCCAAGTGAATAAGCGTTTAGTGTCACAAAGAGCACCGATAGCGACCCTAGCAGCGCAGCAATAGCTGGAGAAGTAACAACTTGCAATGGTGACACAATCGCAACAAAGCTAGCCAGGGACAAAACACCGTAACTAAGGCCAAAACCCAACCCTAGGTTAGTTCTTGTTCTAAGGCGAGCGCTTAGCGCTATGACTTGGGCTGCCAGCGCAGGATCATCGCTTCTAACCAAAACATCTGCCTCTGTCGAATCAAGTTCCAGATCTTCCCCTAACGCGATGCTCATATCTGCCTGTTCAAGAACAGCAAAATCAGTTTTAGAATCAGCAATAAC
>JBIIXN010000037.1:0-9690 GCA_044347325.1 Rhodoluna sp. | reverse complement strand
CCATACATCGTTGGTAAACCAAACCCAATGATGTTTAGATCAGCGATGAACAAGATCAATGCTCACTCAGAGACCACAGGAATGATTGGTGACCGTATGGACACTGACATCGTTGCAGGTATCGAAGCTGGTCTTCACACAGTGTTAGTTCTAACCGGTATTGCTGATGAAGCCGAGATCAACAAATTCCCATTCAGACCAAATGAGATTTTGAACTCTATTGCTGATCTAATCAAATAGTTCTTAAATAAAAAACCGGTCACTTTTTAGGTGACCGGTTTTTTACTTTCAAGGAGAAACTATTTGACGTTGAATACCTTGGTTAGAGTCTTTCCGTTTGAGACTACCTTCACGGTAATCTTTCCCTTCTTGACTGTGTATGAGTAGTCCTTTTTATCTGCTGTAGGAGTTACCGCAACAGGCTTCAAACCGGTGATTGTTACCACGGATCTCTTGCCCTTTGCGTAGTTTAGAGTCACAGTGATCTTACGAGCCTTGTTAACAACAGCAATTGAAGTTGGTGGAACTGGCTTGTAGTAGTGGAACTCAATCTCTGTACCGGTGTTTACCTTGCCAGTGATACCGGCGAAGATTCTTGCGAACTTTGAACCAGCAGCAGGTGCTGTGGTTGCAGTTGCAGGCTTAGCACCAGCTACAGTGTCTGTGTTGTTCAATGAGAACACGACTGTTCCGAATGAGTCAGTTGTTCCAGTTAGGACTAGCTGATCTTCAGCGGTCTTGGTTGCATTCGCTGGAAGAGCGGTAGCAGTTCCAGTCAAACCGAAGATACCTGCAGAGGTCTTTGCGTTTGAACCAGAGTTAGCCAAGTTGATGCGAACGGTAACTGGCTGGTTTCTCGCGTAGCTTCCATCACCCTTAATTGCTTGGAAAGCAATAACTTGCTTTGAAGCAATTGGTGCATAGGTAAGCATTCTGCCATCAAGTTCCATAGCGTTTGCTTTACCGGTTTCGGTTTCAGCAACTCTAAGAGTTGGTGCTAGCAGGTTGATGGTTGCATCACTTGCAGTGAAGTCAAGTCCAGCTGGGTCGAAGTAGTGCAACTCTAGGAAGTCTGCAGAGTCAGTCTTCTCACCAGTGATTGATGGAAGGAACTGGCTGTAGCAGTCAGTTGTTGGATCTGCATTTCTGTCGTTAGGAGTGTCCTGAGTGATGTTTGATGGAGCATCAGGCAAGATACCGCCGTATGCTTCACAGTCATTAGGAGACTGAACAACGTAGTTCACAATTCCGTTGACATCTGTAGTTCCAAGGATGTTGGCACCATCAGAAGCGTTTGAAGGAGCAGGTCTAGCTGTGATGCCGTTGACCTTAACGTTTGCGTTTGAGTTTGAGTAACCCTTGTTGGCTCTTAGGGTCACTTTCTGGTTAGCAACAGGAACGTTAGTTGGAGTGGTTACCTGGAAAGTTAGGTTGGTTCTTAGACCGAATGGAACATAAACCTGGTTGAAGCGCATGCCAACACCGAACCAGTCGCAGTCCATGGTGAACTGTGATTCAAAGTCATAGCGACGAATAGAGTTGTCGTCTGTCAGGCTCGGGCTGATCAGACGAATGTTGTACTTAGGCTTGTCGTTAGCAGCCTGGTTCTCAACTGGGTAAGGGCAAGCGGCTGCATTAGCTGGAGCTGAAATAGCTCCCACGCCAACGATAGTTAGTGCTGCCGTTGCAGCAAAAGCTATTAGTTTGTTGGTCTTTAGACTCATTTTTTATCCTTCATTTTGTCTGGAGTGTGTTTTTCCGAAGGATGGGGAATTTGTGCCAGTGAGCGAAACTCCAGTATCAATCGGAGTGCGCACACACTTCCTACAATCAGGCTATCCCTAACTCAGACCTCGTGAAAGCGGTTTCGCGGGTAGTTACCAATTTGTTATCTAAGCGGACCCGCGAATGATTAGTTCGGTGGTGGTGATGATTGGTTGAACATCTTCGCCGTTTAGTTGGGCAATCATGAGAGTTCCTGCTGCCTCACCCAGGGCAACAACATCTTGGCGAATGGTAGTTAGCGCAGGTCTTGTGGTTTGAGCGATAAGAGCATCATCAAAGCCAACTACTTTGACATCCTCAGGCACTAGCTTGCCCATGTCTTGAAGCACTGTTACTGCTCCTGCGGCCATTAGGTCGTTACTTGCAAAGATGCCGTCGATGTCTGGGTGCTGCTCTAAAAGTTTTCTGGTGTGATCCATGCCACTTGCTAGAGAGTAATCTCCCTCACAGATCAGACCCTTAGCTGGTACTTTTCCGGTTTCTCTGAAGGCTTGGAGGTAGCCATCGAGTCGTTGCTTGGCGGCGGTAGTTCCAATGTCGCCTGTGATGATGGCGATCTTTTCACATCCCTGATTGATCAGGTGCTTGGTTCCGGCATATGCGCCACCAAAGTTATCGGTATCAACGAAAGGTATATCAAGGCTTGAGTGCGGGGTACCGGCAATAACCATTGGAAGTCCCGACTTCTTTAGGTTATTCACGAGAGCATCGCTGTGAAGGACGAAGAAGATAGCGCCGTCCACTTCACCTGACTTCAAGTAATGGGCAACTCCACCATCTACTAAGCCAACTGGAGAAACCATAAGTACAGTGTGGAGCCCATTCTCGGAGAGAATGCGGCTTACTCCTGAGGTAACTGTTCCCCAGAATGGGTCGCTGAATACGGATAGGTCGTCGTCAATAACAACTGCGATAAGGCCTGATCGGCCAGAGGCTAGGGCTGAAGCAACTCTGTTCTTGCGATAGCCAAGCTTGTCAACGGCTTCATGTACTCTTTTTGCTCTGTCCGGGTGAACGCTCTCATCGCCATTTAGTACGCGGGAGACGGTTGCTTCAGACACGCCAGCAGCCTGGGCAATGACTGTATAAGTGGGGCGTGGAGGCGGTGTCATACCTACCTAACCTCCCTTACTCTGCCTCTACTTTTTAGTGAGGACTTCTAGTGACTTTCCGTTTGTCGCAATAACCTTACTGTAAACGGTTCCAGAAAGTTTCACGATTCGCTGTAATGTTTCAAAATTGACAAAAACGATACCAAATCGTTTCGCGTAGCCCTCAGCCCACTCAAAGTTGTCCAGTAGTGACCAGTAGTAGTAGCTCTTTACAGGAACACCCTGGTCAATGGCTTCGCTTACGGCAACTAGGTGGTTCACAAGGTAATCGACGCGACGGTCGTCGTTGACTTCGCCCTTTTCATCTGGCTCATCGCCATAGGCAACACCGTTCTCGGTGATTGCGATGTCTTGAATCTCAGGCCAGTCCTTGTGGATACGAACTAGAAGATCGGTAAGACCGCTTGGGGTGATAGGCCAACCCATGTCGGTGTGAGGACCAGGAGAGGTTCCATCAGAGTTGATTGGGAAGGCAAAGGTTCCCTCGTTCTTTTCAACCTGCTCCGCTGTTGGAGTGTTTAGGAAAGAGTCTGAGTAGTAGTTGATGCCTAGGAACTCACTATCAATCTTTAGAGCTTCCATGTCTCCTGGCTTGACAACCTTAGACAACTTATCGCCATAAAGTTCAACGAGGTTCGAAGGATATGTGCCGTGAAGCTGAGCATCCATCCACCACTTGTTGATGTTTGAATCCCAATAGTTACGCAGTTCTTGTAATTCTGCATTGTTCTCATCATCAATGCGGTAGTTAGTCATGTTCAAAGTAATACCGCTACGAATCTCAGGTCTAACTGCTCGAAGTGCTCGAGTAGCTTCTGCGTGAGCAAGAGCAGTGTGGTGAGCAGCTGCAACAGCAGTTTCTAGATCTTTGATTCCTGGAGCGTGAACACCCACGAAGTGACCTAACCAGGTAACACACCATGGCTCGTTGATTGTGATCCAGTTAGCAACGCGATCACCAAAAGCTTCCGCAGCAACAGTTGCATAGTCAGCGAACTCAGAAACGATGTCTCTGTTAGCCCAGCCACCCTTGTCCTGAAGAACCTGAGGCAGGTCCCAGTGATACAAAGTTGCAGTTGGTTGAATACCAGCTTCTAGTAATCCATCAATTAGACGGTCATAGAAATCAATACCGTGCTTGTTAGTTGCACCTGTTCCATTAGGAATAATTCTTGGCCAAGCAAGGCTGAAGCGATATGACTGAATGCCAAGATCTTTCATGATCTTGATATCTTCTGGATAGCGGTGGTAGTGATCGCAGGCAACATCACCTGTGTCACCGTTAACTACTTTTCCTGGAGTCTTTGAGAAAGTGTCCCAGATGCTAGCTGAACGACCACCGTCGTTAAATGCACCTTCGATTTGATATGAGGCTGTTGCTGTGCCCCAGTTAAAGTCTTCTGGAAAACTCATGATTAACCCTTCACCGCACCGTCCATGACACCACGGACAAGGCGTCTACCAACAAAGATGAACAAGATTAGAAGCGGTGCAGTCGATAGGAACGCACCACCCATGTTCAACGCATAGTCAATTGCATAGCTACTCTTCAACTGATTCACCGCAACTTGAGCTGTGAAATTCTCTGGAGTATTCAACACAAGAAGTGGCCAGAGGAAATCGTTCCAAGTTGCAAGGAATGAGAACAAGCCGAGTACGAATGCGCTCTGAGAAATGATCGGAACAACAATGCTCCAGTACGCACGGAATACACCGGCACCATCAATGCTTGCAGCTTCCAACAATTCGTTAGGAACCTGAGCATCAATAACCTGCCTCATCCAGAACACACCAAAGGCCGTTACTAGAGCAGGAATAATCAAAGCACCGAGAGTGTCAATCAAACCTAGGTTTCCCATAAGCATGAACAAAGGAATAATTCCAAGCTGGCTTGGAAGCATCATGGTCAAGATAACAAACAGCACCATGAACTTCTGTCCACGGAAGTTCAACTTCGCAAAAGCAAAACCTGCGATCGCTGAGAAGAACACCTGAGCTAAAGCAACAACAGTTCCAACGTAGACAGTGTTTAGAAGTGCTTGGTTGAACTGAGGTAGTGCTTCATAAACGTTAGACACAACAGTGAAGAAGCGAGGACCGGGTACTAGCGTCGGTGGAATCTTGCTGATCTCATCAGTTCCGTTGGATGCAACGATGAACATCCAGTAGAACGGGAAGAGCGATAGGAAAGTCACAATACCAAGTGCTAGGTATCCGGTGATACCCATGCGCTGCCACTTTGGCTTTCTTCTGCGCTTTGGCTTTGGTCTAGTTTGTTCTAAAACTTCTGCTGAACTCATTTGCCATCACCTGCAATCTTGCGTGTGATGAAGAAGTTGATTACCGAAACAATTGCAACAATCACAGTGATCATGATTCCAATTGAAGCTGCATAGCCCCACTTATAAGCAACGAATGCTTGCTCGAAGAGGAACAGTGTCAAAGTTGAGAACTGACCTGAGTCACCACCGTTGAATGATCCACCAAGAATCAATGGCTCAGCGAAGACCTGAAGACCACCAATGGTTCCAACAATAAGGACGAAGGTGATGGTGTTACGAAGGCTAGGTAGGGTCACATAGATGAACTGCTTGAACTTGCCTGCTCCATCAAGCGATGCTGATTCGTAAAGCTCGTTAGGAATTGCAAGCATGGCCGCTAGGAAGATCAGTGCGTTATACCCAGTCCAACGCCAAACAATCATCGAAGCAATTGCAACGTGGCTTGAGGTAGTTCCCTGAACAAAGTCAATGTGCTCAAAACCAAGAGCACCAATGACGATGTTCACCATTCCGAAATCTCTACCAAACAGCTGACCAAACACAATCGCGATTGCAAGAACAGAGGTGATGTTTGGAACAAGAAGAATTGTTCTAAAGAATGTTGAACCTCTTAGGTGTGGACTGTGTAAAACAGCAGCTAGACCAATTGCCATGATCAACATCGGGATAGTAGAGAGTAGCCAAATATCCAGAGTGTTAATTAACGCATTCCAGAATCTAGTGTCAACAAACAACTCACTGAAGTTTGCTAGACCAATAAATTCCTGGGTCCCCAAAGCGTCCCAATTAAAGAACGCGATGTAGACGGAATAAACAATTGGTGCTAAACCAAAGATTAAGAACATCACAAAGAACGGGGCTGTGAACATATAGCCCCAGCGACCGTTTAGAGAAGGAACAGCGTTAGGGTTGTTCGCTTTTCTAGGTTGCTTGGCGGGCTTCCACGGTGAAGGTGGTTTGCTCGCACGAGCTTTACCCACAGTTGTCTGTGACATTCTTGTCTTTCTTTAGTTTTATTTACACTTGCCAGCTGCGGCGATACCGGTTGCGAACGCTTTGGATGCAACTTTCTCTTTACCGTTAGCAATTAGTGAAATCGCAGATCCCATTGCCATATCGATGCAGCGCTGAAGCTTACCTTCGAAGATTGGCTTTAGCTTCTTTACACCTGTTGAGTAAATCTGTCCAACAGGAGCGTTGTTGAAGAATGGGTCCTTATCAACAGTGATCGCCTTGTTTGTGTATAGCGAAGGGGTTGAAGGGAATAGACCATACATTTGGAATACCTTCAACTGCTGAGCAGGTGCTAGGTACCAAGAGATGAAGTTCCATGCCTCTTGCTGGTTCTTTGACCCCTTAGGGATAGTTAGCTGGCTTCCACCCATGTTTCCACCGCCACCAGGAACGCTTGCAATGTCCCACTTACCCTTGGTAGTTGGAGCTTGTCCCTTGATGTAGCTTGTCATCCAAGCTGGTGCAAGCATTGCTGCGAATGTTCCTTTGGTCATACCAACGTTCCAGTCAGAGGAGAACTGACCGATACGTGTTCCGATCTTCGCGTTGCTTGCTGCAACGGTTGTGTCGAAGGCCAGCTTGACTTGCTTGTTGGTCTTGAAAATTAGTTGACCCTGATCAGTTCCATTGTTTCTGTAGTACTTCTCAGTACCCTGGTTCATAACCGCTGGGTAGATAGTTCCTACGTTGTCTAGGAAGCCAACGTTTGCTTTTCTTTGAGCTGGAGTTAGCTTGGCAACATACTTTTTACCAAATTCGATGAACTTAGGCCAGGTGTTCCAAGCCTTGCCCACTTCATCTCTCTTGTATGGAAGTCCGGCCTTCTTGAAAAGGTCCCAACGGTAAGCAACCTCTAGGCCTCCAACGTCAGTTGGGATACCAATTACAGAGTCGTTGTAACCAACACCGTGCTCCCAGCGCCAAGCAAGGTAGTCCTTCTTTAGGTCGTTAGCACTCTTGTTGGCTGTGTTTCTCAAGGTGCGTAGATCCACGAAACACTGTGGGTATGAACGCCAGAAACCTGAGTATGAAATCTCGACCGCTGCAATGTCAGGGTTACCGGCTCCACCAGCAGCACACTGGGTGAATAGACCTGTACCGTTTAGGGCATCAAGGTCTGACTTCTTGATGCTTAGTTTGATGTCTGGACGAAGCTTTCTGTAGTCCGCAACCAGTGCTGGCTGAATGACGTCACCGAAGGTGTTGACAGTCAAAACTGTGCAGCCGTTGCCTGAGACTGTCGCCTTTGTGCAGTCAACTACAGCAGCTGCAGGGGAAATAAAACCTAAAACACCCATTGCTAGGGTGGCGCTAGCCAAAAGGGCTGTGGCCTTGATCGAAACAAA
The DNA here is from genome assembly GCA_044347325.1 of Rhodoluna sp. Lineage (GTDB taxonomy): Bacteria > Actinomycetota > Actinomycetes > Actinomycetales > Microbacteriaceae > Rhodoluna. The sequence goes on along the minus strand of JBIIXN010000037.1, from coordinate 2,151 downwards.
CTTCTTAGACATTGCATTCTCCTTTGAGGTGTTGCCTCCCCATCTAACAGTTGTGCGACAGTTATTTGGGGAGGCCTACGTCCTCGATAATAAGGTTTGTAGTAAACTGCGAAAGCGGTTTCACAGTAATACAAGTTAAGCGTGAAAGCGGTTTCTCGGCAATCTGAGAAGGCGTTATCAGGCCAACTGTTACCAAAAAGTAATCATTCTTGGTGCACTTTCCCAGCCAAGACATCTTTCATAGGAGCAGAAGAGGTAACCCGTGAAGAAAACCACCCGCACCAGATTTGTCGCTGCACTTATTGCAGTTTCCATCCTAACCATTGGATCGGTAAGTGCCCAGGCTAGTGCTCCTAGAGCAACTGCTCCTTCTAAAGAGAAGATTCTTTGGGCTCAATACTTTGGTGAAAAAGCTAGAACCCCTGTTGATCAGAGGTTCTGGACCTACGACCTTGGTTGGGGTTACGGCTGGGGAAACAACGAGAAGCAGTATTACACCAACAAGAGAGACAACATCTCAACTAACGGTAAGGGCCAGTTAGTAATTAATGCCCTCAAGCTTGATGAAAACAACGATGAGCACATGAGCTACCGTTGCTTCCTATACCAAGACTGTCTTTACTCAAGTGCAAAGGTTGTGACTAGAGGAAAGCTTGGCTTCCAATATGGAAGTATTTCAGCTCGAATCAAAACAACCGATGGTGTTGGCATGTGGCCAGCATTCTGGATGCTTGGTGTTCCTCGTCCATCATGTGATGGTTGGCCATCCTGTGGGGAGATCGACATCATGGAAACTAGAGGATCAGATCCATTCACATCAGTAGCGAGCTTGCATGGTCCTGGTTACTCAGGTGGTAGCGCTCTAAGTACTTACTATTCAGCAGGAAACGATCCGCTAAGTGCTGGTTACCACGTTTACCGAGTTGACTGGCTACCAAACTCAATCAAGTTCTACGTTGACGGAAGACTTATTGGAGCACACAGAAAGAGCACAATCGCTCCTAAGGACTGGGTATTCAACGCTGAGTTCTATCTAATTCTTAACCTTGCTACCGGAGGTAACTTCGATGGTGGTGCACTAGATGAAACTATTGAAAAAAAATCAATCATGATTGACTGGATTCAATACAAAACCCTAAACGGTTTTGGAAAGCTAACCAGAAAACGCTAACGAAGTTCTAAGTCATCGAGGGTGACGGCTGTGAAATATCTATAGCCGGCATCCTCGATTACTTTTTGTGCTCCAGTGTCTCTATCAACAACAGTTGCAACAGCAACAATAATTGCGCCTGCTTCTTCTAAAGCTTTTGCTGCAGTTAGCGGAGATCCTCCTGTTGTTGAAGTATCTTCAACAACTACAACTTTCTTACCCCTAACATCAGGTCCTTCAACCTGTCTGCCCATACCGTGAGCCTTAGCTTGTTTGCGAACAACAAAAGCATCAATAGCTCTGCCTCGATTTGCTGCTTGATGCATAACTGCAGTTGCAACAGGATCAGCACCCATGGTTAATCCACCGATGGCGACAAAGTCAGTAACGCCGTTGGAATCCAACATGTCAAGCATTACCTGACCAATAAGGGGTGCTGCCTCATGATGAAGCGTTGCTCTTCTTAGATCAACATAGTAATCAGCTTCGATACCACTAGATAAAGTCACTCTGCCGTGAACCACAGCTAGTTCTTTGATTAGTTCTATTAGGCGGTGCTTGTGAGCAGAAGTATCGGTCATGTCTTAAGTTTAAGTAATGCGCATAGCAACTCATAACGTGAACTCAATTAGAACCCGTGTCGGACGTGTAATCGACTGGATGCAAAGAGCCGATATCGATGTTCTTGCTATGCAGGAGATCAAGTGCAAGCCTGAACAGTTCCCTATGCAGGCCTTTACTGACGCTGGATATCACGTGGTTCTGCATGGACTGAACCAATGGAATGGTGTTGCCTTTGCAAGCAAAATGCCTGCAGAAGATGTTGAGATAGGTTTCCCTGGCATGCCAGGTTTTGGGCCTGAAACGGCTCAAGAAGCAAGAGCAATAGGTGCAACTTTTGGTGATGTAAGACTTTGGTCTCTATATGTTCCCAATGGTAGAACTCTTGATGATCCGCACTACACATACAAACTTGAATGGTTAGACAGATTAGCTTCAGT
>JBIIXN010000036.1:0-10282 GCA_044347325.1 Rhodoluna sp. | reverse complement strand
ACTCCAGTGAGCATAAAGGGAATGAACTTAGGTGCTCGACGGATCTTTACCGTCTCAGTTTTATCGTTGGACATGCTTCAAGGTTAGCGGCAATACATCTTCTAGAGATGCCCTGACTCCGCTAGAACTAACCAAGTGTTCAGTAACTGCTGAGTCCCAATTCAAAGTGCCAAGTGCTAAATCAAACCAAACCCTTGGGGGCAACTCAACAACATTCGGCGGAGTTCCTCTTGTGTGTCTAGGACCGTCGATGCACTGTGTAGCTCCTAGTGGTGGAACCCTGACTTCAACAGAATTGCCTGGCGCAACCTCAGCCAGTTCTTCAAGAAGATACCGAACAGCAGTTATGAAAAGAGGATCTGATTCGGTTAGTGGAGTGGAATCTTTGCTGGCTTGAATCACGGCATTGATTGCTGCAATGCCATCATCATGTTTGATCCTTCTTCTAGCCATAGAACAAGGTTAGTGAACACTGACCATAAAAGTCTTTAGTTGGTTAACTATGCAGAAGTGATCGTTCCTTTACCGCTTGTACCCGTCGGGATGTTATACATCTCATAAACTTCGATGTCTTTGGTCAGCTTGCCCTCGACCCCAGCAAGTATGTCTATGACCGTTTGCCTTTCGATGTGATCTAGCCAATGCTGTTTAGTGCTCCAAGCTTCAATTTGTATAAGCCTGCCGTCAACATCTTCATTCATTGTGTAAAACTCACAACCTGGCTCTTCGTGAACCAGCGGAGTTATCCTATATAAGAGATCACGTATCTCTAAATGAAACTCTGGTTTAGGGGTAAAGATTGCAACTACGGTGCATGTATCGGTCATCTGTAATTACTTATCTTGTTTGAAGACTGAATCGAAGGAGTTCTCCGGTGTCTTCCAAAGTAATGATCTAACAAATCCAAGTGCTTCTTGCGCTCCATGCAGACGATCCATTCCAGCGTCTTCCCATTCAACAGAGATAGGTCCTTTATAGCCAATAGTGTTTAGAGCTCTAAAGGATGACTCCCAGTCAATCTGTCCACGACCGGTTGAAACAAATGTCCACCCTCTTTTAGGGTCGTCCCAACCAAGGTGTGAACCAAGTCTGCCGACTCTGCCGTCTTGTTTTCTAACAAAGGTATCTTTGCAGTCAACATGGTAAATACGATCTGCAAAATCAAGAATAAAGTTAACCGGATCGATGTCCTGCCAATGCATGTGGCTTGGATCCCAGTTCAAACCGAAAGCCTTGCGGTTATCAATCGTGCTAAGAGTTTTGACAGTTGTGTAGTAGTCGTAGGCAATCTCTGAAGGATGAACTTCTAGAGCGAACCTAACTCCTTCAGAGTCATAGACATCCATGATTGGGTTCCAGCGATCAGCAAAGTCTTGATAGCCGGCTTCGATCACTTCCTTGGATACCGGGGGAAACATTGCAACATACTGCCAGATAGAGGATCCAGTAAATCCAACAACCGTATCAACACCTAGTTTGCGAGCAGCAATAGCAGTCACTTTCATTTCTTGGGCTGCACGTTGACGAACGCCTTCGGGATCCCCATCTCCCCATACTTTAGAACCAACAATATCTTTGTGTCTGAAGTCGATTGGGTTATCGCAAACTGCCTGGCCCTTGAGATGATTCGAGATTGCATAAAGCTTGAGATTGTATTTATCCAGAATCGCTAAACGCTCTTGAACATAGTTTTCGTCTTCAGCAGCCCGATAAACATCTAAGTGTTCACCGCTACACGCAATCTCTAAACCGTCATAGCCCCATCCGCTTGCAAGTTTCGCAACTTCTTCAAGAGTTAGATCTGCCCATTGACCTGTGAAAAGTGTTACTGGACGAGTCATTTGCCTATCCTTTTGTTAGCTTGCCAACATTTTAGTCTGGCTTGCGCTTTGAGCTTCTGGCACGCTCACCCAACTCTGGCTCTCAGCTGATAACAGCACTGCTTCGATCAGAGCAGCAGAGCGAAGGCCATCCTGAAGTCCTGGCACGCCTTCAACCAAGTTGCCTTGAAAGCCTTGATATGCATCAGCGATGAAATCATTGAATGCATCCTGATAGCCCTGCGGATGACCTGATGGTAAGTGGGAAAGTCTCTTTCCATCAGCCGAAGTTAGGGTGTCGTTGCCGCGCGTAATGATCTGATTTGACGCTCTGCCACCAATTAGTAGAGTATCCGGGGTCTCTTGGTTGAAAGTGTATGAGGCCATAGATCCGTCTACTTCAAGTAGTAGCTGGTTTTTGCGACCGAGGGACACTTGGCTAACAGTCAATGTGCCAGATGCTCCACCAGCTGTTTCAAAGATGATGTTTGCTATGTCTTCAGTAAGAACTTTGATCCCATTACGCTCTTGATAAGCCTTGCTGGTGTTAGCAATCAGTCGGGAAATTCGATCTCCCGTTACAAACTCCATGAGATCACACCAGTGTGTGCCAACATCGGCGAAAGCTCTTGACTTACCTCCTGTTACAGCGTTTACTCTCCAGTTATCTGATGTTGGTTCTGCTAACCAATCTTGCAAATAGTTACCGTGCATAAGGTGAACTGGTCCTGCTTCGCCATTCAGAAGTTTTGCTCGCATCTCTCGAACGATTGGGTAAAAGCGATAAGCGAATGGAACTGCAAAGCCGACACCATTATTCAGAACTGCTTCTTCAATAGCACTAGCATCCGCAGTATTAACGGAGATAGGTTTCTCACAGACAATTTGCTTGTTTGCTTTGGCAGCAGCTATTGCTATCTCTGCGTGTAGTTCATTAGGTGTGCAGATGTGAATTACATCGATCTCACTGGATCTAACAAGGTCCTGCCAGGAGTCAAACAATTTAGTGATGTTGAACTTTTCAGCAATCACTTTCGCTGACTCTGGCGTTGAACTAGCAATTGCATAAAGTTCGTGTCCTGAGTTTCTAATTGCTCTGGCATGGACGTTGGCGATGAAGCCAGCTCCAATTATTCCAGCTTTAAGTTTGGCTTTCATAGTCTTACTTCTTTCTCGACAATGCGACAGCAAGAATGATGATTGCTCCTCGAACTACCTGCTGTTGGCTAACGTCAAGACCGGCCAGGATAAGACCATTGTTGATAAGGCCAATGAACAATGCTCCAAAGAGTGAACCAACTACTTGACCTCGTCCACCAAACAAACTAGTACCACCAAGAATTACCGCTGCGATAACTGATAGCTCATCGCCAGTTCCCCACTGGAATCTTCCAGATTGCAAACGGCCTGCATAAAGCATTCCAGCAAGGGAGGCAACCACACCGGAGAGGAGAAGCACCATGAACTTGACTCTTGCTGTTTTCACTCCTGTGTATCCAGCAGCTACTAAGTTGCCACCGGTGGCTCGAACGTGACGACCAAACTTTGTTTTGTTCATGACGATTGCACCAATCGTCACTGCCACAGCAACCCAGATGAGTAAGACAGGAATAGGTCCTATATCAGCTCCACCAAAGATTGCAATAAATGTTTGGTCAGCAATTGGAATTGGAGCTGATTCCGTAATCCAGCGAGCAACTCCAACGACGAGTCCAAGCATTCCAAGGGTTACTAGGAATGACGGTACTTTCAACCAAGCCACGAGACCACCGCTAATGGCACCCGCGATAGCCCCCACTGCAAGACCAGCTGCTATTCCTGGGATAAGACCAAAGCTATCTATTGTCATCGCAGAAACAACAGCTGCAAGACCGGCAACCGAACCGATGCTCAGATCGATCTCTGCTGCTGCAATCACATAGGTCATCGCTACAGCCATGATTGAGATAGTTGCTGTTTGCCTAAAGATGTTCAAAAGGTTGTTCGGGCTAGTGAATCCTGAGTCCCCTAGCAACACTGCGAAGAGAATGAAGACAGCGACAAAACCAATATAGATAATGTTTTGTTGCCACTGGAATCTCTTGAAAAGATTCAACGCTTGACTAGTTGTGGTCTTGGTACTCATACTGCTCCTTGAATTGCTAGTTGTAAAAATTCTTCGCTTGGGATTTCCTCGCGATTGAGGCTTTTTGAAACGTGTCCATCTTTCAGAACTAGGATGCGATCTGAAACAGATAGCAGCTCCGGTAATTCAGAGGAGATTAGAATTACAGATTTGCCGCTGTCAGCAATTTTTCTGACCAAATCCAAAATCTCACTCTTGGTACCGATGTCAACGCCAGCGGTTGGCTCATCCATCAATAGGATCTCTGGATCTGTGCCCAACCATTTACCGATAACGACCTTCTGCTGGTTACCCCCTGAAAGGGAACCAACTCGGATACCTGGATAGGCCAGCTTGATATCAAACTGGTCAATAATCTCCTTGCTCTTTAGAGAAATCTTCTTCTTTGACAGCAAACCCCTGCTCTTGAGGCCATCCAGAAGTGGAAGGGTTAGGTTCTCTGTGACTGGGTGATCTAGCACCAGACCCTGAGCTCTGCGGTCTTCAGGGATAAGGGCAATGCGGTTATCAATGGCTCGTTTTGGTGAAGAGATCTCTATTTGCTTGCCGTTGATGGAAATAGTTCCTGAAGTAGGTTTCAGGATTCCGAAGAGAGTGTTCACTAGCTCAGTTCTGCCTGAACCCATAAGGCCTGCGAGTCCTAGAATTTCTCCACGACGCACCTGTAAGGAAACGTTCTGCAGTTTAGGTCCTGAAGAAAGATTCTTAACATCTAGGACAACTTCGCTTGAGATCTTGGCTGCTCGGCTCTTGTGAACTAGGTGAGCTGCTGCTTTACGACCAACAATTGCTTCAACTATTTGTTCAGGGGATACCTTACTAAGGGACTCGGTAAGCACTCTTGAGCCATCGCGTAAAACAGTAATGCGATCAGCAATGCGATAAATCTCATCCATGCGGTGTGAGATGTAAACGATAGCGATGCCTTTTGCTTTTAATCTCTCGATCAGCGCAAAGAGCCCTTCTGCTTCGTGCTTAGCAAGTGATGCAGTTGGTTCATCCATGATTAGAACTTTGGCGTTCTGAGCTAGTGCCTTGGCTATCTCGGTTAGCTGCCATAGCGCTGTTGGCATTGACTCAACAGTTCTGGAAGGGTCAACTTCAACTTCCATTTCTTTGAATATCTCAAGTGCAACTGCTTTGGCTTTTGCGTCGTCGATTAAACCAAACCTGGTTGGTTCATTAGTTAGAAATATGTTCTGAGCCACTGTGAGAGTTGGGATTAGTGAGAACTCTTGGAACACCATGCCAATTCCTGCTCTTCGAGCTGCAAAGGTATCTTCAATCTCAACTAACTGTCCTGATACCAGGATCTCTCCGGCATCTTTTTGATAGACGCCTTGAAGAATCTTCATCAGTGTTGATTTACCAGCACCATTTTCACCAGCTAGTGCGTGGACTTCGCCAACAGTTACGCTGAAGTCGACGCTCTTCAAGACCGGGTTAGTACCGAAGGATTTTTCGATACCCCGCATCTCGATAGCTGGTGAATTAGTGGCTGTCATGATTTAGGAAACCTGACCAGTCTGACGGTTTAGTTGAGGAACTTTAGTCCACTGTCCACTCTTCGCTGATCGTGCAATTGCATCATCAATAAGTGCCACCTGGTATCCATCACCAAAGTCCGGGCGAACAGGTTCTTCTCCAGCAATGGCTTTGAAGAGATCATGCGCTTCGATTATCTTTGTTTCGCCATAGCCGATACCAAGAGCTGGAATAGGCCAAAGGCTTTCACCGTTTGGGTGGTTTGGACCGGTGTATACAGTTCTGAAACCTCTGCGGTCTCCTTCGTCAGACTTGAAGCAAACTTCTAATTGATCCCTGTTCTCATAGTTAAAAGCAATTGAACCCTCTGAACCATGAATTTCTAACGTGATGAAGTTGTTTCTACCCCAAGCATTTCGGGTTGCTTCAACAGAACCGATAGCTCCGTTAGCAAACTTTAGAAGTGATAAGACCTCGTCTTCAACGTCAACTTTTCCTTTAGGTGCATCAGAGCCACCCTTAGAATTTCCAAGTGAATCCACGCCTGATTGCTGCAGTGGTCGCTCGGTGATGATGTGGTTCGTGATAGCTGATACTTCGGTAACTTCACCAGCAAGGTAACGAGCCATGTCTAGTACGTGAGTAAGAATGTCGCCGATAGCTCCTGAACCTGCGATGTCTTTTTGGAATCTCCAAGATAGTGGAGAGTTTGGATCGGCTGACCAGTCCTGAAGATAGGTAGCTCTGAAGTTAATGATTCGGCCAATGGCCCCCTCGTCAATGTAACGCTTAGCTAATGCAACAGCAGGAGTTCTGCGGTAGTTAAAGGCAACCATGTTTACACGGTCAGAGTTTCGTGCTGCTTCATACATTAGGGCAGCTTCTTCAACTGTGCGAGCTAAAGGCTTCTCACAAATAACATGCTTACCGGCGTTCAGAGCCGCGATGGCGATTTGTGCATGAGAATTGTTGGGAGTGGCAATATCTACAAGATCAATCTCTGGGTTATTGATTATTGTGTTCCAGTCTGAGGTGGAATTCTCAAAACCGAATCTGGCTGCTGCATCTTGAGCCATCTTGTCATTGAACTCCGCAACTGTGTGCTTGACCGGTACAAGTTCGGTTGGCCAGAAGAACATAGGTACAGCTGCATAAGCCAGTGAGTGGGCCTTGCCCATGAATCCGCCACCGATAAGTCCTACATTGATTTTTTTCATTTGGTTTCCTTGCCTAAACTAGTTATTGCCCAGATGGATGGGTGGTACAGAGGGCTGGGGGTATACTCCCAGCCCTCTGCTTTTTTGTTACTTTTTGTAAACGCTTGAAACTGATTCTGGAGCGTCTACGCTGTAGACGGTCTTCCAGGCTTCAAGTACGTTTTTGTGTGATACAGGTAGGGCACCTAGAGCTACGAAATTAGGTAGTCCGGTCTTCCCGATACAAGCTGCTGCAGCCAAACGAGCTTCTGCAACACCCTGGTCATATGGACGCTGAGCTCCAAGGCCAACAATGAGTTCATTCTTGGCTAGCTGGATTGCAACGTTAGTTCCTAGGTCCTGGGTACCGATCTTTAGGTCAGTACGACCAGCTTCACGAGCTGCTGCCATGATGCCTTCGGCAGGAACATCCCAAACACCCCAGATACCATCCAGGTCTGCGTTCTTAGTCAACATTGCTGTTGCTGCTGCTTGAGCATCGCCAGCGAAGTCTGGTCCGCCAATACCCTTTTCTTCAACAATTTCAATGTTTGGGTACTCAGCAAGAGTGTCCTTGAAACCTTCATAGCGCTGTTTGGTTACAAAGAAGTCTGCATCGTGATAGATCAACCCAACTTTGCCCTTGCCGTTTAGTGCACGTGCAAATAGGTGAGCGGAAACTACACCATTACCCTTGTTGTCAGCTGAAACTACAGATACATAGTCCTCGCCACCAACCATGTCCGCTGGAACGTTGTCCATGAATACCAACTTGATGCCTGCTGCAGATGCTTTTTGGAAAGCAGCCTTAGTTGCAACTGGGTCGGTAGGGATAGAGATGATGATATCTGGGTTTAGTGCCATAACGGTCTCAATGTCAGAAACTTGCTTCTCTGGCTTGAAGTCAGCATCAGTAATTGCAACAATTTCAACGCCTAGACGAGCGAACTCAGCCTTTAGACCTTCGATTTGTGCAGTTGACCAGTCGTTACCTGAATAGTGCATAACGATTGCAGCGGTAAAGTTACCCGCCTTGATTTCTTCTACTTCTGCGTCGGTTAGTTCTGTGCTGTCAAAGCCAGAAGGTGTTTCTCCGTTAGGACCAAGGCTTAGTACCTGGCCCTCTAGTGCTGCAAGTGCAGCGTCAACTTGAGCTGCGATAGCGCTGTCAACGCCGTCGTTTTGCCCATTGTTGTCGCTGGTCGAACATGCAGTGAGCGCGAAAATCATTGCTGCACTCACTCCAATGCTTGTTATCAGTTTCTTCATTTTTGCTCTCCTTGATAATTTCTGTTTGATGGATGGATGGTACTTCTAGTTGGCAAAGAGCTGCTCTAGATATTTCTTACTTATTTCTGCGGCAGTCTTAGGATCGCCTGCGTAGGCATCTAGTTCTACCAGTAGCCAACTGTCGTAGCTGGCTCTTCTCATCGCAGCTAGAACTGCAACGAAATCTATGTCACCTTCACCAAGTGGTGTGAAGGAACCTGTCTTAGTTGACAAGTCTTTGAAGTGAACGTGCTTTAGTCGATCACCATACTTATCAATCGCTGCAACTGGATCAATTCCTGATGCAACTAGGTGGGCTGTGTCAGGACAGAACCCGATTGAACAGCTGTCCATGATTTTGTGGAAACCTTCGAGAGTTTCTGAAATGGTTCCTAGGTGAGGATGGAAAGAACTTTCTAGGCCATGGGTTCTAGCAATATCTGCTGCCATATCTAGCCCTCGACCAACCTTCTTGAAATCATCTGATTGAGGACCGTTTGGTCGCTTTGCCCCACCGCCAACAACTAGTCGACTTGCTCCGAACTTCTTTGCAAGCAATGCTGCCTGCTCGATCTTGTAAAGCTCATCGTCAAGAATCTCGTCGTAGATGAAGTTTGCACCTGTATATACAGACACCAACTGGACACCTGTTTCTGCCAATACTGAAAGAAGCTCCTCTGGGTTGTCCGCAAATTCTGCTAGGTTGCCATCAAAGACTTCGGTTCCTTGGTAACCGGCAGCGGCGATGTCTCTAATAGCTGCCTTGGTGTCACCGTGTGTCATGTAGAACAGGTCTTTGATGCTAGTAACGCCTCCTGGGTGGCCGACGACTCCACCCCAAGTAATTGTTGAGTAACCAAACTTCACTGCTGTGCCTTTCGTTGAATCTAAACTTCCTAAGTACATAATGCTACTTTTCGTTGGACTTTTGTCGATAATCGACACCTTGTTATAAACTTGTGATAATCTTTTCTCGAAAGGCGAGTCAAGTAATTGTCTATGCTTTAGAAGTGGCTGATATAAATATGTTGAATTTCGGGTTTAGTTCCGGTCGACTCCTGCAGATGTTCAGGGACGGGGAGCCCCATACCAAGGCTGAAATGGCTGAACTTACGGGGTTGGCTCGATCCACTATCTCCTTGCGTTTGGACCCTCTCATCGAATTGGGTTTAATTGCTCCAGCTACTAGCGCTACCTCTACTGGGGGTCGCCCATCAGCACGACTGCTACTAAATGAAGAAGCATTTGTGGTTGCCGGCGTTGACTTTGGTGCCACCCACGCCGTGGCTTCTCTAGCTGACCTAAGCGGCAAGATTCTTGTTTCCATTGACACCAAGCGTCAGATATCTGACGGTCCTGAAGTTTGCTTGCGCTGGATGATCGAAGAACTAAAGCATCTCCTAACAGGGTTGAACTTAGAAGAAGATCGTCTATTAGCAATTGGTATCGGTGTGCCAGGGCCTGTTGAGCACGAATCAGGCAAGCCAGCTAACCCACCGATCATGCCTGGCTGGGATGCATTCGATATCCCTGCCCGAGTCAATCAAGATTTGAAAGCAAAAGTTTTAGTCGATAACGACGTCAACGTAATGGCTCTTGGCGAGCGTCACCTAACCTATCCAGATGTTGATCATCTAATTTTCCTAAAATCTGCAACAGGTATTGGTTCAGGAATTATTTCCGACGGACACCTGCAAAGAGGTTCGCAAGGTACTGCTGGAGACATTGGACATGTGCGAGTTTCTCGAGGTGCTGAAATCGCTTGTCGCTGTGGTAACTACGGTTGTCTTGAAGCCGTTGCGGGAGCGCCAGCCGTAATTAAAAATGTCAATGACGCAGGACTTCCTATCCGAAACATGTCTGACTTAGTTGATGCAACTAAACGTTCAAAGGTCGAAGCTATCCAAGCAGTTAGACAAGCCGGTAGAGATATAGGCGAAGTACTGAGCACATGTGTGTCTTTGATGAACCCATCAATAATCGTAATTGGTGGCTCTATGGCTTCAGCTGGAGAACATTTGATTGCTGGAGTTAGAGAGGCCGTCTATAGCAGATCGATGCCACTGGCCAGTGAAGGTCTTTCTATTGTGCAAAGTAAAGCTGGCAAAGAAGTTGGCATCATCGGAGCAAGCGTGATGGCAATTGAGTACGTTCTCAGTTCAGAAACTATTGACCAACTGGTATCCAAATAGTTTTATCTGGCCAGAGCTGTTCATAACTTTTACATGACCCAATGCATTCTGCGAAACTTCAACGGCTCACTAAACGCATGGTTAGTTTAGCCAGAGATGAAATAAAGCCCTCGGCAGGAACCGAGAGCTTTATTTGAACCTCTTGACGAGGGTCGAATCGGAAGACAACTCCGAATCCACTTGTGATTAAGAGTA
>JBIIXN010000066.1:0-2636 GCA_044347325.1 Rhodoluna sp. | reverse complement strand
TCATTCACCCTTATTGCTGGAGCTATCTGGGCTGATAAGGCCTGGCACAGATTCTGGGGTTGGGACACCAAGGAAGTCTGGACCTTCATCATCTGGGTTATTTATGCCGCTTACCTGCATGCAACAACAACCAAAGGCTGGGATGGAACCAGAGCAGCTTGGCTAAGCCTGATCGGCTTCATAGCCATCATCTTCAACTTCACCATTGTTAACTTGTTCTTCAAGGGATTACACGTTTATTCGGGTATCTAGAAATACCGAGTAGTTTCCTGTCGGGAACTAGGCTTTTTGCATGATTCAAAAATTAGAGTGTAAAAAATGTGAAGCGCAATATACTTCAGACCAGGTTAAGTCTGGAAAGTGCCCTGTCTGTAGAAAGTGGCTCAACTACGTAGGGATTGTGCAATCTGATGATGCAGGGACTCAAATACAAGAGACCGCAAGCAAGAGCACTAAGGAATATTCTTTTGGAGATCTTGTAGAGGCGCAGACTAGAACAACCTATGCTGTGAGGTCGCTGGCTGTTTACCTGTTCATAACAATCACGACTTCAGTTCTTGGTCTGTTGTTGATTAACCTTGCCCCTGAAACGCCCATTTTTGGTGCTCTGGTTATCTTGGCAGGATTTATTTGGTCAGTCACTGCAGGAATATCTGAGCTGAATAAATCCAAACCCTAAGACGTTTTCAAACAACGCCCTAGCCGTTCCATCCACCAAGTAGTTCTATCTGCTGGTGCTTGGAGTTTGGTTAGGGCGTTTTTGTTTGGGGTGATTCTCGTTACTGATATTTCGCCGTTTATTGGAATTAGGGGAGTTTCGGTAACGTCTTCAGTTAGTAGTGCGGCTGTGGCTAGTCCGCTTGCATAATCACTATCCAGTAATGCAGCTAGGTAAACCCCCATGCTTATTCCTACAGAAGTCTCCAATGCACTTGATACAACTACAGGTAGTCCTGCTTCTTTAGCAATTCTGAGAGCATTGTTCATTCCACCCAGTGGTGCTGCTTTTAGTACTAGTAGATCTGCTGCGTGAGCTTGGGCAACTGCTAGGGGATCGCTCACTTTTCTTACTGACTCATCAGCAGCTACTTTGATGTTGAATAGTTTGAGTTTGAGTCTTAGTTCTGCAAGTTCGGCAATGGTTTTTACTGGTTGTTCTAGGTATTCAAGAGGAACACCCTCTTCATACATAGCCTTGGCTAGTGTGAGAGCTGTTTCGATGTCATAGCCACCGTTAGCGTCAAGTCTTATTCGTGCTTCTGGGTAGTGCTTTCTTACTTCGTGAATGCGGTCAAGATCGTCTTGAACAGTCTGTCCTGCTTCGGCAACTTTGATCTTTACTACTTCGAAGTTGCCGAATGGTTCCAGAGCTGCTCTTACGTCTTTGACTGCTGCCAAGGTGGCATTGACTTTGATGGTCTTTACTGTTGGCTCAGGGATGTCACCGAAGGCAAACTCAACGGCTGCTTTGAGCCAGATGCTGGCTTCTTCGTCTTCGTACTCGGTGAATGGAGACCATTCTGCCCAGCCTTTAGGGCCTTCAAATAGGAGAACTTCTCTGGTTGTTAGCCCACGAAACTTGATACGCATAGGGATACTTAGGACTCTTGCAGTCTCAAGTATCTGCTGGCGCATTTCGTTGGTTATCTCCACATTGTTAGTCTAGGAGTATGTCCAAACACGTATCTGAACTCTTTGAGCCAAGCATCTGGTCTGAGGTAGCTGGTTTTGAGGATCTGACTGACATTACCTATCACAAGCATGTCTCTCTAGGGGTTGTTCGTGTTGCCTTCAATAGGCCTGAGGTTAGAAATGCATTTAGACCGCAAACTGTTGATGAGCTAGCTAAAGCTCTAACTCATGCTCAAGGCCTAACCGATGTTGGTGTTGTTTTACTAACTGGTAATGGTCCTTCACCTAAAGATGGTGGTTGGGCATTCTCATCTGGTGGGGACCAGAAGGTTCGTGGTCGTGCAGGTTACGAATATGGAGATAACAGCTCAGGTCGTTTACATATTCTTGAAGTTCAAAGACTAATTAGGTTTATGCCAAAGGTCGTTATTGCTCTAGTTCCTGGTTGGGCTGCTGGTGGTGGGCATTCTCTAAATGTTGTTGCTGATCTTTCTATTGCTTCTAGTGAGCATGCAAGATTCAAGCAGACTGATGCTGATGTTGGTTCATTTGATGCAGGTTATGGTTCTGCTTATCTTGCTCGTCAGGTTGGCCAGAAGTTTGCCAGAGAGATCTTCTTCTTAGGCCAAGAGTATTCAGCCCAACGTGCCTATGAGATGGGTGTTGTGAACCTAGTAGTTCCTCATGCTGAACTAGAAGTTAAAGGTGTTGAGTGGGCTAAAGAGATTCTAGGTAAGTCCCCGCAGTCAATTCGTTTGTTGAAATATGGAATGAACATGATTGATGACGGACTAGTTGGGCAGCAGCTATTTGCTGGTGAAGCTACACGCATGGCTTATGGAACTGATGAAGCTATTGAAGGTAAGGACAGCTTCTTAGAAAAAAGAGCACCGGACTGGTCACCGTTCCCTTGGCACTTCTAAATTTATGAACCAAATCCCAGTAAGAGTTATCCCAGCCAATGATGTTGTTGGTGCTCTACTTGCTCTAACCGATGCACTTGA
>JBIIXN010000065.1:0-2639 GCA_044347325.1 Rhodoluna sp. | reverse complement strand
GGGCAGATCAGCATTCTTCTGCCGCCTACCTTCATACCTGGAATACCTTCTTGCCAACCCTTGATTAGACGGTTGAGAGGGAATTCAATTGACTCGCCGCGGCCCCATGAAGAATCAAACTCCTCACCAGTCTCGTAGTCAACACCTAGGTAGTGAACATTCACTACTGAGTTGGCAGGAGCTTCTGCTCCACCACCAATAACCATGTCTTTAGTAGTCAATACAGATGGAGCTGGCTCCATCATTGGTTCAATTTCAGGGCGTTCTAAATTAGTCATAACCAAGAGCATACCTTTTGGAGGCTAATCCTTGAGGTTTATTCTTCGAAGAACGAAACCTGATTCAGCTCAAAGCTGGCAATGGCAAGCACCACAATGACTATGAAGCCAACCAGCGCTAAGGATTTCTTCTTACCCAGGGAAACTGCAACTCCCCCGAGTCCTGCCTTGCGGTCAATTTCAATGTCTGGCAAAGCATTTAGTAGGTGAATGACTACACCTATCAAAGCGCAGATCACAAACAACCCGGTAGTTGGGTAAAAATCTCTCGATGCGGTCTGTGCGATAAAGAGTGCGAGAGCGCTAAAAGATGTCGCATACGGCAACCAGGAAAAGCTTGTTCTGCACAGATACCTGTTGTATGCAAAGGCACTGGCCACTGCCAAAAGGTGAGCAAGTCCACCTATAAAACCTCCAGCTAGAAAAGATGTTGGAATTACGACAACCAGGCTTGCAATCATTGGGATTACAAGATCACTCTTTTGAAGTTGATCTCTAACTGTAGGTTTAGTTTCTCTCCCCAAGGACTTATCTAGATCTGCATCTATGTAGTCATTCGACCAACCCGTGAATGCCTGTCCACTGGCAGCTGCCAAAAACAAATACAACAGTGCAGAGTCTTTAACACCAAATGCATAACCAAGTAATACCGTTAGCATCACCATAGCCAGAGCCTGCGGAAAGTGAGTTGCCATAACTATCGCAATTACTTTAGGTCTTCTAGCTTTCAAGGCTCGGCTCTCTACTTGTATGAAAGTCGTTCTGTCTACACCTTTAGTTTCTCACTAAAGCCGATAGTTCAAGGCCTAGGCTTGAACCTATGAGTAAAGCCATTACCTCGTTCCTCTCACACAATCTTGAAGCTAAAGCAGCTGCTGAACCATTAGTTGTATTCCTTCACGGGTATGGAGCAGATGAAGCAGATTTGCCAGACCTAATTTCACACCTTCCTAAGATCTCTTGGGTATCTCCAAGAGCACCACTTAGTTCAGGTAACGTAGGCTTTGAATGGTATCTAATCAGTAAAGATAGTTACACCCCGAAACAAGACATCGAAAGAGCAACAGTTAAGCTCTGGGATTGGATTGATCAAACGCTGCCAGCAAACACTCCCCTGATTCCAATAGGTTTCTCACAAGGAGCTCTAATGGCAACCCAGTTACTTAGAACTAGACCTCAGCGTATTCAGAAGACTGTGCTGATGGCAGGT
Source organism: Rhodoluna sp. (assembly GCA_044347325.1). GTDB lineage: Bacteria > Actinomycetota > Actinomycetes > Actinomycetales > Microbacteriaceae > Rhodoluna. The sequence goes on along the minus strand of JBIIXN010000065.1, from coordinate 1,151 downwards.
TTTATTTTGAAGGAAGAACAAGAAGCAGATAAAGATCTAAAGGCTCTAAACCCTAAGGTTCTCTATTGCCATGGTGATGCAGACAACAGAATCGCTCCTGCGATGGTGCAAGATATCCAAACCTGGCTTGAAGACAATACGAATGTAACTGAGAAGGTATACGGTGGCCTAGGTCACAGCGTTGATAGCAGAGTCATCAAGGATGTTTCAGAGTTTCTAACTCGTTAGCTAACCTTGTGCCTGCAGCTTAGGCTCGCAGTGATTCCCTAGCTCTGGCACAAAGACAAGGGATAGCGATTGGGTAATGATAAGGGCTACAACAAGTTGTATTGCACCTAGTCCTTGACCCATAATCACTGAAGAGATTATTTCCACTGCAAGTATTTGGGTTAATGCAAAAAATACAATTGTGAATGCGACGTGGAACCGGCTTGGATTGTTCTTTCGTGACTTCATTAGCACTTGAACGGTTCTAACTGATAACCAAACAAACACCGTAAGACCATACAAATTCCAAGCAACCCCAATACCTAGCGCCACCATCCCACCCTCAGGAGAGAGTGCATTCCTAGGTCCAAGGAATGGAAATACAGGCAGGTACATATAGAGAATGAACGTGAGAACAATAATTCCCAAATGTATGTTTTTGGTCCTGCTAAGTGAAGTGAATTTACTGTGTGATTTGTCGGTCATTAAACTAAATCTTCCTTAGTTTTCAACTTGGCATAGAAAGCTATAGAGATTGCTTGATTTGGGATCATGAATAGTCCGATAATCAAGGCATAGCCAAGGACAGGAAATCCATAAGGCATTTTAGATAGTCCGATGTACATTATTGTGCCAACAGCTATTCCTATAAATAGAGTCATGGTTAGAAATGCTGTAGAGATGTTTGCCCAGCGCTTATGTTGCTCCGATGCCAAACCAATCTTTTTAGCTGCTCTAATGCCTTTTGCTGTTGTTATTGAAGCCCATGCAAAGAGCACTAGAGCGCCAGGAATAGCAACGTAGATAAACAGGACAAGAATCAGATAAATCAAAGGCCCTATAAACATAAACAGCGCTGGACTGATGTACATCGATGCGGCAACAGATACAAAAATGCCTAGCCACTTAATCGCCTTGAAGTAGAACTTAGCTGATGTTTCCCT
>JBIIXN010000064.1:0-2651 GCA_044347325.1 Rhodoluna sp. | reverse complement strand
ATCAACTGTTCAAACTCGAAAGAGTTTAAGAAGAGTGCAACCTGCCGCCCATCGGCAAGGTGCCAAAGAAGTACCAACGGAACAGGCCTAGACAACCGTCTAAGCAACTAAAGATGGGGCAGTCATGCCCCGATAGATCAAGTGAAAGCTTGAAGAGAGGAGCATCACTCATGACATCACCGCTAAGAATGGAATTTCCTTTTGAGCGCTGTGAATTGGTAGCCCCTGGGCATAACCTTCCATCAAACATTCGCTTGGGTAAACTACCCCGAACCAAACTTGCAGGTGCCTGGCTCCAGAGCAGAGGCGACTCTTTTATCCTTCATAGAGCCTGCCACCCTACTCCAGGATGTGGCTACAGTTATCTTCAGTCCTTGTTTGCGGGAGCCGCACCTAAGCCTGCAGCAAGCTCTAGATACTGTCTGTGCAAAGAGGAATACACAACACACAATCCTGACTTACTAGGCAATTACCTTGAGGAGTCAGGCGGGAGAGAAATTTTTCAAGTGCAAACAGAACAGCTTGGCGGACTCGTAATTTACGTACCAAAGTTGAGAAAATATTTCTGGTTACAGAGGTCGCGGCTGGAGGTATCACAGACTCGTTGCTCGGAAAGCATGAAAATGGTTAATTATGGACCATTCCCCTTCATGTGGCGGAATGATTTCAAATTCATTTTTGAAGAAGAAGTTCCCAGGAATTGGCCACTGAAAAACTAAACTCCACTACAACTAAATATCATCTGTTCAAGCTCGAAAGAGTTTAAGAAGAGCGCAACCTGCCTCCCATCGGTAAGGTGCCACAAAGTAACAAAGGAACAGGTTTAGACAACCGTCTAGACAAACAAAGATGGGGCAGCAATGCCCCGATAGATCAAGCGAAAGCTTGAAGAAAGGGGCACTACTAATGTCCGAAGAAAACAACACACCTAGAGAGCCGAGGTCTTTACCGGTATTCAATCTAGGAACTCAAGAGCAGCTAAACACAGACGCTCGCAAGGCTGATGCTAATCGGTTTGAAGTTGAGCGAGTAAAAATTAAATGCAGTGGTTTCTGGGCAGGGCATAACTTCCACTGGATTCCTCTAATGAGATACAGCGAACCGCGCATTCCAGTTGAAGCCGTCTGGCTTGAGGGTAAAGCCTTCGAAGTAAAAGTAGAAGGAAGAACAGAGATCTGGCACCACCATGATCCAGAGAGGCTCAAAGACGCCTTAGCTAAGTGCAAGAAGAGCGATATCAAAGCAACCCAAGGTAGAACCTGGTTGTTCATAAACCATGGCACAGGTGCCTATGCATTCAACTGCAGTAACCAGAAGATTCAGGCCTGCGCCTAAGCAACTCCATTCCCAACATCAATCAAAGAAAGAAGAAACATCCATGTCTGAAGTAACACAGAAATATTCCTATGCGCCAGCAGAAACCAATCTAGAAGCCAGATTGCGAGCCACTAAAGCAGAACACGACAAAGCTAGCAGTGTCGTTATTCACTGGGGTATCCAGAGTCGGCAGAACAAACTCCAAGCTCTTCTAAACGATCAGAGGGAGAATCTGCACTCACTACTCTTCAACAACCTATGCACCTGTGGCCTGCAGCTCGAAGATGATGGCATGACAACCATCCTTGATCTAGTTCTCTCTAAACACCACAGGAACCCGGTAACCCTAGAGCAAGACCTAGATCCTAGGTTCAGGGGAATGGTCTCAAGAAGACTCTTCTCAATGGGTGGACCTAATCCGATTGATGAGAAGTGGAACAACTTTGTTTTGAACTACCTAGGGAAAGAAATACGAAACAGAGTCTTTGTGCCAATAGTTTGGCAGCTACTAAGGGACATTCGTCACACAGTTTGGCACCAAAGACCAGTAGCACCTAAAGAGGAGAAATAGATCATGCAAGAACAAAAGCCTTGGTATTACACAGATGAGTTTGTGAACCCAGAGGAAGGAATGAGAACTGCATTCTCAATGGTTCCTCTTGGCTTTTCCAGTGTCAAAGGAGCAGTAACTATTAGATCTACTTATGTTGCTGTGCAGCAAGACATCAAGGAAAATCTGCACTCTCTAGTTCAGCCAAATGTTTGTAGTTGTGGTTTAGCAATAGATTCCACTAGAGACCCGAGGCTCTTAGCTATCGTGCTAACTCCGCAGCATAGAAACCATACAACTCTTGAGCATGAACCCTACCCAGCTTTTAGGGGAAAGGTACGTTCAAGACTCTCTTACCAGGATGAAGACCCAAGGCAGAAAGCAGATATCAAGTGGAATCTGATTGTTGATGCCATTGAAGCTGCTGCTGTAGAAGAGCAACTTGATTTCACCTCAGAAGTTGAAGTGATGCCCGTCAAGATTCACACTCACCCATTTTGGCTTATCAAATGCTACATATGCCTTGAGTGGATTTCACAGCCACGTAAAACAGCAGACATTTGTAACACAATCCAAGAGTTCCACCTAAAGGAGCATTTACTAATCCAGAAACCATAACCAAATAGAAAGAAATGTTGAGAAGCGAAAGCTTCAAAGAAGAGTGCAACCTGCCCCATTCGGCAAGGTGCCAAAGATCCAAACAAACGCAACTGACCAAACATCAAGGTAACTAAAGAAAGGGCATATCAATGTCTGAATTAACCTGCTACAGCTTCCACCCAGG
>JBIIXN010000063.1:0-2718 GCA_044347325.1 Rhodoluna sp. | reverse complement strand
GAACACCCGATGATCTTTAGCGCTCAAACGGCAGTGTTCTATGCTGCACCACCACTTGGAATGCTCCTAGTCGGATTTGGTATAGAGACATTTGGCCTTTCCCCAACGTATCTCTTCTTAGCAATAACCATGCTTGTGGTATCGCTCTCGGCTCTTGTATCAAAGCCAATTAGAACTGAAAGCTAAATCAAGACAGTAGCGACTCTTCGTGTCTCTGAGTAAACATGGAGTTGGTTACCCAAGAATTAGAACCACTGCTAAAACTAGGATCAGAAAAGCACCTGAGTATTGAATACGTTGTTGGACCTTGTGATTAGTAAATTTGGAAGTTAGGTTGGCTGCATAAACCAAGCCGAATTGCCAAACAACTGAACCAATAAAAACTCCAATGGCAAATAATCCAATCCCCACTAGCAGAGCACCAGATGAAGCTAGTTCTGCTACTGAAGGTGTAATTCCTACGAAGTAAAAAGCTGTCGCGGGGTTTAGAACTGTGAGCCCAAAGAATTTTGCAAAAGTTGCCAATCTTGTTGGCTTAGGGATTGGATCTGAAGAGAGATTGAGAGCCGAGGACTTTCTGGCATCTAAGAAGATCCTTACGGCGACAATGGTCAAAATCAAAGATCCTGCCAAACGCATAGGAAATAACCAGTCGGTAAGAAGGCTAATGGCTAAGTTTCCAAATGCAAACACAACAGCTGCATAGCAAAAGTCAACGGTTGCCATGGCAAGGGCACCAAAGACTCCAATTCCACGACCGTGTTTGATGGTGGTGCTAATCAGCAAAATCGCCATAGGCCCTAAGGGGATAGCCAATGCAAGACCGGCAAAGGCGCCAGTTAAAAACAAATCCATCAAATTCTCCAATCGATAATCTTCGATTTAAAGATTAGACGACACATCGAAGTATGTCAATGTATAGTTGTGGCATGGCTCAAGAACTAAAAACTTTGCAATCGCCCAAGGCGCTTTCAATTCTTGCCGACCAGTTCAAAGCTCTTGGCGATGAGACTCGACTTGGGATCATGTTGGCTGTTGCGGCTAGTGATGGCGGGGAAGCTTGTGTTTGCGATCTCACGCCTGGTACCGGTCTAGCCCAAAGTACAGTTAGCCACCACTTAAAGCTCTTGGTCGATTCTGGATTACTAGAGAGAACGCAGAGAGGTAAGTGGGCTTTTTACTCACTCACGAATGCAGCTAGAAATCTACTCCAGTAGTTTTATAGGGGGTAGTCCATTGGAGCAGTGTTCTATGCTGCTCAGCCACTAGGAATGCTTTTAGTCGGCTCTAGTATCAATGCCAATTAGAACTGAAACCTAATTGAGTGTAAGAAGTAGCTTCTACTTGTTCTCTTCGTGAAGGGCTATGCGGTTACCCTCAGAGTCTTGAATTTCAGCTACTGAGCCAAGATCTCCGTTGGACTTCTTTGGGTACAGTAGAGAACCACCAAGCTCTAAGGCACGCGCAATTGTCTCGTCTATGCTTTCGACGCCGAAGTAAAGAAAGCAACCCTGCTGGCTTGGCACATAAACATCCCCAACAACAAGTGCTCCACTGGCTCCGAAAGACTCATCTGAAGTTTCAAATAAAGCCATCTGGTATCCATCAACTACTTCTTTAGTGAGTGTGGTTTCAAAGACTTTCGAATAGAAATCACAAGCTCTATCTAGATCCAACACAGGAATCTCAAAGTAAACAACGGGATTCATTTTCATAACATAAGCCTAAAACAAAGATCACTAAGTGCTGTTTCAACAAAACTTCAATCTTAGAAATGACAGTTAATCTCGAAAAAACTTAAACCCAATCAATAGGCCCTTCGGCAAGTAACACAGTCTCACCACTGTCTGATTTCCAAACCGATAGTGAACCGGTTAGGCCTTTATGTGTTTTGATTACAGGTGTCTTAGTAGACATAAGGCTAAGTTCTTGTTGACTCGCATACACGAAACCACAAATACCACCACAACCGCATTCGTCAAAGATCACCTGAGCGCCTGACTTAACAATTCTTGTGGACTCCTCAGGAGAGACGTTCTTCTGCGAAAGCTTATATGCCGTGCCTTTTCTGTCGATTAGGACACCATCGTTTATTCCTGGCGGAAGTCTCCGGGTTTTCTGCTTAGATGGCGATGACTTTAGGTTAGAGAGAACTTCTCTCATGGTTGACTTCTTGCCCACGTATCTCCCTTCGCACCAAAGCTATTCAGTTTCTACTCTATATTCGAAGTGTGCAGAATGAACTTGAACTTATTGAGATAAATGATCTAGCCCGTGAGTTTCTGTTGTTGGATGTAGCCGACAACCAGCGCGGTCTAGTTGCTTCAGTGGCACAGAGTTACGCAGATGCTCTATTCCCACCAAAGTATGAGACTGGTATTCCTAAACCATGGATTAGAGGTGTGCTCAGAAATGGCGTCCCTGCTGCTTTCTTGATGTGCGCTGACCCTACGCATGAGCAAGAAGATCCTTGGATATGGCGGCTGTTAGTAGATAAGTCTCATCAAGGTTATGGAGTAGGCACATTTGCCGTGCAGGAGTCCATCAATAGGTATCGGGAACTACAGTTACCAAGAGTTCTAGTGAGTTGGAAGCCGACTGAAAACAATCCGTCAGGCTTCTATAAGAAACTTGGGTTTATAGAAACCGGCGAGAACATAGAAGGCGAAGTTGTAGCTTCACTCAATCTGTAACCAGCAGATTTTCCTAGCCCTTAAG
>JBIIXN010000022.1:0-16077 GCA_044347325.1 Rhodoluna sp. | reverse complement strand
TGAAAAGAGTGAATCCTTCGGGGAGTAGCCATTTTTGGCTAATAAAACATTACTTGACATAATGTTCATTATCGGTGATATATCCGAGAACGGGGCCTAGGCCTGGTACCTTGCCCTAAGCCATTCTCTGAGCTCATGAGGCGCTAGCTGCTCATCGCTTTCCATTAGTTCTTGAATTGTCCACCAGCGATATTCCAGAATGTCTCTGAGTTCATCCTGAGTAAATCCAGATGTGTCAGGATCAAAATTTTGAACCCTGAGTTCATAGATTGTGTCTGTGTACGTGTGGTAACTCATTCCATCAGTCCAGTCCCAGCGTCCTGAGCTAACCAACGCAGGCTCACCCAGTTCCTCTGGATTCACCCTCATGCCAGTTTCCTCACGAAGCTCTCGCACAGCGGCTTCCAGCGTCGTTTCTCCAGAATCAATGCCACCGCCAGGTGTGAGCCATCTTGGTGGAAGTCCAACTTCAGGGTCAAAATGAGTTTTTAGCAAGAAAATGCGATTTTTCTCGTCTACGAGCATAATTCTGGCTGTTTCACGGTGTTTTACATGTGTTTTTTGGCTCATTTTTGGGTTTTTGCTCCATTTGAGTCACTTTTTGGGTCAAATCCAAACATTTTCATGGACATTTGCATCAAATAACCAATCGCAACAGCAAACAGGGCAGTACCTATCCCCACGGTTCCTCCCAGAAGCCAACCGGTCAGAAGTACCAGTGACTCCCCTATGGTTCTGATGATCCAGAAAGGCCAACCCGAAACTCTTGTCAGACCAACCATTAGCCCATCACGAGGTCCAGCACCGAGGTTAGCTGAAATGTAGAGTCCTGCTCCAAGTGCAACAGCCAAGAGCCCCAGCACCATCCACAACAGGTTGGCTAGCCATCCATCAAGCTCAGGCATCAAAGGTTCATTGAGGTCAGCAAATGGCCCGATCATGATGGCATTGATTACAGTTCCAATGCCTGGTTGCTGCTTGATTGGGATCCATAGCAACAGCACAATCGCGCTGATAACTATCGCACTAAACCCAAAAGACCAGCCCGTTTGAACCTGAACACCCTGCGATAAGACATCCCATGGAGGCACACCTAGACCAGTGTGAATCATCATCGCTAAACCCAAACCAAACAGATACAGGCCTAGAAGCAATCTGCCAATAGGTTTGATTCCGAGGTTGGCCAAAAAGTTTTTCACAGAGCAAGCCTAGTCTTAGACCATTTGAGGAGTGCGTTTTGCAAGAACACGAGTATTTCAATGCGCCTACTCCGGTTGTTCTAGCTCACAGAGGTGGATCCACTCACACTGAAAACACCTTAGAGACATTCAAAGACGCACTTCAAGCAGGAGTCTTCAGCATCGAGACTGATGTTAGAACCACTAAAGACAGCATTGCCATTCTTTTTCACGACGAAGACCTTCAGCGTGTTGCAGGGATAGACAAAAAGATATCAGACTCAACGTTTTCCGAAATTCAGAAAATTCAGTTAATCGGGGGTGGAAAAGTGCCAACCCTTGTTCAAGCTTTAGAGGCACTCCCCCTGGCTAGATTCAACTTAGACATCAAAGATCAGGAATCAGTTAAAACCACTGCAGCAGCAATCGAACTTACAAAATCACACCATCGTGTTCTTGTATCAAGTTTCAGTGAAAAACGAAGAACTGCAGCACTTGCCTTGCTATCCAAACCAGTCGCAACATCCGCTAGCGCTAAGAAAGTCATACAGCTTTGGTTGATTCATAGTTTTAGGCTCTCCCAGCGACTTATTGAACAAACTCTTCAAAACATCGGGGCCATTCAGATTCCAAGACAAATGTATGGAATCAAGTTGGATTCAAGATCATTCATATCAAAGGTGCGTAAAACAAACACCCACGTTCATTACTGGACAATCAACAATCCACAGGAAATGTTAGAACTCACTGCGCGAGGTGCAACTGGGATAGTCTCTGATGTGTCAGAGTTAGCAGTTCATACACTGAGAAAAGCCTGAATTCGGGAAGTATTCGTATAGTCATTCGCTTATCTTCTATGTAACAACGGTTGCAACAAACAGAGATAAGGAATAACACAATGGCTCAACAATCAATGCGTGGTATGCGATTAGGTTCAGAGAGCTTCGAAACTGCTGCTGGAGTGAACCTATCCCCTAGAAACACGCACAAGTATCGCTGTGCGAAAGAACATATCTCAGAGATCATTTTTGCTCAAGAAGCAGAAGTTCCAGCAGCCTGGAACTGCAAATCTTGTTCATTGGAAGCAGCACTGTTGGATAACGAAGGCAAGCAGGCTTTCGAGACTGAACTTCCAAAAATACCAAGAACCCATTACGAAATGCTTTTGGAAAGAAGAACTCGCGTCGAATTGGAAGAAATTCTGGAAGAACGTTTAGTGGAGCTAAAGGCTCGTCGTTCTAGAGGTCAGGCTGACTCAACTAACAGCTAGTTACGTCTGAACAATCTCTTTAGACCAAATTTGGTAATAAGCAAAAGCGCTTCTGACACAATGTCACCACTCATCTTTGATTCGCCAATTTCGCGTTCAATAAAGACAATTGGCACCTCAGCGGTTCTGCCACCCAATTGAATTGTGCGATAAGCCATTTCAATTTGGAATGAGTACCCTCTTGCGTTGATGGTTGCAAGATCCATTCGCTTGAGAAATGGAACACTGAACACTCTGAAGCCTGCTGTCATATCGCTCAGTTTTGTTCCAAGCATGAGCTTGGCATAGAGGTTTCCGCCACGTGACAGCCACTGTCTATGCAGCGGCCAATTCTGGGTTAGCCCGCCCCTGACGTATCTTGATCCAATAACTAAGTCATTCCCCTGACAAACAGCAAGTAGCTTTGGCAAATCCTCTGCTCGGTGGCTACCATCAGCATCCATCTCAACCACATATTCATAGTTCGAATCAAATGCGTAATTGAATCCAGCTATGTACGCAGCGCCTAGACCTTGTTTCTCTTTGCGATGCATAACCTTTACTCTGCTGTTGGTAAGCGCTAATTGATCGGCTAACTGACCCGTTCCATCAGGGCTATCATCATCAACAATCAGTAAGTCAACATTCGCGTTATGAAGAAATAGCTCCTCAACAGCGTGGTTGATGTTTCCCGCCTCATTGAAGGTCGGCATGATTACTAGTACCTTCAAGAACGCTTCGCCCTAATTCTTCTAAAAATTAGACCTAATGCTGAAATTGGGAATAGAAGGACACCAAGACCAAAGGCAATTGGCTCAATGTAGCCACCAAACATTACGGCTGGTGTTATCTCTTTACGCAGAGCAATTTCTTCAACCATAGCCCCTGGCTTGAACCTTTCAAGTTCGGTAATTACAGAACCGTCAGCTGCATAAATACCGGAAACTCCAACCGTTGAAACAGCAACCACAGTTCTACCAGTTTCTATGGCGCGCATTCTAGATATTGCAGCTTGCTGAACACCTTGTTCGCTCCTACCAAAGTCAGAGCTATTGGTTTGAACCATAATTGCCTCAGCGCCTTGTTTAACTAGGTCATGACTTAGGTAGTCAAAGGTAACTTCGAAACAAATCAGCGAGCCAACTTTTGTGCCATTAGGAAGTTCAAAAATTCCATCTCGAGTACCAGAACTCATATCCCAACCGATTAAGCCAATCAGATCTGGCGCTAACGCCATGAAGATTGGACGATCAGGGACATACTCGCCAAAAGGCACAGGTCTTATCTTGTGATAGTAATCCGCAAGCCCTGTCTCAGGTAGCCAAAGATCCACTTCGTTATAGAAGTCACTGCCACGGAATGTTTTTGTTCCGAAAAGCAAAGGTGCCTTTAGTTCCTCTGTTACGAACTCACTTATCTTGACGCCTGCTTCCATCATGGTGTTTGGATCAAGATCCGATGCATTCTCAGGCCAGACCATAAGACCTAGGTCATCAGCTTTTCCCGAAGCAACTACATCTTGGGAAACCTTAAGATGCTTATCTAGAATGGATCCTGCTGGATTCGCTGCAAACAATCCCGCATTCGCGTTTCCCTGGACAGCTGCTACCTTCATAGTCCCTGCAGTTCCGGAAGCGTCTAACACGACTAACGCCGGAACAACCAAGAACATCGCTGTTGCGACACCGGTCGGCATGAACCCAACCAGGCGCTTTCTTACGCCTAGCCCTTGAGGATGTGGGTTTACAAAGCGAATAACCAGAAGTGCTGTAACAAAAATAATCAGCCAGGTAAGCCCTGCTACGTCAACGAAGTAAACCCACTTAGCTAACCAAGTATCAACTAGAGCTAACCCTCCCCTAGCCCAAGGCATTCCGCCATAGGGAAATACCCCAGCTGCGTATTCTCGGCCTGTAAAAATTGCGCCGAGAACAAAAGCAATCAAAAATGGCTGAATGCGTCCGAGGTTCAAGGAAGTCAGGAACTTCCATACAACGGCTGCAACAGCTACTGCTGCCCCAAACATGAGTGCTTGAACCATTGATCCAGCAAGCCAAGGGACAGGACCCAGATATGTTGTTAGCCATTTGAGAACGATGGCGAATAGCGTGAATCCGGAGATAGTTCCTACAAGAAAAGCCTTGAAGAAACCTAGTTGTCTAAAGGACAAAAGGATTAGGAAGTAGCCGATGAAGACACCGGGCCAGAAGTTGAATGCTGGGTAGCTAAAAGCTATAAAAGCTCCGCCCATAGCACCAATGAAAGCTCTCCCCCAGATTGCGGTGGACAGCCTTAGCCAATTACTGATTAAAGTGAACACCCTCTAAGCGTAGTAGGAGTAAGCAACAATCCCGCGTTTGATTTGGTCAATAGCCGACTGGGCAGTTGCTGAGAGTTCATCAGGATTCACCTTAGAGATTTGCTCCAGCAAATCAATGGTCTGTTTGCACCATCTAATGAAATCTCCTGCCAACATCCCTGTTTGCTTGAGCACATTATCCAGTCTTGCTCCAGTAGCCCATCTATGCATCTGCAGGGCCATTGACGAGTCTGGCTCAGTGGATAGCGGAAGACTGTGCGCTTTAGCTAGGGCCTGAAGATCATCCCAAACTTCTAGAGTTTCATCAAAGACTGCTACGAACTCTCCTTTAGGCATTTTTGGGGTCAAGCTGTCATCATCTCTTCTAGCTTCATAAACCAATGATGCTGCAATAGCGGCAAGTGTTTGAGCGTCAACGTGGTGCCAAACTCTGCGACCAATGCACTCAGCAACCAATAGATCTCGCTCGCCGTAAATCTTGGAAAGTTTCTGCCCGTTCTCAGTTATCTCGAGGTCTCCGTCAGATTGAGTCACGTATTCGAGCTCAATTAGAACCTCGGTGATGCGGTCGAAAGTTTTTGCAACCTGGTTGGTTCTAGATTCAATCTGCTTGATGATGGCCGCAGTTTCACGTTCAAGTTTGTACCAGCGCTCGCCCCATCGTGAATGAACTTCTCGATCTGGGCAAGCGTGACATGGATGTGAACGTAATTCGCGTTTGAGATTAGTTACTCTCACTTCAAGCTGTCTCATGCCTTTTGTCTGCCGAAGATCGTTTCTTCGAGCTTGGCGACCTGATTGAGCAATCTCGCGTTCTAGATCGCTAACTTGTCTTCTCAGTCGGGCATACTCTCTAAAATCACCAACATGGCAACGCATTGATTCCTCATAGCCATCAAGTGAAGCTTGCTTCTCGCGGATGCCTCTTGCTAAACCAACGACAGAACGGTCTGCTTGGAACTGAGCGAAAGATGTTTCTAGTACTTCTCTAGAACGTCTTTGTCCAAATGCTTCAATCAGATTTACTGCCATGTTGAATGTAGGTCGGAAAGAAGAAACCAACGGGTAAGTTCTTTTAGATGCAAGACCTGCTACATATGTTGGATCAAGATTTGCCGCCCACTGAATAACTGAGTGGCCTTCAACATCGATACCTCTTCTACCTGCTCGGCCAGTTAGCTGAGTATATTCACCAGGAGTGATTTGCACACGACCTTCACCGTTGAACTTATCTAAGCGATCAAGAACGACTGTCCTTGCAGGCATGTTTATTCCAAGAGCAAGAGTCTCAGTTGCGAAGACAACCTTGACCAGTTTTCTCAGGAAGAGTTCTTCAACTACTTCCTTGAAGGCCGGTAGTAATCCAGCATGGTGAGCTGCTACTCCCCTCTCCAAGGCACTTAACCACTCGAAATAACCGAGAGCAGCCAAATCCTCGTCAGCGATGCTGCCACACTTCTCTTCGGCAACTCTGCGAATGATTTGTTTATCCTCAGGTTTGGTCAATCTGATTCCCGAGGCCAGAACTGATTGGACTGCAGCTTCACAGCCTGCTCTTGAGAATATGAAGAAGATTGCTGGGAGTAAATCTGCTTCATCCAGAAGTTCAATGATCTCAGGCTTACTAGCCTTGTAGATTCGGGCTAGATTTCGATCAGGGAAACCTTGATGCCCACGTCTTCCACGTATGGGCCTGTTAGTTGGTTGACGTAATTTATTGGCATGTCTTTGCACCAGGTCGACATTGACTCGCAACTCTTTATCTGAATCATCAAACAAAGGAATCAGCTCATCCCCGAAGAGCACATGTTGATTGAGAGGAACTGGCCTTACTTCAGAGACGATGACTGTGGTGCCGCCTCTAATCTCATCCAGCCATGCACCGAACTCCTCTGCGTTAGACACTGTTGCACTGAGAGAAACAACTTTCACATCTTTAGGTAGGTGGAGAATAACCTCTTCCCAAACCGCTCCCCTGAATCTATCTGCAAGATAGTGAACCTCATCCATTACGACAAAGCCGAGGCTAATCAAAGAGTTGGAGTTGGCATAAATCATGTTACGAAGAACTTCGGTAGTCATAACCAGGATCTGAGCATCGGCGTTGATATTGGTATCTCCGGTTAGAAGTCCAACTCGCTCTGCACCATACCTTGCCTTTAGCTCCGCGTACTTTTGATTACTAAGAGCTTTAATCGGCGTTGTATAGAAAACCTTGAGTTCTTTTTCAACGGCTAGGTGAATAGCGAACTCTCCGATGATGGTTTTACCTGCGCCGGTGGGAGCAGCAACAAGAACACCCTGACCCTCTGCTAATGCAAAGCAAGCCTTCTCTTGGAAATCATCTAGTGGAAACTTTAGAAGATTCCTAAAGCTCTCAAGACTCGGATTTGGTTTGTTTTTCTTAGATCGAGCAAATCTCTCGGCAGGTGTTAGTTCCTCGTCCATCAGGAGATGGAATCTGGTTTGTAGTCTGAGGCTAGATCTGTTTCGGCTAGTAGGGTTTTGCTTTTCCTAGCCTTTCTCTTATCGTTCAGCATGGCAATACCAGCCGCTAGGTAATAGAAAGCCAGTAATGGAATCATCAGCAAAAACATAGATAGGGGATCTGAAACCGGTGTTGCAAGTGCAGCAATAACAGAGATTATAAAGATTGCTGGACGCCAACCTTTGAGAATAGTTTTTCCGCTGATAACCCCTAGTGAATTCAGCAGCACAAGGACGACTGGAAGAACAAATGCAATTCCAAAAACGAGTAGCACCCTCAAGGTAAACAAAACGTATTCTGAAGCATTGATTACGTTAGAGCTTCCCTCTGGTGTGAAACCAAGCAGTGTTCTTACAAACAATGGGAAGAGAGACCAACCCAGGTAAGCACCACCTAGGAAAAGAGGCGTGCTGGCAAGAGTAAAGATAACTGTGTATTTGCGTTCTCGCTTACGAAATGCGGGTGCTATGAAAGCCCAAATCTGATAAAGCCAGAATGGGCTGGTAAGAAATAAACCTATAAAGAATGCAACCTGCAGTCGAAGATCGAATGCTGAGACAACGGAACCAAAGTTGACTGTGGCATTTACGTTGGCTTCGCTAGCAACTCTTAGAATCGGCTTTTGCAGCTCTACAAATACGTAGTTGAACAACTCCCAGCCAACGATTGTCCCAGCCAGAATGGCAAATGCGGATCTAAAGAGTCTTTTGCGTAATTCTCGAAGGTGCCCCGAGAGTTTCATCCTCTTTTCGGGGTTACGGCGAAGTGCCATTAGTCTTTTTTAGGTTGTTCTTTCTCAGAACCAGCCTTCTTGTCGCCTTCGCGCTCGTCGCCCATTTGCTTCATTTCCTTACGGAAAATACGCATTGACTCTCCAAGGCTCTTAGCAAAAGATGGAAGCTTTGGGGCTCCCCAAATGATGAGGACAATAAGAAGAATGATGCCGATTTCCCAGCCCTGTAAATTCATAATTCAAACCTTACTTTTTAGAAGTAACTTGGGTGCCTTTGCTCTCAAGCCTACGCTGTCTATCTAACCTTGAGCGCTTTAGAGCACTTATCTCAATCTTAAGGGTTTTTGACTTCTGCAGGATTGGGTCAAGTGAGCGATTTACCCTGGTTGCTGAGGTACGAAGCTTGTAGCCTACGTAACCTAGGCTCACCAGAGTGAACAGCGCTACTACCCCGAGAACATAAGCCCAAAGATTATCCATTTACTCAGCATCCTTAGGTGTGGTTGATGAACGCTCCCCTAGAGCATTCAGGGCAAAATCTCTGACAGATTGGCGGGCAATCTCTGGGCTAATTACCCTAGCGGCTCCACCGAATCGAGCAATTACTCGGCCCAGATTACGAACATCGCCAACGTGAATCTTGAAACGCTTCACAGTCTTGCTTACGGACTCTGGTTCTTCAACAGGTTTGAAGTCATAGATGAGTGAGTAGGCTTCTGGGTCCACTTCCAATGTAACCACTGTGTCAGTTTCAGAAGAGGTGTAGATTTCATCCACTAGCTCAGCACCCAGTGCTGCTTCGCTGATTGGGTTGGCAGTTGGCTTTGCATTTCTCATGCGGTCGAGCCTGAAAGATCTAACGTCATTGTTCACAGGGCACCAAGCTCTTAGATAAACAACTTCTCCCTGTGAATCAATTCGAAGAGGTTCAAGCTCTCTATTTAGAGTGGTCTCCCCCCTGAGGTTTAGATAATCGCAAGTGATACTAAATCCGCTAGCCATTGCTTCTCTAATAGCAACCAGATCTGAGTCTCTAGTTACAGTTTCAATAAGGACTGTCTTTTTCTTTTCAGTACTATCGTCTGAGGCCAGAATCTTCTGCAACTCTTCAATTTCACTGTTATCGACAAGGCCGGGTAGTGAACTTAGGTATACCAATCCAGCTGCGAGAGCAGATGCCTGTCTTGAAGATAACCTAGGAACCTCATCGATTGCTTTACTGAATGTGTAACGAATCGAGACAAATCCTTCTCTCAAATCGTCATAGTCAACTTCGTACGAGCCATCCTGATTTGATTTCATCAAATCGGTATAGCTAATCATTTTGACTGCTTTGACTA
The DNA here is from genome assembly GCA_044347325.1 of Rhodoluna sp. Classification (GTDB taxonomy): domain Bacteria; phylum Actinomycetota; class Actinomycetes; order Actinomycetales; family Microbacteriaceae; genus Rhodoluna. Next base: position 6,769 of record JBIIXN010000022.1, on the reverse strand, counting down.
TTTCTTTCTTTGGAACCTTGAAGTGCTCAACAAGTTCCTCAACTGTGTACTCTTCCCCATCAACCAGTAGCCCGGTTAGAGCGAGCATCAGGTTGAAGCGGTCAGAGTCATTGAGTTTGATTTCATCAGCCATGAAGATCAGCAACCTTTCGGAAGCCTTCTTGAACTAGCACAGCTAGTTCTTTTGGCTCTATGACTTCAATCTGATCTGCGTACTCTCTAAGTTGCTCTGCTAAAACAAACAGGTCGTGATAGTTCAATCGAAGCAGATCATCTTTGCGACTAGGGTTCAGATCTAGTTCATACCTGAACCAAGCTTCGCTGCCTGGAGTAATCTTTAGGACAGCTTCTTGACTTCTTGCGTGCTCATCTAGTTCAAGAACGGCAGAGTCAATCACAGACTGCTCAGGAGCGGAGAAGAGCCTGAGTTCACGACCTTCGGTCACAGTGCGGACCTTGCTAACGATTCGTCTGAGCATAAAGTTTCTAGGAGCTTTGCGCAATTCATCAAAACCTAAGACCAGCCAAGCTCCAGCTATCTGACGCATCAGCCAAGGCTGGAGGGTTCTGGTTTGAATCTCACCGGTTTTAGGAATTCTGTAATCAAACTGGATTACTTGCGATTCAGCAATAGCAAAATCAATGTCTTTGAATGAAGGCTCGAAGGTGTGAATCTTCGGAGAAATACCGATGATGTCAGATGACTGACCGACAACTCCTAAGGCCCTTAGCTTTGTGATTCCTCGGCTAGCATCGGTTGAAAGTGATCCACCTGCCCAAGCCTCAGCCGCAAGATTTAAAAGAGCCAACTGCTTAGGGGTGAGCTTCACATTCTTCGGCCAAGAAAACCCTTCTCGCTTGATTCGATAGGTTGAAACCTGGTTGTTCTCGTCCTCGTGCTTGGGGATCTCTGTTTCAATGCGAATTCCAATTTCACGCAGACTTTCCTTGTCACGCTCAAACTTTCGTTCAAGAGTTGAGTTATCTCCGCCGTGTTTATATTCGTCGTCGTAGCCGCGAACGGTTTGCAGTATCTGCTTTTTAGTCAGACCCTCGCTCGCATACAACAATGTGCAAGTCAGGTTGAATAAACGCTCAGGTTTACCCAGTGCGAAATCGTCAGGATCTTTGCTAGCCATTAAGCCAAATGCTACTTGTTTATACCTAGAACGTCGATAACGAAGATAAGTGTTGCGTTAGGTGGGATTGAACCCTGTCCAGCTTCACCATAGGCATCCGAAGGAGGCATAACTGCAATCACCTGTGAACCAACTGCAATACCTTCTAAGGCCGCAACAAAGCCTGGGATGAGGTTTGATGTATTGAGGGTGAAAGTAGCTGGACTCATAGGTGTTTGCGCATCTCGCGAAACCCAAGAGGAATCAAACGGGTCACCAATAGATTCTGACCAAACCCAACCGGTGTAGTGAACAGTGATTGAGTCGTCCTTCTTTACGAGCTCACCCTTACCTTCAATCAAAGTTGCTCTCTTGAATTCAGTTGGCGCAGAGAAGTTTGGCTGAACCAAACCTGGTTGACGAGTGCTAGGTGCTTGCACAACTGATGGGAAACCCGCCTCTGGAGATTTTGCAGATCCGTTTGCGTGTGGAAGGTAAACCTTCTTTAGTTCAATAACGAAAAGTGAACCTTCTGGGTCACTATCGGTCGCAGGAAGTGCAAAGGCGACAACAGAGCCCTGCTTAGCTCCACTTAGAGCGTCACAGTAAAGTTTTGTTCCTTCTTGATTGTCGAAGACCTGAGATGCAGAGTCTGAGCCATTCCAAGAGTTTGCTGCCAACTGGTTTCCAGTTGTAGCTGAGAACACTACGTAGTCAATGGTTAGTAACTGGTTGCCTGTGAACTTAGGTCCTTCACCTTCACGAACAATCTTGCTCTGTGTGGACTTGATGCTTGCTAAGGGTGCCTTAACTGAGGCGCTAGCTTCGGAGGTAGCAAACTCGACTGTTGGTACTTTGCCTTTTTCGGCAGTTACCTTGACTGCATCGATCTCAGAACCACCCTTTAGGCTTTCGCAAGCCTGAGGCAGGCCTTCGAATGCTCTGAGCTCTGGAGTTGCATTGGACATACAACCGGTTAGTGAGATGGCTAGAGCAGAGGAAATTAGAATGGCGCTGATTTTGGACACAGTTACAACTTTCTTTGGATTTTATACAGTTTACTCGTCGTTTAGGTCAAATCCCTTGAGAGTCGCCTCAGCTGAGCTTTTAGCTGAACGAAGTGATTTCCTCAGCTTCTTTTCGCTGATTCCTCGCTCTCCAACGTGCTCTGGGTTCCAAATGGCAATATCTTCATCGTCGAACTCAGGCTTGTTTCGTTTACTAAAACTCGGCAACTTGGTTCCTGGGGCTAATCTTCTGGCAGTCAACAGGAAGCCTGTGTGACCACCCATGCGATGCTCAGGTCTTACCGCCAATCCCTGGAGGTGCCAGCCACGAACTAGAGACTCAAACGCTTCTGGTTCGGCATATTGCTCGCTTGATCTGATATCCTCGGCAGCTCTTGATAGCTGAGTGACTGTTGCCACATAACAGATAAGCACTCCACCAGGTGCCAACGCAGTAGATACTTGTTCAATGCACTCCCATGGAGCAAGCATGTCAAGTACTACTCGGTCAATTGATCCAGGTTCAACATGGTTTGCAAGTTCAACTTCAAGACTTCCGATTCGAACATCCCAGTTAGAAGGTCTCATGCCGAAGTGAGTACTAACGTTTGCTTGAGCTATCTCAGCAAACTCTTCTCTTCTCTCAAAAGAAGTTAGATGACCATCTGAACCAATGGCCCTAAGTAAATACATGCTCAGAGCACCGGAGCCAACACCAGCTTCAACAACTTTCGCTCCAGGGAAAATATCCCCCATGGTCACGATGCTGGCAGCATCCTTAGGATAAACAATCGCAGCACCGCGTGGCATGGACAAAACAAAGTCAGTTAGAAGTGGTCTGAAGGCTAGGTACTCAACACCCGACTGGTTAGCAATAACTGAGCCATCTGGTTTACCAATGATTTCATCGTGCATGATGTCGCCACGGTGAGTGCCGAACCTTGAACCTTGGACCAAGGTAATTGTGTTGAGGCGACCTTTAGGTCCAGTTAGTTGAACTCTCTCCCCTGCGACAAAAGGCCCACGATGTTTTCTTGGCTTGTCGCTCATTAGATTAGTTTCCTCAAATGTTTGTAAGTTACACCCTCAAGAGTAGGCCAAAGAATTCGACCTGGCTTCGATGGAATTTCAATGAAGTTAGGAATTCCAATTGCATATGTTCCTGCGGCTTCAGCTGAAGCTAGCCCTGTGCTTGAGTCTTCAAACGCTATGCATTTCTTAGGATCAAAACCTAGAAGTGCAGCTGCCTTTTCATAAGCTTCAGGATGTGGCTTTCCTCTGGTGACATCATCGCCTGCAACAATCACATCAAAAGCCTCAAAATCAATGGCATCAACTACCTGCTTGGCCATCCTGCGCAGGGACATGGTGACTAGAGCTGTTTTCACATTGTGCTTCTTTAGATCTAGGAGCAGCTCTTTAGCTCCAGGTCGCCAAGGAATCACTTTCTCCAGTTTGCTTTGAACTTCATTAGAGAGTCGGTTGACTATCTCTTCAGTTTCTAGAGGAACATTTGTGCGATCTTTGAACACTTCTGCTGACTTATCGAGACTGAGTCCAATAATGGTCCTTGCATCGTCCTGAGTCCAAGTTCCCTGATGCTCAGCAGCCAAAGCCTGCTCACTAGCCATCCAGTAAGGCTCTGAGTCGATGATTGTGCCATCCATGTCAAACAGGACAGCAAAGGAGGGTTTACGGCCTAGCATTATGTGAAAAGTCTAATCTGCTTGAATGAATTAGAGTTCTTATGACTCATGTAAGTGAAATGGTGATTGATTGAACGAGATTTCAAATATCTTTGGTGGACGAGTACTGATTGTTGCTCTAGACGGTTGGACAGATGCGGGAATGGCTTCAACTGGAGCAGTTTCTTATATAAAAGACAAACTAGCCTCCGAGCTTCTAATTGAAGTTGATGACCAGGACTACTTCGACCTTCTTCGCCAAAGACCCATCATTGTTCTAGACGAGCATGGTGAACGTGACTTCCTGTGGCCAAGCATTGAACTGTTCGGCCCAGGACCTAAAACACCTATTCAACAAAAAGACCTAAGTCTTTACTTCCTAACGGGCCAAGAACCTGCTCTGCAGTGGCAACACTTGATTTCTGAGCTTGTTGAAGTCATTGAAGATAGAGACATTCAAGCTGTGATCATGCTTGGTTCTTTAGCTGCCGAAACTCCTCACACTAGACCAATCAAGGTATACAAAAACAGCCAGACTGCTTCGGTTAGAAACGCTTTAGGAATTGAAAGAAGCAACTACGACGGTCGTGCAGGCTTCATGTCCGTATTAGGTCATGAAATAGAAAAAGCTGGCATTCCAACCATTTCAATCTGGGCTCAGGTCCCTCACTATGTGGCATCGATGCCTTCGCCTAAGGCTGCTCTTGCACTCACAAATGATCTGGAGATTATGCTCGGCTTCACAGTTGACCACAAAGAAATCTTAGAAGCTGCATTCGAATGGGAAAGATCTGTCGATACGTTCGTTGAAGGCGATGAAGACCTGCAGAACTATATCGCAGTGCTAGAGAAAACAAGAGATGAAGCTGAAGCCGAAGAGTTAAGCACGGATCAACTAGCTTTGGAGTTTGAAAAATTCCTCAGGCAAAACGAGGGTGATTCGGGTCCTTCTAAGTCCTAGGCTGAGATCCAGCCGTTGCTAAGCATTATTAGTAGCGCAACTCCAACAATCAAACGCCATATAACAAAAGGCATGAACGAGCCTTTGTTTAGATACTTCAGTAAACCTGCGATGACTAGGTAGCCAACCACAAACGAAGTGATGGTTGCAACAATGGTTCCTGATAGCGCTGCTTCATCCAACTGTTGGTAGCTGTCTGAAAATTCAATTAATCCGCTGGCTAGAACAGCAGGAATTCCGATTAGAAAAGAAAAACGCGCTGCTGCAGCACGATTGAATCCAGCAAACAGACCAAAGCTAATGCTCGCCCCTGATCTTGAAACACCTGGGATTACAGCTAGTGCTTGCCCAAGCCCAAAACCAAGAGCTGTGTTGAAAGTCATGTCCTTAATTTCTTTTTGTCTCTTGCCGTAGTGATCGGCTAGGAACAAGATGATTGCAAAGATAATCATGGTGAAGGCGACAACCCATAGAGTTCTCACAGTCTCTTGGATGAACTCTCTAAGTAGATATCCGATTAGACCTACTGGAATAGATGCGAAGATGACCAACCAAGCCATCTTGTAATCAGCATTCTCTCTCGCTGCAGAATTGAATAACCCTTTAAACCAAGCCTTGAGTAATCTCGCAATGTCTTTGGCGAAGTAGATCAAAACAGCAGCTTCAGTTCCCAACTGAATGGTCGCAATAAAAGCAGTCGTTGCTGAGTTCTTATCGGACAATCCAGGTACCTGCATGAGTTCAGAAAAGATTTGAACGTGAGCACTGGATGAGACAGGAAGAAATTCAGTTAGTCCTTGAACAATTCCTAGAATTATTGCTTCTAGGAAATTCATGACCAGTCTTCGTCGTCTTCCGCCAACTCCATTGGAAGAACTTCACCAAACTGATCAGAAACCGCTTCTTCGTAATCCATGAATGCGGCCTTAAGATGCTCATAAGTGGCGATAACCGCAGGGTCATCACTTCCCCTACCACTAGATATCGCCTCGTAATGTCTTTCGAGTGCAGCTATCAAACTGTTCAAAGTGTTACGCGCATCAGCCATAAATCAAAACTACTCCTGCTTGGACTATTTGTCATGGACTTAAGGCCCCAAGTCTTTACAGGTATTCGTAGTAACATTTAGAACTGGTGCTCAAAGAAAGAGCAGCAGCATCAAGTCCGGGTGGCGAAATGGTAGACGCGCTAGCTTGAGGTGCTAGTCCTCGCAAGGGGGTAGGGGTTCAAGTCCCCTTTCGGACACGTAGTTTGAGACAGCTACCACAGGGCCTCGATGGTGACATCGGGGCCCTGTTCTCATTCTGCCTGACTTGGATAATCGCTGAATGTTTGTCATAAATCCGCTCCATGCGACATAATCAAGATAAGTGGATGCAGAACGGATGGAGAAAATGCGCTCTTTCAAAGTATTGACGGTAGCAGGCCTTGTTCTGGGCCTAACCTCTTCTGGCTGGGCTCAAGCGACAACTCCCCCTGGTAGATATGTCTCCTTGCTTATCCAAGATACAGGCGGTTACACCACTCAGGAGTACGCATTCTCTAGAACCCCAACAGTTTTGTATAGCGATGGTCTTTTGATTGTTCCAAGCAGAGTGCAGAACATGAGATATCCAGGTCAATTTGTCGCAGGATTCCTGCAAAAAAGAGAGCAACCTGCGGTGTCGAGAATCTTGGCGGCTGCTAGAAAAGTGAATCTCATGAATCCTAAATTCGATTGGGGTATGCCAGGGATTGTAGATGTCAGCGACACCACGTTCATAACCCAGATATCCCCTAGAGCTACTCAAACTAAGTTCTCGATCTTTGCCCTTGGTTACGACCAAGATGTGCGACCTAAGTCAAAACTAGAAGCCCGCCGAGCTGTGTCTAAGTTTAGGGAAAAGGTTGAATCATTCAGCCCCGAATACATGTGGACCAAATCCCGTCCTACAATTTGGAAACCAACTAAGTGGTTATACATGGCAACCGAAGCTGATCCAGATCCAACATTTACAA
>JBIIXN010000002.1:0-98851 GCA_044347325.1 Rhodoluna sp. | reverse complement strand
CTGCATGCCCTAGTTACTCAGAACGTGGATGGGTTGCACCAGCAGGCAGGAAGTCAAAACGTAATTGACCTTCACGGCAGGCTTGATCAAGTTGTTTGCATGGGCTGTCGGAATTCAATCTCAAGACTCGATATGGATAACTTACTTCAAGAGCTCAATCCATCTTTAGTAAAGGATGAACAAGTTGAATTCACTCCAGATGGTGACGCAGATGTTGAAGGAACAGAGAACTTCATAGTGCCTAGTTGCGCTAAATGCCAGGGAGTCTATAAGCCGGATGTTGTTTTCTTTGGTGAGTCCGTGCCTGTCCAACGTGTTGAACAAGCTTTAACGAAACTTGATGAATCTGATGTGTTGCTGGTAGCTGGCACATCACTAACGGTCAATTCTGGATACCGGTTCGCAAAACAAGCGGTTAAGTCGCAAAAGTCCATAGTTATCGTGAACATAGGACCCACCCGAGCCGATGCTCTAGCAAACGTAAAAATCGAAGCCAGTACTTCTTTGGCTCTAGAAAGGCTCCTCGTTGACTGAAACAATTCTCGGTTTACTTCGTCATGGACAAACGGATTGGAACATCGATCTAAGGCTCCAGGGGTCAACCGACATTCCTTTGAATGAAACAGGTAAAGAACAAGCAAGGCAGGCAGCTCTTGCATTGAATCCCGAAGATTGGGATCTGGTAATTGCCTCTCCTCTGTCTCGAGCTAGAGACACAGCAGAAATCATCGCTCAGGAACTTTCGATGAATGTAGTTATCGTTCCTGAACTTATCGAAAGATCTTTCGGTGCAGCCGAAGGTTTGGATCACGCTTCTTGGAGAAAACTCTATGAAAGCCACTTACCTATCGAAGGACTTGAATCACTCGAAGACTTGAGATTACGAACTTATCTGCTACTTGATTTGATTGCAAACGAATACTCAGGCCAACGCGTGCTAGCGGTATCTCATGGAGCCTTCATTAGAAAGGTTTTGACTATTGTGACTAATGGTGAACTTCCAAGAGATGGTGAGAGACTCAGCAATGCCTCTCTTAATAGGTTCATGCACCAAGATAATCTTTGGACAATCACTGATTACAAGCCAGAAGCTCTAGCGCTCTAGCCGGTCAAACTGATCTAGTAGAGCATCCGCTGACTTACTCCAGTCAAACTCTTTGGCTTGACCAAGCGAAAGCTTAGATTTCTCCAACCACGCTTTCTGCTCATCTAAAGACAACACAGCTTTTGAGAAACTTTCTGGTGAATCAGGATCAAAGAAGGTGCCTGCAGAACCAGCTACCTCTTTGAATATTTCCAGCTCAGAAACTATTACCGGCGTTCCTAGTTGCATGGCCTCTACCAAAGGGATACCAAACCCTTCGTCTTTGCTTGCAGAAACCAAAGCAAAGCTGTTTACCAACAAGTCCTTGTATTCCTCGTCGGTTACGCCGTTGTGAAAAACTAGGTTTGCACCTGCTTGATGAGCCAACTTCTGGTAGAGACTTCTTTGTTCCTCTGAAATTTTGCTTAGGAGGTGAAGGCTGAATCCAGGAAGTAGTCCGGCTCCCCTGATCAGGGTTTCCACGTTCTTGTATGGCATGAATGAGCCGATGTAGAGAAGGTTCCTTGATTCTGCCTTCTCGCGAATAGGTGGGTCAGTTATCTTCTCCGGAGCGTTGTAAACAACAACTACTTCCCTCTTTGTGAGGTGGTGTTGAGCTATCAACATCTTGGTTGCTCTAGAAACTGTTGCTACAGCATCAGCTCGGTTTAGTAACCATCGTTGTGGCTGGTAACTCAAATGATAGAGACGCCAAATAATGCGCACAAGCAGGTTGAGATCTTGAGGTGGCTTTCGGTGCCTGTAATAGATCAGGTCATGAAGGGTAAGCACTAGCTTGTACTTCCTCCCCCAACTACCCATAACCTGCATAGGTGAAAACACATGGGTAGCACCAACTTTGTTGAGCTTACGAGCAATAAACAACTCCACAGGTGCCTGAGGATTATTCAGCACAATGTACTCAATCCCCTTCGGTAAGAAATCAAGTTGTCTTAGATCATGAATGATTGCGACTAGATGTACCTTGCCGTGTAATGCCTTAGCTAGTTCCGCGCTGAAGCGACTAATGCCATCGTGCCGATCAGTTCTAATGAACCTGGCATCGAAGTGCAGAGTGTTCATGGCTAGTTCTTCTTTGCGAAGAACTTGTTTATGACATCAATGGCTTCGTCGGCTGCCTCATAGTGAACTAGGTGGCCGCAGCCTTTGATCTCATAGACTTCAGCGTGATCCATTGTCCTCGCAAACTCATAAACAGCAGAGACAGGAGTAATCTCGTCCAACTCAGCCGCAATCAATAAGACAGGCTTATGAATTTCTTTCACGTAAGGAGTAACCACATTCTCGGTAGATGCAACATACGCTTCCCAAACAACCTGAGAGTTAGCGAAGCTATTGAAGTGGGTTCGGTGTTGTTCCTTGACCCACTTACGCAAGGTTTTGTCTTTTGATTTGGTTGTATACGCAGACATTGAGTCAACCAATAGGTAGGTCTTAGTCATACGGTTTCCAATAACCTCTGGAACAATGTGAGCAACCCAGTAATAGAACTTGACGAACTCCATCAGTAACTTAGAAACTCCAACGATTCGGCCACCAGCAACAGGATTCACTAGAACTATCTTTTCGAAAAGACCTAACTTAGCTTCGGTTGCACTGACAACTAATGTGCCGAAAGAGTGTCCAACAACTAGTGGTTTCTCTAGTTTGATTTCCTGCAGAAATGTCTTGAACCAATCTGCATAAGAATTCAATGAGTGCTCTACATTGAGAGCAGCTGATGTTCCAAAGCCAGGTAAATCGGGAGAATAGACATTGAAATCTGTAAGACCCCCTGCGAATGCCTCGAGACCGTGATGATCACCCCTGTATCCGTGGACAAGAACTAAGTTCTTAGCTTTCGCGGCATCCCCCATAGTTGCTGGATAAAACCAGTAGTTAGCGTTGATCCCATCAATTGAAACGCTTCTGGGTTCTGCTCTTTTTCGAGCTTCTTTAGTCAATTCAGCGGAAGATTTCACGTTGCACCTCCGATGCCCTATTTCCTTAGACAATTCTAACTAATAAGCATGTCGCTGTCCCCTGTTCAGCCTGCGCATCAATGTCCGTTGCTCCAAGTAGTCTTTTGCTGTGAATGACTCAAACAAACTGACGTTACCAAGCTGGCTAGACACTATTGCTGTCTTTGATACAGAAACCACTGGCCTAAATCTTTCTGAAGACAGGATTGTCACAGCTGCACTTCACCGCATGAAAGCCAACGGTGAGGTTCTACCTGGCGGATTCGATTGGGTTCTTAACCCTGGCATTCCTATTCCAGAGATTGCCAGCAAGGTGCACGGCTTCTATGACAAGCATGTTGCCGCGGCTATGCCAGCAGCAGTCGGCGTTCCTCAAATTGTTGAGGCAATCAAGCAGTGTTTTTCAGAAGGTATTCCAGTCTTGGCATACAACGCTGCCTACGACTTCACGATCTTGCACTACGAGGCACTGCGCAATAACGTCGAGCCTCTCGAGTTCGGTGCTGTAATTGACCCTCTAGTTATTGATAAGACAATCGACAAATATCGCAAGGGCAAGAGAAACCTCGCCGCTGCTGCTGAGCGATACAGCGTTGAGTTGGTTTCAGCTCATACAGCCAAAGACGATGCAGTTGCGGCAGGTCACGTTGGACTTGCGATGTTGCGATACTTCTTTGCTCAAGAAAAGCCAGTCGTACCGTTCCCTGATACAGCACTTAATCTGCACCAGCAGCAAGCGAAATGGGCCGATGAGATAGAGGCAAGTTACGCCAAGTGGCGTCAGCAGGATGTCCCTGACTACAAGCCGGCTTTTGGTTGGCCAGTCAAGCAGAAGGATTAAAGAAAAATGGACCTCAATTGAGGTCCATTTTCATTTGTAATCAGATTAGTTCTGAGTACCAAAGTTCTTGTAACGCTCGTTGAACTTCTCAACGCGACCAGCTGAGTCCATGATTCTCTGCTTACCTGTGTAGAACGGGTGAGACTCTGAAGAGATTTCAACGTCGAATACTGGGTAAGAGTTTCCGTCTTCCCACTCAATGGTCTTGTTGCTAGTTACGGTTGAGCGAGTTAGGAAAGATACTCCTGATGCTAGATCACGGAATACAACTGTCTCGTACTTTGGGTGGATGTCAGCCTTCATGAGAAAACTCTTTCAATTCAAAGGGATGGTGTGCTCTAGGCACGCTTCTAAGACTATACCAAATGTTGGCTAGTTTGCCAGTGGTTATTTGGCCCGAACCGAGAATCTGCCTGCCTGGAAGGCTACTTCCAGCTGCAAGCCATAGGCTTCGCTGAGTTTCTCAGTGGTAAGTGTGTGGTTTATAGGCCCGCTGGCAATGATTCTGCCCTCGTTTAGAACTAGCGCGTGGGTGAAGCCGGCTGGAATCTCTTCAAGGTGGTGGGTGACCATGATGATTGCTGGAGCTGCTGGGTGTGAGGCATAGCCACTGAGAATCTTAATGGTTGACTCTCTGGAGCCGATGTCTAGGCTGGCAACTGGCTCATCCAGAAGTAGAAGTTCAGGATCAGGCATAACTGCTCTGGCTATTTGAACTCTCTTCTTTTCCCCATCACTCAGAGTTCCAAAAGGCCTATCTGCGTAGTCGCTCAAATGCCATTCGGTTAGAACTCGTCTGGCTCTTCTCTCATCGACATCTTCATACTTCTCTTTGAAGCGACCAGTGACAGCGTATGAAGCGGTCATAACGGCATCTAAAACAGTTTCTGAGTTAGGAATACGGCTAGCAATGGCCGTCGAAGCGAAGCCAACTCGAGTTCTAAGGTCAAATACGTTTATCTCCCCCAGTGCTTCACCTAGAACGTAAGCTGAGCCCGAGGTTGGCTGTAACTGGGCTGCTGCAATCTTGAGCAGAGTTGTCTTTCCTGCTCCGTTGGGTCCAACAATTACCCAACGTTCACTGTCTTGAACAGTCCAATTGATGTTGTCCAGGATGGTCTTTCCTGATCGATTAACAACAAGGTTCTTGAGAGCCAGCACTTCATTCATAGGTTTTCAGCCTAAGGTATTGGCAAATTATGACGCTCTGTGACACACAAACGGTAAGCCCAGCACTTAGTCAACTGATTAGGCGTTAAGGTTTTCTTTATGAACCAAAGCCCTCGCCTGCTAGTCATCCTTGATGTTGACTCAACGCTCATTGAGCAAGAGGTGATCGAACTGTTGGCTGATTGTGCTGGGAAAAGAGCAGAGGTTGAGGCTGTTACCGAACGGGCTATGTCTGGTGAATTAGATTTCACAGCCAGCCTGAAAGCCAGAGTCAGTCATCTAAAAGGTTTACCAGAGAGCGTTATTGCCGAAACTTTGGCCAAGTGCACAGTTACCAAAGGTGCACACAAGTTAATCGAAGCAGTTCAGGCTAAAGGCGGAAAAGTTGGAGCTGTGTCCGGCGGCTTCTCACAACTTCTAGATCCATTAGCTCTGACACTAAAACTAGATTTTCATCGAGCGAATCAACTAGAGATTGTTGATGGAATTTTGACCGGTGATGTTATTGGAACCATCATTGATAAGCCTGCCAAGGCAACAGCACTTAGGCAGTGGGCTATTGAATCGAGCATTGATTTGAAACATACAGTCGCTATCGGTGATGGTGCAAATGACTTAGACATGATGAGTGTTGCCGGGCTAAGTATTGGCTTTAATGCCAAGCCAAGAGTCAGAGCCGCAGCTGATGTGATCCTTGCATCAAATGACCTTAGCGATGCGATAGGTCTTTTAGGTCTTTAGTGACCGGTTGAGTGCAATCCACCGTCGACGTGAATTATCTCACCAGTAGTCATTGGGAACCAGTCACTGAGAAGAGCAACAATTCCTCTTGCAGCAGGCTCAGTGTCTGCTAGTTCCCAGCGAAGTGGTGCGCGGTCAACCCAAATATCTTCCATGCTAGAAAAACCAGGAATGCTCTTACCTGCCGGTGTGCGAAGAGGTCCGGCAGAGATCAGGTTCACTCTGATGTTGTCTTTACCAAGGTAGCGAGCTAGGTAACGTGAAGTTGATTCAAATGCTGCCTTAGCAACGCCCATCCAGTCGTATACCGGCCATGAAACAGAAGCATCAAAGGTAAGTCCTGCAACAGATGCACCGTCTCTAAGAATTGGTTTAGCTGCCATGGTGATGGATTTCAGAGAATAAGCAGAAACCTGAACAGCTGTTGAAACATCTGCCCATTCCGTTTCTAGGAAGTTACCACCGAGTGCTGTGCCAGGTGCGAAAGCAATAGCGTGAACAATTCCATCTAGGTGAGGGAGGTGTTCAAGTACTCTTGAAGGAAGTGCAGCTAGGTCATCATCGTTTGTTGCATCAAGTTCAATAACGGCACATGGCTTAGGTAAACGCAAGGCAATCTTCTCGGTGATTGGCAACATGCGACCATAAGAAGAAAGAACAATGTCTGCACCTTGCTCTTGGGCTAGACGTGCGACTGTGAAAGCGATAGACGCTTCAGTTAGGACACCAGTGATCAGAAGTTTCTTGCCTTCTAGAATTCCCATTTGTAACTGCTCTTTCTAATTGGTTTATCTTGCCTTGTTTATTCTGCCAGCAAGAGCGTAAAAAGTGGCTTAGTGGCCCATGCCAAGTCCACCATCAACAGGGATAACTGCCCCTGAGATGTAGGCTGCATCGTCGCCTGCTAGCCAAAGAACTACCTTGGCAACCTCGTCAGGGGAAGCAAAGCGACCTGCAGGAATCTTGGCCTTGTACTGATCCTGAACTTCTTCGCTAAGCGCTGCTGTCATGTCAGTATCAATAAAGCCAGGAGCAACGACATTAGCTGTGATTCCCCTGCCACCTAGTTCACGGGTAAGAGATCGAGCCATTCCGACTAAACCACTCTTCGCAGCTGAGTAGTTAACCTGACCCGCTGAACCTAAAAGGCCAACAACCGAGCCGATGAAGATTACGCGACCAAACTTGGCCTTCATCATTCCCTTGGTAGCACGCTTTAGAACTCTGAAAGAACCAGAGAGGTTGGTGTTTAGAACATCTTCAAAGTCTTCATCAGACATACGCATCAGCAGAGTGTCTTTAGTGATACCTGCGTTAGCAACTAGAACTTCAATTGGGCCCAACTTCTCTTCGATTTCAGCAAAGGCAGCATCAAGAGACGCGCCATCGGTAACATCGGCAACTACGCTCAATGCTCCAGTAGGGCCTTCCCCACTTCTAACTGTCACTGCGACTCGATGTCCAGCTTTTATAAATTCTTCGGCAATAGCTTTACCAATACCGCGGTTTCCGCCGGTTACTAAAACAGTTCTTGGAGTTGACATCTGGTTTCGCCTTCTGAAGTAACTAGGTGATAATTGCCTTATAAGCATCACAAGTCTATATCCGGCCTTGTTCTGAATGCTTCTGGTTAGGAACCTAAAAATTGGCTAAAACTCAGTCGGTAACTTCCTTAGAGGTTTCCCCTGAAGAAGAGCGTCGTAGCCGCTTTATCAAATACACGGTGGCAATGATTATCAGAGTTGTCTGCATCGTCCTCACCGTGAGCGTCCCTCTTGGCTGGCTAACCCTGCTGTTTTCACTCGGTGCCATCTTCCTTCCATATTTTGCGGTAATCATTGCCAATGCCCAAGGGGCTAACTCATCAAAAGCCTCAAGAAAATCTGCTGAAGCACCAACAATCAGCATTTCGGCTGATTCCTTTAGGGAAGCTAAGACCAAGAATGACGACTCAGAGTAAGCGCAACACAGGCTGGTTGAAATGGGCTGTCTTAGTAGTTTCATTCACAGTCGCCTGCTGGTTCTTGTCGCAGTGGCAATTCGATAGACAAGCGGAAGTTGTTGGTAAGAATCAACTAATTGAAGCTAATTACAACGCTGAACCAAAAGCCTTGACTGAGATTCTTGCACCAGGGCAAAACTGGGATAGTTCATTGGAATTCAGATCAGCAACTGTAACCGGTAGATACATACCTGAGGCAAGTTACATAGTTAGAAATAGACCTTTCAACGCCTACCCCGGCTTCCTACAGTTAATTGCTTTTGAAACCAATCAGGGTTCAGTGATTTGGATTGAGCGAGGTTGGCTACCAACCGGAAGCACAGCTGATACACCTGATCTGATTCCAGAAGTAAACAACGACGAGAGGTCTCTTGAGATTAGGTTGCGACCAGCTGAACCAGATCTTGAAAGAACTGCTCCAGAAGGTCAGCTCTCAAGCCTTTATCTTGAAGAGGCAAGCCTGAAGCTAAACAAAGAGAATGTTTATACGCAGGCCTATGGCAGATTGAAATTTGAAACACCTGAGGCCCCTCGTGGCCAAGCAATTCCAAAACCAATGCTCAGCGAAGGTAACCACCTCAGTTATGCGCTGCAATGGATTCTCTTTGGCCTTATGGCAATTGGTGCCGTCTTCTGGACTCTTTCTCAAGAGCGGAGAAGAAAAGCAGGCTTACCGCCTAGACGATTGAGAATACTCAACCGAGACAAAGACGCAGAGGTTGAGGACAAACTTCTTGACTAAGAAGTTTTACTTCCTAACCGCTCTCAGAGCAACAACTCCAAAACCAACCTTGTTGATGACATCAGCAAAGACGTAGATGATTGCCGCCACACATACGGCTAGTTGAATGGTTTGTGCATCAGATCCTGATAGTTCTAAGAACTCCTGAGTAGCTGTTCCGATTGGATAAATAATCCAACCGAAGATAACAAACTTCTTCATCGTCTCAACAGATCTTTTCACCAACACTGTTCCCTTGGTTGGCTTGATGTTCCAGATTGTGTAAACGATGTATAGCCAAGCGAAAGTAGACAGTGCGAAGTTGACGTAGTTGCCAACGGTTCCTGGCGCACCAATCTCACCGAAATAACCGGTAATGATCATGACTAGGTCAGCAAGAACCAGGCGGTAAGTAAACCCCTTCGGTGCTCCCGCCAGAGATGCAATGATTCCGAACTCTAGAAGAAGTAGCGGAGTTGTTAGTAGCCAGTCAAGATATCTAATCGGCATTGTTGATTCAATAGCGGCAACATCAGTAAGACCTGGGAAAGAAACAACCTGAGTCATCTGCCAATAGAAGATGGCAGCGATGAAAGTAATCAATGCAGCGTAGGTGGCAGTTGTCTTGTGCTCAGGTTTAAGTTCACTTCGCTCAAGAACAAAGTACAGAGTTCCAGCAGCCATAGATACAAAGCCAAGCATAAACAGTGCTTGAGTGATAGTTACTAAATCCATTTTTGAGCCTTTCTAGGTTTCTCTGAAAAACACTATTAGGAATCGGCTGAAATACCGTTTAGGACAACACGATTAGTTCGCGGTATCCGTCGTTCCAAAGGTCTTCTTGCCCATCAGGCATGACCAAGACACGCTCAGGGTTCAATGCATCAACTGCACCAACATCGTGAGAAACCAAAACCACAGCCCCGGTGAAGGACGCCAGAGCCTTCAAGATTTCCTCGCGGCTGGCTGGGTCTAAGTTGTTTGTTGGCTCATCCAGAAGCAGCACGTTGGCTCTTGAGACAACGAGTGCTGCAAGAGCAAGTCGAGTCTTCTCCCCTCCCGACAACACTGCTGCTAGCTTGTCAACATCGTCACCAGAGAACAGGAACGATCCCAATACTTTTCTAGCATCAGTGTCGTTTAGTTCGGGAGCTGAATCCTTCATGTTCTGCAAAACAGTCTTGGTGACATCCAAGGTTTCGTGCTCCTGGGCGTAGTATCCGACCTTCAGGCCATGGCCCGCGTCAATCTTTCCTGTGTCGGGGTCTTCGACTGCTCCAAGAATTCGAAGCAATGTGGTCTTACCGGCACCGTTGAGCCCGATGATGACAACACGAGATCCTCTGTCAATGGCTAGATCAACAGCAGTGAAAATCTCAAGCGAACCATAACTCTTACTTAGGTTATGCCCAAAAAGTGGCGTCTTCCCACAAGCCTGTGGTTCAGGGAACCTGATGTTAGCAACTCTGTCTTTCTCGCGAACATCATCCAAAGAACTAAGCAGTTTCTCAGCACGCTTATTCATCTGGTGAGCTGCTGATGCCTTAGATGCCTTTGCCCCGAACTTGGCAGCCTGAAGTTGGAGAACAGATGCTTTCTTTTCGGCGATTGCACGATCACGCTTGCGTCGCTCTTCATCTGCTTCACGTTGCTTCAGATATGATCGCCAGCCCATGTTGTAGATGTCGATTACGCCACGGTTGGCATCAAGATAGAAAACTCGGTTGACAGTTTCTTCCACGATGTCGATATCGTGACTAATGACAATAAGTCCACCCTGGTAGTTCTTTAGGAACTCCCTCAGCCAAATGATGCTGTCAGCGTCTAAGTGGTTTGTCGGCTCATCCAAAATCATTGTGGTCGCATCAGAGAAGAGAATTCGAGCAAGTTCGATTCTTCTTCGCTGACCACCGGAAAGAGTTCCAATAGGTTGACTCAAAACATTTGGCTTAAGGCCTAGATTGCTGGCAATGGCCGCAGCCTCAGCTTCGGCAGCATAGCCACCGTTAGCTTGGAATTGGTTCTCTAGCTTCTCGTAGCGCTCCATAGCCTGCTCATAGACATCTTCATCAACTGAGCCCATCTGCTCTCTAGTGGCTTCAAGCTTCTTTAGAATGGTTCCCAGGCCTCTGGCGTTGAGAATACGATCGCTGGCTAGCTCTTCAAGATCGCCTGTTCTAGGGTCTTGAGGAAGATAACCAATCTCCCCGATTCTCTCAACTGCTCCATTGCTTGGCTGGAAATCTCCGGCAATTACCTTGGTCAGAGTTGTCTTTCCTGCGCCATTGCGGCCAACAAGCCCTACTTTGTCGCCTTTAGAGACCTGAAAGTTAACCCCAGACATCAAAACCCTGGCACCTATGGTTATCTCAAGTTCACGCACGTTAATCATGACGGAACTCCAATTGGTGGTTGATTTTGAAGAAGCCGAATTTGGCTCCATGTACTACCCTACAATTAAGAAAAACAAAGAGGCATGAAAGGCCAACAAGTGAGCATTGCACAATCAAGAAACCTAACCCTTATTGACACCGTTATTTCGCGTTCAAGAGTTTCTGACATAGCTCTAGTTTCTGTTGGTGTTCTAGTGACAGCTCTTGCTGCTCAAGCGCAGATCCCAGCAGTTCCTGTGCCATTCACTCTTCAGACCCTAGCTGTGCTACTTATTGGTGCAACCTACGGTGCTACTCGCGGTGCTATCACTATGGCCACCTACGCATTAGTTGGTGTTCTTGGTGCCCCAGTCTTTGCGGGAGCTTCAAGCGGCGTTGCAGCACTCTTTGGTGCTCGCGGTGGCTTCATAATTGGATTTATTTTTGCAGCAGCACTGGTTGGCCGTATGGCAGAACTAAAGTGGAGTTCAAACTTCGCAAAGATGACAGCCAGCTATGTTCTAGGTTCTGTTGTTATCTATGCAATGGGTATTCCAGTATTGGCAATGTTTGTATTCTCTGCGGATCTTCTTGCAGCAACAGCGGCAATGGTTCCATTCATGATTTGGGATGCAGTGAAAGCTGTGATCGCTGGAGCATTACTTCCTACAGCCTGGGCTGTAGTGAAATCAATCAAGAAGTAATTAGATCGCGAAACCAATCGCGCGCATTTGCTCTTTACCGTCGTCAGTAATTAGTTCTGGACCCCATGGCGGCATCCATACCCAGTTGATTCTGAAAGCTTCAACAACTCCATCGAGTGCCATACCCATTTGCTCTTCAATGACGTCTGTTAGTGGACATCCTGCTGAAGTTAGTGTCATGTGAATCAGTAGAGCGTCATCTTCAGATTTCTTCAAATCATAGATGAGTCCTAGGTCAACAATGTTGACACCAATCTCAGGGTCAATAACCTCTTTGATGGCTTCTAGTACTTGGTCGTACTTCTCAGGTGTTAGGTCTAATTCAGTCAAGTCTTAGGCCTTCACGTAACGGTCGTAACCTTCAGCTTCAAGCTGGTCGGCAAGTTCTGCTCCGCCCTGCTCGGCTATCTTGCCATCAACAAACACGTGCACAAAGTCAGGCTTGATGTATTTCAAGATTCTTGTGTAATGGGTGATCATCAGAACACCTAGGTCATTGTCTTTGTGTGCACGGTTTACACCTTCAGAAACAATCTTTAGAGCATCAACGTCTAGACCTGAGTCAGTCTCATCCAAGATTGCGAATCTAGGCTTCAGAAGTTCAAGCTGCAAGATCTCGTGACGCTTCTTTTCTCCACCTGAGAAACCCTCGTTGACGTTACGCTCTGAGAATGTTGAGTCAATCTTTAGACCGGCCATTGCTTCGCGAACATCCTTGATCCAAGTCCTAAGAGCCGGAGCTTCGCCAGTTATAGCGGTTTTTGCTGTTCTAAGGAAGTTTGAAACAGATACGCCAGGGATCTCAACCGGGTACTGCATCGCTAGGAATAATCCAGCTTTTGCTCTTTCGTCAACGCTCATCTCTAGAACGTCTTCTCCATCTAGGAGAATTTCACCTTTAGTAACTGTGTACTTAGGGTGACCTGCGATTGAGTAAGCCAATGTAGATTTACCAGAACCGTTAGGTCCCATTACTGCGTGGATTTCTCCGCTCTTGATGGTTAGGTCAACACCCTTAAGGATTTCCTTGGTGCCCTGATCTGTTTCAACAGTTACGTGTAAGTTCTTTACTTCTAAAGTTGCCATGATTTTCCTTTTGACCTAAGCCTGTTCGTATTCGATAAAAACTTCGCCGTTTTCGACTAGCACTTCATAAACTGAAACTGGTTCGAACGCTGGAAGAGTAAGTGGAGCTCCTGTTTCAAGAGAGAACTTCGCACCGTGTGCCCAGCACTCGATTGTCTCGTTGTCAACAAAACCTTCGCTAAGAGAGATCTCTCCATGTGAACACTTGTCATCCAAAGCGTGGAATTCACCACTGGGGGTTTTGATAATTGCGATTGGGTGATCACCGATCTTCACGCGAAGTGCACGACCTGGCTTGATATCATCAACGCCACAGATTCTAATTGCCATTATTTGCTCCCTAGTTTTTCTTCTAAGACTTTTGTAAGACGGTCAACAAGCTCATCTACCTGAGTTCTCTGCAGGATGTCGACCAAGAACCCTAGAACAACTAGACGTCTTGCCTCATCGGCTGAGATGCCCCTTGCCTGTAAGTAGAAAAGCTGTTCATCATCAAAGCGGCCTGATGCAGATGCGTGACCTGCTCCTTCGATTTCACCCGTTTCAATTTCAAGGTTAGGAACTGAGTCAGCACGAGCACCGTCGGTTAGCAGAAGGTTTCTGTTTAGTTCGTAAGTGTCAGTGCCTTCAGCCACTACTCGGATAAGAACATCGCCAATCCAAACTGTGTGCGCCTTGTTGCCCTGCAGTGCACCCTTGTAGGTCACTCTTGACTTACAGTTAGGTGCTGCGTGATCTACGAATGGTCTGTTTTCGATGTGCTGACCTGCATCAGCAAAGTAAACACCGTTCATTTCAACTTCAGAACCAGGACCAGTGAATGTTGTCACTGGAGTAATACGAATCAGGTCGCCACCCAAAGACGCAACGGAGTGTTTCAGGTACGAGTTCCTAGCAAGCTTTGAGAAATGAGCAGAGACATGAGCAGAGCCTTTATCCCAGTTCTGTACTGAAACTAGATTTAGCTTTGCTTCGTCGTGAACATCCACTTCAATAATCTCGGCAAGAACTCCCAAACCTGAGTGTTCAAAGACCAGTGTTGCTTTACTGAACTTCTTAGCAACAACTAGAACGTGAAGAGCTGATGGAGTTGAACCTTTACCCTTGATGTTGATCACAACCGGTTCAGACACTTCAGCATTGTCTGCAATCTCAACAAGCAAGGTCTTGCTTGCGTTTGTGTATGCAGCTGCAGCAACCTTGTCTTCTGGAACTCCAATAGAACCAACTCTTGGGTCTGTGCTTTCAATCCAAGAGATGCTTACAGCTGAAGAAGATGTGAAGTTAACTTCTGACTCATACTCCCCTAGAACATCTGCATCGAGACCCTTTAGCTGTTCTGGTTGCAGATAACGCCATAGGTCTTGAAGTGGAGAAACAGCTTCAAAGTCTGAAACTGACTTCGATTTTGGTCTGTCGCTTCTGATTTGCAGTGGAACAAAAGAACCGTGCGTGTGTTCAGCAAGTCCGTGCTGTGCGGTTTTTTGTGAATCTGACATTAACCGACAGCGCCTTCCATTTGCATTTCAATTAGTTTGTTTAGTTCTAGCGCGTATTCCATCGGTAATTCTTTAGCAATCGGCTCAATGAATCCACGGACAATCATCGCCATAGCTTCATCTTCAGCAAGTCCTCTTGACTGAAGGTAGAACAGCTGCTCATCGCTAACTCTTGAAACGGTTGCTTCATGACCCATTGAGACATCATCTTCACGAACATCCACGGCAGGGTATGTGTCGCTTCTTGAAATGGTGTCAATCAGAAGAGCATCACAACGAACAGTGTTTGCTGAGTGGTGAGCTCCTGGGTTTACTCTGATTTCACCACGGTAAGAAGTTCGGCCACCGGCACGAGCAATTGACTTAGAAACAATCGAAGATGAGGTGTATGGAGCAAGGTGAATCATCTTTGCTCCAGCATCCTGGTGCTGACCTTCTCCAGCGAAAGCAACTGAAAGAGTTTCTCCTCTTGCGTGCTCACCAGCAAGGATTACTGCTGGATACTTCATGGTTACCTTTGAACCGATGTTGCCATCGATCCATTCCATGGTTGCACCTTCGTGAGCTACTGCTCTCTTAGTAACTAGGTTGTATACGTTGTTAGACCAGTTCTGGATTGTTGTGTATCGAACGCGAGCGTTCTTCTTCACAATGATTTCAACAACAGCTGAGTGCAATGAGTCGCTCTTGTAGACAGGAGCTGTACATCCTTCGATGTAGTGAACGTAAGAACCTTCATCAGCAATGATCAGTGTTCTTTCGAACTGACCCATGTTCTCAGTGTTGATCCGGAAGTAAGCCTGTAGTGGAATCTCAACGTGCACGCCCTTTGGAACGTAAACGAAAGACCCACCCGACCACACAGCGGTGTTTAGAGCAGCAAACTTGTTATCCCCAGCTGGGATTACAGTTCCAAAATACTCTTGGAAGATTTCTGGGTGTTCCTTCAAAGCTGTGTCAGTGTCCATGAAGATAACGCCTTGACGTTCTAGTTCCTCATTGATCTGGTGATACACAACTTCAGATTCATACTGAGCAGCAACACCTGAAACTAGTCTCTGGCGTTCCGCCTCAGGAATACCTAGTTTTTCGTAAGTGTTCTTGATTTCCTCTGGAAGTTCTTCCCAAGATCCTGCTTGCTTCTCTGTAGAGCGCACGAAGTACTTAATGTTGTCGAAGTCGATGCCACTTAGATCTGAACCCCAAGTTGGCATTGGCTTCTTCTGGAAGTATGAGAAACCTTTTAGTCTCATATCCAACATCCACTGTGGCTCAGACTTCAGGTTAGAAATATCAGAGACTACCTCTGTGTTAATTCCTCTTCTGGCACTTTGGCCAGCAGCGTCAGTGTCAGACCAACCAAACTCGTAAACTCCAAGGCTGTCTAGCTCTGGACGTTCGATGGCGGAATCTGGCATTGCGACCTCTTTCTGAAGGTGATGGAAAAACTATTGTGCAGCACTCGAAGAAGATGCTTTTGCAAAAGGTTCGCACTTCTCAGGCTCTTCTATGCTTTCGGGACTAGTCTAAGTTTATCTAAACGTTACCTACAGCGTAACCCCACGCACTAGTAAGAAAGAGCATGTCTTGATCGACAGATTGTTTGGCAGTCAAAGAATTCGTATGTATGCGTGGCTATCACTGATTAGCCAAATTCTTATTGTTGTGACCGGTGGAGCTGTTCGCCTAACCGGTTCAGGCCTTGGCTGCCCAACTTGGCCTGAGTGTGAGCCTGGATCTATTGTGAACGTCCCTGAGCAAGGGATTCATGGAGTGATTGAGTTTGGTAACCGATTACTTACCTTCCTTCTTCTTTTCATAGCTCTGGGAACATTCATCACCGTGATGAGGCTCAAGAAGGGTCACCGCAAGGGTCTGTTCTGGACTTCACTCTGTCTAGGACTGGGAATAATCGTCCAAGCTCTGCTGGGCGGAGTAACTGTTCTTACCGGACTGAACTCTTGGATTGTTGGGGCTCACTTCTTGGTTTCTATGGTGCTAATCGCCATCGCAACTTTCCTACTTTGGTATTCAAGAGGCAGAAGAAGACTTGAAGCCAATAAGGCTCTCTCCCGCATTTCCTTCTTAGTCGTGCCAACTGCGATAGCCGTGATCATTATTGGAGTGATTCTTACCGGTTCGGGTCCTCACGCAGGCGACTCGGACACTCCGAGAAATGGTTTGGACTCCGAGTTATGGTCGCACTACCACTCTTATCCTGCATACCTATTGTTGACTCTTGCTCTAATTCACGTGTTATTGAGATATCGTCTCACCGGATCTAATTCAGCAAAGTATTCAATCGCATACGTTGCATTGATAGCTTCCCAAGCATTATTGGGTCTAGTTCAAACCTGGGCTGGTCTTCCGATCGCACTTGTTGCTTTACACATGGCGGGAGCATCAGTTCTTGCCAGCATGACTACATACCAAGCACTTCTAAACAAAGCTTGGACAGGTGTTAGATGAGCGCTGTCTTCTGGTTTCGAAGAGATCTAAGGCTCAAAGACAATGAGGCACTTACTGCTGCCTTTACTGCTAGCGAAGCTACCGATACCAATGGAGTTCTAGCGCTCTACATGTTCAATAAGGTTGAATACCTTCAGCTTGAAGGAATCAGACAACACAGCCTTAGCGAGTCCCTGCGTTCCCTTAGCAATGACATCGATGGCAAGCTACACATCATCGACGTTGATTCAACTGAGCAGTTTGCCAACGAACTTGTCGAAGCCTGTATTGCCATCGGAACCAAGCAGGTTTTTGCCACTGAATCCTTTGATCCAAAGGGCATGGCTGAACAAGCTTTTGTTGCTAAGTTCCTTGAATCTAAAGGGATGCCTCTGCATTTAGTCGGATCAAACTATGCGGTTCGCCCTGGCACAGTGAGAAAGCCAGATGGAGCCAACTACCGTGTTTATACTCCGTTCTACAAGGCTTGGGTTCACCTTGCAGATCTCTTACCTAAGCAGCTGCCTAAAAACCCAACCTGGCTAGAAGTCGATAAGAACAAGGTTGTTCCAAGCCCAACCAAAGACTCACCCATCAAGGTCAAAGCTGGTGAAGCTTTTGCTTTGCGAACTTTTCAAAGGTTTCAAAAACGAGCACTCGATGAATACGACCAGATGCGCAATAGAGCGGATCTAAGCGGAACATCACATCTTTCGCATGCCCTGGCGCACGGTGAGATTCACCCTAGAACCTTGCTAGCGCAACTAGGCGATTCTTCTGGCCATGAAGTTTTCAGAAAAGAAATCGCCTGGCGAGAGTTCTATGCAGATGTTCTCTTTCACTATCCACACACAGTCGATGATTACTACGAACCGAGGTTCAAGAAGCTTCGTTATGACACAGGTCATGATGCTGATAAAAAGTTTGAAGCCTGGTGCAAGGGTGAAACTGGTTTCCCGATGGTTGATGCTGGCATGAGGCAATTACTTCAAGAGGGGTGGATGCATAACCGAGTGCGCATGATCGTCGCATCGTTCCTTGTTAAAGACCTTCATCTTGAATGGACTATTGGTGCTGAACACTTTGAAAAGCATCTAAGTGATTTTGATCCAGCATCTAATTCCCATGGCTGGCAGTGGACAGCGGGCTGCGGTACCGATGCCTCTCCTTACTACCGAATCTTTAATCCAATTCTTCAGGGTCTAAAGTTTGACCCAAATGGCGATTACGTCCGAAAGTATATTCCTGAGCTTAGACATCTTGAAGGTTCAGCAGCTCATGAGCCTTGGGAAGTATTTGATGGTTACTCTGCTGGGTATCCAGTTCAGATCATTGATCACACGACTGAACGAAACGAATCGCTCGCGAGACTAGAAGAGATAAAGGTCTCTTAGAAGAGCTTTACAAACATCAACGGGTCCACGCCAATGGCAATAAACAGGACCGTGAGATAAGTAATGGAGAAGTGGAAGAGCTTCATCGGGTTCTTGACTTCCCCAGCTCTTGTCTTGTTCTGAAGCAGGTGAGCCTCAACAATGAACCAAACACCACCAATAACGGCTGCCAGAGTGTAAATCAGGCCCATCGGGTGAACTGGAATCAATAGCAAGGTCGATGCAACCATTGCATAGCTATAAATCACAATCTGGCTGGCAACCTTGCCCTTATCTGCTACTACAGGCAACATCGGCACCCCTGCAGCCTTGTAATCGTCTAGATACTTTATAGACAGTGGCCAGTAATGAGGCGGAGTCCATAGGAAAATCATCAAAAACAGCACCGCTGCTGACCAGGTTACGGTCCCAGTTACTGAGCTGAAGCCAATTAGTACCGGCATTGCCCCTGCTGCGCCTCCCCAGACGATGTTTTGAGAGGTTCTGCGCTTTAGAAGCAGTGTGTAGATGAAAATGTAGAAAAGTTGGGCTGAAAGGGCCAAAGCCGCACTTAGCCAGTTAACTAGGAGTCCTAGCCATAGAACAGAGATGATTCCGATGGCAAAAGCGAAGATCTTTGCCTCTAATTTGTTCAATTCCCCTGTAACTAGAGGTCTTTTCTGGGTTCTACCCATGATTTTGTCGATATCGGTGTCAATAATGCAGTTAAAGGCGTTAGCTGAGCCAGCACTTAGGGCTCCACCGACCAAAGTGGCTAGCACTAGCCAAAGATCAGGAATCCCCTTTTGAGCCAAAATCATGACTGGAACGGTCGTTATAAGCAGTAATTCAATGACTCTTGGCTTAGTTAAAGCCAAATAAGCAGCTGCCTTTCGACCAAAGGAAATACGGTCCTTTGGGGCTACTGGAGTGTCGGATTTAATGGAAGTCATTGCCTCTAGTCTAAGCGAATCAGACTCTTCCGTTACATATCCGTAATCAAATGGGACACGGGTATAGACTTCAAAGGCACTAAAAACACGGTTAGGAACCCCTAGTTCTAAGGCTTTTTATTGCGAATACGGCGAAGATGCCAATCTTGATAATCTCAAAAACTTAAAGGAGAGCGTGCTGTGTCACTAATCTGGGACAACATCGATTCAAAGTCAGTGGACACAGCTCGTGTTCTAGCTGCAGACGCCGTAGAAAAAGTCGGCAACGGCCACCCAGGAACCGCAATATCCCTTGCTCCTGTCGCCTATCTTCTTTTTCACAAGGTCATGACACATGATCCTGCTGATGAAAAGTGGTCTGGTCGAGACCGGTTTATCTTGAGTGTTGGTCACTCATCACTAACTATTTACAACCAGCTTTACTTAGCCGGTTACGGACTTGAACTTGATGACATCAAGGCATTGAGAACTTGGGGTTCTGCTACCCCTGGTCACCCAGAGTATGGTCACACCAAGGGTGTCGAGATTACTACTGGTCCTCTAGGTCAAGGCCTAGCATCAGCAACTGGTTTTGCATACGCGGCAAGATTTGAACGTGGTCTTTTTGATCCAGAAACTCCAAAGGGTGAAAGTGCATTCGATCATTTCATTTACGTCATCGCAGGTGATGGAGACATGCAGGAAGGTGTCACTAGCGAAGCTGCATCACTTGCAGGTCACCAGCAACTAGGAAATCTAGTTGTGATCTATGACTCAAACCAGATTTCAATTGAAGATGACACCAACATTGCTTTCACTGAAGATTTAACTGCAAGATACGAAGCATACGGTTGGCACACACAAACAGTTGACTGGAAAAAAACAGGCAACTACAAAGAAGACATTCAAGAACTTTACGCAGCTATCGAAAAGGCAAAGGCTGAAACTACTAAGCCTTCGCTAATTACTCTTCGAACAATCATCGGTTGGCCTTCACCTAAGAAGCAGAACACAGGAAAGATTCACGGTTCAGCTCTTGGTGCAGAAGAACTAGCAGGACTGAAAACTGCTCTTGGGTTTGATCCAGAAAAGACTTTCGAAGTTCACGATGAAGTAATCAACCACACCAGAACTAATGCCGCTAACCGCGCATCTGAATCAAGAGCAGCGTGGCAAACAAAGTTTGACTCGTGGGCATCATCTAACCCAGACAAGAAGAAACTCTTTGACAGAGTTCAGTCTGGTGAAACTCCTGCAGAACTTACATCAGCACTACCTGTGTTCGAAGGTGGAACAGAAGTTTCTACTCGTTCAGCAAGCGGAAAAGTCATCAACGCAATCGCTAAGGTAATGCCTGAACTTTGGGGTGGATCGGCTGACCTTGCTGAATCAAACAACACAACCATCGAAGGAGCTAAGTCTTTTGTTCCTGCCGAATGGTCAACTCACGAATGGTCAGGTAACGAATACGGTCGAGTTCTTCACTTTGGAATTCGCGAGCACGCCATGGGAGCCATCCTCAACGGAATCGTGTTGCACGGAAACACTCGTGTATTCGGTGGAACCTTCCTTATCTTCAGCGACTACATGAGACCAGCTGTTCGCTTAGCTGCCTTGATGAAGGTTCCTTCAATCTTTGTTTGGACACACGACAGTGTCGCTCTTGGTGAAGATGGCCCTACTCACCAGCCAGTTGAACAGCTTGCAACTCTGAGAGCAATTCCAGGACTAGACATGGTTCGACCAGGAGACGCTAACGAGGTTGCGTACGCGTGGAAGACAATCTTGGAGCGTCGCGAAAACCCAGCAGGTATCGCACTTACTAGACAGAACATTCCAGTATTCAAGCGCGGCGAAGCAGATGCAACAGGAACAGTAATTGCTTCTGCTGAACACACCGCGAAGGGTGCATACACACTTGTCGATGCATCAAATGCAAAGCCGGAACTAATTCTTATCGCAACTGGATCAGAAGTTCAGTTAGCGGTTGAGGCAAGGCTAAAGCTAGAAGAACAAGGCATCAAGACAAGAGTTGTTTCAGCACCTTGTGTTGAATGGTTTGATGAGCAATCAGATTCTTACAAAGAGTCAGTACTTCCTTCATCTGTTTCAGCAAGAGTTTCTGTTGAAGCTGGACTTGCACTTGGTTGGAGTAAGTATGTCGGTCGTTCAGGAGAGAGTGTCTCTATCGAACACTTTGGAGCATCAGCTGACTACAAGACTCTATTTAGAGAGTTCGGCATGACAACCGATGCAGTTATCGCAGCTGCACACAAATCATTGAGTAATTAGAAACCAACAGGAGAATAACTATGACTAGTCCCCTAGCTCAGGTAGCAGCAAACGGAGTCAGCATCTGGCTTGACGATCTTTCAAGAACCAGAATCACAAGCGGTGATTTGGCCGAACTGATTCACTCTCGCAACGTGGTTGGTGTTACTACTAACCCGACTATCTTTGCTCAGTCAATTGGAAAAGGTGAAGGCTACGAGTCTCAGGTGACTGAGTTAGCTCTAGCAGGAGCAAGCGCTTCTGAAGCAATCTTTGAAATCACTACCAAGGATGTAGCTGACGCATGTGACGTGTTCGCTAATGTTTATGCAAAGTCAAACGGGTTCGATGGCCGTGTCTCAATTGAAGTCGAGCCTGGTTTAGCTAACGACACAGCAGGAACTGTTGCTCAGGCAAAGGAACTTTTTGCCAAGGTAAACCGTGAGAATGTCATGATCAAGATTCCTGCTACCAAAGCAGGACTTGCAGCAATAACTGAAGTTATCTCCAACGGAATCAGCGTTAACGTGACCTTGATTTTCTCTCTTCAGCGTTACCGTGAAGTTATTGAGGCTTACAAGGCCGGTATTGCTCTTGCTCACGCGGCGGGTAAAGATCTTTCAAAGATTCATTCAGTCGCATCATTTTTTGTCTCTCGCGTTGACACAGAGATTGATAAGCGCTTAGTTGCCGTTGGCACAGGGGATGCGCTTCAGATGAAGAGCAAAGCTGCACTTGCTAACGCAAGACTTGCCTATGAAGTATTTGAAATCGAGTTTGCTAAGGATGATTGGAGTGCTCTTGCTTCAGCTGGAGCAAACAAGCAGCGTCCACTGATGGCTTCGACCGGTGTCAAAAACCCAGCCCTGAGTGACACTCTTTACGTAACCGAATTGATTGCTCCAGAACTTGTAAATACTATGCCAGAAAAGACTATGGAAGCAGTATTCGATCACGGAGTAGTTCCGGCGAACAGCATTAACGGTAAGTATGAAGAAGCGAAGCTTGTTCTACACACCATCGGAGCTATGGGAATCTCCTATGACGAAGTAACTGAACTTCTAGAAAAAGAGGGTGTCGACAAGTTCATCATTTCTTGGAACGAACTAGTTCAGTCAGTAGACGCAGCTCTTAAGGCATCAAAGTAATGACCATTAGCGTTAGAGCCTTCGGCTCAGCAAGTGCTGCAGTTGAGCAAACAATTGAAACATTGGTTGCCGACAAGGTAGCAAGTCGGATTGCAACCAAGGACTTCACTCTTTGGGGTAAACAAGCAGAAGCCGAATCTTCAATCAGATTAGGTTGGGTGACTTCTGCTAAAGATTCACAGGGCTTAGTTGCTGAAATTTTGGAAATGCGAGATTCATTCAAAGCTCGTGGCATTGACAGATTCGTGCTTTGTGGAATGGGTGGTTCTTCTCTTGCTCCTGAAGTTATTACAAAGAAGTACGGTGTTGAATTAGTTGTTCTAGACTCCACTTCCCCAGATCAGGTACGTTCTGTTGTCGCTGAAAGCATTGAACGGACTGCAATCATCGTTTCTTCTAAATCTGGTTCAACTGTAGAAACAGACTCACAAAAGAGAATCTTCGAGAAAGCATTTACTGATGCAGGTATCGATAAGACAGGGCGAATTGTTGTTGTCACCGACCCAGGTTCTCCTATGGAAGAAGCTGCTAAGGCAGATGGTTACAAGGTATTCAACGCAGACCCAACAGTCGGAGGACGTTACTCTGCCCTAACAGCTTTTGGTTTGGTGCCAACCGGTCTTGCAGGTGTTGACATTCAAGAGTTGTTGGAACAAGGCGTTCAGGCAGTTGAAACTTTAAGTGCTGATAATTCAACTAACCCAGGTTTGGTTCTTGGTGCGGCTATGGCAAAATCTGCCAACGGAGTTTCTCTCAAGGACAAGATTGGTCTACTGGCTGATCAGAGCCTTCCTGGTTTTGGAGATTGGATTGAGCAGCTAGTAGCAGAATCAACAGGAAAGCACTCTAAGGGTGTTCTGCCTGTAGTTCTGCAAAGCTCTAGTTACGAAACGTTTGCTGACCTCAATGACATGTTGCTGATCAAAATCTCGGCAACCGAGCACTCAGTCATGGAAGATGGAGTAAGTATCGTTGCTCCCCTTGGTGAACAGTTCTTGCTCTGGGAATTTGCAACAGCAGTCGCAAGTCGTCTGATAGGAATCAATCCGTTTGACCAGCCAGATGTTGAATCAGCCAAGATAGCCGCTCGTGGAATGCTTGAACAGAGATCTGCTGCCACTTCAAGCCAGCACACTTTCGATTCAATTGGAGTTAGCGCATTAGGAGTAAATCTTGATGGCGTTACAGGTTTTCCAACCGCTCTAGTGAAATTACTCTCAGAACTAGCCTCAGATGGATACATTTCGGTTCACGCATACATGGATAGAACAGCTCCAGTAAGCGCTGAAGCTCTTCGCGATGCACTTTCTTCAGTTGCCGATAGACCAACTACTTTTGGTTGGGCTCCACGCTTCTTACACTCAACGGGTCAGTACCACAAGGGCGGACCACGCCAAGGAGTATTCCTTCAGCTAGTTGCAAAAAGCAAAGATGATGTTCAGGTTCCTGGAAGAGATTTCACCTTTGGTGAACTCATGGCTTCTCAAGCTGCTGGGGATGCGAAAGTTCTTGCTGACCTTGGCAGACCTGTTCTTACGTTGACATTGAGTGATCCGGTTGAAGATTTCAACACTATTTTGCGAGCAATTGGCTAAGGAGAAATAACTCAATGAGTGAAGTGAAGTTAGGTCCAGGAATAAACCCCCTGAGAGACCCACTAGACCGAAGACTCAACCGTATTGCAGGCCCCTCAGGACTAATCATCTTTGGTGTCACAGGAGATCTTTCTCGCAAGAAGCTAATGCCTGCTGTTTATGACCTAGCAAACCGTGGACTGCTGCCACCAGGCTTCTCACTTGTAGGATTTGCCAGAAGAGATTGGGAAGACCAGGACTTCGGTCAAGTAGTCAAAGAGGCAGTGAAGCAGTATGCCCGCACACCTTGGAGTGAAGATATCTGGGTTCAACTATCTAGAGGTATTCGCTTTGTTTCTGGTGAATTCGGCGACGATGCTGCTTTCGACAAACTCCGCGAAACAATTGAGGCTTTGGATGCAGAACGAGGCACCAATGGAAACCATGCTTTCTACCTGAGCATCCCGCCTAAGGCATTCCCACTAGTGACTCAGCAGCTCTCAAGATCTGGATTGGCTGATCCAAAGCCAGACCAGTTCAGAAGAGTAGTGATTGAGAAGCCTTTCGGTCACGACCTGCAGTCTGCTCGTGAACTAAATGAGGTCGTTGAATCAGTCTTCCCTGCTGACTCCATCTTTAGGATTGACCACTACCTAGGTAAAGAAACAGTGCAGAACATCTTGGCACTTAGATTTGCAAACCAGTTGTATGAACCACTTTGGAACAACAACTACATCGATCACGTCCAGATCACTATGGCAGAAGACATTGGTGTTGGCGGTCGCGCTGGTTACTACGACGGTATTGGTGCGGCAAGAGACGTTATCCAGAACCACTTACTTCAGCTGTTAGCTCTGACCGCTATGGAAGAACCAGTATCTTTTGACGCTGCGGATCTAAGAGCGGAAAAAGAAAAGGTTCTCTCGGCTGTCCGTCTTCCTGATGATTTAGGCAAGCACACTGCCCGTGGTCAGTACGTTGGAGGCTGGCAAGGTGGCGAGAAAGTTACTGGATTCTTGGATGAAGAGGGCATGAACCCAGAGTCAGTAACTGAAACCTTCGCAGCTATGAGATTAGACATTAACACTCGACGTTGGGCAGGTGTTCCTTTCTACCTTCGTGCCGGTAAACGTTTAGGTCGCAGAGTTACAGAGATCGCCATTGTTTTCAAGCGCGCTCCTCAACAAATTTTTGGTGCAAGCCAAACCTCAGCTCTTGGTCAGAATGCTTTAGTTATCCGAGTTCAGCCTGACGAAGGTGTGACAATTAGGTTCGGCTCAAAGGTGCCAGGAGTTGGAATGCAAGTTAGAGATGTGACCATGGACTTTGGTTACGGCCACGCCTTCACTGAGGCAAGCCCAGAAGCTTACGAACGCCTGATTCTTGACGTGTTGCTTGGTGATCCACCGCTATTCCCTCGCCATGAAGAAGTTGAGCTCTCTTGGATGATTCTTGACCCAATCGAAGAGTATTGGGCCAAGAATGGAAAGCCTGAGCCTTATAGGCCAGGCACCTGGGGTCCCGACTCCGCGGACAGAATGATGGCTGAAGACGGCAGAGCTTGGAGACGCCCGTGATTAAGAATCTTACGAACACAACCACTTCACTTATCTCCAGAGAACTCGTCACAATTCGTGAAGAAGGTGGCGCGGTAGCACTAGGAAGAGTCTTGACTCTGCTAGTTCAAACCAAATTCTCAGGGATTGAGGAAGCAATTCTTGCAGCCAACGAAGCATCAAGGGCTCACCCATGTCGAATCATTGTTTTAGCTGATGAGGACACCAGTAGCGATGCTGAACCAAGACTTGATGCGGAAATCAGAGTCGGTGGAGACGCAGGAGCTTCCGAGGTTATCGTTCTTAGAGCATACGGTGAAGCTGCTAGCGACCCAGAGAGCCTTGTCACAGGTTTACTTCTACCAGATGCACCAGTGGTTGCATGGTGGCCAGGTGAAGCACCAATAAAGCCATCTGCCTCAGCCATAGGAAGAATTGCTCAGAGACGAATCACAGATGCAGCTAGCCAGCCAGATCCACACGCATGGTTAGTGTCACTTGCAAACAACTATGAGCCAGGTGATAGCGACTTCGCATGGACAAGACTTACTCTTTGGCGAGCACAACTAGCTGCAATCATGGACCAGCCCCCCTATGACCCAATTACTCGCGTAGTTGTAACAGGAGCGGATGACTCCCCTAGTACTGATCTTCTTGCCTCCTGGCTCGAACAGAAACTGGAAGTTGAAGTGGAACTGGTTCGAACTGTACGTGGCCAAGCGGTGACTGGAATCAAGGGAGTCAAACTTGAGCGCGAATCTGGTGAAATTGAAATCGTTCGAAACGTTCCTGACGTAGCAACATTGCTTCAGCCGTCGCAACCAACAAGAGATATAAACCTGCCTAGGAGATCACTGCGTGATTGCTTGATTGAAGACCTTCGCCGTCTTGACAGTGATGATGCTTTCGGAAACTTGATTCTCTCAGGCTTCAAGTCCAAGAAGTAGTCCTAAC
This sequence comes from Rhodoluna sp., assembly GCA_044347325.1. Classification (GTDB taxonomy): domain Bacteria; phylum Actinomycetota; class Actinomycetes; order Actinomycetales; family Microbacteriaceae; genus Rhodoluna. Next base: position 72,393 of record JBIIXN010000002.1, on the reverse strand, counting down.
TAAGGAAAGCACCCACATGCAGTCTGTCGAAATCAGAAAAGCTCTCAACGCTGTTGATGTTGCAACCCAAGCTACTAATGAGATTCTTGACACCATTACTCAAGTCCTAGCAGAAAAAGGTGCTGTACACCTTGCACTAACCGGCGGCACAGTAGGCATCCTGACCCTTGAAGTTCTTGCCAAGGCTATTGCTGAGAGAAAGACAGATGTTTCCAAAGTTCATTTCTGGTGGGGCGATGAGAGATTCGTTGCAAGAGATTCAGCAGATAGAAATGCTCTTCAGGCCCGCAATGCCCTTCTAAACTCGATTGACGTTCCAAGAGAGAACATTCATGAGTTCCCATCTTCAGATAATGGTTTAGAACTCAACGTGGCCCAGGCGCAGTTCGCTGAGCACATGGACATGGCATTCGCTTACAACACTGCAGCGATGGATCTCACGATTCTAGGTATGGGCACTGATGGGCATGTTGCTTCACTTTTCCCAGGCTTTACTGATCGCAGTGAATACATCATCGCCGTGCCTGATTCTCCAAAGCCTCCCGCACAAAGACTAAGCATGAGCATGGAACTAATCAACAGATCAGAAAAGATTATTTTTGTTGTGTCGGGTATTGATAAGGCAGAAGCCATCGAATCTGTCCACAAGAATCCTGATTGTGATCTGCCAGCAGCTAAAGTTGCCGCGAAGGGTCAAACACTCTGGATTATAGATGAAGCAGCCGGTGCTGCGTTTTGGAGCTGTTAGCTAATTACTTCTTAGCTTTAGCGTCCCTCTTGGCTTGTGCCTTAGCTTCAGCCTTTGCCTCTGCAAGAAGTCGAATACGACGCTCTCTCACTAAGGCAACAGCCTCGTCAAGAAGTTCTTTCGCTTCTTGAGCTGTTCTTCTTTCCTTAACGTAAGCAAGGTGAGTTTTGTATGGCTCGTGCTTGGCAATTTGAGGTGGGTTGTCTTTGTCCTGTCCAGCAGGAAGACCACAGTGTGGGCAGTCCAGTTCAACTGGAAGCTCTGCTTTATCTACTGCGGATGCGAAAGATGATGTGAAGCTGTGGTTATTGCAGCAGTAAAAACTGATCTGGATTCGTTCGGCTTGGAAACCGTTGTCCTGCTCGCCCATTGGGCCGGCTCCGACTCGAGAGCCTCTAATTGCTGCTGTATTTCCGCTCATAAATTAGACCCAAGAGTAAGTCGATGCAAGTCCAAGGATGATTACTGTAATAACCCAGACAAGACCAAGAATGATAGTGATTCGGTTCAAGTTACGTTCAGCAACACCTGATGAACCCATGGTGTTGTTGATTCCACCACCGAACATGTCGCTTAGACCTCCACCGCGTCCCTTGTGAAGAAGGATTAGCAAGGTGAGTAGCAAGCTGGTAACGCCTAACAAGATGTTTAGGGCGATGATAATACCGTTCATTTATCTGTTCTTTCGTTTCTTGGAGAGAGGTTATCTCCCTTGTAAATTATAAGGTTAGGTGCTTTAGGAAGCGAGATATGCCTGAGAACTCGTCCACGTCTAGGCTAGCTCCACCCACCAAAACCCCGTCAACTTCAGGGCTTCTAAGGAATCCAGCGACGTTTGCGGCCTTTACTGAGCCTCCGTAGAGAATTCTGGTGCTTTGGGCCACTTCAGGGCCGAGAAGACCTTCAATAGCCTCACGGATCTTGGCTGCCACGCTAGCAGCCTGCTCTGGGGTAGCGACCTGTCCGGTTCCAATAGCCCAAACTGGCTCGTAGGCCACAATGAACTCGCCTACCTTGGCGTGACCTGCAAGTGCTGCCAGAATCTGACGAACTGGGACAGCACTTTGGCCTTCGGCTTCAAGTTCTTCTAGAGTCTCGCCCACGCAGATTACCGGTATTAGCCCGTGCTTGAAAGCAGCACCGACTTTTGCCTGAACCTTTGAATCGTCTTCGCTGTGGTAGCTTCTTCTCTCACTGTGACCAATGAGAACATACTGAACGTCAAGCTTTTTTAGGAATGCTCCAGAGATGTCTCCTGTGTATGCGCCGGAATCGTGTTGGCTTAGATCTTGGGCACCTAGTGAAAGGGAGTACTTTTCAGCACTGATCAGGGTTTGGATGCTTCGAAGGTCTGTAAAAGGTGGGAATACAGCAACTTCAGTCTTGGTGTAGTCATGATTTGCATCAGCCAGTGTCCAAGATAACTTCTGAACAAGGGCAATAGCCTGCTGGTGATCTAGGTTCATCTTCCAGTTACCTGCGATGAAAGGAACTCTTTCTACACTCACTTTAAAACCTCTAATCCTGGCATTTGCTTACCCTCTAAGAATTCTAAACTAGCCCCTCCACCTGTTGAGATGTGGGAGAAAGCAGAATCTTCGAAGCCAAGAATACGAACCGCAGCCGCAGAATCCCCACCACCAACAACAGAGAGCCCAACAACTTCACTTAGAGCTTGAGCAACCTGCTTGGTTCCATTAGCGAATGCTTCAATTTCAAACACACCCATCGGTCCATTCCAGAACACAGTCTTCGCACTACGAATCACATCAGCGAAAGCAAGTGCACTCTCAGGACCGATGTCTAGACCTAAACCTTTTTCACCGAAAGGTGTCTCTTCAATCTCAGATGCTCTAGTTATTGCTACTTCAGCATCAGCCCCGAACTTGCTTGCAACAACTATGTCTGTCGGTAAAACAACTTCGACACCAAGTTCTTTCGCTCTCTTTAGGTAGCCCTTGACTGTGTCAATCTGATCAATTTCCAAAAGACTTGAACCAACTTTGTGACCAAGGGCAGCCAGGAATGTGAAGACCATTCCTCCACCAATAAGCAACTGGTTAACGTGTGGAAGTAGGTGATCAATAACGCCAAGCTTGTCTGACACTTTAGATCCACCAAGGGCAACTGCGTATGGTCTATCTGGGTTCTGGGTCAGTCTGGTTAGAACTTCTAGTTCTTTTTCAATTAGAAGTCCTGCAGCACTAGGCAAGAGACCAGGCAGCTCATAAACAGATGCTTGCTTGCGGTGAACAACACCGAATCCATCGCTCACAAAGAAGTCGCCGAAGCTAGCGAGTTCAGAAGCAAAAGTATTCCTTGCGGCTTCGTCCTTTGCTGTCTCCCCTGGATTGAATCGTAGGTTCTCTAGAACCAGAACTTGACCATCTTCCAGTTCTGCTACCGCTTCTGATGCCTCAGGCCCAACAGTTGTTGAACTGAATGAAACAGATGTTGAAAGTAATTCGCCTAGACGTTTGGCTACAGGCTCAAGAGAATATTTGCTGTCCGGAGCACCTTCTGGACGACCCAGGTGGCTGATAACAACTACCTTAGCGCCTCGCTCAAGCAAGTAGTTCAAAGTTGGTAGTGAAGCAATTATTCTGCCATCGTCAGTGATTCTAGATCCATCAAGTGGAACGTTTAGATCACAGCGAATGATTACCCGCTTTGACTTTAAATCTGGAAGGTTAGCTAGAGTGCGCATCTCTTGGATTAGAGCTTTGCAGCAACAAGTTCGGTTAGATCAACTAGGCGGTTTGAGTAACCCCACTCGTTGTCATACCAAGAAGAAAGCTTTACTGTTGTTCCACCAATTACACGAACCAGACCAGCATCGAAAATTGATGAGTGTGGGTCGGTCACGATGTCGCTTGAAACAATCTCGTCCTCGGTATACATCAAGATTCCCTTTAGTGGACCAGCCGCTGCAGCCTTGTATGCTGCCTTGATTTCATCGATTGTTACTTCAACCTTTGAAACAAGGGTTAGGTCTGTGATTGAACCAGTTGGGACTGGAACACGAAGAGCAAAACCATCTAACTTACCCTTTAGCTCTGGAAGAACTAGACCTAGTGCCTTAGCAGCTCCAGTTGATGAAGGAACGATGTTAATTCCAGCTGCACGTGCACGACGTAGGTCGCTGTGAGGGCCATCCTGAAGGTTCTGGTCTGCTGTGTAAGCGTGAACTGTAGTCATCAAACCATTTACGATTCCGAAAGTGTCGTTGAAGACCTTAGCCATTGGCGCTAGACAGTTGGTTGTGCAAGAAGCGTTCGAGATGATGTGGTGGTTTGCTGGGTCGTATAGGTGCTCGTTGACACCGATAACAAAAGTTGCGTCTTCACCAGTTGCTGGAGCAGATATGATTACTTTCTTTGCACCTGCTTCAATGTGTTTGATTGCATCCTTAGCGTCTGTGAAGCGCCCAGTTGATTCAATAACGATGTCAACACCTAGATCTCCCCAACCAAGGTTTGCTGGGTCACGCTCTGCAAGAACCTTGATGGTTGTTCCGCCAACGATGATGTTCTGGCCATCGACCTGGACATCCATGTTTAGGCGACCCATTACGGAGTCATACTTTAATAGGTGAGCCAAGCCCTTAGGGTCGCTTAGGTCGTTTACTGCAACTATCTCTAGGTCTGTGCCCTTAGCTAGTTCCGCTCTTAGGAAGTTTCTTCCGATACGTCCAAAACCATTGATTCCAACGCGTGTGGTCATTTTTTTACTCCGTTATTTCTGGCACCACAAAGAAGTGCATTTTGAGGGGTGTATTGGCTTGTAACCACTCAACGTCGGGTGGGATACCTACCTCTTAGGGTAGCAGAAGAGTAGAAGTGTTCTTGCTAGCCTCTAGGAAACGGTCCTGGACATCTGCCCAGTTAACGATGTTCCAGAAGGCCTTCACGTACTCAGGCTTAACGTTCTGGTAGTCCAGGTAGAAGGCGTGCTCCCACATGTCCAGCATTAATAGTGGGATTGAGCCCACTGAAAGGTTGCCCTGGTGGTCGTAGAGCTGCTCAATGATCAGCTTCTGTCCCAGTATGTCCCAAACCAAAATAGACCAGCCAGAGCCCTGGATCCCCAGTGCGCTAGCACTGAAGTGGGCCTTGAAGGCATCAAATGAGCCAAAGTACTCGTCGATAGCAGCTGCTAGTTCACCGGTTGGCTTGTCGCCACCTTCTGGAGACATGTTCTTCCAGAAAACTGTGTGGTTGACGTGACCTGCAAGGTTGAAAGCAAGGTCCTTCTGGAACTTGTTCACCATGGTTAGGTCATTCTTCTCTCTAGCCTCAGCTAGAGCGTCAAGTGCTGAGTTCGCACCGTTTACGTAAGCCAAGTGGTGCTTATCGTGGTGCAATTCCATGATCTTTCCAGAGATGTTCGGCTCTAGAGCTCCGTAGTCGTAACTCAGGTCTGGCAATACGTATTTGCTCATGATTAGCTCCTTTAGTCGTTCTCTTGAGTTTCAAGTTCAGTGTTTGGAATTCCACGCTCTCCTGCAACTTTATCCGCTAAAGCCAGCAAACGTCGGATTCGTCCCGCGATTGCATCCTTGGTTAGTGGTGGAACAGCTAGTCTGCCTAGATCATCAAGGCTGGCATCTCTGTTATTCAGGCGAAGTTCACCAGCTACCCTTAGGTGCTCCGGTATGTCATCACCAAGAATCTCCATCGCGCGCTTTACTCTTTGACCTGCGGCTACTGCTGCCTGAGCAGATCTCATTAGGTTGGCGTTATCAAAGTTCGCAAGTCGGTTTTGCTTGCCACGAACTTCACGGCGAACTCTGAGTTCCTCATACTTCAGCACAACGCCATGTGCTCCAACGTGCTTGAGAATCTCAACGATGGCATCGCCTTCACGCACCACTACTCGATAGACACCACGAGCTTCTCTGACCTTGGCAAAGACATCAAGTCTTCTTGCAATACCGACTAGCGCCATAGCAGCTTCGTTGCCAGGGGCGGTTATCTCCAAAGTTGCTGATCGTCCTGGATCGGTAAGGGAGCCGTGAGCCAATATGGCTCCACGCCAAACAGCCTCAGCATCTGCTTTACTACCTGATACCAAAGCTGCAGGAAGGCCTCTAACTGGGCGGTTCTTAGTGTCAATCAATCCAGTTTGACGAGCAAGTGTCTCAGCGTTCTCAGTGACCTTGATTCTGTAGTGAGCAGTTTTTCTAATCCCACCAGCAGAGATAACCGCCAGTTCACTCTCAACACCAAAGACATCGCTGAGATCTTTGCTTACACGGCGTGCTAGTTGTGCGGTGTCAACTTCGACCTCAACAACGATCTTTCCGCCAACCAAGTGAAGCCCACCACAGAATCTAAGAATTGTCGCTAACTCAGCTGCACGGACTGTGCTCTTGGTTACTTCAACTCTTGCCAGCTCATCTTTAAGCTCTGACGTTAGTGCCATTACTACTCTTTTCCTAGGTCTCTGTGCTTGATGCTTACTTCAATTCCGTCTAACTCTGAAAGCCTCTTTGCTATTTCAATGGCGGTCGCAACTGAACGATGCTTTCCACCGGTGCAACCGATGCCAATAGAAACTCGCTTACGATTCTCTCTTTGGTAACCCAGAAGAACAGGCTTTAGAGCCGCAACATAGTTACTGATGAACTCTTCGGCACCTTCTTGAGCCAATACGTAATCGGCAACTTGTTTGTCTTCGCCGTTATAAGGTCTAAGTTCTTCATTCCAATAAGGGTTTGGAATGAATCTCATGTCAGCAATCAGGTCAGCATCACTCGGAGATCCATACTTGAAACCAAAGCTTTGAATCATGAGCTTAAGCCTGCTGGTCTGCTCAGTTGAGAAAGATTCGGCGATCTTGGCACCTAATTGATAAACATTTAAATCGCTGCTGTCGATAATCAGATCTGCTTGTTCTCTAAGTGGAAGCAATCTCGCACGCTCGATAGCGATTCCGTCTGAAATTGTTCCATCGCCTTGAAGTGGGTGTGGTCTTCTTACTTGTTCAAATCTCTTGATTAGAGCAGCGTCGTTGGCTTCTAGGAACAGGACCTGAACATCAATGTTGCTACTCTGCAGTTCGCTGATGTATCCAGAGAGATCTTCGAATAATCCGCCGCCTCGGGCATCAATCACAACAGCCAGTCTCGGCAGACTCTTTTCAGCCATTGAGAACAGTTCCGCCATTGGCTTTAGCATTTGAGGTGGCAGGTTGTCTACGACATACCAATCCATGTCTTCAAGGGCATTAGCCACGGTTGATCGCCCAGCACCAGACATCCCAGTTACCACCAGTAACTCGTATGACTTTCCTGTGTTCAACTTGGACCTTTCATTGCCTAGTGATAACTCTAACCACTTTGCGACACGCCCGAGTTCCAAAAGCCAAATTCCCCTAGAGGCTACTTATCAACCTCAGCCAATCTCTGAGCTATGGAAGCAGCCAAAACAGGCCCTATTCCAGCCACCTCGGCTATTTCCTCAACGGTTGCTAGCTTGAGTCGCTTAGCCGAGCCGAACCTTCTAAGTAGGGCTGAAACCCGCTTATCCCCTAGACCCTCAATAGCCCCGAGTTCGGTAGCAATGCTTGATTTGCGTTGAGCACGCTGAGCAGTAATGGCAAATCGGTGAGCTTCGTCACGAATTCTCTGCAGCAAAAACAGAGCTTCAGAGCCTCTAGGTAGGATCACCGGGAATGGGTTGTTAGGTAGCCAAATCTCCTCTAAACGTTTAGCTAGACCAATCACAGCGATATCACTAATCCCACTGTCCTGCGTGGCCTTAGCCGCAGCATTAACCTGAGGCTGTCCACCATCAACAATCAGAAGCCCAGGTCGATAACTGAACTTGTTGTCGTTATCTGGAATGCCATCGTTTAGATACTTCAGTCTTCTAGTCAAAGTTTGATATAGCGACTCAGTGTCATCCCTAGATGATTCAATGTTAAACTTTCGGTATTGGCTCTTCTTAGGCAGGCCATCTTCAAAGACCACCATCGAAGAAACAATGCCAGTTCCACCAAGGTGAGAAACGTCAAAACATTCAATACGAAGAGGAGCGGTCTGCAACTTCAATGCTTCTTGCAAATCAGCAAGAGCTTCACTTCGAGCAGTGAAGTCAGCCGTTCTACGAAGTTTGTATAACCCAAGAGCATGTCTTGCATTGGTCAAAGCTGTTTCAGCAAGAGCTCTCTTATCGCCTCGCTGTGGAATTCGAAGGTCTACCTTAGCTCCTCTGATTCCTGAGAGCCATTGACTCAAAGCGTCCGCATCCTCTGGTAATACAGGAACTAAGACTTCTTTAGGAACATCGCTAGCGAATGTTGCATCCTTGCCATAAACGTTTTGCAGCAGATACTCAACTAGTTCAGATTGGTCTCGCTCTAATTCCTTGTCAACTACCCAACCCATCACACCTCGGATACGACCGCCACGAACTCGGAACAAACTAACTGCTGCAGCAAGCTCATCATCGGCTATCCCAAACAAGTCGGCATCTGTTTGATCAGTGAAAACAACTGTGCTCTTTTCAAGGACAGTATCTAAGGCGATGATGTTGTCCCTGAGCTTTGCTGCAAGTTCAAAGTTCCTTTCATCTGAAGCACTGAGCATCCTTGCTCGAAGAGTTTCAACATGGGATTCATCACCGGATTGCAGGAAGTCCGCAAAACCTTTAGCAAGATCCTTGTGTTTTTCTGGAGTAACCCTAGAAACACATGGAGCTGAACATTTACCAATGTCAGCAAGTAGGCATGGACGATTAGTTGCCTTGGCAGTGTTGTAAACGCCTGAAGAGCAGGAACGTATCGGATAAACCTTCAGGAGGCTATCTAGAGTGTCTCTTATCGCCCAGGTCTTTGTGTAAGGGCCAAAGTATTTTGCTCCCTTGATGTCTCTATTTCGAGTGATGAATACTCTAGGAACAGCATCACTCATCGTGATCGCAAGATACGGATAGCTCTTATCATCCTTAAATCGAACATTGAAAGGTGGATTGAATTCTTTGATCCAGGTGAACTCCAGTTGAAGGGCTTCAAACTCAGTCTTAACAATTGTCCAGTTGACATCTCTTGCTGAGAGCACCATGCGTCTGGTCTTCTCTTGCAAGGTGTTGATTGGTGCGAAGTAAGAGGTCAGCCTCGCTCTTAGGTTCTTAGCCTTACCAACATATAGAACACGACCATTCTCATCTAAGAATCGATAGACACCAGGGTCGGTAGGGATCTCCGAGCTCTTTGGTCTAAAGCTAAGGTCGTTGGCCATTTCTAACTAAGGATTTCCTTGAGGAATTTCCCTGTGTGAGACTTAGCGACCTTTGCTACCTGCTCAGGTGTTCCAACAGCAACCACTTCGCCACCTCTAAATCCGCCCTCAGGGCCAATGTCAACAACCCAGTCAGAGGACTTGATGACATCTAGGTTGTGCTCGATAACAATCACAGTGTTTCCCTTGTCAACCAGTCCGTTTAGAACAAGTAAGAGCTTTCTAACATCCTCGAAGTGCAAACCGGTTGTCGGTTCGTCAAGAACATAAATGCTTCTGCCGTAAGAACGCTTCTGAAGTTCAGTTGCTAACTTCACACGCTGTGCTTCGCCACCGGAGAGAGTTGTTGCACTTTGTCCAAGTCGCACATAACCCAAACCAACATCTACCAGAGTGTCTAGGTAGCGGGCGATTGATGTGATTGCTTGGAAGAATTCGGCAGCCTCTGAAATCGGCATCTCAAGCACCTCGGCAATTGATTTTCCCTTGTACTTAACCTGAAGAGTCTCACGGTTATATCTAGCGCCGTGACAGACCTCACAAGATACGTAAACATCAGGAAGGAAGTTCATCTCAATCTTTAGAGTTCCATCACCGCTACAGGCCTCACAACGTCCGCCCTTAACGTTGAAGGAGAATCGACCCTGCTGGTATCCCCTGGCCTTTGACTCTTGGGTGTCAGCAAATAGCTTACGAATGTGATCAAAAACACCGGTGTAAGTAGCAGGGTTAGATCGTGGTGTTCTACCGATTGGGTTCTGGTCAACGTGAACAACCTTGTCTAGCTGATCTAGACCTTCAACACGAGTGTGCTTTCCAGCGACGCCTTTAGCGCCGTTGAGTTTATTGGCAAGAACTTCATAGAGAACATCGTTGACAAGTGAAGACTTTCCTGAGCCACTTACACCTGTTACAGCTATGAAGGTGCCTAGTGGGAAAGTAACGTCAATGTTCTTGAGGTTATTCTCTCTAGCACCAACGACTTTGATCTCACGGTTCTTATCTATTGGTCGTCTCTTCTTTGGTGTCTCGATTGATTCGCGACCAGAAAGGAATGCTCCAGTTACTGATTCCTTGTTGGTCAAGATTGCCTTATAGCTTCCACTATGAACTACTTCACCACCGTGAACACCTGCACCAGGACCTATATCAACTAGCCAGTCAGCTGCCTTGATGGTGTCCTCATCGTGCTCAACAACAATCAGAGTGTTGCCTAGATCACGCAGTTTAAGAAGTGTTTGGATTAGTCTCATGTTGTCTCTTTGGTGCAAACCAATACTTGGTTCATCCAACACATAGAGAACACCGGTAAGTCCAGCACCGATCTGGGTAGCTAGGCGAATTCTTTGTGCTTCACCACCGGAAAGTGTTGCTGCTGCTCGCTCAAGGGATAGGTAATCAAGTCCAACGGCGATTAGGAAATCAAGTCGTGAACGAATCTCTCTAAGTACTTGAGCTGCAATCTTCTCATCACGATTATCAAGCTTGAGTTTGTCGAAGAATGCGTATGACTCTCCAAGACTCAAGAAGCAGACGTCGGCTATGGAACTGTTGCCAACTTTAACTGCTAGCACTTCAGGCCTAAGTCTTGCTCCATTGCAATCAGGACAAGGTGTCTCACGAAGGTATTCAGACCATTTACCTCTTGCCCAGTCGTTATCCGCTTCTAGGTATTTGCGTTCAATGTAATTGAGAGCGCCCTCAAAACCAGTTGTGTACTTGAGCTCTCGCCCGTACTTGTTCTTCCACTTCATCTGAACTTCGAAGTTGTTACCGTAAAGAACTGCGTCTTGGATTTCTTCAGGTAGATCTTGCCAAGGAGTGTTTAGCGAGAAGTCTAGATCTTTGGCTAACCCGGTTAGCAATCTTGTGTAATAGGTAAAAAGACCTTTACCTTGAGTGGACCAAGGTCTAATCACGCCACCGTTGATTGATTCAGAGACATCGCCAATGATGAGTTCCTTATCAACGGCCATCTTGATTCCAAGTCCTGAACACTTAGGACAAGCGCCGAATGGAGCATTGAAAGAGAAGGTTCTAGGTTCTATCTCGGTCAGAGCAAGTGTGTGTTCGTTAGGGCAAGACATCTTCTCGCTAAAGTTGCGATATTTGCCATCACCTTTGACATCAACGAAATCAATAGTCAATCGTCCATTAGCGACCTTGAGAGCTGTCTCAACTGAATCTGTTAGGCGTTGGGTGATGTCATCTTTCGCTACAAGTCGGTCAATAACAACAGAGATGTCGTGCTTGAAAGTTTTCTTCAGTGGTTTGGCATCGGTTAGTTGAATGACTTCCCCATCAACCACAGCTCGGGCGAAACCTTGGCTGATTAGTTCTCTAAACAAGTCAGAGAACTCGCCCTTTTTCTGGTCCACTATCTGGGCAAGTATTTGATACTTGGTGCCTGTCTTGAACTGCATGATCTGATCAACGATTTGCTGCGCAGTTTGCTTGGTGATCTTTTCGCCACACTCAGCACAGTGCGGAATTCCGATTCGAGCCCACAGCAGTCTTAGATAGTCATGAATCTCGGTGATTGTTCCAACAGTTGATCTTGGGTTTCTGTTAGTTGATTTTTGGTCAATAGAAACAGCAGGGCTCAAGCCTTCAATGAAATCAACATCAGGTCTATCAACCTGACCTAGGAACTGTCTTGCATAAGCACTCAGCGACTCAACGTATCTACGCTGTCCCTCGGCAAAGATAGTGTCAAACGCCAGCGAAGATTTACCTGATCCACTGAGGCCTGTGAAGACCACCATGGCGTTTTTAGGTATCTCAAGGTTTAGGTTCTTTAGGTTATGAACCCTTGCACCTTTGATGACTAGCTTGTCTTTGGTGGGAATGCTGATGTGTGGCATTGGTTTAGTTTAACCCCCCAGTTAGCGCTAAACCTTATCTATCTGCCTCAGAGTGTATTTGAGTTCGCTAATCTCATCTCGGAGCCTTGCTGCCAGTTCAAATTTGAGTTCGGCTGCTGCTGACTTCATCTGCTGGTCAAGGTCCACAACCAGGTCAAGAAGTTCGTCGTAGCTGGCGTTCTGGTTAGGTCTGGATTTGAGTGGGGTAATGCCCTTGTTTCCAGTTCTCTTGTTCTTGGCGTTATCCAGTAGTTCGGCTGTGTCCTGCTCTTCACGGAGGATGCTGTCGGTGATGTCAGCAATCTTCTTACGAAGAGGTTGAGGATCTACACCGTTGGCTACGTTATAGGCGACCTGCTTCTCACGTCTTCGGGTCGTTTCATCGATAGCTCTCGCCATTGAGTCAGTGATTCGATCGGCATACATGTGTACTTCACCACTGACGTTACGAGCAGCACGACCGATGGTCTGAATCAGCGAAGTAGTCGAACGCAAGAAGCCTTCTTTATCTGCATCCAGAATGCTAACTAGAGAGACCTCAGGTAGGTCCAGACCTTCACGCAGAAGGTTAATACCAACCAGCACGTCATAAACTCCACTTCTAAGTTCTCTCAGTAGCTCTACTCTTCGAAGGGTGTCCACGTCGCTGTGTAAATACCTGACTCGCACTCCTGCTTCAGTTAGGAACTCGGTTAGCTCTTCAGACATCTTCTTTGTCAGGGTTGTGACAAGCACTCGTTCATCCTTGGCCGTTCTAATGCGAATCTCTTCGAGTAGATCATCAATCTGACCCTTAGATGGCTTTACAACAATTTGAGGATCAACTAGACCTGTTGGTCTAATGATCTGCTCAACAGAACCGTCAGCAACGCCTAGTTCATATTTTCCAGGGGTGGCTGAAAGGTAAACAGTTTGCCCTACTCGATCTTGAAACTCAGCCCACTTCAGTGGCCGGTTATCCATGGCTGATGGCAGTCTAAATCCATGCTCAACCAATGTTCTTTTTCTTGAAGAGTCACCTTCATACATCGCGCCAATCTGCGGAACCGTTACGTGAGACTCATCAATTACCGTCAGGAAATCCTCTGGGAAGTAATCAAGAAGACATGAAGGAGCAGAACCTGGTTCACGGCCATCTAAGTGTCTTGAGTAGTTTTCAATTCCACTACAAAAGCCAAGTTCACGAATCATCTCAAGGTCAAAGGTCGTTCTCATCTTTATTCTTTGTGCTTCGAGCAGCTTTCCTTGAATCTCAAACTCTTTTACACGAGCAACCATTTCTTCTTCAATGGCTTCGAGAGCTTCACCCATGCGTTCTTGTGAGGTTACGTAGTAACTTGCTGGATAAACAGATATGGTGTCCATGGCTCGAACTATCTCGCCGGTTAGTGGATGCAATTGATAGATGTTTTCGATCTCATCTCCGAAAAGCTCCAGCCTGATGGCTAGTTCATCATAGACAGGAATGATCTCAATGGTGTCACCCTTGACCCTGAAGTTACCCCTTGAGAAGTCGTAGTCGTTACGTTGATACTGCATGGTTACGAACTCACGAATGAGTTCATCTCGATCGATTGTCTGACCTTTGTGTAAGGGCAATGACATGTCTAAATATTGGCTTGGTGCTCCAAGGCCATAGATGCAGGAAACAGTAGATACGACTACAACATCTCTTCTTGAGAGCAAGCTCATGGTTGCCGAGTATCGTAGACGCTCTACTTCTTCGTTGATGGAAGAGTCCTTTTCAATGAAGGTATCGGTTTGAGGAACGTAGGCTTCTGGCTGGTAATAGTCATAGTAAGAAACGAAATACTCAATAGCGTTGTTCGGAAGTAACTCTCTGAACTCGTTAACGAGTTGTGCCGCAAGGGTCTTGTTGTGTGCCAGAACTAGTGTTGGCCGCTGAAGTTTCTCGATAAGCCAAGCCGTAGTCGCTGATTTACCTGTACCGGTAGCACCGAGTAGTACGACATCTTTCTCGCCATTATTAATTCGGTCTGTTAATTCTGCAATTGCTGTTGGTTGATCTCCCGATGGTGTGTACTCACTTATTACTTCAAAGGGGGCAAAGGTTCTGGTTGGGCCCTTCATTGAGATTTCTCCTGGGCCATCACAAGAAACTTGTTCCAAAGTACAGTTGCATCAGCAAGTAAACCTGGCAGTGTCTGGTTCGAATTCAAAATAAAATCAGCCGCTGCAGCGCGCTCCAATGCAGATGCCTGAGCTTTAATTCTTGCTTGCGCCTCTTGAGAGGTCATTCCCCTAGACCCAACTAGCCTCTGGATTCGGTCGGCTTCTGGTGCTTCAACGCTGACTATCACATCAAACGGTAGCGATACCTTGGCTTCGACAAGCAGAGGAACCGTATAAACAACGATTGAGTTCTCAGGAAGAGACTTGAGGATTTCCTGTGCTCTTTCACGAACCAGTGGATGAACTATTGATTCAAGTGCAATTCTTCTAGCTGGTTCATTGAAGGCAATCTCACCTAAAGCTTTGCGGTCCAATTCGCCTGTTCTTGTCAGAATGTGCGGACCAAAAGTTTCAACGATCTGAGTCAAACCCTTTGTTTCTGGTTCAACTACTTCCCTTGCCAGTTTGTCGGCGTCAATCTCGATAGCACCAAGCGAAACCCAGTGGGCAGCAACAGTTGTCTTACCTGCTGCGATACCTCCGGTTAGACCTATCAAGAACATCTTCTAAGCCTAACTTGTCCTTAAAGCAAAGACGGGTTGAGCCTTAGCTCAACCCGTCTTTAGAACTTCTAACTATTCAGCGCTGTTTAGCTTGTCGCGCAGAGCAGATAGTGCCTCGTCTTCAGATAGAGTTCCCTCTGATGAGCTGGCACCTTCTGATGAAGATGAAGTAGTGGTGCTGGCCGGAACTTCTGGCTTTGCATCAGGAAGAGTTGCTGCAAGCTCGTTAGCTGCCTTAACCTGCTTCTTGTGCTCTTCCCAGCGTGCGTGAGCTTCAGCATATTCCTTCTCCCACTTAGTCTTCGCCTCTTCGAAACCTGGCTTCCATTCGCTAGTTTCGGCATTGAAGCCTTCTGGGTACTTGTAGTTACCCTGGTCATCAAAGTCGGTAGCCAATCCGTATAGAGCTGGGTTGAAGTCAGTTCCTTCAGGGTTAACTTCTTCAGTGGCCTGCTTCAATGAAAGTGAGATACGACGACGATCTAGATCGATGTCGATAACCTTCACGAACACGTCCTGGTTCACTGTTACAACCTGGCTTGCAAGATCGATGTGCTTAGCTGATAGCTCACTGATGTGAACTAGGCCTTCAATGCCATCTGCAACGCGGACGAATGCTCCGAATGGAACAATCTTTGTGACCTTACCTGGTGCATACTGGCCAATTGCGTGTGATCTAGAGAATACCTGCCAAGGGTCTTCCTGAGTTGCCTTTAGAGATAGTGAAACACGCTCTCTGTCCTGGTCGACTTCTAGAACCTCAACAGTTACTTCCTGACCGATCTCAACAACTTCGCTTGCGTGCTCGATGTGCTTCCATGAAAGCTCGCTCACGTGAACTAGTCCATCAACACCACCAAGGTCAATGAATGCACCAAAGTTTACGATAGATGAAACAACACCTGTGCGAATCTGTCCCTTAGCAAGATCTGCAAGGAATGTGCTGCGGTTAGCAGACTGCGATTCTTCAAGTAGAGCTCTACGAGAAAGGACAACGTTGTTACGGTTCTTGTCTAGTTCCAAAATCTTTGCGTCAACATTCTGACCAAGGTAAGGAGTTAGGTCGCGAACACGACGTAGTTCAATAAGAGATGCTGGAAGGAATCCACGAAGACCGATGTCAACGATTAGACCACCCTTAACAACTTCGATAACCAAACCGGTAACGACGCCATCAGTTTCTTTGATCTTCTCAACATCGCCCCATGCGCGCTCGTACTGTGCACGCTTCTTGGAAAGAATAAGACGGCCTTCTTTGTCTTCCTTCTGAAGAACAAGGGCCTCGATTGAATCACCAACAGCGACAATGTCGCCAGGGGCTGCATCGTGTCTGATTGATAATTCGCGTGAAGGGATAACACCTTCAGTTTTGTAACCTACGTCGAGAAGAACTTCGTCGCGGTCAATCTTGACAACGATACCCGCGATTAGATCGCCGTCGTTGAAAGATTTTAGGGTTTTTTCGATTTCTGCAAGTAATTCTTCTGCTGAACCGATGTCGTTTACTGCTACCTGCTTAGGAGCTTTGTTGGTGCTACTTGTCATAGAGAGGTTGTCTCGATCTTGTTTTTACTCGGGCCAATTACCACTTGTCACTACAGGCGTAGCAACTCACAACAATTGAACTTGGACTGGATTGTTTAGGCCCAAAAAATGGGCCTTGGGAAAGTCTATACGGTCTTATCTCCCGAAACAACGCGTAATAGAGCCTCAAGGATTGCTTCATCATCAGGTCCAACAACCTCGATTACAAGCTCTTCCCCATGCTTGGCTCCAAGGCTCAATATCCCCAAAATGCTGTTGCCTTGAGCCTTTTTTCCGTGTTTGTTAGTCACAGTGACCTGGTGCTTACTCAAGGTAGCAACACGCACAAAATCAGCAGCAGGTCTAGCGTGTAGGCCAACCGCAGGCCCAACTATGCAGGAACGCTTAGCCACTAGTGAGCAGCCTCATCCCAGCTCTTGCCAACTCCAACGCTTACTTCCAGAGGAACAGCCAGCTGAGCCGCTTCGTTCATGCCCTTGATAACTAGCTCCTGAACCTTTTCCAGTTCGCCCTTGGCAACCTCGATAACCAATTCATCGTGGACTTGCAGCAGAATCCGGCTCTTGACGTTGGCTCCAACTAGGGCCCTATCAACATTGATCATGGCCGTCTTCATGATGTCAGCCGCAGTTCCTTGAATTGGGGCGTTCAACGCAGCTCTTCGAGCGTTCTCCTTGACGGCGAAAATCTTGCTCTTCAAATCAGGGAAAGGTCTTCTTCGTCCAGCAATGGTCTCTGTGTATCCACGGTCCTTTGCTTCTTCAACAACTTCACTCAGGTATCTTCTAACGCCGCCAAAGCGGTCAAAGTAATCTGACATAAGCTGCTTTGCATCAGCGTTAGAAATACGAAGCTGCTTTGCTAACCCATATTCACTAAGACCGTAGACCAGTCCATAGGACATAGCTTTTACCTTTGAGCGCATCGCTCCGGTTACTTCTGATGGTGGGACACCGTAGATTCTAGAACCAACAAACTTGTGAAGATCTTCGCCTGACTTGAATGCTTCGATTAGACCTTCGTCTTGGCTCAGATGAGCCAAGATTCTCATTTCAATCTGTGAGTAATCGGCGGTAAGCAATGTTTCAAAGTCATCGCCAACAATGAAAGCATCTCGAATTAGTCTTCCGCGATCTGACCTGACCGGAATGTTCTGCAGGTTTGGGTTCTCTGAAGAAAGACGTCCTGTTGAAGTACCTGTCTGAACGTATGTGGTGTGGATTCGTCCATCAGATGAAACAGCCTTGCTAATGGTTTCAACAATTTGTCTAATCTTGGTAACTTCTCGGTGAGCAAGAAGTTTCTCTAGGAATGGATGACCATTCTGTTCGAATAGCGTTGTCAGTGCTTCAGCGTTGGTTGAGAACCCAGTCTTTACCTTGCTGGTTCCCTCCATGCCTAAATCATCAAACAGGACTGTCTGCAGTTGCTTAGGTGATGCAAGGTTTATCTCTTTACCAATAATCTCGTAACACTCTGAGGCGATCTTCGCGATTTCCTTGTCGAGTTTCTTTACAAGTTTCCCCATGCCATCAACATCTAGAGTGATGCCGGTGTGTTCCATCCTGGCAAGCGGCGAACTAGAAGCTAGTTCGACTTCCTTGTAAACTTTCGTTTGGTTGCTCTTAGCCAAAACACTGGTTAGCTTTTGGTTCAGCTGGAAAACGTACCAAGCGATAGCGGACAGGTCTTTATCAGGTTGAACCAGTTCTTCCGCTGACTCTTCCTCCAACTGAACGCCAAGATACTCAGAAACTAGATCTTCAGCCGAGAATCCCTTTCGAAGTGGGTTGTCTATGTAAGCCATCAGCATTGGGTCATCGGCAAATCCAGAAAGAGTCTTACCTGAACCCAAAAGGAATCGCTCTGCAGCCTTAGCGTTGAAAACAATCTTCGGTTGCGCAGAAGCTAACCATGTGTAGAACTTCTTATCGAAATCTCTGGCTTTTAGTGAAACTCTCAAGCTTTGATTGGCAATACCAGCCGACAAGATACTCTCGTCTCCGAAGACAAAGAACACAGCGCTTGGTTTGGGTGATGCGTAGATCTTCTCAAGCGCATCGGCAGCACTTTTAGGTTCCTTCGGGAGCACAAGGTCGACTTGAGTGATTACTTCCTCGACAACTACTTGGGCTTCTGTGTTTGTTGGAGCAGGACCTGATGATGTTCCTGCTTCGACACCCAGAGCACGTAACACCCTCTCTAGAAGTGATCTGAAATGCATTTTGGCAAATGAATCTCGAACTGCGTTCTCATTCACCGGACCTAGGTGGAATGCATCGAATGAGTAACCGATGTCCAAGTCTCTAACGAGATGATTGAGTCTTCGGTTTCTGATTGCAAGTTCTCGGTGCTCTCTTAGACTCTCGCCTACTTTTCCTGGGATGTCACTCTCTGCGGCTAGTACACCTTGGAGATCACCATACTGTTGCAACCACTTAGCCGCTGTCTTTGGTCCAACTCCTGGAACACCGGGCAGGTTGTCAGATGTTTCACCAACAAGAGCAGCAAGATCTGGATACTGCTTGGCGTGGATTCCATACTTTTCGAGAACAGCTTCATCTGTCATGCGAGCAAGATTCATCACGCCTTTGACTGGGTAAAGAATCGTTACATCGTCTTGTATGAGCTGGAAAGTATCTCTATCCCCTGAAACGATGAGAACCTTGTATCCAGCAGCTGCACCTTGATCAGCGAGGCTTGCGATGATGTCATCGGCCTCGTAGTTTTCTCTTGTTAAAGTAGTGATGTTCATGGCAGCTAGTGCATCGCGTAGCAGTTCTGTTTGACCATTGAACTCAGGTGGTGATTCACCGCGTGTCCCCTTGTACTCCGGATATTCATCTGTTCGGAAAGAATGTCTTGATATGTCAAAGGCAACGGCTAAGTGAGTCGGCTTCTCATTCTGCAGAATGTTGAGCATCATGGAAATAAAGCCGTGAACTGCGTTGGTGTGTTGACCATCTGGAGTCTTAAAAGAGTCAGGGCTAAGCGCATAGAACGCTCTGAAGGCCAAAGAGTGACCATCGATTAGCAAAAGAGTAGGCTTGGACTTGGTCATTGCAATAGCCTAACTTGACCAGTTCAAAACAACCGCCAACAGGGCTACGAGGAATTTATGTCTTCTGAAATGTCTCCAGAAATCGCCGAATGGATTGAAAAGCGTGGCTTAGGTGTCCTAGCCGATCGCATGGGAATCAAGATTCTCGCTCTCGATGCAAGCCACGGCGTCGCCACCATGCCAGCTGATGGAAACACCCAGCCACTAGGAATAGTTCATGGTGGAGCATATGTTGTTCTGGCTGAAACTCTTGGAAGCATGTGTGCGACTTTGGCTGCTGGTCCTGGCCGTCACGCAGTTGGCATAGAAATCAATGCTTCACACACCAAGAGCGCTCGTGAAGGAGTAATAAAAGCAACTGCCAAGGCTGTGAATATTGGGCGCAATCTAGCAACCCATGAGATTGCTGTTGAAGACGAGCAGGGCAACAGACTCTCAACCATTCGAATAACGAACTTCTTGAGAGATAACCGCTAAGGCTTCTCTGCTAACTGCTCAATCACAGTCTGAGCTACTTGCTTCATAGATAGTCGTCTGTCCATAGACGCTTTTTGAATCCATCTAAAGGCTTCAGGCTCGTTGAGCTTCATCTTCTCAGTTAAAAGCCCTTTAGCTCGGTCAACAAGTTTCCTAGTTTCGAGCTTCTCGGTGATCTCATCAACCTCATTGGCAGCGTTCGACATACGCTCATGCAGAGATAATGCAATTCGTAAAGCGGGAATGAGATTACTCGGGTTGAAAGGCTTTACAACGTAACTGTAGACACCGGCTTCGCTGGCTCTTTCGACAAGTTCAGGTGAACTAAAAGCGGTGAGCAAAACAACTGGCACTTTGTGCTCAGCCAAGATTTCAGCTGCTTGGAGCCCATCGGTGCCAGGCATCTTTATGTCCATGAGTACTAGGTTTGGCTTTAGTTCGAGGGCTAACCGAACGGCTTCTGATCCATCGCCAGCCTGCCCAATGACATCGAACCCAGACTCGGTAAGAGTCTCAACAATGTCCAAGCGGATAATAGCCTCATCCTCAGCGACAACAACACTTGGGCGGATGGCTTCGTTCATAGATTTAGATTACTCCGACAAACGGAATTCTTTGGAATGGTTTAGACTTTTCATCGATACAAGCCGAAGTGGCGAAATGGCAGACGCGGAGCACTCAAAATGCTTTGCTCGAAAGGGCGTGTGGGTTCGACTCCCACCTTCGGCACCAAAGATAAACCCCCAAATAGCTTGGGGGTTTATCTTTATCTTGCGTAAGCCGGCGCAGCTGCGTTTAGTGCGTCGCCGACTCTGTGAACTCTAAGGGAGTTCGTTGAGCCTGGGATACCTGGCGGAGTGCCAGCAACAACAACGACTTCATCACCAATCTTTGCAATGCCCTTGCCGATGAGGATTTCATCAACTTGGTGCATCATGTCATCTGTGTGAGTGACTTCCTCAACTAGGTGAACGTTTGATCCCCAAACCAGCGATAGGCGACGCCTAGTTTCTTCTGAAGGCGTGAAGGCAATGGTTGGAATCTCGTGACGAAGACGCGCAACTCTCTTTAGCGAGTCTCCACTAACAGTGAAGACACAAATGAACTTTGAGCCGAGCAACTCTGCTATTTCGGTAGCTGCAAGAGTGACTGCTCCACCGTGGGTGTGTGGCTTAGTTCCTAAAGGAGGGATACGGCTTAGACCATTCTCTTCAGTTGATTCAATGATGCTAGCCATAGCTGCAACAGTTTCAACTGGGAACTCTCCTACTGAAGTTTCACCAGAAAGCATTAGGCAGTCAGCACCATCTAGAACAGCGTTGGCTACGTCGCTTGCTTCCGCTCTTGTTGGTCTAGAAGCAGAAATCATTGACTCAAGCATCTGGGTCGCAACAATTACAGGCTTTGCCCATCTTCTTGAAAGTTCGATAGCACGCTTCTGAACTAGTGGCACTTGCCAGAATGGAAGCTCAACACCTAGATCTCCACGAGCAACCATTAAGCCATCAAAAGCATCAATGATCTCTTCAAGAGCATCAACAGCCTGAGGCTTTTCTATCTTGGCTATTACTGGAAGGAACTTGCCTTCTTCTTTCATAATCTCGTGAACGCGAACGATGTCTGAAGCGTTTCTAACGAAAGACAAGGCAATCATGTCCACACCTAGGCGAATACCCCAGCGCAAATCATCTTCATCCTTTTCGCTTAGTGCAGGAACGTTTACAGCAACACCAGGAAGGTTGATTCCCTTGTTGTTACTTATGACTCCAGCAACTTCCACAACTGTTGTTACAGACTTGTCGTCAACTGCTGTTGCTCTAAGCCCTACTTTTCCGTCGTCAATTAGCAAGACGTCGCCAACCTTCACATCACCCGGCAGGCCTTTGAAGGTAGTCGAACAGATGTTGACATCACCCTGGATGTCTTCAATTGTGATGGTGAAAGTAGCACCCTTTACTAGGGTTACTGGGCCGTCGGCAAATCTACCGAGACGAATCTTTGGACCTTGGAGGTCAACGAAAATACCTATTGGCTTGTTTAGATCTGCTGCAACCTGACGAACAATCTTATATAGACCCTCGTGGACGTCATAGCTACCGTGGCTGAGGTTCATTCTCGCGACATCGACACCTGCTTCAACAATGGCCTTAATGGATTCGTAGGTGGAAACAGCTGGTCCCAGGGTCGCAATTATTTTCGCGCGTCTCATATATTCCTTTTTGCTTGTTTTGCTTTTACTAGCCTACCCAAGGGTTAGGCGTGAATTCCCGTATCGGTCGGTTTGACTGGTGCTGGAAGTGTTGTTGAGCCCTCAAGGTACTCATCGATAGCAGCGGCAGCTGCTCTGCCCTCTGCAATAGCCCAAACAATTAGGCTCGCACCACGACCTGCATCCCCTGCAACGAATACACCGTCGATGTTAGTTGCATACTTCTGGTTACGAGCCAGATTTGACTTCTCATCAAGCTCAACTGGGGTTTCATCGACCTGAATGTTTGATTCAGGGCCAGTAAAGCCAAGTGCTAAGAGGACCAGGTCTGCTTCAATAATCTGTTCAGTTCCGGCCTTAGGAACTCTTCTGCCATCTAGGAACTCAGTCTCTGCTACCTCGATACCAGTAACTTTGCCGTTCTGTCCGATAAAGCGAACAGTGTTAGCAAGGTACTTCCTCTCACCGAACTCCTCGTGCGCACTAGCAATCTCGAAAAGATTAGGGAATGTTGGCCAAGGCTGATCTGGGGATCTTTCAGCTGGAGGTTGGTTGCCGATAGCAAGTGTCGTTACAGAGACAGCGCCTTGACGAGTTGCTGTGCCAAGACAGTCAGCTCCCGTGTCTCCACCACCAAGGATTACAACCTTCTTATCTGAGGCCATAATCTGATTCTTAACTTCTAGGCCTGATACAGCTTGGTTTGCTTGAGTTAGGTAATCCATAGCGAAGTGAACGCCTTCAAGTTCGCGTCCATCAATCTTTAGATCTCTAGGCTTCGGAGCACCCGTAGCGACGAGAACGGCTTCATATCTTCTAAAGAGGTCATCCCAGGTGATGTCCTTACCAATTGTGATACCGGTTCTGAATCTTGTACCTTCTGCTTCCATCTGTTCAAGACGGCGGTCGATGTGATACTTCTCCATCTTGAAATCAGGAATACCGTAACGAAGAAGGCCACCGATTTGAGCATCTCGTTCGTAGACAGCGACAGTGTGTCCTGCTCTGGTCAACTGTTGAGCCGCCGCAAGCCCAGCAGGACCAGAACCAACAATGGCAACTGTTTTGCCGGTCATACGCTCTGGAGCGTGAGCCTCAACCCAGCCCTTATCAAAAGCCTGTTCAATGATTGATGCTTCAATCTCTTTGATTGTCACTGCAGGTTGACTGATACCAAGAACACAAGAACTCTCACATGGAGCTGGGCAAAGCTTTCCAGTGAACTCTGGGAAGTTGTTGGTTGCGTGCAGACGCTCAATTGCAGTCTTGCCATCCTGACGCCAGGTCAGATCATTCCATTCGGGAATCAAGTTTCCAAGAGGGCAGCCGTGATGACAGAATGCAATGCCGCAGTCCATGCAGCGTCCTGCTTGGTTCTTTAAAACTGCAGGATCGGTAGGCTCGTAAACTTCTTTCCAGTCCTTGATTCGAACTTCAATCGGTCGACGCTTCGCAGTTTCTCTCTCAGTAACTTTTAGAAAGCCTCTAGGATCTGCCATTTGCACTCACCTCCAGAATTCTTTGCCAGACAACGCTGCCGTCAAGGTCTTCGCCATTCAAAGTAGCGGCAGCCTGAATCTTCTTTACGTTCGCATAGTCACGAGGCAGGACCTTGGTGAAGTCTTTAGAAGAAACATCGAAGTTAGCCAGAAGACTTGATGCTAACTTCGAGTTAGTCTCCAGTGCGTGTCTTTCAAGAAGAACCTTTAGGGTTTTCTCATCAGAGTCATCAAGAGGCATCAAATCAATCTCGCCGTCAGTTAGAGCGCTGTGGTTTACTAAGTCAGCTCGAAGCTTGTACACGTATGCCACACCACCAGACATACCTGCAGCGAAGTTCTTCCCTGTGCGTCCAAGAATGACTGCGGTACCACCCGTCATGTATTCGAGACCGTGATCTCCCACACCTTCGACAACTGCAATCGCTCCAGAGTTTCTAACCAGGAATCTCTCGCCAACAATGCCGCTTAGGAACATACTTCCGCTTGTAGCACCATAGCCAATGACGTTACCTGCAATAACGTTCTTATCGGCAGGGAAAACCGAACTCTCTGATGGGCGAACAACAATCGTTCCACCAGATAGACCCTTACCAACGTAGTCATTTGAATCCCCTGAGATGGTTAGCTTGATTCCCTTAGGAATAAATGCACCGAATGACTGTCCAGCAGATCCTGTGACGCGAATGTCGATGGTTGCCTCGGCTAACCCTGCTACCCCGTAACGCTTAGTTACTTCATGACCAAGCATGGTTCCAACTGCTTGAGCTGTGTTGTTAATCGGCATTTCAATAACAACACTCTGAGCGTCTTCGAGCGCTGCTGTGCTGAGCTGAATTAGTTCGTGGTCGAAGTGCTTCTCAAGTTCGTGATCTTGGTAGGTGAACCTGCGCAAAGGCCCAGTGTTTGGCTTTGGCGCTGAAAGGATCGGAGTTAGATCTAGTCCATCCGCCTTCCAGTGACTTATCGCACGATTAGCGTCAAGTAGTTCACTGTGACCAATAGCTTCATCGAGTGATCTGAAACCAAGAGCTGCCAAGTACTCTCTAACTTCCTCTGCCAAGAACATGAAGAAGTTAACAACGTGCTCTGCTTGTCCGGTGAAGCGTGCTCGAAGGTCTGGGTTCTGAGTTGCAACACCAACAGGGCAAGTGTCCAGGTGGCAAACTCGCATCATCACACAGCCAGAAACTACTAATGGAGCTGTTGCAAAACCAAACTCTTCTGCACCAAGAAGTGCCGCGATAACAATATCTCTTCCAGTCTTCATTTGACCATCAACCTGAACAGATACTCTGTCACGTAAGCCATTGATCATCAAAGTCTGTTGAGTCTCAGCAAGCCCCAACTCCCACGGCGTTCCGGCGTGCTTTAGAGAGTTCAATGGCGATGCCCCAGTTCCACCATCGTGACCTGAAACGAGAATCACGTCGGCCTTAGCTTTTGCAACTCCAGCAGCAACAGTTCCAATACCAACCTGGCTAACTAGTTTGACGTGAATACGTGCACTTGAGTTAGCTCTCTTTAGATCAAAAATCAGTTGCTTAAGGTCTTCGATTGAATAAATATCGTGATGAGGTGGTGGTGAGATTAGCCCAACACCTGGTGTTGAGTGCCTAATCTCTGCAATCCATGGGTAAACCTTGTTCGGTGGTAACTGACCACCCTCACCAGGCTTAGCTCCCTGAGCCATCTTGATTTGAATGTCATCCGCGTGAGTTAGATACATACTTGTCACACCGAAGCGGCCAGAAGCTACCTGCTTGATAGCACTTCGTCTGGTTGGGTCTAAGAGGCGACCAACTTCCTCGCCACCTTCGCCAGTGTTTGACTTAGCGCCGAGCATGTTCATAGCAATCGCAAGAGTTTCGTGAGCTTCTGGTGAAATGGAACCATAAGACATCGCTCCAGTTGAGAATCTCTTCACAATTTCGATTGCTGGTTCTACTTCACTTAGAGGAACTGCAGGACGAACGCCTTCACGCAACAAGAAGAGCCCACGAAGAGTCATCAACTGCTCGGCCTGATCATCGATTAACTTGGTGTATTGCCTAAAGATGTCAAAGCGCTTGTTCTTGGTTGCGTGCTGCAACTTGAAGATTGTCTCTGGGTTGAAAAGGTGTGGTGGCCCTTCACGTCTCCACTGGTACTCGCCGCCAACTTCAAGTTGTTCATGTGGTCGAATAGCTCGTTCAATTGGGTACGCACTCGAATGCCTAGTCGTGATCTCTTCAACGATTACTTCAATCCCGATTCCACCAAGTTGGCTGGTGGTGCCAGTGAAGTAAGCATCGACAAACTCCTGAGATAAACCAATAGCTTCGAAACATTGAGCACCTGAATATGAAGACACGGTCGAGATTCCCATTTTCGACATGATCTTTAGAACACCTTTACCGAGACCCTTGATGATGTTTTTGGTAGCTTGCTCGATGGACACACCCTGAATAGCTCCGTTGCGAACCATGAGTTCAACAGACTCGATTGCTAGGTATGGGTTTATAGCTGCTGCTCCATAGCCAATCAAAGCTGCAACGTGGTGAACCTCACGAACATCACCCGCTTCAACAACTAAACCGACCTTAGTTCTGTTACCAGTTCTAATCAGATGGTGATGAACAGCAGAAGTCAGAAGCAAGCTTGGAATAGGAGCTAGTTCCCTGTTGCTGTCACGATCTGAAACTACGATGTATTTGCATCCAGAAGCAACGGCTTCATCTAGTTCAGTGTTGATGTCCTTGAGTCTTTGAACTAGAGCTTCAGCACCTTCGTCGACTCTGAACAAACCTTTGACGATGTGAGACTTCCCGATACCCGAGTCTTCACTGAACTTGATCTTTGCAATCTCATCATTGTTTAAGACAGGGAAATCAAGAACCACCATCTGCGCGTGCTCTGGTGTTGCGCTTAGAAGATTCTGTTCCGGACCAATTCCCACCCCAAGAGATGTGACAATCTCTTCACGAATGCTGTCTAGTGGAGGGTTCGTTACTTGGGCGAACTGCTGAACGAAGTAATCAAATAGAAGTCTTGGCCTATCGCTTAGAGCAGCAATCGGAGTGTCGGATCCCATAGCACCCAGAGGTTCTGCACCAGCCTTGGCGATAGGTGCCACTAGAACTCTCAAGTCCTCTTCGGTGTAACCAAATGTGCGCTGTCTACGTGCTACTGAAGACTTTGTGTATGCAACGTGTTCGCGCTCTGGAAGATCTTTCAGGTTGATGCGGTTTTCTTCCAACCACTTACCCCATGGCTCTGCTGCCGCAATCTCTGCCTTGATTTCTGAGTCATCAATCAAACGGCCAGTTGAAGTGTCGGCTAAGAACATACGACCTGGTTGGAGTCGACCCTTGCGAACAATCCTGCTCGGTTCGATGTCGACAACACCAATCTCAGATGCTAGAACTACCAGCCCGTCTTCAGTAACTATGTAACGACCTGGTCTAAGGCCGTTACGGTCTAGCGTTGCTCCAACAAGATTTCCATCCGTAAAGATAACAGCCGCTGGTCCATCCCAAGGTTCCATGAGCATTGAGTGATACTCATAGAAGTCACGAAGCTGAGGATCCATGTCGGTTTGCTTTTCCCAAGCTTCGGGAATCATCATCATCATGGCGTGCGGTAATGATCTACCAGATTGAACTAAAAGTTCAAGAACTTCGTCAAACGAAGCTGAGTCGCTTCCACCCGAGGTAATGATTGGCTTCAACTGGTCTATGTCTTTTAGGTTTGGAGAAGAAAGACGAGACTCTCTAGCCTTCATCCAGTTTCTGTTTCCTTTAACGGTGTTGATTTCACCGTTGTGAGCAATCATTCTAAAAGGGTGAGCTAGTGGCCAGGAAGGAAAAGTGTTAGTTGAAAAGCGTGAGTGCACCAGTGCAAGCTTTGATTCAAACTTTGCATCGCTTAGGTCAGGGAAGAATGGTTCCAGTTGAAGAGTGGTAACCATACCCTTGTAAACGATTGTCCTCGCAGACAGAGAGGGATGGTACACAGAAAGCTCACGCTCAGAACTCTTTCTAAGGAAGTAGAGTTCACGTTCTAGATCGTCGGTTGACAGCTCGTTAGAGGGTGAGACAAACACCTGAATGATCTGTGGCATTGCATCTCTGGCTAGGTCGCCCAGAACATCTGGGTTCGTTGGCACTACTCTTGTGCCGAGTAGCTTCAGTCCCCTTACTGCTGCAAGCTTAGAAAACGAAGCCTCGAAGTTTCTTGAGTCATCTTCAAGACCTAGGAAGACTAGACCTGCTCCGTAAGAACCTTGTGCTGGTAAATCGAAGTCCACTACTGATCTAAAGAACAGATCTGGCAGTTGAGTAATGATTCCAGCACCATCGCCGGTACCGGCATCTGATCCAACAGCGCCTCGGTGCTCAAGATTACGAAGTGCGTTTAGAGCTGTCTCGATGATGTCGTGACCTGGTGTTCCACGTAAAGTTGCAACCATGGCAAGCCCACAGGCATCTTTGTCGCGAGCAGGGTCATATAGGCCTGATGCAGCTGGAGCGGTGTTAAACCGCTCAAACGGCGACTGACCAGACATGTCGAGCTCCATTCAATAGTGTGATGGGGACGACAGTGGCCCTAGTTGGGGTGGGAAATGAGTCTAATTCTTTTCCGGCGATTGGGTCAATCCTACTTCAGACTCCTTGACTTCAGAAGAATCCTCAGCATCCGCAGGGCTCTCAGGCCCTACAGAATCGCTAGATTCAGGGGTAGTTTGCTCTAGTGATTTGTTAGAGCGACCTGGTAGGTACCCTGTTGTCTCTTCCCCAGTGTGCCTATAACGCTGAAGCATAAGTAATGCGAAACCGAAAAGGAAACCAACAACTGCAGACCACTGGTTGGTACGTAGACCAAGGAAGACATCGCTTGGATCTAGTCGGATTGACTCGATAAAGAATCTTCCGAATGAATACCACATCAAGTACAGAGCGAACATACGGCCCCAGCGAAGGTTGAATCGTCTTTCTAGGAGCAGTAGAACCGCGATACCCACAAGCGACCATAGAGATTCATATAGGAATGTTGGGTGGAATGCCAATCCATCAGGCAAACCAATAGGGTAACTAGGGTTGTAGCTTGGGATCAGAATTCCCCAAGGTAGATCTGTTGGCCCACCGAAAAGTTCATTGTTGAAGTAGTTACCCCAACGGCCAAGAGCTTGAGCAGCAAGTAGTCCTGGCACGAGTGCGTCAGCGAAGCTTAAGAAGCGAATGCCCGCTGATTCAATCTTTAGCACCTTAATGTCAACCTGACACGCTATGTATGCACCGATGGAACCAAAAATGATTGCGCCGTAGATTGCGAGGCCGCCTTCCCAAAGTCTGAACATCGAAGTCCAATCTTTACCAGGACCAAAGTAGTCATTTAGGTGAGTAAGCACGTGGAAAAGTCTTCCACCGATAATCCCCAACGGCACTGCCCAGATAGAAATGTCTATTGCGAGGCCAGGCTCCATACCGCGAGCTTTCATTCGACCAGCTGTTATCGCAACCGCTGCGATGATACCTGCGAGGATGAACAGCGCGTAGAAGTGGATTACCACCGGTCCCAGCTCAAAAGTTGAAACAGTTGGTGATGGAAGTGCATATACAAATGACATTTAGTTGCCGCCCTTTAGTTTTCTTACCGTCTTCTTTAGTTCTTCTACTCCGCCATCGCGGTAAGCCTTAATAAATACGCTGCCAACAATAGCTCCGTCAGCATATGAGTTAACTTCTGAAACTTGTTCGGCTGTTGAAATACCAATCCCAACGCAGACTGGAACTTTAGTCGTTGTGTTCTTTACACCTGAAACAACTCCTCGGGCTTTAGCATCAAGATCTTCCCGTTCACCTGTGATACCCATAGTAGAAACAGCGTAAATGAAACCACGTGATAGACGAGCGACCTGATCTAGTCGCTCTTGAGAAGATGAAGGCGTTGCCATAAATACTCTGTCTAGGTCGAGTTCGTCTGAGTACTTGAGCCAATCTGATGCTTCGTCAGGAATAAGGTCAGGTGTAATAAGTCCTGCTCCTCCCGATGCCTTTAGATCCTTAGCGAAGCGTTCAACACCATATTGGAGGATTGGGTTCCAATAACTCATAACTAGAACTGGGGTATCAACTCTTGAAGTGATTTCTTTGAGTAGCTCAAAGAACTTATTTAGTTTGAACCCGTTGGTAAGAGCTTGCTCTGTAGCAACCTGGATCACTAGCCCATCCATAACTGGATCGCTGTATGGAACGCCAAGTTCCAAAATGTCGATACCCGATTCACACATCGCAACACAGGCTTCAACAGAGTCCGACATTGTCGGGTAACCTGCTGGGAAATACCCAATGAGTGCGTCCTCGCCTTTTTGGGCAAGAGTATTTAGTAAGGCTTCGGTCTTGCTCATTCGTTATTCCAGGAATCCAAAGTATTTGCCGACGGTCTCCATGTCTTTATCGCCACGTCCGCTTAGGTTCAGTAGGACAGTTGAACCAGATGGAAGTGTTGATCCGTACTTGATAACTCCGGCTAGCGCGTGAGCTGTTTCAATGGCAGGGATTATTCCTTCAGTTTGAGAAAGTGCTTTAAGCGCTTGCATAGCTTCATCGTCGCTTATGCCGAAATACTGTGCTCGCTTTAGATCTTTCAACCATGAGTGCTCAGGGCCAACGCCAGGATAGTCAAGTCCAGCTGAAATTGAATGACTTTCAATCGTTTGCCCATCTTCATCCTGAAGCATGTAGCTTTTAGCTCCGTGAAGGACTCCGACCTTACCTTTGCTTAATGTCGCAGCGTGACGCATGGTGTCCATGCCTTCGCCTGCTGCTTCGAATCCCCATAGTGCTACTTCTTCATCGTCTAGGAAGGCATGGAAAAGACCAATAGCGTTAGATCCACCACCAACACATGCTGTGACAACATCTGGCAAGAAACCGTAATCGTTGAGCATCTGCTCTCTGGCTTCACGGCCTATGACAGAGTGGAAATCTCTCACAATGGTTGGGAAAGGATGCGGTCCCGCAACAGTACCGAGAAGATAGTGAGTGTCATCAACATTAGCTACCCAGTCGCGAAGTGCTTCGTTGATTGCATCTTTCAAGGTTCTTGAACCTGTAGTTACTGGAACTACCTCCGCGCCAAGCAACTTCATTCGCGCAACGTTTAGAGCTTGCCGTTGAGTATCAACTTCACCCATGTAAACAACGCACTCAAGTCCAAACAATGCAGCAGCAGTTGCGCTTGCAACTCCATGCTGTCCAGCACCTGTTTCGGCGATGATTCTCTTCTTACCCATTAGCTTGGCTAAAAGAGCTTGACCGATAACGTTGTTAATCTTGTGTGAGCCTGTGTGGTTGAGGTCTTCACGTTTTAGAAAAACTCTGATGTCGCCAGCGAGAGCTGCGAACTTAGGAACCTCGGTAATGATTGATGGTCTACCCACGTATGTCTTGTTCAGTTCATCTAGTTCTTTAGCAAAGTTTGGGTCACCCTTAGCTTGGGCGTAAACCTCTTCGAGCTGATCCAAAGCAGCAATAAGTGACTCAGGCACAAAACGTCCTCCGTACTCACCAAAGTACGGTCCGTCTTGTTCTCTAAGGTTTGTCTTGGCTGTCATCTTCTAAAGTCTAATCTTTTCTACCGAAGTAAACTCGCCGAGCAATTCCTTGGCATTACCGGTTACCAGGGCTTCGCCCACAAGTACCATGTCAGCACCGGCTTGGGCGTAGGCTTCAACGTCTTTGGTATTTCGAACTGCGGACTCGGCAACCGCTATGCAACCCTCAGGCAGCAGTCCAGCAAGACCCTGAAAAAGCGACCGGTCAGTTTCAAATGTGGAAAGGTCGCGAGCGTTTATACCTATAAGTTTTGCACCGGTATCTATTGCTCTCAGCACCTCTTCGCTGTTGTGAGTTTCTATGAATGGTGTCATACCGAAGCTCTCAACAAAACGTGCCAACTTCAGTAACTTGTCTTGCTCCAAGCCAGCAACGATAAGTAGAACAAGATCTGCCCCATAAGCTCTTGCTTCCAAAACTTGTTGCTCAAGTGAGACAAAGTCTTTTCTAAGTAGAGGAATCGATACCTTTGCACGCACAGCAACTAAATCCGCCAGCGAGCCTTTAAACTTACGCTCTTCTGTCAAAACGCTGATAGCGGATGCGCCAGCTTCTTGATAAGTCACGGCAAGTGCAGCTGCGTCAGTAATTGGCGCTAGGTCACCTTTGGATGGGCTAGCTCGCTTGATCTCGGCGATTACTTCGATGTTTGACCTAGAGCCAAAGTGCTCAAGGCATGAAATGGCTGGAGCTGCGGATCCGATTAGCTTCTCTAAGTCTGAAATCGACACTTGCTCAAGCCGTGCGAGTGCATCTGCCTCAGCGCCAGCGTAGAGATCTTGCAGCATTATTTCTTAGAGCTTGATTCTCGGTTAACGTCGTAACCGAGCTTGGCAAGAATTGGGCCCATTGGGATGGATACAACAGTCAGAACTGAACCAACAATTACGAGTGTGCCATCAGGAAGAACTACACCTAGGGTAGCAATGGTCACCCCAACAATTGCTGTGATAACTGCAGCCCAAGCTGCTACTGAGTGGCCGTGACCTGGTTCGTTTTCGTGGTTGCTCATTAGTGCCTTTCCTATGGTCAATCTTAACAAGAGTTCTAATTGGGTATTGCTGAATACTGCGCTATTTCTTGCCAAAAAGTGAATTTGCTCTATCGATAGATGCGATGACAGCACCCATCTTGCTCAAAGTCTCCTGATACTCAGATTCAGGCACTGAATCAAGAACGATTCCAGCTCCTGCCTGAACCCTAGCCACACCGTCTCTGATGAATGCGGTTCTAATGGCAATTGCTAGGTCTGCATTTCCTTCAAAGTCAAGGTAACCAACTACCCCACCAAAAATACCTCTATTGGCAGACTCTAGGTCGTCAATAATTTCTAATGCTCGAGGCTTTGGTGCTCCCGACAGCGTTCCTGCTGGGAAGGTCGCTTTGAAGACATCGGTTGGAGTTTGACCTTGAGCAAGATCTCCCTCAACGGTCGAAACAAGGTGCATGATATGACTGAATCTTTCAATCTTCATGAACTGAGTCACTGTAACAGATGATGGTTCACACACCTTCAAGAGATCATTACGTGCCAAGTCAACAAGCATTAGGTGCTCTGCTCGTTCCTTGTGATCTGCCAAAAGTGACTCTGCAAATGCTTGGTCTTGACCTTGGTCAGCTCCTCTAGGGCGAGAACCAGCAATCGGATGCATGACTACCTTGCTACCAGAAACTTTAACAAGTGCTTCTGGTGATGAACCTACTACTGCGTAATCGCCATGAGCGTCTGAATAGTTCAGCAAGTACATGTACGGAGATGGATTAAGAGCTCTCAGCACACGATAAACGTCAATAGGTCGTGCCGTAACCTCGATGTCTATTCTTTGCGAAAGCACTACTTGGAAAACGTCACCAGCTCTAACATGCTCTTTCGCAACTTCAATAGCCGCAAGGAACTGCTCGTGGGTGGTTCTCGGAGTACGTTTCGACGGTGTGGTTTCAGACGAATGAGAGAGGTTCTGAGGACTTGGTTGGCTCAGTTTCTGATAAAGGTCTGTGATTCTTACCGTTGCTTGGTCATAAGCAAGCGCATAGTCGGAACTGCTGTCGCAGTATATGTTTGAAACAATCAAGATCGAATTTGTCTTGTGATCCAAAACAATCACGTCCTGAACCATCTCCAAGTGGATCTTTGGTCTTTGGTAGTCCTGGTCCGGAACTGACGGCAGGTTTTCTATGTCTCTGATGACATCCCATGAGAACAAACCAACAAGACCTGAGGTGAGGGGTGGAAGTTCTGGAAGAGCAACTGTTTTCCAAGATGATTGAATAAGACGAATTGCGTCTAACGGCGAATCCGGAAGTTCACCTGCATGAGGAAGTGCTTTGTCTTGACCATGGACTAGAAACTCTGAATCTGTCTCAATGAAACTTGCTCGACTCGATACACCAATAAAGCTGTATCTTGACCAGACCCCTTGTTCTGCTGATTCAAGAAGGAAGGTTCCAGTTCTGCCTGCGGACAATTTCTCATAAATACCAACTGGAGTGTCATTACCACCGAAGACTGTCACGAAAACTGGGCAGACCTGACCGATTGTTGTGCGCGATAAGAATTCTGTTTTAGAGATGTTGTATTGATTAGTCATTGTTCAGTTCCCCGTCAAAAACAAACTCGCTGGTATCGAAGCACGATTCAGATCCTGTGTGACAGCTTGGTCCATGCGGTTGTGCAAGTACAAGAATCGAATCGCTGTCACAATCTAGTTGCAAAGACTTCACCTCAAGATAGTTACCCGAAGTAGAACCCTTCCTCCATATCTCTTGTCGAGATCTGGACCAGAAGTGTGCGATGCCAGTGCTTTTGGTCAGTTGAAAAGATTCAGCGTTCATGTAAGCAAGCATTAGAACTCTTCCAGTTACATCGTTCTGCACGATGGCTGGAATCAGAGGCTGCTTCACAAAATCTGGGCTGAACATAATTCCTACATTCTAACTTTCACATCGTTGGAATCGAGGAACTCTTTAACCTGAGCAATGGTCAATGAACCGTTGTGGAAGACGGATGCTGCTAATACGGCATTTGCTCCGGCAGAAACTGCTGGCAGGAAATCACTTGCCTGGCCTGCCCCACCACTAGCAATGATGGGCAGGTTGGTGGCCTTTCTAACGGCTGCAAGCAGATCGGTATTAAAACCTTCTTTGGTTCCATCAGCATCAACACTGTTGATCAGTAACTCACCTATTCCCCTGTGTTGATTTTTAGCGATCCAATCGAGCGCGTCAACTCCAGTTGCTTTAGTCCCACCGTGAGTAGTGAGAGCATAGCCGGAAGGAGAGCTTGAATCTTCAAGGATATCGAGCGAGATCACTACGATCTGGTCACCGTACTTGGCTGAAATCTCATCAATGAGACCTGGGTTAGTCACAGCGGAAGTTCCAAGACTTACCTTGTCCGCTCCTGCGTCTAGATAGCTAGCTACGTCTTCTATCTTGGTTACACCTCCACCAACAGTAAGAGGAATAAAGATAGTAGAGGCTGTTCTCTCGATGACATCGAGCATTGCCTTTCGGCCTTCTAGGCTGGCTGACACGTCAAGGAAAGTAATCTCATCAGCTCCAGCCTCGTAATACATCTTGGCCAGTTCTACTGGGTCGCCGACATCGGCTAGTCCCTGAAACTTGACTCCCTTAACTACTCGACCGTCTTTGACGTCGAGGCAGGCAATGATGCGAATGGATAAGGACACTGTTAGATTCTTGCTGCGTGAATAGCACTTACCAAAATCGCACGCGCGCCAAGATCGTAAAGCTCATCCATCTTTGAATTCGTCTCGCTTCGAAGAACAAGTGCTCTAACCGCAACCCAGTTAGGGTCCTTAGTTGGTGAAACTGTCGGAGACTCGATACCTGGTGTGACTTGCGATGCCTTTTCAATTAGATTGGCTGGGCAGTCGTAATCGAAGATTACGTATTCTCTAGCCACAACAACTCCGTTGAGTCTTCTCAGTAGTGCTGTGTGCTTATCAGCAGTACCTGCATTCGCGATCAGGTATGCGGATGAATCTAGTATGACTTCACCGAAAGGCTCTAAGCCAGCTTGTCGCAAAGTGTTGCCTGTTGAAACAACATCAGCAATCAAATCAGCAACGCCAAGACTCACTGCAGTTTCTACTGCTCCATCCAAGCGAATAACGGTTGCCTGAATGCCCTTGCTCTTGAGGTAGTCCTCAACGATGTTTCCATAGGCAGTTGCAACTCTTTTGCCAGAAATCTGTTGAATAGAACTGAACTCACCGATAACTCCGGCGAAGGTGAATGTTGACTGTCCGAAGTTCAGGTCAGCGACCCTAACAGCAGTCGACCTACTATCCATCAATAGGTCAAGTCCAGTAATGCCAAGATCGAGAGCACCGGTTCCAACATACGTAGCTATGTCTCTTGGTCTGAGGTAAAAGAATTCAATGTTGTTGTTTGAGTCAACTACACGGAGAGTCTTACTGTCTTTCCGAACAGCGTAACCAGCCTCTGCAAGCATCTCTGTTGCGAACTCCGCGAGAATACCCTTGTTAGGAACAGCAACTCTAAGCATGCTCATTAGAAGCGCTCCTCTAGATCGGTAATAGAAATATCTTTGGCAACCATCAGAACCTGCAGGTGATAGATGAGTTGGCTAATCTCGAGGGCCAAGTCCTCCTTAGATTGGTACTCAGCTGCCATCCACACCTCAGCAGCTTCTTCAACAACCTTCTTTCCAATTGCATGAACACCTTGGTCCAATAGGTTCTTGGTGTTGGAGTCGCTAGCAGACGCGTCTGCTTTAGTGACTATTTCTGCATACAGGGATTCAAAGGACTTCATCTATGTATTTTACTTGTGAAATTAGAAAGAAGGAACCGCTGATTCAGCTACCTCTCGCAACTGGCTAATCATTCCGTTTCTATCGGGAGCGTTAAAGACTGAACTGCCAGCCACGAAAGTGTCAGCACCTGAGGCGGAAGCAAGATAGATTATCTCAAGATCAATACCTCCATCAACCTGAAGCCATGTGTCTAGACCCTTAGAGTCAATCAGCGATCTGATTGCGGTTATCTTCTCGAGAGCTAGTGGCATAAAGGACTGACCACCGAAACCAGGTTCAACTGACATGACAAGAATCTGATCGAAGTGCTCAATTAACTCTGCAATTTCAGCAACACTCGTGTTCGGCTTGATGGACAATCCTGCCCTGGAACCTGCCGTCTTTATTGTCTTGGCAGTCTCGATTGCGTTGGATACAGCTTCGTAGTGGAAAGTCACTGAGAAAACGCCTGCCTGAGCGTAGATAGGTGCCCAGTGATCTGGGTTCTCAATCATCAGGTGAACATCAAGAGGAAGCGTGGTGATCTCCTGCATACGCCTAACCATGCCAATTCCAAAGGTGAGATTTGGTACGAAGTGTCCATCCATAACATCAACGTGGATGCCGTCAGCGCTGGAGATTGTTGCGAAATCTCGCTCAAAGTTGACGAAGTCAGCGCTGAGTATGCTGGGTTGGATTCTCTTGCTCATAGTTTTAAGCCTATTGCCCTATCAGTCTTTAGTGAGCATGGCCATAAACATGCAGTCTGTGTTGTCTCGATGGGTGTATAGCTGAACTGTTTTTCGACCCTTAGGCAGGCTATTGTCCATGAACTTGGCGTTCAGCACGGTGGTCAGGTCAAGGACTTTCAACCCAAGAACTCTCTGAGCCTTATCGATGATTGCTGTTGTTTCTGACACGTGTGGAGAACAGGTTACGTATAGCAACGATCCTCCGCTCTTCAGGGCCTTAGCTGCGCTTTCTAGAAGTTCAAACTGGAGTTGGGTAAGAGTCTTGAGATCTTCTGACGACTTACGCCACCTGGCTTCTGGTCTTCTTCTGAGAGCACCAAGTCCGCTACAAGGTGCATCGACAATGATTCGGTCATACGTATCTGGCGTTAGTTCACCAATAGTTCTTCCATCAAGAACAGTAACTTCAACATCGTTGAAAGGTCTAAGAGCCTGATCTACTAGTTTGGCTCGGTGCTCCTGAACTTCGTTAGCAACTAAACTTGCTCCTGATTGTGACGCTAAAGCAGCAAGCAGTGCTGCCTTGCCTCCAGGACCTGCACACATGTCTAACCATGTTTCGTTGTCTTTGACATCCTTGAAGGCAACCAAAGCCATCGCTGCAATTTGAGAACCTTCGTCTTGAACTCGAGCAAGTCCAGATCTAATCTCTGGAATGTCGCCAGGGTTACCAGAGTCAATCGAGAACCCAAATGGACTAAATGGGTTTGCTCTAATGTCTTCACTAGTGAAATCATCAACCTCAGACAAACCTGGCAAGGCAACTAGGTTTACGAACGCAGGGTGGTTGTTTGTCGCTAGCAGATCTTCTATGTCTTCACTAAGACCATCAACGGCCAGCGCCTGGGTAAGTGCACGTACGATCCATTCTGGATGGCTGTATTGAATTGACAAAAACTCTGTCTTTGAAGCTACTTTTTGCTCAGCAATGTCTATCCATTGTTCAAAGCTCTTCTCGCTTACTCGCCGCAAGACTCCGTTTGCGAAACCAACCGCTTTTTCACCTGCTACCGCTCTGATGAGATTGACTGTTTCGTTAATTGCGGCATGAGGTGGAATGCGCATCTTTAGGAGCTGGTGTGCGCCAAGACGCAGAGCGTTTAGGACGATTGCATCAATTTCATTGACTGGTCTAGAACTTACTTGACCCAGAATAAAGTCGTAGGTAAGTTGCCAGCGCAGTGTTGAAAACGCCAACTCTTGAGCTAACGCTGAGTCGCGAGTGTTTAGTTTTGCTTCTTCGAGAAGAGCAGGCATAACTAGGTTTGCATAGCTGTCCTCGAAAGATACTTTGTTCAAAAGGTCAAGAGCAACACTGCGTGATGAGATTGGAACTCTCACTCAAGAACCACTTTTTCTGACTGCCCGTTTAACCAATCCTTGGCTGACATAACGGTTTTTGAAGCTGGTTGAACGAGAACTAATTCAAGCGTTGTTCCCTGACCACAACCGACAATCACCTTGTCATCATGTAAAGCAACATGGCCGCACTCAAGAGAAGAACTTGAGTCAACAGCTCGAGCTTCCAGTACTCTCATTGGCTCGCCATCTAACAGACACCAAGCCATCGGTTCGGGATTCATCGCTCTAACTAGAAGCTCAACATTTTTAGCCTTCTCAACGAAAGAGATCTTTGCGTCACTACGAATAATCTTTGGCGCAAGTGTAACCTCACCAGCTTGAGAAGCCAGTTCGAAGGAACCCGAGTAAAGCTTTGGTAACTCTTGGTTCAGAAGTGTGAGACCTAGGAGAGATAAGCGATGCAGAAGCTCCCCTGCGTTCTCTCCTGGCTCGATAACTGTGTTTGCTGAACCCAGTACAGGTCCAGTGTCCAGGCCAAGATCAATTTGGAACAAAGTTACACCAGTTTCAGAATCGCCAGCTCTTATAGCCGCTTGAACTGGAGCTGCTCCTCTCCACTTCGGAAGAAGACTGAAGTGAAGATTAAACCAACCAGCAGGAATAGCATCCAGTGCATTCTGACGGAGAATCACTCCGTAGGCAACCACAACTGCCAAATCGATTTTGTGTGAACTAATGCTTTCCAACACATCCGTAGTCAGCTTGTTTGCCTTAATCGTTGGAAGCCCTTTGTTTTGGGCAAGATCGGCAACAGGAGAAGGTGTGAGAACCTTCTTTCTACCAGTAAGTGCATCTTCTCTTGTAAGAACTGCAACAATCTCATGACCCGATGCTAAGAGCCCTTCAAGCACAGTTGCTGCCGTTGAAGGGGTTCCTGCAAAAAGTATTCTCATCGACTACTAGATTACTTTGCCATCGTCCATGTTGATGCGATAAACGCGTTCACCAGGCTTCTTAGACTTACTTGACGCCGTAAGTTTCACTGTCAAATCTTTCAACGAGTTGGCTAACTCGACGCCAAAGGAATAAGGAAAATCGAGTACCAATGTGTTTGGCTGTGTAACGCCAAGTCTTCGCACCTTATCACTTGCAAATGATTCGATAACTGCCTCAATCAGTCTTTGATGATCAACTGAGTTTGAAGTTATGACAGATGCGAGCCTCGTTATTGGTGGCAATCCCAAGTCTTCACGGTCTTTGTAATCCTCTTGAACGGCTTCAAAGAAAGCTAAGGACTTCATTTGCATTGCCAGAGCATCTCGAAGACCCACGAAGATAACGGTTGAGTCTTCATTAGCGAGAGAAATCGCGTTAGACCACTTTGACAAACTTTGTTCTAACGCCCTAAGTCTTGGAGAGCCAACCATGCCAGGAGCATCTGCAAGGAGAACACACGCATAACCTCCCTCAACCTCAGGCTCCGCTCCTGGAGTTGCGACCACGAGTAATGCACCACTCTTGATGCTGGTGATTCGGTTCTCGCCGTTGGAGTGAACGACGGTAGCGTTTGGAAAACTACGCTCCATTTGCTTTGCAATTGCAGAAGCGCCTAAGCGATTAGGCCTGGTGCTAGTTTTACCACAGGCGCAGGCTGAAAGTTCTACATTAGATTTACATGATCGACAGCGAATCTTCCCACTTGGATCCACCCAAACCGAACCAGAACAAGTAGGGCAGGTTCTCGACTCTTTGCAGCCGACACAAACCAAAGCAGTAGCCCATCCAGCGTTGGCAATCTGCATCAAAACAGGTTTGCCAGTTGAGAGCAGTGTGCTAATCACCGCAAAAGTTTGCGAGTCTAGCCTGTCAGAGAGGTCAGTAACAATAATGTTTGCTAAAGCCTGCATGGCTTCAAGGTGTTTCAGGTATCCGATCTCAATCAATCGAATAACTTCGGCACTTGGTGAATGTGACGCGATGACTAATTTAGTTTGCTCAAGTTCGGTCCGTTGTAACAAGACTTCTCGTGAGTTCCAATAGGGAGCTGTTTGCTCAATGTGAGATTCATCACCGTCATCCCAAATAGCGATGAGACCTAGATGCCTGGCAGGAGCAAATGCAGCTCCTCTAAGGCCGTAATTGATTCCAATTCTACGTATTGCTGTTAGGTGGCTAAGGTATCTATTTGAACCTGTATCAGAGCTCGTGTGTCTAATACCAATTGAAGTTGCCTTTAGATGTTCGAGTGCGCGCTCAAACTTTGCTAACTCCGCGAAGTCAGGCAGAACAACTAAAGAACTCTTGCCACTCGCGAACTCATTGAGGCACGCATTGACGATTTGCAATGCCCAGTCGGGGGCAACACTTGAACCGTCAAAGAGAGCGGGCTGGAAGTAAACCTTACTAGTCTCCTGTAAGCAACTCAGCAATGTTGATTCTCTCATCGTTTCGCTTCTGATGAAGGACGACTCGGAGTTCACAAACTTAGCTTCTGCTCTTTGGTAACGCTTTGGTATTGAAACTGAAAGTAGTTCGCCGACAGCCCCTGCCTGTCTTTCAGCAACTGCTGTACAAAGATTCAATTGTTCTTCTGTAAAGACAGGTAATGCCGTGATCACTGCCATTACTGAAAGAAGTTTGTCTCGTGGCTTGTCGTCATTTTGAATGCCGCACACAACTCCAGTTTTTAGCTTTCCACCTGAACCGAATGGCACTTCAACGAGATGACCAAAGGCAATCTGATTCTGCAGCTCTGCAGGAACTAGGTAGTCAAACTCTTTATCAAGTTGAGGCAGCGGCGAACTAAATCGGACTTTGGCTACAAGCGGCATTACATACCTACTGCAGTGAGCAGATCAGCAACCTTGTTGGTTCTTTCCCAAGTGAAATTAGGCAAATCTCGACCAAAGTGACCGTAGGAAGATGTCTCTCCATAAATAGGTCTGAGCAAATCGAGTGAATCAATAATCGCTCTTGGCCTGAGGTCAAACACTTCAAGAACGGCCTTTTCAATTAGGTCGTTATCGATTGTGTTTGTGCCAAAGCATTCAACGTAGAGGCCAACTGGTCTGGCTACTCCGATTGCGTAAGCAACCTGTACTTCTGCCCTGGTTGCAAAACCTGCCGCAACAAGATTCTTTGCCACCCATCTCAATGCGTACGCAGCTGAACGGTCAACTTTTGAAGGATCTTTTCCGCTGAATGCACCACCTCCGTGTCTGCTGTAACCACCGTAGGTATCGATAATAATCTTTCTGCCTGTAAGTCCGGCATCGCCCTGTGGACCTCCGATAACAAAATTTCCAGTTGGGTTGATGAGAAGTTTGCTCTCTTTTGAGTTAAAGCCAAAGCTTTCTAGGACGGGTGCAATCACAAATGCCTCAACTGCAGTCGAGATGTCTGCTTGGGAAACTCCTGGATTGTGTTGAGTGCTGACGACAACCGTTTGAACAGATACGGGCTTGTCACCCTCGTAACCAACAGTGACCTGAGTCTTACCGTCAGGTCTAAGGAAGTCAATGGTTCCGTGGTGTCTAACTTTTGCCAATTGTTCTGAAAGCGAGTGAGCAATCTTGATTGGCAATGGCATTAGATCTTTTGTTTCATTGCAAGCGAAGCCAAACATGATGCCCTGGTCACCAGCACCCTGAATATCGTAATTGTCTTCTGCGCTACCCGCGTTCACTTCAAAGGATGAGTCAACTCCTAAAGCAATGTCAGCTGATTGTCTGCCAATTGAAACGCTCACCCCACATGAAGTGCCATCAAATCCAATGTCAGAAGAGTTATAGCCGATTTCAAGAAGCTTGGAGCGGACGATATCTGGGATCTCAGCGTAGCCCTCAGTTGTAATCTCGCCGGCAACATGAACCAAGCCAGTTGTGACAAGTGTTTCTACCGCAACACGGGAACCTGGGTCTTGTGCTATCAGGTTGTCAAGAATGGCATCACTGATTTGGTCACAGATCTTGTCTGGATGGCCCTCTGTAACTGATTCGGAAGTAAAGTACCTGATGTTTTTCATTATTGATTGAGTGTATCTTGTGGCTAGGACAAAGGCTGCGAGCACTAGCCATCTAGGTGCACAACTGCTTCTAATACGGCGTTAGCGACTTCTAGTTTTGTACCCTTTGCGTATGTAGCTCCCTTAGTGGACACAATCACGACATCATTACTGTCAGCGTCGAAGACTTTTCCATCGCTCACGTCGTTCGCCACGATTAGGTCTACTTTCTTTCTAGTGAGTTTTGCTTCAGCACGCCGTTGCAGAGCGTCAGACTTCTCACCGCTGGGAATAACCTCGGCAGCGAAGCCTACAAGAATAGTTTTCAGACCTCTGGCCAACTTGAGGTCAGCAAGTCCAGCCAAGACATCTGGATTAGCAACCATTTGAATTTCTTGATTCGCGGAATCAGCACGGCTTAGTTTGCCGGCAATAGCGCTCTCAACTTTGAAATCGCTCACAGCAGCTGGCATAAGTAGAACATCCGAGTCAGCAACTACTTCGTTGAGTGCAAGGCTCAATTCTTGTGTGGTCGAAACATGAACGACTCTCTCAAAACGAGAAAGATCAGCTTCGATGTTTATTGCAATAAGCGAAACCTGTGCTCCTCGTGCAGCGGCCGCATCAGCAAGAGCGATTCCCTGTTTACCTGAAGATCTATTGCCGATGTAACGAACAGCGTCAATTGGTTCCCTTGTTCCACCTGTGGCGATGGTTACTTTCAAGCCCGCAAGATCTTGATTAGAAAGCGATGCTAGAGCACCATTCACGATTACTTCTGGCTCAGGAAGTCTTCCCACACCGTTGTCTTCGCCAGTGAGTCTTCCGACTGCCGGTTCGATGACCACAACTCCCCTTGACCTAAGAGTTTCGATGTTTGAGACCGTCGCAGGGTGGAACCACATTTCGGGGTGCATGGCTGGTGCCACAACAACTTTGGCGTTGGTAGCAAGGAGCACATTCAAAAGTAGATCGTCAGCAATTCCAGCTGCATACCTTGCAAGGAATGATGCTGTAGCTGGGGCGACAACGATTAGGTTTGCTTCTTGAGCGAGAGCTATGTGCTTTACTGAGTCGACATCTGTGTATAGGTCAGGGTCGACTGCGTTATGCGACAGTGCTTCAAGTGTGGTTGCTCCAATAAACCTCAAAGCGTTCTGAGTTGGTAAAACTTTTACGGTGTGACCGAGCTCAGTGAATCCGCGAATCACTCCAGCTGCTTTATATGCAGCGATACCGCCAGTAACCCCTACGAGAATGCGCAAGGTTACCCAGATTACTCTTTGGCTTCGGTTGCGACTACTGCGCCTTCAACGATTTCGCGCATTGCGATTGAAAGAGGCTTGTCGTCAACTGCAGCGTCAACTAGTGGACCTACGTTGTCAAAAAGTGAACCTTCGTGAAGTGCTGAGTAGTAGTCGTTGATCTGACGAGCGCGCTTTGCAGCGAAGATGACCAGGCCGTACTTTGAATCGCTTTTTGACATCAGTGCGTCGATAGATGGAGATACGATTCCCTCGAGTTTTTCAGACATTTAGTGCTACTTTTCCTTTGATTTCATGTGAACCAGATGGGTTCACGAAGACTGCATTAAGTCTAAGACCTCTTGGGCACATTGCGCCACCTCATGGTTAATAACCACGTGGTCAAACAAACCCTTAGAAGCCATCTCTATTTCAGCTGTTTCTAGACGAATGGCTATCTCTTCAGGGGTTTCTGTGCCTCTACCGACCAAGCGCTTCTTGAGCTCTTCTAGGCTAGGAGGTGCAATAAAGATCAGATTTGCCTCTGGCATAGATGCCTTGACCTGCTCTGCCCCTTGAATGTCTATTTCAAGAATCATCTGTTTGCCCACAGCTAGTGCGCTCTCAACAGGCCCCCTAGGAGTTCCGTATCTGTTGCTAAGATGCACGGTTGCATATTCAAGTAGTTCGTCGTTGGCAATCATCTTGTCGAACTCATCGTTAGAAACGAAGAAATATTCAACACCGTTAGTCTCACCAACTCGG
The DNA here is from genome assembly GCA_044347325.1 of Rhodoluna sp. Lineage (GTDB taxonomy): Bacteria > Actinomycetota > Actinomycetes > Actinomycetales > Microbacteriaceae > Rhodoluna. Next base: position 28,608 of record JBIIXN010000002.1, on the reverse strand, counting down.
GGTGACCGAGTAGTGGCAGAAACAGATACTTGAATTTCTGGATTGTGTTCCAGGAGGTACCGTACGACGGTTCCCTTGCCAACGGCAGTTGGTCCAGCGATTACGGTAAGTCTGGTCATGAACTAAAGCCTATTCGCTGAGGGCTTTGTGAAGTGTGTTTTGGTCTTGTTGAACCGCAGTTTTGACACCGTGAATTCCGTCTCTCAATGCGGATCTGGAAATTGAATACAAAACATCACCACAGTTCTCTCCGAAGATTGACTTAGCGTCTTCCAATCTTGCGCCTTGATAGCCAAAGCCTGGAGAGAGGATTGTTGTTCTGAGAGAAGTCTTTCCCTCGTTAAGAGAAGACAGACCAAACTTCGAAAGAGAAGCAGTAGCCCCAATAACCAGACCTAGTGAACCAAATCTTGAATTGGATGAGGCAGTAGTGGTGTTCAAGGCTGCTACTTCCCTTGCAACTTGGGCGGCAACGCTTTCCTGTTGCATAGATGATTGAAGTGAGGCACCTTCGGGATTAGATGTTGCGGCAAGTACGAACAATCCTTTACCTCGTTCACTTGCAAGAGAAGCCGCAGGAGCTAGAGCTCCCACACCAAGATACGGATTCACAGTTAGCGCATCACAAGCGAAGGGTGCTGATTTACCTAGCCAAGCTTGCGCATACGCTTCCATTGTTGATCCAATGTCTCCTCGCTTAGCGTCGGCGATAACAAGAAGGCCACGGTCTCTTGCTGAACCAAGCACTTTCTCAAGGGTTGAGAATCCTTCAGAGCCGAAACGCTCAAAGAATGACACTTGAGGTTTCACTATTGAAACAACTTCCTCAAGCTGGTCGAGCATCTTCATGCTGAACTCATAAACTCCTGTTGCCGAAACTTCAAACCCGTTCTCCACGAGCATGTCTTCGTGAGGGTCAATACCTACACAAAGCTGACTTTTCGCGCTAAAGGCCGCTTCCAATTTTCTTGAAAAAGTATCAGGCAAGTGCTGCTCTCCTGTCCTCGGCATGTTCTTGAAGCGATCTAACCTTGAAATCGCCGGCAATAACTGTTTCGAAAGAGCCAATCGCTGCGGACAACTGAGCGATTGTTGTGAATATTGGGGCGTCTGCAGCTGTAGTTGCCGCTCTGATCTCATAGCCGTCCTTACGAGCTGATGAACCTGAGGGTGTGTTTACAACAACATCAACTTCACCGTTCAGAATAAGTTCAACAATCGAAGGGCCAGCAGGAGCGTCATCATCCGCTGAGTGCTTACGAACTATGCGAACAGGAATTCCATGTCTCTTCAAGATAGAAGCAGTTCCTGTTGTGGCAAGGATTTCATAACCTAGTTGAAACAATCTCCTGACAGGAAGTACAACCTGGTGTTTGTCTCTATCTGCGACTGAGATGAATATCTTGCCTGACTTAGGCAGCGCGCTTCCTGCTGCTGCTTGACTTTTTGCGAAAGCTGTTGGGAAATCAACATCAATTCCCATGACTTCACCAGTGGAGCGCATCTCTGGTCCAAGAAGTGAATCAACAAATCTTCCATCCTTGGTGGCGAATCGCTTGAACGGTAGAACTGCTTCTTTCACTGAGATTGCCGAAGATTCAGGAATGTGAGTTCCGTCTGTTGCAGGCAAGTGACCTTTGTCGATTAAATCATCAATTGACCAACCAACCATAACCAGCGCTGCTGCCTTAGCAAGAGTGATTCCAAGAGCTTTAGAAACGAATGGAACAGTTCTAGAGGCTCTAGGGTTTGCCTCAAGTACATATAGAACATCGTGGGCTAGTGCGAACTGGACGTTTAGTAGACCCTTTACTCCAATACCATTTGCAATCTTCTCGGTTGCCTGCCGGACTCGATTTATTTGCGTGTTACTCAAAGTAATTGGTGGAAGCGTGCAGGAAGAGTCACCTGAGTGGATACCTGCTTCTTCGATGTGTTCCATCACACCACCTACGTAAAGCCTCTCACCATCGTAAAGCGCGTCAATATCAATTTCGATTGCGTCATCTAGGAAGCGATCAACTAGCAGAGGATGCTTTGGACCAACGATTGCTTGATCGGCAATTCTGTCGAAATAACCTTCAAGGGACTTTTGGTCGTAAACGATTTCCATCCCTCGACCGCCAAGAACGAAAGATGGCCTGACTAGGACAGGGAATCCGATTCGATCCGCAATTGCCTTGGCCTCTTCGAGACTGGTTGCTGTTCCATTGGCTGGCGAAATTAATCCTGCCTCGTCAAGAATTCTTGAGAACGCCCCTCTTTCTTCAGCTAAGTCGATGGCATCCGGTGTGGTGCCCAAGATTGGAATTCCGTATGCAGCAAGCCCTTGAGCCAAGCCAAGGGCAGTCTGTCCACCAAGCTGAACTACGACACCAACGAGATTGCCACTTGCTGATTCAGCATGGATAACTTCAAGAACATCCTCTAGAGTCAGCGGTTCGAAGTAAAGCCTGTCACTTGTGTCGTAGTCAGTAGAAACTGTCTCAGGATTGCAGTTAATCATGATGGTTTCGAAACCCGCATCGTGAAGTGCAAATGACGCGTGTACACATGAGTAATCAAACTCAACTCCCTGACCAATACGGTTAGGTCCGGAACCTAGGATGACAACTTTGTCAGCGCCTGATGCGCGAACTTCTGTCTCTTGTTCGTAAGTGCTGTAGTGATAAGGAGTTAGTGCAGGGAACTCCCCTGCACAAGTATCAACAGTCTTATAGACAGGTCTGATATTCTGCGCATAGCGAGTGGTTCTGACTTGAGCTTCGGTGAGTCCTCGAATCTCGGCAATCTGGGCATCGCTGAACCCGAATGACTTTGCATGAAGCATGATCTCTTCATTCAAATCAGCAGAGGCACGAATCTCCTCGGCAGTTTCATTGACTAGAACAATCTGGTCAATAAACCAAGGATCTATCTTTGTTGCTTGGAAGATCTCCTCAGCTGTTGCACCAAGGCGAAGAGCTTGCTGAACGGTAACAATGCGCCCATCGGTTGGTACAGATGATAGTTCGATTAGTTCTGTCTTTGACTTCTTCTGTTCGCCCCAGTGGAATGACGAACCTCTTCGCTCCAGGCTGCGGAGAGCTTTCTGGAGTGCTTGCGCGTAGTTTCTACCAATCGCCATCGCTTCACCAACAGATTTCATGGTGGTGGTGAGTGTTGCATCTGCTGCGGGGAACTTCTCAAATGCAAATCGTGGAACCTTCACAACAACGTAGTCAAGAGCTGGCTCAAATGAAGCAGGTGTTACCTTGGTAATGTCATTTGGAATCTCATCTAAGCGATAGCCGATTGCAAGCTTCGCAGCGATTTTTGCAATAGGGAAACCTGTTGCCTTAGAAGCTAGCGCTGATGAACGGCTAACGCGAGGATTCATTTCAATAACAATGATTCGACCAGTGTTTGGCTCAACTGCAAACTGAATGTTACAGCCACCAGTGTCGACACCAACAGCTCTGATGATGTCTATAGAGATGTCTCTCATGTGCTGGTATTCGCGATCTGTAAGAGTGAGTGCAGGTGCAACGGTAATTGAGTCACCCGTGTGAACACCAACAGGGTCAACGTTTTCAATGGAACAAACGACAACAGTGTTATCTGCTGTGTCACGCATTAGCTCGAGTTCATACTCTTTCCAACCCATGATCGATTCTTCAAGCAACACTTCAGTTGTTGGGCTGGCTTGTAAACCTGCACCAGCTATTCTGCGCAAATCCTTCTCGTCATAAGCGAAGCCTGAACCTAGACCACCCATGGTGAAAGAAGGGCGAACTACGACTGGGTAACCTAGTTTCGCTGCACCTTCTAGAACTTCCTCCATAGTGTGGGCGATGTAGGACTTAGCAACATCCGCCCCAGCATCAAGTACTAATTGCTTGAATGATTGGCGATCTTCACCCGCTTTAATTGCTGAAACCTTAGCTCCGATTAACTCCACGTTGTACTTATCCAGAATGCCGAGCTCGTGAAGTGACATGGCTGCATTTAGGGCAGTTTGTCCTCCAAGTGTTGGCAAGATTGCATCCGGTCTCTCTTTAGCAATGATTGCTTCGATTACCTGCGGAGTGATTGGCTCTATGTATGTAGCGTCAGCGAAGTCAGGATCGGTCATGATGGTTGCAGGGTTACTGTTTACCAAAATGACACGAATACCTTCGGCTCTAAGCACACGACAGGCTTGAGTTCCTGAGTAGTCAAACTCACAAGCTTGACCGATAACAATTGGACCAGATCCAATAACTAGAACACTCTTGATATCTTCTCTGCGCGGCATTAGTTGGCCCTCTTTGCGTTGTTGGCTTGAATCATTTCAATAAGACGGTCAAACAAGTAGTTCGCATCATGTGGACCAGCAGCAGCTTCAGGGTGGTACTGAACTGAGTAAGCAGGTATGTCTAGGCACTCAAGACCTTCAACAACATTGTCGTTGAGGCAGATGTGGCTCACTCGTACTTGCCCAAAACCTGCTGGGGATTCAACTTGCTCACCGCCATCTACTCGAACAGCAAAGCCATGGTTGTGGGCTGTTACTTCAACACGACCTGTTCGTCTATCCAATACTGGTTGGTTGATGCCTCTGTGACCGAAAGCTAGCTTGTATGTCTGGAAACCAAGCGCTCTTCCTAGTAGCTGATTCCCGAAGCATATACCGAAGAATGGAATCTTCTTGTTTAGAACTTCTTGAAGCACCTTGACTTGCTCTGTTGCTGTCTCTGGGTCTCCTGGACCGTTGCTGTAGAAGACAGCATCGGGGTTGGATGACAGTAGAACCTCAGCTGTTGACTCAGCAGGGTAAACCTCAACATCGAGTCCACGCTCGACCATGTTCTCTATAGTTGATCGCTTGATACCTAGGTCTAGAATCGCAACCTTGCCCACGTATTCGCCCCTGTGTGCTACTTCGTACCTCTCTCTAGTAGAGACAACTGAAGACAGTGATTGCCCCTGCATCTTGGCAGCAGAGCGCACAATAGAAACTAACTCATCAACTGGTTGCTCAGCGTCAATTCCTGAGAAGATACCTGCTCTCATAACACCGATTTCGCGCAAGTGCAGTGTCAGAGCTCTAGTGTCTAGATCAGAAATGCCAACTACCTCATCGCGAAGCAAATCTGATTCAAGGGTTCTTTCGGACCTGAAGTTCGAAACAATGCGACTCACATCTCTTACGACGTATCCAGAAACCCAAATCTTGTCTGATTCTTCATCACGGTCATTCATTCCTGTGTTACCGATGTGAGGAGATGTTTGAACCACAATCTGACCTGCGTACGAAGGGTCAGTGAGTGTTTCTTGGTAGCCCGACATACCAGTTGCGAAAACTATCTCACCTAGAGAGCTACCAACCTTGCCGAATGGTACACCCTTGAAAACTTTGCCGTCTTCAAGAACCAATAGTGCTGATCTGGATCTAATTGCCATTTGTTGTTCCGATCTCCTGAATCTTTGAATCCTTCACAGTTAGAACACCGTTGAACATAGTGTGAGTGACTGAGCCACTTAGTGTCATGCCAAGGTACGGATTATTGGAGCTCTTGCTCTGCGAGAGACTGTCAACCGTTACTGAAGTGTTCGGGTTGAAGAACACGATGTTCGCAGGTGCTCCAACCTTGACAGTTTGACCCTGGTTGGTGAGCCCAGAAATCTTCGCTGGGTTCACAGATAAAAGTTCTTCGAATCTGACCCAATCGATTAGCCCTGTATCAATCAAGGTAGTCTTTGCAATAGCTGCTGCCGTTTCAAGTCCAACTATTCCAAATGCTGCCTCTCCCCATTCGCAATCTTTGCTGTCTGCTGTGTGTGGAGCGTGATCGGTGGCAATGATGTCGATTGTTCCATCGGCTACACCTTCGCGAAGGGCTTGAACATCCTCTGCGCTTCTCAGTGGCGGGTTGACCTTGAACACAGGGTCGTACTCAGAAACTAAATCTTCAGTAAGAATCAAGTGATGTGGGGTAACTTCTGCTGTGACTTTAATTCCCTTACTCTTAGCCCAACGTATGACATCTACTGAACCTTTTGTCGAGACGTGGCAAACGTGAAGTCTTGAACCTACCTCTTGAGTCAATAGAACATCTCTAGCAATGATTGCCTCCTCAGCAACAGCAGGCCAACCAGTTAGACCCAGTTTTAGTGAAAGAGCTGACTCATTCATTTGGGCGTTCACGGTTAGCTGTGGATCCTGAGCATGCTGAGCGATAACACCGCCAAAAGCCTTCACGTATTCCAATGCTCTTCTCATGACCAGAGAATCGCTCACACACTTACCGTCGTCGCTGAACACAGTTACCTGCGCAGCCGATGCGTTCATCTTGCCCATGTCAGAGAGGTTCTTACCTTCTAGGTTTGCTGTTACAGCCCCAATAGGTTGGACCTGCACGTAACCCGCTTGCTCCCCTAAAGCAAATACTTGTTCAACGACTGCACTGTTGTCCGCAACAGGGTTGGTATTAGCCATCGGGTGAACACAGGTGAAGCCACCCATAGCGGCAGCTCTAGAACCAGTGAGAATAGTTTCACTCTGCTCAAAACCTGGCTCTCGAAGATGCGTGTGCAGGTCAACAAATCCACTCATGGCTAGTAACCCGGTGCAATCTATCACTTCGCCTGCAGACTTACTTTCGCTGCCGAGATAGGTGATTGAATCGCCAGTTACGAGGATGTTCGCAGCAGTTCCGTCGGTGAGAGAGACATTGGTGAAGAGTGTTTCATTACTTGTCATTTTGATCTCGATTCTTGAGCTAATAGTTTAAAAAGAACTGCCATGCGAACTGCTACGCCGTTTCTAACCTGATCTACGATTGCTGACTGCTGTGAATCAGCTGCTTCAGAAGAAATCTCTAAGCCTCTGTTCATAGGACCTGGGTGCATGATTAGAGTCTTTGAGCTAAGTGCATTGAATCTTTCGGCTGAGAGTCCCCAGAGAGTTGAATACTCGTTGGCGTTTGGGACAAACACAGAATTCATTCGTTCCATCTGCATACGCAGCATCATGACTACATCAAAGCCATCAGCTAGAGCCTCATCAAGGTTGTGATAAACCGAATTTGCCAAGGTAGTTGCATAACTAGGAAGAAGTGTCGAAGGCCCAACAAGTCCGACATGAGCACCTAACGTCTTTAGTAAACCAATGTTTGATCTGGCAACTCTTGAGTGCAGAATGTCCCCCACAATTAGCACTTTGATTCCAGATAAATCGCCGAAGTCGTCTTTACCCTTTAGAGCCTGTCGAATAGTCAGCGCATCAGTTAGAGCTTGGGTTGGGTGTTGGTGGGTTCCATCCCCTGCGTTAATAACCGTTGCCTTAGACCATGAAGCATTCGCAATTGTGTTAGCTGCTCCGCTGTGATGATGTCTGACAACCAGCGCCTCTATACCCATCGCCTCAAGTGTCAAGATGGTGTCTTTCAAAGATTCACCCTTGCTCACTGATGAGCCTTTAGCTGTAAAGTTCACGACATCTGCAGATAGTCGCTTGGCAGCAATCTCGAAAGAGAATCTAGTTCTTGTTGAATCTTCGAAGAATAAGTTTGCGACGGTCCTGCCTGTTAGAGCAGGAAGCTTTTTCACATCTCTTGAGTTAACCCCTTGCATCTCGACGGCGAGGTTAAGAATCTCAAGACTGGTCGCCAGGTCTAGATCTTCAGTACTTAGTAAATGCTTCACTGTTCGATCACCACCGACTGCTCATCATCGCTTTCAGTTAGCTTCACGTAGATGCGTTCTGAGAATGATGTTGGAAGGTTCTTACCCACGAAATCCGCTCTAATCGGAAGCTCTCTGTGTCCTCTATCGACAAGGACCGCTAATCGAACAGCCTTAGGTCGTCCGTATGATACGAGTGCATCTAGAGCGGCTCTTACGGTTCTGCCACTAAAGAGAACATCATCCACGAGGACGACTGTTAGGTTCTCGAGTGATTGCCTTGGAATAGAAGTTGGGGTTACTGCCTTGCTTGGCTTAGTAGCTAGGTCATCTCTGAACATCGTGACATCTAGCTTTCCAACCGAAGTTGAAGCATCGAACTCCGGGTAGTTTTTTGAGATGGAAGCAGCAATGCGGTTGGCTAGGAAAACTCCACGTGTTGGAATGCCAAGAATAAGAAGATTGGCTGTGCCCTGATTCGCTTCTACGATCTCATGAGAGATACGAACGATAGCGCGCTCGATATCTTGAGCGTCTAAGACGGTGCGTGAACTCACGCCCACCTCCTTCTGCGCCTCACAGGACGCCTTTAAAGGATGTTGTTTCTAGAATTCTAGTGCAGGTTTGTTAACTTTGACTAAATTGGCTTGCGAGTTGCTGAAACAGTAGCCAAAATACCGTTTACGAACGCTGCAGAATCCTCGGTACTGAGTTCCTGAGCTAGATCAACTGCTTCGCTGATAGCCACCTCTGCTGGAGTGCCACCAAAAGCAATCTCGTAGATTCCAACTCTCAGGATTGCTTTATCCAGAGCTGGCATACGATCTAGAGTCCAGTTTTGAGCGACTCCAGAGAGAATCTCGTCAATTTCTAATTGATTCGCTAGAACCCCGTTTACAAGTTCGGTTGCGAAGTCGAAGATTTCGTCCTGATTCTGGCGGTCAGTGACTTGTTCCTTTGTGGCATCAAGTAAATCGGTAGCCATCACATCTCTGAGTTCGCCAGCGTAGAGAGCGTCAACGGCTCTCTTTCTACCTTTAGATCTAGCGCTCAAGGATTAGTCGGTAACTCGGCCAAGGTATTCACCAGTTCTGGTATCAACCTTAACTTTGGTGCCTTGCTCAACGAATAGTGGAACTTGAATCTGAAGGCCAGTCTCTACTGTTGCAGGCTTGGTTCCTCCGCTTGATCTATCTCCCTGAAGGCCAGGTTCAGTGAATGTGATCTCAAGTACTACTGATGGCGGCATTTCAACGTAGATTGGTAGACCTTCGTGGATAGCGACGATTGCTTGCTGGTTCTCTAGAAGATAGTTCATTGCGTCGCCGACAAGTTCAGCTGAAAGAGTCATCTGATCAAAATCTTTGGTGTCCATGAATACATAGCCTTCACCATCGTTGTATAGGTATTGCATTTCACGTTTATCAACGGTTGCAACTTCAATCTTTATGCCAGCGTTAAGTGTGCGGTCAATGACCTTGCCGCTTATTACGTTCTTTAGCTTGGTGCGAACGAACGCAGGGCCTTTACCTGGTTTTACGTGCTGGAATTCGATAACTGCCCATAGTTGGTTGTCCATGCTTAGGACCATGCCATTTTTTAGATCATTGCTTGTTGCCATTTTTAGCCTCGCTGTAATTGGTTGGCCTTATGGCCTAAAGCAGTTTATCAGTGGGTTAGTTGGTGAAGAGCAAGCAAGTAGGAATTCTGGCCGAAACCAGCAATTACTCCCGTAGCGACAGCACTGATAACCGATGTTTGTCTGAATTCTTCTCTCGCGTGAGGGTTAGAAATGTGAACCTCAATAAGCTTTAGCCCGGAACTAGTAACAATCGCACAAGCGTCCCTAAGGGCATATGAGTAATGGGTAAAAGCCGCTGGGTTGATAACTACATCTGACTTTGTATCAACTGCTTCGTGCAACCAAGCAATAAGCTCAGCCTCGTCATTGGTCTGTCTAACATCTACATCAAAATTGGCATGGGTTGCGTAAGAGGTTAGCGAGGAGACGAGATCGGCATAGCTGGCGCTGCCATACACATCGGGTTCTCTTGAACCTAGACGATTGAGATTAGGGCCGTTGAGTACTAGAACTTTAGTCATAGGACAAACTTACTTTCTATTCGGCTAACTCTTGGAATGCGGTGTACAGGAGTTCCTTGGTAGGCGCCTCAAGGGTGCCAGGTTTCGCAAGGTCATCAAGGACAACGAACCTCAAGATGCCACCTCGACTCTTCTTATCAATTTGCATTCCTTGGTACAGGGCTTCCCACTTATCACCTGGGTAAGTAACGGGAAGGTCAAGGAGCTTCAAGATACTCTTGTGTCTGTCAGCAACCTCGTCGCTTAGACGTCCAGAAAGCCTTGCCAGCTCAGCTGCAAAGACCAGGCCGATCGCCACTGCCCGGCCGTGACGCCACTTGAAATGCTCGACCAATTCAATTGAATGACCAAGGGTATGCCCGTAGTTCAGAATCTCCCTAAGATTTGCTTCCTTGAAGTCATTACCGACAACATCAGTTTTGACTTGAATGGTTCTCTTTACTAATTCTGCAAATCGTTCAGAGTGGATGTCTCTGGCATCGTTAACGTCTTCTTCAATGAGCTCAAGAATCTTTGGGTCTCTGATGAATCCGCACTTAACAATCTCTCCGAATCCAGAGATTAGCTCAAGCTTTGGAAGAGTCTCGAGAGTATCCAGGTCAACAAGCACCGCTTTAGGCTCATGGAAAGCCCCAACGAGGTTCTTACCTTCAATTGTGTTGATCCCCGTCTTACCACCTATAGCAGCATCAACCATGGCGAGCAATGTTGTAGGCACATGAACAACTGCTATCCCTCTAAGCCAGGTAGCAGCAATGAATCCCGCTAGATCTGTTGTTGCGCCACCACCAAGGGACACAACTGCATCTGATCTAGAAAACTCTGCTTGACCGAGACTTGACCAAGCAATTGATAACCAACGATCTGTTTTAGCATCTTCGCCGTCAGCCACTGGCAGCTGCCAAACTTGCTTGCCCTGATCTATAAGAGAGTCAGCAATAAGCTCTGCACTCGCCTGCATTCCCTCTGGGTAAACAAGCAGAACTTTCTTAACAGCTTGCCCTAGAGAAGTATCTAGTTCGTCGAGTAAACCTCGACCGACTAGCACTTCGTAGCCAGGCTGCCCCTTGGCTGAAATCTTGAAAGTCATAGTGTCTCTAGTTTCTCGCAGATAGCGTCCATAGTCTTGCCAAGACCCGCGGCGGAGGTGTCAATCTCAAAAGTTGCTAAACGTTCGTACAGTGGCTTCCTCGATTCGTAGATTGCTTTCCAATCCGCGATGCCGTTCTTTAGTAACGGTCTATTTCCGTTTTCTAACCTTGATTTCATGTGTAGTCCGCTGGTTGAAAGGTAAATAACGACTGCGTTTTCGAGCATCCTTTGGTTAGTTCCGCTCAACACTGCCCCACCACCTGTTGCTACAACCTGAACTACTTCCAATGCTTCACGTAAGGCCTGCTCCTCGTAATTGCGAAAAGCAGATTCGCCCTCTTTCTCAAAGATCTCTGGAATGTCTCCATGAGCGTTGGTAACAATAACGTCAGTGTCAACGAACGGAAGACCTAAACGACGACCTAACTTTTTCCCAATGGTGGTTTTGCCAACACCCATAGGGCCGATGAGAACGATTGGTCGCTGAAGCATTTATCTAGCGATTTTTGATCTAAGAGTTTCTGGAATGCTCTCGAGGTAACTGATCATGTTTCGCTTAGTTTCTGCGATTGAGTCACCACCAAACTTTTCAAGTACGGCATTAGCTATTGTCAGTGCAACCATTGCTTCGGCAACAACACCGGCTGCAGGGACAGCGCAGACATCTGATCTCTGGTGATGCGCCTTCGCTTGCTCACCGGTTGCTACATCTACAGTTTGAAGCGCTCTAGGGACAGTAGATATTGGTTTCATAGCTGCGCGAACACGAAGGATTTCACCGTTACTCATACCACCTTCGATACCACCGGCGCGGTCGGTAAGTCTTTCAACTCCGCTTTCGCTGCCAACAACTATCTCGTCATGCGCTTCTGAGCCTCTGCGACGAGCTGTCTCAAAGCCATCACCTACTTCAACGCCCTTGATTGCTTGAATACCCATCAATGCGCCAGCCAGTTGACTATCGAGTCTTCTATCCCAATGCACGAACGAACCAAGACCTGGTGGAAGACCATAAACAAGCACTTCAACAACACCACCGAGGGTGTCACCTTCGGAATGAGCCTTGTCAACTTCAGCTACCATTTGGACGCTTAGTTCCCTATTGAACGCTCTTAGCGGATCAGCGTCAATCTCTTCTAGATCATGTGGCTTTGGCAACGCCATTTCAGCTTTTGCCATGACTGTACCGATTGCAACAGTATGCGTGATCAATTGAATGTCGAGAGCCTTTAGGAATGTAGCAGCCACTTCGCCTAAAGCAACTCTTGCTGCAGTTTCTCTAGCTGAAGCTCTTTCAAGGACAGGTCTACTGTCCAAGAATCCGTACTTTTGCATTCCTGTAAAATCTGCATGCCCAGGTCGAGGTCTCGTTAGAGCCTCTGCTCTTGCACCAGTAAGTGCTTCTGGGTCAACAGGATCAGGTGACATCACCTGCTCCCATTTAGGCCACTCAGTATTAGCTATTGAAATAGCTATTGGCCCACCCATAGTCTTACCGTGACGAACTCCACCAGTGAAAGATACTTCGTCCAGCTCCAGTTTCATTCTGGCACCGCGGCCGTATCCCAAGCGACGACGAGCTAGTGCTGTGGCTAACTGCTCTGTTGTGATCTCAACGCCAGCAGGTAACCCCTCAATAACAGCGGTCAGGGATGGACCATGTGATTCACCTGCGGTTAGCCAACGTAACATACAGGCATTCTCGCATACTTCTGTGCTTTGCTAAAGCGCCTCAAGCATTTTTACGTAAAGTGACGTCTCATCTGGTAGTTCTTGAGTGGAATCTCCATCTCGAAAAAGACGAATCTGAGCGATAGCTTGCCAGATAAGCATGACTTCACCGTTAACTAGACGATCCTCAACGAATGAAGCAGAGAAGGATTCGTTTACGCTTGCGTAGTTCACATTCAGAAGCCAACCAGCCTGTTTGAATCGCGACAAGTTACCTAAAGCGTCAGCTGGCACAGTACTGATAGTTAGATCTTGATTTGACGAGTAATCAGAAAGTGAATTAACTTCCAGCCGCATACCTAGCTTTGCTGCAAGCAAGGAAATCTGGTCTGCAGAGGCAATATTGCGAACATAAACGCTCACACTGGCATGAGGAGCAGACAGGTAGACCGCATACAAGGCTGATTGCGCTGTCGCCCCTGCACCAAGGATCGCCACTGTGCTTACACCCTCAGTCCAAGAGCTTTGTAGTGACTGTTGAATTCCGAATACATCCGTGTTGAACCCAAGCCAAGACGAGCCAGATTTTACCAGTGTGTTAGCTACACCCAGAAGATTCACAACCTCATCTGCACTTTCAGACAACTTGGCTGCTTCAATTTTCAATGGCATGGTGGCACTGATTCCAGACAAGATGGAGCCTGATTCTTCCAGGAAAGTTGCTAGTGAATCTTTTGCCACCTGGTGTTTTGAGTAGATCCAGTCGAGACCGAGGTGTTTGTAGGCGGCAGAGTGAATGCGTGGGCTGAGGCTATGGTCAATTGGATCACCAACAACAGCGAAGTGTTTGCTAGTCATTCCAGTCCGGGTTCTCTCTTAACCAATCACGCCAAACCCCGACCGCAGCCTGGTGCTGAGCGTAAGTTTCGCTGAAGACAGTTTCACCGGTCTTTAGATTCACAGATACAAAGAACAGCCATGGGCCCTTCGCTGGATTTAGAGCTGCGTCAATTGCAAGCGCACCAACACCCGAAATTGGACCAATTGGTAAGCCTGGATACTTGTAGGTGTTGTAAGGGTTTGGATCCGCTCTATCAGCTACTGAAGTCTGGAAAGTATTACCACCAACACCATAAGAAACTGTTGCGTCTGACTGCAGTGGCATATCAATTGCAAGTCTGTTTACGAAGACTCTTGACACTTTGTAGAAGTCCTGCTCCATTCGAGCTTCGCGTTGAACTACGGAAGCGAGAGTCAAAACTCTATGCCAGTCCTTTTCAGCAACGTCATCTTCAGCAAGCTGGTCCTTAGTTCTTTGGACAAGAGTATTTAAAATCTCGCGTGCAGAATATGAAGGATCGAAGTTGTATGTTGCAGGGAACAAATAACCCTCTAGGGATGGAGCTACTTCGGGAATGCCAAAACTTTTGTAGTCTTTCGCTTCTAACTCAAAGTCAGATTGCGGAATACCGGTCTTCTCCGAAAGTAGTTGGAAAACAGAACCAATTCGCAAACCCTCACGAATAGTTACTCGATTCGAAATCATATTCGTTGGATCAACCAATAATGAAACGGCCCTAGCTGAAGGAATCTGAGAAGGAATCTTGTATGAACCTGGGAAGAAGGTTGGGTTCATTGCGTAAATGGTTCGAAGAGTAACGTCGTAACTCTTTGTCACTCCGGCAGCCACCAGAGCTTTGGCAACATCAGTTCCTACGTCACCACGTTTGACAACAACAGTAACTAATCCACCTTCAGCGCCACTGTATTCAGCGCCAGTGAACTGATCAACAAAGCCTCTAAGCTCGGCTCGATTAAAGTACGCCAGTGAACCAGCGGTTATGAGAATAGCTGTAATCAAAGCAATGAGTCGCCTTGGAAACTTTCTTTTTGGGCGAAGGCTTCTACGAGTTTCGAATACTGGTTCACTCATACTTAGCCCTCCACTCCTCAATGCTTAGCCCTGGTTCGTTTCCTGTGTTGCTTTCTACACTAAGGGCAAACTCGAGAATTGCTACAGCAGCCATCTGATCAATTGTTGATCTCGCATCTTTCTGACTCTTGCCTACTTGCTTCAGCTGAGAATTAGCCATCGCTGTGGTTAGACGCTCATCAAGTAATTTAACCGGCACTTCTGTTTTTGCTCTAAGCGCTTCAGCGAATATAAGTGAATCCTCAGTAGAAGGCGTTGACACTCCCCTGAGATTGACAGGCACTCCCACATAAATCTCAAAAATCTCACCGGCAACTGCGGCCTCTTGTAGAACGGCGTCGACTGAGTCGACTACTGACTCAACTCTTTGAACGGTTGTTAATGGACTAGCAAGGATGGCGTGTATGTCTGTTATCGCAAGACCTATTCTTGCCTTGCCGACATCAATCGCCAGACGCCTACCTGGGCGTAACAACTAGCTGAGGCTCTCGGTAACAGCTCGCAGAGCGTCGCCAATCTTTGAGGAGTCAGTACCTCCACCTTGAGCCATGTCAGCCTTGCCGCCACCGCCACCACCAAGAATCTGGGAAGCTGTACGAACTAAGTCGCCTGCCTTAATCCCCTTATCCTGAGCTGCCTTGCTGACTGCAACGATGATGGCAGGCTTCTCGTCAATAATTGAAGATATTGCTACGACGCTTGCAACGTTAGCTAGTTCATCTCGAAGTTTCGTTGCCAAATCTCTTAACGCATCAGAAGTAGGAACATTTGGGATCTCTAGTGCAAGGACCTTCAAAGAACTAACTTCAAAAACGGACTTTAGAAGTTCTGGAACGAGACCTGCAAACTTCTGAGATTGAACAACAGCCAATTCTCGCTGGATGTCTTTCATTTCAGCAAGTAATGTCTCTAGTCTGTCGCTTGCTGATAGAGGTGCAGTCTTGAGTTGATCTGCAATCTTGTGCAGCAACACGCGTTGTTGAGTAAGTGCACGCAGAGCTTCCATTCCAACGAGAGCTTCCAAACGACGAGATCCCGATCCAACGGAAGATTCGTTCGTAACTGTCACTAATCCAATCTGAGCACTTCTAGCAACGTGTGTTCCACCACAGAGTTCGCGTGACCAAGGTCCTCCGATTTGTACAACACGAACACTCTCGTCGTATGTTTCACCGAAAAGAGCAACAGCTCCCCATTCTCTGGCTTCAGGAAGACTCATGTATTGAGCAGAAACTGCGAGATCTGCTCTAATTGCAAGGTTGGCAATCTCTTCTATCTCAGACTTAGTCTCAGCACTGAGCGCCTGAGTCCAAGAGAAGTCGAGACGCATGTAACCAGGCTTGTTGTATGAGCCTGATTGCAATGCTGTTGGTCCAAGGGCTTGTCTAAGGGCAGCGTGAACAACGTGAGTCGCAGAGTGTGCCTGAGCAGCTCCTAATCTCCAGTCAGCGTCCACTGATGTTGTAGCAGTAATTCCAACCCCGATCTCACCGGATCTAACTATTGCCTTGTGTGAGACAAGACCCTTAACAGGCTTCTGAACATCGAGAACCTCAAGGGTGAAACCATCACCGTGAATAGTTCCGGCATCCGCAATCTGTCCACCTGATTCCGCATAGAAGCTTGTCTCATCGAGAATAACTTCAATTATCGAACCTTGGCCTGCACTAGTAACTTGCTCACCTTCCTGGATGATTCCAAGTACTTTTCCTGTTGAAACAAGTTCTTCGTATCCTGTGAATTTGGTCACACCCTGCATTCTGAAATCACCATAGACGGAAAGATCGGTGTTGCCCGCCTTCTTCATCTTTGCATCAGCCTTAGCTCGGTTCTTTTGTTCACTCATAAGAGCTGTGAAAGCTTCGCGATCGACAGTTAGAGAATTCTCTTCTGCAATTTCTACAGTCAAGTCGATTGGGAAACCATAGGTGTCGTGCAGTAAGAAGCTAGTCTCGCCAGAGAGACTTTTCTCTCCAGCGGCAGAAGCGGTCGCGATAGCAGTTTCTAGAACCTGTGTTCCAGAAACAAGCGTTCTAAGGAACGCTTCTTCTTCTGCCAACACGGTTGTGTTAATTCTCTTAAATTCATTTTCTAACTCAGGATAGGCATCGACCATTGCGTTCTTTGATGTTAGGAAAAGCCGACCAAAGACTGGCTCGTTGACACCAAGTAATCGCATTGCACGAACAGTTCTTCTAAGTAGTCGTCGCAGCACGTAACCGCGGCCATCGTTACCAGGGGAAACACCATCACCAATCAACATCAGTGCGCTTCTTACGTGATCGGCAACAACTCTGAGTCTTATGTCATCTTCTTCATTGGCACCATAGGTCTTGCCAGCAAGTTCAGAAGCTAGATCCAAGACAGGTCGGACTTGGTCAATCTCATAAAGGTTCTCAACACCTTGCATTAGGAAAGCTACGCGCTCAAGTCCCATTCCGGTGTCAATGTTTTTACTTGGTAGTTCACCAAGAATTTCAAAGTTGTCTTTACCGGTGCCAAGCCCACGCTCGTACTGCATGAAAACAAGGTTCCAGATCTCGATGTAGCGATTCTCATCAGCTTCAGGTCCACCCTCAACACCATACTCAGGACCTCTATCAAAATATATTTCAGAGCAAGGACCAGCTGGTCCTGGTTGACCAGTTGACCAATAGTTATCGGCCATTCCTCTTTTTTGAATACGTTCAAGAGGAATCTCAGAAAGTTCCAACCACAAAGCAATTGATTCATCATCGTCTTGATAGACGGTTGCCCATAGCTTGTCCTTTGCTAGACCAAGACCTCCTTTTTCAGTTGGCATGGTTAGGAACTCCCAAGCGAAAGCAATGGCATCGCGCTTGAAGTAATCACCGAATGAAAAGTTGCCATTCATCTGGAAGAAAGTTCCGTGACGAGTTGTCTTGCCAACTTCTTCGATGTCTAGAGTTCTAACACATTTCTGAACGCTGGTAGCTCTTGCGTATGGTGCTGGCATAAGACCAGTCATGTAAGGAATGAAAGGCACCATACCTGCAACAGTGAAAAGTAGTGATGGGTCTTCACTTATGAGTGATGCGCTAGGAACTACAACGTGATCTTTACTCTCAAAGAAATCAAGCCATCTCTTTTTGATTTCAGCGGTTTTCATTTTGCAGTTTTCAACTTTGCGGTCTTCGAAGCCTTAGCCTCTTGCTCACGATAACCTTCTGACACGGCGTTTGCAAAAGTCTTTATCTTCTCCCCAGCTTCATTCAAGCTTCGCTTGGCTTCTGGGTTGGCTTCGACTTGTCTTGCAATGTATACACCCACGGCTATGCCCGCGATGAAGGCGACAGTCTTCCGCATGGTTAGCTACTTCTTCTTTCCAATTAGCCCACTAACGCTGCGAACAATCTCGCCAACTCGCATAAGTGGACCACCGATGGTGGTTGTGAAAGATGAGATTAACGAGCTGAGGTTGCTAGTTGCGTCAACGACGTTGTCTGTAATGACATCGATCTTCTCAAGCTGTTTGTTTGTTGACTTAGTAGTTTCAGTCAACTCTGTTAGAAGAGGAATTACAGTCTCTCCAGTTTCACGAATAGTCGCAGAGGCAGCATCCAAAAGATTGGATACCTTGAGCAGAACAATTACCGTGAAGATAACTAGAACTGCGAAGGCACCAGCAGCAATTAGCGCTGCAATCTCTGCACCATTCATGACAATTTCCTTTTGTTACTAGCGAGCCGCGTAGTACTCAACAACAAGCTGAACTTCACAAGTCACCGGAACTTCAGCACGCTTTGGGCGGCGCACTAGAGTTGCACGAAGCTTGTCTAGCTCAACTGAGAGGTAACCAGGAACTGGAGGAAGAACATCAACGTGTCCGCCAGCAGCTGCAACCTGGAAAGGCTCAGTGCTTTCGCTCTTCTCAGCAACGTGGATCATTTGACCCACCTTCACACGAGCTGATGGACGGTCAATACGAAGACCATCAACAAGAATGTGACGGTGAACAACCATCTGGCGTGCTTGCGCCATGGTGCGAGCGAAGCCTGCGCGGTGCACAAGAGCGTCAAGACGCATCTCTAGAAGTTCAACTAGGTTCTCACCAGTTAGTCCTTCGATCTTCTTCGCGTCATTGAATGTCTTGCGAAGCTGTGCTTCACGGATACCATACTGAGCGCGCAGTCTCTGCTTTTCGCGAAGACGAACCGCAAAGTCGCTATCGGTCTTACGCTTGGTGCGTCCGTGTTGACCTGGAGCGTATGGACGCTTCTCCATGTACTTTGCTGCTTTAGGGGTTAGGGCGATGCCCAATGCACGAGACAAGCGAGTCTTGCTTCGTGTTCTAGATGTTTTAGACACGTATTCCTTTCAAAGAATGCATAAGTTGAAATAAGTTTTGTGCCCGGTGCAGATCGGCTAAATGAAATGCACTCACCGTTTTACTGGAACTCAGCCATGAACATCAGTAAGGTCGGCAACCTGTCAATCCTAACGGTTTGACTTGATTTATGCCACAACCACTACTTGCCCAACAGGCCTATCAACCTTTTGAGCCGTTCAAGGAGCGTGGCTTCGAACCCGTTGGCCTTGGGCTGGTAGTAAGTTCTATGCTGACCATCTTGAGGTAGGTAAGCCTGGTGAGAGAAGGTGCCTAACAAATCGTGTGGGTATTCGTAGTCATCCCC
This sequence comes from Rhodoluna sp., assembly GCA_044347325.1. Lineage (GTDB taxonomy): Bacteria > Actinomycetota > Actinomycetes > Actinomycetales > Microbacteriaceae > Rhodoluna. The sequence continues at coordinate 9,507 of JBIIXN010000002.1, read as the reverse complement.
GTCTCCGCCCAAGCCTGAGGACCTAAGGTGAGCTGGAACAGCTGGAGTAAATCCTTCGTTGACATCGCTCAGAGCCTTGTTTATGGCCAAATAGGCACTGTTCGACTTTGGAGCTAGAGAGAGATAGATCGTGCATTCAGACAGAGGAATACGCCCCTCAGGCATACCTACCTGGGAAACGATGCTCATAGTTGAGCTGGCCAGTGTCAAAGCTGCTGGGTCTGCTAAACCGATGTCTTCAGCGGCAAGGATCACAAGCCTTCTGGCTATGAATCTAGGGTCTTCTCCGCCAGCAATCATTCTGGCCAGCCAATGCAGAGCCGCATCAGGGTCGCTGCCTCTTACTGACTTGATGAAAGCACTAATGATGTCGTAGTGCTGGTCCCCTGTTGCATCGTATCTAGCAAGCGCTGAAGGCATAGCAGGTGCTATGTCAGCTAGCTCGATGTTATTCCTTCCAGACCTGGTCACCGCTTGGCCCACTGCTTCCAGAACCGTAAGAGCCTTTCTAGCGTCTCCGCTAGCTTTCCTAGCTATGGCTTCTAACGCTTCGGGACTTGCCTTGAACTTGTCGTTCAAGCCTCGTTCATCAGAGAGTGCGCGCTGAAGCAAGGTTGTAATGTCCTTGTCGGAGAGCTCGGACAGTCTCAAAAGGTTTGTTCTTGATACCATCGCCGAAGTCAAGGCATACAGCGGGTTCTCTGTGGTTGCCCCTACAAGGACAATTTCACCGTCTTCAACGGCCAACAACAACGACTCTTGCTGCACTTTAGAGAATCTGTGAATCTCATCGACGAACACTATGGCAGCACCCCTGCCTTTAGTTGCTTCATCTCTTGAAATGTCCATTGCTTCTCTGAGATCTTTGACGGTCGCGTTTATGGCGCTGATTTCAATCAATCTTCGTCCGCTGGCTCTAGCCAGAAGCCTGGCCATTGTTGTTTTGCCAGTTCCGGGTGGACCATAGAACAGAATAGACGGCAGTGGCTTGTCTGTTGCAGGACTATCCATGAACACACCCAAGGGGCCAGATGTACCAAGAACAGCTTCTTGGCCAACTACTTCACTCAGTGAGGTAGGCCTCATTCTGGCTGCCAGTGGCAAGCCAATCGGATAATCAAAAAGTTCTGAACTCTTCACAGTTCAAGGCTAAACCCTCTTTGAACTCGTCTAATATCAATTTGTACCTAAAATGGAGGCAAAATTGGCAAAGAAGAAAAGCAATGACATGCACGCTGCTGCGAAGAAAAGCCTAAAGAGCTTTGAAGAAAAGCAGAATGTTGTTGATCACAGAATAAAGGTAAGAGCAAAAGACAACAGACTCGCTGTTCTAGTTACAGCAGCGGCGTTCGTAGTCGCTCTAGTCGCCCAATATTCTTACTTCGGTTTCGGCCCAGGTGTCGCAAAAGACTTCTGTGTTGATTTCACTCAAACTCCAAAGCCTGCAGTTAGCGGAAAACCAGTTCCACTACTTATCCCTGAGGCTTCAATTTCAGAGTGTCGAGACTGGACTGGTGTTATGACGGTTAACAAATCAAACTTAGACATCAAATTAGATGGCGAAGCAGCGCCCCAAGCTGTCGCAAACTTTGTGGATCTAATCAACAACGGTTTCTACACTGGAATTTCATGCCACCGTCTGACAACTTCTGGCATCTATGTTTTGCAGTGCGGAGATCCTGAAGGTAACGGCACAGGCGGACCTGGTTACACATGGGGACCGATTGAAAATGTTCCGGTCGCTGCCGAAGGTACTCAGCCTCTTTACAAGAAGGGTGTCTTGGCTATGGCACGCTCTTCAAACGCACCTGAATCAATGGGTAGCCAATTCTTCATCGTTTACCAGGATTCAACAATTCCAAACGATGGAGCAGGAGGCTACACAGTCTTCGGTGAGGTAACAGCTGGATTAGCTGGTTTGGACAAGATTATTGCTGCAGGTGTTAAAGGCGGTGCCGGTGACGGAGAACCAAAGACAACGACAGTCATAAACAACATCACCATCAAATAGTTTCAACAACTAGGAGCACATCGTGTCAACATTGCAATTCGAGTTCGGTCGTGTAGACGAGTCCGGCAACTTCTATGTACAAGATGCAGGAGTTGAAAGACTGATCGGCTCGCAACCAGCAATGTCTTTAGAGGACGCTCTGAGCTTCTACGTCAAGAAGTTCGCCGATCTTGAAGCTGCCGTTCGCCTACTTGAACAGCGAGTCAAGGCCAAAGCTGACGTGAAGTCAATTCAGAAGTCTGCCCAGAAACTTGAAACAGATTTGGCTGCCCCAGCTGCAATTGGTGATCTTGCTTCCCTTCGCACCAGAGTTACAGCAGTACTGTCAGGTCTTGGTGAGTTACTTGCTGAAGCCAACGCTAAGCAAGCAGAGCTAGCTGTGCAGGCTCTAGCGGCGCGTGAGGCGATTGCTGTAGAGGCTGAAGCGCTTGCGGCAAAAGATCCCCAGAAGATCAACTACAAAACCGGCTCTACGAAAATGCTTGAACTATTCAATGCTTGGCAAGCCCTGCAGAAGAGCCCGGTCAAGGTGCCTAAAGCTAAGGCAGATGCAATTTGGCAGCGTTTTTCTAAAGCCAGAAACACTTTCGATTCACACAAGAGACAGTTCTTCGCAACTCAAGACTCATTAGTCAAGGCAAGTAAGAACGCCAAGTCGGATCTTGTTACTAAGGCTGAGGCTCTAGTCGAAAAGGGTGCTGAAGGCTCTTTAGCTTACAGAGACCTTTTGAACGCTTGGAAAGCTCTTCCAAAAACGAAGACTAAAGCTGACGATGCTCTGTGGGCAAAGTTTAAAGCTGCAGGCGATGCAATCTATGCAGCTAAGTCAGAGAAGATGGCAGCCGATGAAATTGAGTTCAGTGCCAACCTTAAAGTCAAAATCGACCTTCTAGAAGAAGCAGAGAAGATTGATCCGAGTAAAGATCTTGCGCAAGCAAAATCTGCATTGCAGGCTATTCAGTCTCGATGGGAAAAAGTCGGCAAGGTCCCTCGCGACAGCATCAGAAAGATCGAAGACCGTCTAAAAGCTGTCGAAACAAAAATCAAGAACGTTGAAGCTGAGATTTGGCGAAAGTCAGACCCGGCTACTGTGGACAGAACAAATTCTGTTCGTTCACAACTTGAAGCATCGATTGAGAAACTTGAAAAAGACCTTGAAGCCGCTAATGTCAGTGGGGAAGCAAAGAAGATTTCTGATGCTACGGAAGCTTTAGAAACTAAGAAAGCCTGGCTTTCAGTAGTAATCGCTAACTCCTAAGAGTTATTGACTCTATAGACGTCATAGACGTTGTTGATGTTTTTCACCGAGTTAATAAGACCATCTAGTGCCGCAGGGTTACTCATTTCAAAAACAAATCTGCTCAGTGCTACCCTGTCATCCCGAGTAGAAACGGACGCTGACAAGATGTTAACGTGATTTTCGCTAAGCACTCTGGTGACATCGCTCAACAGTCCGCCTCTATCAAGTGCTTCGATCTGAATCTGCACTAGGAACAAACTCTTCGAGTTTGGCTCCCAACTTACATCAATAAGTCGCTCAGGTTGGTTTCTAAGGTCGATTGAGTTCTTACAATCACTTCTGTGCACTGATACTCCAGAAGCTCTTGTGATGAACCCTAGGATTGCATCTCCCGGCACTGGTGTGCAGCAGCGAGCGAGCTTGAACATCACATCAGCATCTCCCCTAACCAATACACCTGAATCCCCGACCTTGCTCTTGTTCGCAGAACTAGTTTTGATAGGCAGCTCAAAAACTGCTTCTTCCGAATAGTCGTCAATCGATAGAGCAGCGGACATACGCTCAACAACAGACTGGGCGGAAATGTTGTTGTCACCAATGGCAGCATACAAATCTGATGGTTCCAAGAACCGCAGATCAGAAGTTATCTTGAGCAGAATGTCGGTAGCGAGTGCTCTTTGAATTGGAACACTTTGTTTCCGCAATGCCTTGGCAAGGAGGTCTTTCCCCTTCTCAATTGCGTCATCTTTGCGTTCAGCAGTGAACCAGGCCTTGATTTTTGACTTAGCTCGCTGCGACTGGACAAACTTCAGCCAGTCTTGACTAGGGTGAGCATCCTGCGACTTTGATGTCAGAATTTCTACGACGTCACCGGAATTGAGCGCAGTTTCTAGTGGAACAAGTCTTCCATTGACCTTAGCTCCCATGGTCTTATGACCAATTTCAGTATGGACGGCGTAAGCAAAGTCGACAGGAGTAGATCCCTTTGTCAGACCAACAACTCGGCCCTTGGGAGTGAAGGCGTAGACCTCTTTAGCTCCGATCTCAAAACGAAGCGCATCCAAGAACTCGCTAGGGTCGGCGGTTTCATGCTGCCAGTCAGACAAATGCTTGAGCCAAACCAAGTCGTCTTCGGAGCTAACAGTTCCTTCCGAACCAACCTGCTTGTACTTCCAGTGAGCCGCAACACCATACTCTGCTCGGTTGTGCATCTCTTGAGTTCTAATCTGAATTTCAACAGGTCGACCTACAGGACCTATCACTGTTGTGTGAAGAGACTGGTAGAGATTGAACTTAGGCATTGCTATGTAGTCTTTGAAACGTCCTTGAACCGGGTTCCAGTGTGAATGAACTGCACCGAGTATTGCATAACAGTCACGTACCTCAGGAACAATAACTCTTATCCCAACTAGGTCGTAGATATCGTCAAATTCACGTCCACCAACAACCATCTTTTGGTAAATCGAGTAATACTGTTTAGGTCGTCCATCAACCTTGCCTTTAATTTTGTTCTCTTTAAGATCATCTTCAATAGCAGAAATGACTGTTTCAATAAACTCATCTCTCTTGGGTGATCGCTGCCTAACTAGGTTCACAATCTCTTCATAAACTTTTGGATAGAGAACTGAGAACGAAATGTCCTCTAACTCAAGCTTGAATGCGCTTATTCCTAGACGGTGAGCAAGCGGGGCGTAGATCTCGAGTGTTTCTTGAGCTTTCTGCTTAGCCTTTGCTTCAGGTACAAATCCCCAGGTCCTCGCGTTATGTAATCGGTCAGCTAACTTGATAACCAAGACTCGGATGTCCTTGGACATTGCAACAACCATCTTGCGAACAGTCTCCGCTTGAGCGTCAGCTCCGAACTTCACCTTGTCTAGCTTTGTGACACCATCGACGAGCATGGCGACTTCCTCGCCGAAATCGGCTTTTAGTTGCTCCAGGGTGTAATCAGTGTCTTCAACTGTGTCGTGCAGAAGCGCCGCTGCTAAACCTGCTGGACCAATTCCTAGATCTGCAAGCAGTTGGGCAACTGCTATTGGATGGGTTATGTACGGGTCACCGCTCTTACGGGTATGGCCCTGGTGTGCCTTAGAAGCGACTGTGTAGGCTTTCTCAACTACAGCAAAGTCAAGCTTTGGATGAGCAAGCTTGGCTGCCTTCAAAACCTCAGCAATGCCAGAACCTTCTGCAGGACGAGTGAAAATTCTAGGCAGGCGACTGCGAAGTGTTGCTAGTGCTCCACCGCCTGCTGTGTCTGACATATCATCCTTCGTGTTGTACTAAAGAATAACCGTCTTAGCTAACTAGCGCACCACGCTTAGCAAGAATCTTCTTTTCAGCCTTAGCAAACTTAGCTTCACCTTCACGCATATGTGAGTAAGCAGGAGCTGCAATGAAGATTGTTGAATAGGTACCAACGATGATTCCTACGAACAAAGCCAATGAGATATCCCGAAGAGTTCCAGCTCCAAGGAATGATGCACCTATGAAAAGAATTGAAGCGACAGGTAAAACACCAACTACAGATGTGTTGATTGAACGTACCAGGGTCTGGTTGATGGCAAGATTTACCTGCTCAGCGAAGGTAGTAGTCTCGCTGAATTCAACCTCATAAGTGTTTTCACGGATCTTGTCGAAGACTACAACTGTGTCATAGAGAGAGTAACCAAGGATGGTTAGGAATCCGATTACAGCAGCAGGTGTGACTTCGAACCCAAGCGCTCCATAAAGACCTGCAGTTAGAATCAAGTCGTGAGCAAGAGCCAACATAGCTGCAGCGCTCATCTTAAGTGTTCTAAAGTACAGTGCCATCATGATCGCTGCAAGCAGGATGAAGATCAACAGACCCCAAAGCGCCTTGTTGGTGATGTCAGCACCCCAGTTCGGCCCAATGAATGAGCTCGCAACGTTGCTGTCTTTCACTTCATAAGCCTTAGCCAAAGCAAGACGGACTTTCTCAGACTCTTCATCGCTTAGCTGTGGTGTTTGGACTCTCACGGTGTCCCCACCAATGATTGTCGCATTGACCTGGACTTCAGGAACTACTGTGTGAACAGCCTCTTCAGCAATTATTGTGCTGTCGATTTTGCTCTCTGAAATCTTGTATTCAGACCCACCGCGGAATTCAATTCCAAAGTTGAAACCACCTGCAGCAAACGGCAAAATGATTGCAAGAATGACGGTGATACCTGTTGCGATGTAGAAGTACTTTCTTCTACCAATAAAGTTGATTGATTTTTCACCGCTGTAAAGCTGGTTACCAAGTTCAGCAAAACGAGACATTAGTTGTTCTCCTCTTTCTTTGCTGCTGCAATTGGATCTGCAGCGGCTTTACGTTCAGCGATGGTTTGACGACGCTCGGCTTCCTTAGAAGCCTTAGCTGCCTTTCCTGATGAAACAGTGTCTGCGACTCTGAAAGTCCCTCTACCTGTGTAACCGTAGGCGGCGCTCTCGCGTAGCTGAAGTCCAGTCCACTTGTTGCCGGACATGAAGAACTTGCTCTTTGTAATGAGCCTGAAGGCAGGATAGGTGAACAAGAACACGACTGTAAGGTCGATAAGTGTTGTAAGCCCTAGTGTGAAAGCAAAGCCTCGTACGTTACCGACAGTCAAGATGTATAGAACAACGGCCGCTAGAAGGCTCACGGCACCAGAAACAAGAATCGTTCTCTTGGCTCTGTTCCAACCGCTCTCAACAGCAACCCAGAGAGGTTTACCCTCACGAAGCTCATCTTTAACACGCTCGTAGTAAACGATGAACGAGTCAGCTGTGATACCAATACCCATAATCAAACCTGCGATACCGGATAGCGATAGTCGATAGTCCATTCTCCAAGTCAGAAGCGCAATCACAACATAAGTAATGATGGCAGCTACTACAAGAGAGCCAATAGTGATAACTGCTAGTCCTCGGTACTGGAAAATTGAGTAGATGATAACCAGAATCACACCGATCAAACCAGCTAACAATCCTGCTTGAAGTTGTTCAGCACCTAGAGTTGCCGAAATGTTCTCCTGCGACTGAACAGCGAATGAGATAGGTAGTGACCCATACTTCAACTGATCTGCAAGTGTCTTCGAACTTGCCTGGTCAAAAGATCCTGTGATCTGCGCTGAGCCACCTGTGATAACTGCTTGAGTGGTTGGTGCGGTAATTACGTAACCATCAATGGTTACAGCAAATCTGTTCTGTGGCTCTGTAAGTGGGAAAAGACGACCTGTAATGTCAGCAAACTTTTCGCCACCTTCAGCATTGAAGTTAAGGTTTACGGCCCACTCGTTGGTCGCAACACCATTAGCTCCCGTAACTGTTCCTGCATCAGCTCCAGATAGGTCAACGCCAGTGATCTCCACAGGACCAAGGATGTATTTCTCGCTGAGGCTTCTGTCACAAGTAACAAGTGGCTTGTCTGCAGCGTCAATCTGGCCTGGCTCACGGAACTTGGTTGAACAGTCCAGGTTTTCGTATTCCTTCTGCAACTTGGCAGTAATTTGATTCAAGTCACTAGGGCTTGTTGGCTTAGCAGTTGAAGTCTTGATCGGCTGGGAACCATCCTTGCCGATTTCAGTCTTGCTTCCCGCAGAAGCGGCTAGTACAGCTCTGAACTCTAGCTTTGCAGAGCTCTTGATAAGCGCCAATGTGTTTGCGTCTGGGATACCTGGAATAGACACGACGATGTTGTTTCCAGAGGTGTTAATCTGAGCTTCGCTAACACCGGTTGAGTCAACACGCTGGCGAATAATTGAAACGGCTTGGTCAAGTTGTTCAGGAAGTACTGGCTTACCCGCTTCAACAATTGGAGTAAGAATAATCTGAGTTCCACCAGAAAGGTCAAGGGCAAGGTTCGGTACGTAGGTAGCTCGCTTCTCGCCGAAAGTGATTCCAAGTCCAATGATTCCAACGATTCCAAAGATTAGAACCAGCAGCCAAGTAAGAGATCTAAGGGCTGCTCCAGTTGCAGTGCGTTTTTCAGACAAAATCTAGCCTTTTCTTCTTAGTGTTAGCTAATTACTTAGCAGTCTTCTTTGTTGTAGTAGTGGTCTTTGCTGCAGAAGTAGTCTTCTTAACAGGCTTTGCCTCAGTGGTTGCTGGGGCGGAAACTTTCTTTGTAGCGTCCTGCTTGACAGATGCTTCCGCTGGAACGACAGTTCGAACTGCGGCTTTCACAAACTCAATTCTTGTTCCAGGAGTTGTTTCAACAATCACTGTATCCTCCAGAATAGAGACGATCTTGCCCTTGATTCCGCCGAGCATGATCACCTGAGCTCCAACTGCTACGGAGGCTTCAAGCACTTTAGCCTGCTTGCTCCTCCTGCTGTTGCTGAAGATGATGAATGCCAAGAAAACGGCAAGGATGAGTATTAACTCCATGTTGAACCAATCGATTAATGAGGGAATTTGCTACTTATCGATTATAAGCGACAGGCTAGTCGAATAATCCCTGTGAGCCTTGTGGAGGGGTCAAGCCGAGGTGTTTATAACCCGATGTTGTGGCCTGTCTACCCCGTGTGGTTCTGACTATCAGTCCAATTCGAAGAAGAAAAGGCTCCACTACGCTCTCGATGGTGTCTGTTTCCTCCCCTAAAGCCACGCTAAGGGTATTCAAACCAACAGGCTTCCCCTCGAACTTGACTATCAAAGCCTCTAGAACGGACCTGTCTAGACGATCAAGACCCAGCTCATCAACCTCATAGAGTTCAAGGGCTGATACCACAGACTCCACAGACACCTTGCCGTTGGAGTGAACCAAAGCAAAATCCCTTACTCTTCTTAGCAAACGGTTAGCAATACGAGGTGTACCTCTTGAACGCGACGCAATAAGAGCCAGAGAATCAGCACCAACGATTAAGTTCATTAGGTTTGCTGCCCTCGCTACCACTTCGCCAAGCTCGTCTTCAGAGTAAAAATCTAGATTCGCGGTGAAGCCAAATCTGTCACGTAATGGATTAGGCAAAAGCCCACTTCTAGTAGTTGCCCCAACCAAAGTAAACGGGTCAAGGTCTAGGGAGATGCTTGTGGCTCCAGCACCTTTGCCAACCATCACATCTACCCTGAAGTCCTCCATAGCTAGATAAAGCATCTCTTCGGCTGATCTAGACATTCTGTGGATTTCGTCGATGAACAGGACCTCACCTGAGGACAAAGAAGAAAGTATCGCTGCCATGTCCCCAGCATGCTGAATTGCAGGTCCTGAAGTCATTCGTAGAGGTCTTGAAGATTCGTGAGCCACAATCATGGCCAAGGTTGTTTTACCAAG
>JBIIXN010000043.1:0-7316 GCA_044347325.1 Rhodoluna sp. | reverse complement strand
AGCTTTCCAGTTAGCGTGAGTACGATCAACTTTGCAGTCTTAGGACCTACCCCTGTAACGGATTTGAACATCGAATCATCCGCTGTTGCAACAGCTTGTGCCAATCCAGAGACTCCCAGGTGAGCAAGAACAGACATTGCTGATTTCGGGCCAACACCATTTACAGTGCAAAGAATGTTGAAACCATTGAGTTCTTCTTCTGACTCAAAACCAAAGAGCAGTTGGGCGTCCTCACGGATGATGTGTGCCGTGTGCAGCGAGAATTCATTCTTGGAGAAAGATTGCTGATACACCTCAGGCGTTACGTGAACTAAATACCCAACTCCACCGCATTCAATGACTAGCTGACCAGCTCGACGAGCTAGTACTTTACCTGTTAGATGAGCAATCACCACTCAAGGATAACTTGGCTAACGAGATTTCTTTGATGATGCAATGGCATTGCGCCACTTCTCTTGTGCTTTAGTTTCTGTGGAGCTAGGCCCAAGAAGACTCTTGCCTCCTCGCCAGGCCAGCGTCACAGCGATAGCCAGTGCGTCAGCAGCGTCTGCTGGCTTAGGTAGCTCTTTGAGTTTAAGTATCTGCATCATCATTTTTGTGACCTGTGCCTTATTTGCACGACCGCTCCCGGTCACAGCTGCCTTTACTTCTGTTGGAGTAAAGAAAGTGACGGGGATTTTTCTTTGATGAGCCAGATATACAATCACTCCTGTAACTTGAGCAACGCCCATGACGCTGTGCAGGTTCTGTTGAGCAAACAGTCTTTCAATAGCGATTTGCTCAGGTCTGATACGGTCTAGTAGATCTGCAACTTGATCTCCAATTATTGCAATTCTTTCTGACTGTTCCATGTCTTTATCTGACTTAAAGACACCAACCTCTAGGAACCTCACCTGTCTTGAGCTAGCTTTCTGGACTACACCAAAACCGCATCTAGTTAGCCCTGGGTCTAACCCAAGTACTACGTTGTCTTGATTACTCGGCATCTAGTTGCGCTGCAACTTCTGCGGACATGTCAAAGTTAGAGTACACATTCTGAACCTCATCAGAATCCTCTAAGGCGTCAATCAGAGAGATTACCTTGCGAGCAGTATCGACATCTGTTTGCACAGGCATTGAAGAAATGAACTCAACGTCAGCGCTTTCGTAATCGATTTCCGCACTTTGCAATGCTTCACGCACCTCAACCATCTTGGATGGATCGGTCGTGATCACCATCTGATAGCCGCGATCTTGAACATCCTCCACCCCAACTTCCAATACCGCTTCAAGTACTGAGTCTTCATTTGTTGTGTCAGTCTTCTCAACGATGATGACGCCCTTGCGGCTGAACTGATATGAAACAGAACCTGGGTCTGCCATTGTTCCACCGTTGCGAGTAACAGCTAATCTGACTTCTGCTGCTGCTCGGTTCTTGTTGTCGGTCAGACATTCAATTAGAAGAGCAACACCGTTAGGCCCGTAGCCCTCATACATGATTGTTTGGTACTCAACAGCTGAGCCGTCAAGACCAGCGCCACGCTTTACTGCAGACTCAATGTTGTCCTTGGGAAGAGAAGACTTACGCCCTTTTTGGATTGCGTCGTAAAGAGTTGGATTACCTTCAATGTCAGCTCCGCCGATACGAGCGGCAACCTCAATATTTTTGATTAGCTTCGCGAACAGTTTTGCTCGGCGGCCATCAATGATGGCTTTCTTGTGTTTAGTGGTTGCCCATTTGGAATGGCCTGACATGTTGCTCCTTGAAGTTCTTTCGAGTCAAGTTTAGTTGTGTGATTAGAAATCTACTGTTTTGCACATCTGCGCAAAGTACTCATGAATAGAGGTCTCCCCTGTTACTTCAGGGTGGAAACTGATACCCAGAACGTTACCCTGCTTGACAGCAACTACACGCCCATCGTCTAGAGATGCGAGAACAGAGACATCTGGGCCGGTCTCAAGAACAATAGGTGCTCTGATGAATGCCGCGTGAATAGGCTGCTCTATGCCTTCAAATCTGATGTCCGCTTCAAAGGATTCCAGTTGCGATCCAAAAGCATTGCGCTGGACTGAAACATCCAATCCACCGAAGGTTTTTTGTGTTGCTGTCCCATCAACAATTCGATCGGCTAAAAGTATCAGACCTGCACAAGTTCCAAAGACAGGCAAGCCTTTACCAATAAGTTGAATGATCGGATCTCTCAGTTGAAAAGTTGAACTCAGCTTGTCGATAACGGTGCTTTCGCCACCAGGTATAACTAGGCCCTTCAGGCCTCCAAGGTCGGCTGGTTTTCTTACTCTTACTGTCTCGATGCCGAGGGCTTCAAAAGTTTGTAGATGCTCTCGGAAATCACCCTGTAGGCAGAGGACTCCAATTGGACCCAAGAACTACCAGCCTCGTTCAGAGAGTCTGTGTGGCGCAGGAAGATCTGCGACGTTGATACCAACCATTGCCTCACCCAAACCTCGGCTCACATTTGCCAGAACATCTGGGTCATCAAAGCTTGTGGTTGCCTTAACAATCGCTGCCGCTCTGGCTGCCGGGTTGCCGGATTTGAAAATACCTGAACCAACAAAAACACCATCAGCGCCCATCTGCATCATTAGTGCAGCATCGGCTGGTGTTGCGATTCCACCCGCGGTGAATAAAACAAGAGGGAGCTTTCCAGTTCTTGCGACTTCTCTAACGAGTTCAAGCGGTGCTTGCAATTCTTTGGCAGCAACGTAAAGTTCATCTTCTGACTTTGAAGACAAAGCGCGCACTTCACCAAGAATGGTTCTGATGTGCTTCATGGCTTCGCTCACATCACCCGTTCCAGCTTCACCCTTTGAACGAAGCATCGCTGCACCTTCAGTAACACGTCTTAGAGCTTCACCTAGGTTGGTTGCCCCACAAACGAAAGGAACATCAAACTTCCACTTATCAATGTGGTGAACGTAATCTGCTGGAGAAAGAACTTCTGACTCATCGATGTAGTCAACCTTTAGAGACTGCAGAATCTGAGCCTCAACGAAGTGACCAATACGAGCTTTAGCCATAACCGGAATTGAGACGCTGGAGATGATCTGATCGATAAGGTCTGGATCACTCATGCGAGCAACTCCACCTTGAGCTCTAATATCGGCTGGAACTCTCTCTAGAGCCATGACTGCAACTGCTCCAGCATCTTCAGCAATTTTGGCTTGATCTGCTGTTACCACGTCCATGATTACGCCGCCCTTTAGCATTTCTGCCAGGCCGCGCTTAACTAACGGTGTTGATTTAGAGTCTTTTGCTTTATCGGTCATGGCACTATTCTAAATGCCCCCTCCAATGGCTCTAGCAATGTTATGAAATGTTTCGCCAGGCGTTCGAAATCTCGATACGGACATCACCTAGAAGCTTAGGTAAAGCCTTGGTTTGGGCGATGATTGGGAAGAAATTGGCGTCATTTCGCCATCTAGGCACGACATGCTGGTGCAAGTGACCAGCGATTCCAGCGCCTGCTACTTCACCCTGGTTCATGCCAATGTTGAAGCCATGAGCCCCACCAATGGCCTTCAAGACCTGCATTGCCTGTTGAGTGAGTGCTCCGTATTCAAGAATTTCTTCTTGAGAGGCGTCAGTGTAGTTGGGGATGTGTCTGTAAGGGACGACAAGTAGGTGTCCTGAGTTATAGGGATATAGGTTCAGTAGAACGTAGCAAAGCAGTCCCCTATGAACTATCAACGCTTGCTCGTCATTTAGAGTTGGTGCAATACAAAACGGACAGTCATCATCGCTTGGTTGAGTGCCCGACTGGATGTAAACAAGTCTGTGTGGTGTCCAAAGTCTTTGGAACGGATCAGATACGCCTTGAAGCAGGGCTGCGTCTTCAGCTCCTTGCATCTCTTCGTTCATTAGACCTGCACTTTTTCTGCAATGTCTTTCAAGATTCTTCCAATGGCTTCAGCCCTTGGGACACCATTTATTTGAGTGCCATCTCTGAACCTGAATGAAACCGCACCTTGAGACTGATCCTCGGCTCCAGCGATAAGCATGTATGGAACCTTCGCCATGGTGTGGTTACGAATCTTCTTCTGCATTCTTTCGTCGCTGTCATCAATTTGAATGCGAACACCCGAAGCACGAAGTTCGGCTGCGATGCCGTGAAGATATGCACTGTACTCATCGGCAACAGGAACCCCAACAACCTGAACAGGTGCCAACCATGGTGGGAAGTGTCCTGCGTAGTGCTCGGTTAGAACTCCGAAGAACCTTTCAATAGAACCAAAGAGAGCTCTGTGAATCATCACAGGTCTCTTCTTGGTGCCATCGGGTGCTGTGTATTCAAGGTCAAAACGTTCTGGCAAGTTGAAGTCCAACTGAATAGTTGACATCTGCCAGGTACGACCAATGGCATCCTTAGCCTGGACTGAAATCTTTGGGCCATAGAAGGCAGCTCCACCTGGATCTGGAACTAACTGCAGACCTGAGTTGGTTGCAACTCTTTCAAGAGTTTCAGTGGCTTCTACCCAAATGTCATTGTCACCAACGAACTTTGGATTGCCCTCTTCTTTGGTTGAGAGCTCTAGGTAGAAATCTGTCAACCCATAATCACGAAGCAGATCAAGAACAAAGTTCAAAACATTAGTTAGCTCAACCTCAATGCTCTCTCTTGCAACGTAGAGGTGAGCATCGTCTTGAGTGAATCCTCTCGCACGAGTAATACCGTGAAGGACACCCGACTTCTCGTAACGATAAACGGTTCCGAACTCAAACATTCGTAGCGGTAGGTCTCTGTATGAACGTGCCTGGGATTTATAAATCAGACAGTGGAAAGGGCAGTTCATCGGCTTCAGGTAATAGTCCTGTGCCTGTTTCTTTACATTGCCTTCTTCATCAAGTTCTTCATCGAGCTTTAGAGGAGGGAACATTCCTTCTGCGTACCATTCGAGGTGGCCTGAGGTTTCAAATAGATTCCCCTTGGTCACGTGCGGGCTATAAACAAATTCATACCCGCTCTGCTCATGACGTTCTCTTGAGTAATCTTCCATGACCTTGCGAATGATTCCACCGCGTGGATGGAAGACAGCAAGACCGGAACCAATCTCTTCAGGGAATGAGAAAAGATCTAGTTCTGCCCCAAGACGTCGGTGATCTCTCTTTGCTGCTTCTTCTAACTGAAGCTGATGAGCTTTGAGTTCATCTTTAGTCGGCCAAGCTGTTCCATAGATTCTTTGCAATTGCTTGTTGGCTTCATTACCTCGCCAGTAAGCAGCAGCAACTCTAGTTAGAGCAAAGCCATTACCAATCATTCTGGTGTTTGGAAGGTGTGGACCTCGACACAAGTCCTTCCAAACTACGACGCCTTCTTTTGCATCGAAGTTGTCGTAAATAGTAAGTTCACCTGAGCCAACTTCAACAGATGCTTCTCCAACATCGCTGTTGCCAGATTTCAAACCAATCAGTTCAAGCTTGTAAGGCTCGTTAGATAACTCAACTCGCGCAGCGTCATCAGTAGTGACTCTTCTAACAAAGCGTTGACCACTTCTAATGATCCGATCCATCTCCTTTTCAAGAGCCTTTAGATCTTCGGGAGTGAATGGAGATGCAACATCAAAGTCATAGTAAAAACCATCTTTGATTGGAGGACCAATACCAAGCTTTGCTTCAGGGTTGATCGTTTGAACAGCCTGGGCAAGTACGTGAGCAGCAGAGTGTCTAAGAATGTTGAGGCCCTCTGGGCTATCAATTGAGATTGGCTCAACAACGTCGCCATCTTGAAGCGTGTAAGCAAGATCTTTAGGTTCACCGTTGATAGAAAGGGCAACGATGTTCTTTTCAGTGAACAGGGTGAAGCCCGTTGAAGTAGCAGGAACCTGCTGCTTCGAACCCTGTAGAACTACTGATATTTCAACACTGCTATTCAAAATTGCTCCGTAACTTTCTCTCGGGTAAGTCTATTCCAGCCAAGTAAGGCATGCCTTGCTAGGAAAAGACAGGTTTATAGTGTTTCCTAAGAGGATGAAGAAACCAGCAGCCAAAGCAATTGACCAACAGATAGTCAAAGCCGAATTTCAAAGACAATCGATGGCGGCCCGACTTAATTGGCTCAGAGCCGGCGTTCTTGGAGCAAATGATGGAATTATGTCCACCTCAGGACTCGTTCTTGGTGTCGCTGCAGCACCAGGCGCTACCGCATCTTCAATCCTTATCGCAGGAACTGCGGCAGTCGTTGCAGGATCAATCTCAATGGCGGGCGGTGAATACACATCAGTCAGCGCTCAACGCGATAGCGAAAAGGCAGCAATCAAGATCGAACGCCAAGAACTTATTGACAATCCAGAGCTTGAGCTCAGAGAACTTGCTTGGTTCTATGAGCAGAAAGGCATCTCCCCTGATCTTGCTATCAAGATTGCAACTGAACTAACTGCAAAAGATGCTTTGAAGGCTCATGCTGAAGCAGAACTAGGAATCGATTCAGAGAAGCATGTAAGCCCGACCCAAGCTGCCTTATCTTCGTTTGTGGCATTTGGTCTCGGTGGATTACTACCGCTTATTGCTGTGACAGGCCCTTGGACTGAGTACAGAATTCAAGCAACAGTTTTCTCAGTGGCTCTCGCACTAGTCATCACGGGATATGTAGCAGCAAAGATAGGCAAAGCGCGATCAGGTCGAGGAATAACCAGGAACCTAGTAGTGAGCGGAATGACCATGGGAGTTACTTACGTAATTGGTCTTCTAGTCGGTACACACTTGGTGTAACAGGCGCTGGCACTCGTTCAATAAATGAAACGTAGTTAATTGGCCTTAGGCTTTTTTAACCTTAGGGTGTTCCAAATACTGAATACGCCTAGCAGCACTGGGAGCCCGCCAACCATTAGGCCGTTTCCATTGATTAAAGTAATCGCGACCCAAGCGCCAGAGAGGATCGAAAATGAACCGAAAATCAGTGTCAATATCTTCCCGATTCGATTCCTGAGCCACGAAAGACCGAAGGCAATCAAACCTGATAAATAGATGACTAAAAGATTCAGTGAGGCTAACAGGGCCAAGCTTTCCATTTTTCCTCCTTGTTCGAACGTCCAAATACGGAATGTGAATCTAGTTGGAATAATACAACATGCCTTACATTCCACCCTTAGGTAATTTTCCGCCCAGGCTTGGAGCGTGAAGCTGGGCTTTGAGGCTTAGAAAGCCTTCCACATCCTCTAAAGCCGACTTAGTTGAGTTAGTGAGAAGCCTAAGTATGTATCGGGCATGATTTTGCCTCAAGCTACTTCCCTTGTAACTACGCAGTTGTATTGGTGGACGATACTGGGTTCGAACCAGTGACCCCTTCCATGTCAAGGAAGTGCGCTACCACTGCGCCAAT
>JBIIXN010000007.1:0-40840 GCA_044347325.1 Rhodoluna sp. | reverse complement strand
AAGAAACCCCAGTCCTCGTGAGAAGGAACTGGGGTTTCGTGCGCTCCCCGGGAATCGAACCCGGAACCCACTGATTAAGAGTCAGTTGCTCTGCCGATTGAGCTAGAAGCGCGTATTGCCTTAGGCAACAGTTTCCAAGAATAGCAGTTAAAGCCATGGTAATCAAAGTTGGACACTTGCTAGATTAGAGCCATGGATCAACTATCTACAGGCTCTAAAGCCCCTGCTTTCAAACTAATGAACCAAGATGAGGCTGCTGTCTCTCTTTCTACTTTCAAGGGCCAGAAGGTCATTGTTTACTTCTACCCAGCTGCCTCAACCCCAGGTTGCACCAAGCAGGCCTGTGACTTCCAAGAGAACATGAATGTTCTGAAGAAGGCTGGATATGTGGTCTTGGGTGTCTCCCCTGACTCGGCTGCCAAGCTCACTAAGTTCCGCAAGGCTGAGAGCCTAAAGTTTGATCTGCTTAGTGACCCAGACATGAAGGTCATTAAGGCCTATGGTGCTTTTGGTGAGAAGAGCATGTACGGGAAGATCTATGAAGGTCTAATTCGTTCAACGTTTGTGATTGATGAAAAGGGCAAGATTGAGCATGCTCTTTACAACGTCAAAGCAACAGGTCACGTAGCTATGTTGCGCAAGGTACTGGGTCTCTAGTCTTTAGTTGCTTCAGCAACATCTTTCGTAAAGAGAGTAATTAGTACTGCTCCTGAAGGCAGTGCTATTGCTAGTGCTAACAAAACACTAAAGTCATAGGTTCCAAAGGCAAATGTGATCTGCATTAGTTGCCAAAAAATACCAGCACTTCGAGCCCAACGCTTTCCCTGCCTTATTGCCTTAGATGCGAAGGTCAGCCAAAGAGCAGCTCCTAGAGCAATCAGGGCCAAAACTGAGACTGTTATTAGGGAATTAGAGTCTTCGGTAAACAGGGCCCAGACGGCAGCTCCTGCTGCCAGATAAAGGACAATGGCCTCGAGCAAAAAGGCTATTGAAAGGCCGTTTAGGGTTCGCTGAACTGGTGGTTTTGGCATAGATACAAGCCTAAATCGGGTATTTACAAAAGGGGCTCAATGTGAAAATATAGGTCTTGTCGCCATTGCGAATAAAACACTAAATCAGCAATGATTTTGGTCTGTTCGGTGACAATTCTTATTCGATCTAAGGAACATAAATATATGGAACTGCCATGGCTAACCGAAGCTCGCTGTCGAACAGAAGACCCAGAACTGTTCTTTCCAGTGGGAAATACGGGACCAGCAGTAGACCAGATCGAACAAGCTAAAACCATTTGCAGACAGTGCCAAGTCGTTAACAACTGCCTTGAATACGCCATCAAAGAAAACCAGGACAATGGCGTTTGGGGCGGTCTTTCAGAAGATGAGCGTAAGTCTCTAAAGCGTAAGTACGCAAGAGCTCGCAGGTCTGCTTAGGCTATTGGAATCTCTAAAGCCACAGTAGTTCCCCCAGTTTTATCTGATTTGAAATCAATCTTTCCTCTTAGTTCACCCTCAGCAAGGGTTGTCACTATTTGGGTTCCCAAACCATTTTGAATCTTGCCAGGCTCTAGCCCCACCCCATCATCGGCAACTGTAATGAACAGCTTTTTAGATTTTCTTGTTGCCGTCACAGTCAAATGACCAGTCTTGTTTGCCAAGCCATGCTCGTAAGCGTTAGTTACTAACTCAGTTAAAACAACAGCCAGCGGCGTTGCTAACTCTGAAGGCAACCTGCCGAACTTTCCAATTCGAAGATTAGTGACCTTGGCGTTATAGCCCGCTGCTAGTTCCCCTACCAGGGCGATAATGCGGTCAAAGATCTCATCAAAGTCAACATCCTGAGCAAGGCCTTCAGACAGGGAGTCATGAACAACGGCAATGGCTGCCACTCTTCTCTCAGCATCGCCAAGGGCTTCTAGGGTCTCAGGGGACTTACTTCTACGACCCTGAATCCTAAGCAGGCTGGCAACCGTCTGAAGGTTGTTTTTCACACGGTGGTGAATCTCACGGATGGTGGCATCCTTGGTAACTAGCTCACGCTCTTGCCTTCTTAGCTCAGTCACATCACGACAGAGCAGAATCGCTCCAGTGTTCTTTTGATTCTCATAGATAGGGATAGATCTAACTGAAAGCGCAGCTGAGTTACCTTCTATGTCCGCTCGCCAGGCAACTCTTCCGGAGACCACCATAGGCAGACCCTCATCGACATTTCTTCTGTCCTTGTTTAGCTTGTTGGTGACCTCAAGAAGTGATCGACCTTCAAGCTCACCATCAACACCTAGTTTCTGGAAAGCAGAAATACCGTTAGGTGAAGAAAACAGAACTAAACCTTCAGCATCAATGTGTAAAAGCCCATCGTTCACACGAGGAGTTCCTCTTCTAGGTGAACTTTGCTCAGATGGAACTGGATAGTTGCCATCAACCACCATGTTCAATAGCTTCTCTCCCAGAGCCGTGAGGCTGATTCTAGTTTTTGTTGGAGCAGCTGCATCACCAAGGTTGATGTGTTTGGTAACTACGGCAATTGGGCTTGGGGTGATATCAGTTCCACTCTTCGCATTTAGTCTTCTAAAAACTGGAACAGCACTCAATCGCGCTGGCATGCCTTGGTATTTATCTAGTTCACCAAGTTCAACAGATTTACCTGTCTTGAATGCCTTAGAAACAATTTGTGACCAAGCCTTTTCAACTGGTTTACCAGTGATGTCACGATAGAAAACTGTTGCGGCAGAGGATGGTCTTGCGTGACCTGCTGCAATAAAGCCGTTCTTTCCATCTGAAATCCAGAGCACAAGATCTGCAAAGCTTAGATCGGCAATAACCTGCCAGTCACCCAACAGGGCGTGCAACCATTCAATGTCAGCAGCATGGCTATTGCCGTGCTGCTTCATTAGATCGGTAAGTGCGGACACTCCTAAAGTTTAGCCACGCTCCTTCTAGAAATAGAACCCACACTTACCTGCTTGGCTAGTTCCGCTATGGCCACCCGAGCAGGTGAAGATCTCTTCAGTAGTGCAAGAGGCAAGCCATTGAGCATGGCTCTATCTAGGTTCTCTCTATCTTCTGGAATAAAGACATCAACACGTAAACCTGCAAGGGTTAGAAAGGTCTCCGCAAGTTCTTCCTTGGCTCTTGAACCTAGTGCAGTATTCCTAAACCTATTCACTGCAAGAAGTGGGTCTATAGAAGCTTCTAAATCATCTAAGAACTCTTTGGCAATAAGAAGCCTTGCTGCAGCTACTGGGTCAGATCCTGAGACCAGAATCACCTTGGCTGCTTTGCTAAGCACATTCCTAAGCAAAGTATCCCGATTGAAATCTCCTGTAGCCATGCTTGATGGATGAAACAGGTGCGACCTAAATGCAGTTGCTTGAGGTAGGTCGACAACAACATGATCGATTACCCCTTGAAGATAGGTTAGTAACTTCTCAAATCGTTCAGGGGTAACTTCAGGCCATCTGTGAGCAGAACTTAGTCCTGGCATAAAGCTCAACTCATTGCGACCTAATGCAATCGATATAGTGAGCCTCTTGTATTCATCTATTGAGAGTCTGTTCTGCTCAGCAAGTCTTAGGCAAGCAGATAGTCCGGCAGGTGTGTCAACTAGCCCAAGGCTTAAGGCCAAAGAAGGTGCGAGGGTATCCAAATCAATAAGTAATACTCGCTCACCTTGTAGAGCCAACTCAGAAGCGACATTGACTGCAACTGTGCTCTTACCTGGTGATCCGGCTGGACCCCAGACAGCAATAACGTTAACTGGAAAGGCAGGTTGCTTAGGAACTGTTGTGATGTTTGTTTGGGCATCGCCAACCACCGCTAAGTGCGCTCTTCGACCTCGCTGTTTGGTTTCCAAGTTGGCCACTAGTCCTGTGACCTTATTCCAATGATGGTGGACTTACGAGCCATTGCTGAAACAAGAGAGCGTATCTCACCTGGGGAAACACATATCTCTATTGTTTGAATAGATTGGCTAAAGCTATCGGTTGCTAACTTGATACTCACAAGTTCACCTGAAGTCACAATCTGAGTGGGTATTGAATCCAGAGAATTAGCTTGCTCAGCAGCCCAGAGATCTAGCCTTTCCCCCTCCCTTACTGTGCTTGCCAGGCGCACTGCAAGATCAACTACAACCTGAGCACAATCACTGTCCTTAGCTGGAGCAATAGCTCTCATTGGAATCAGTTCTCCAGCACTAACCGGTCGCACTAAGACCCAGCTCTCTAGATTCTCGTCGGTCGCCTTTAGATACTGGCTCTCTCCTTCTTTGAGGTCCATCTCCTGAGCAGTAAGGTTTGCTTCGCCGAGGGTCGAGGAGGTTGAAAGGTTAGAAGTTGCAACCAGATACTTTTGCAGGGGAACTTCAGAGCTTGCGACAAGTAGCCAGGATGCAGAAGCTGCAAGGCTTAGAGAGATTGCAAACAAAATACGGTTTCTTCTTGAACCCCAGCGGTTATTGAGCTGAATAGTTCTCTTGCGTTTACGAACGAACATAGGCATCTAACTATGTTGGTCAAAGATTGGTTTGAGTGTTTATCTTTTCCACAACCAGATAGCTCACACTGTCTAGAGGTATCCAGAATGTCTTAGCTTCTAAGGTCACAAACTCAAGAATTAATCCAGCGACTCTGATGATGTAACCGAGATGTTCACTTGAGGTATTTCTAAGCCCTAGCTTTACTGAGGCACCAATTAGGTGAGCTTGAATAACTCTCTTGATAGATATCTTGGTTGACTGCAGGCAAGTTCCGTAATCCTGTGGTTGCAGGTACACATAGTCCTGAATAATCATCCAAGTGCTCTTGGAATGCTTGTTAACAAACCCTGCAACAAAATTTTTACCTAGAAGTGGTAACGATAGATACAAGTCAGCCAAGCTTTCTCGAACCACCAGCACTTGCTTGCAAATAGTTTCGCTCTCTTTGTCTTCTTCGTTGTTACTACTTGCAAAATATCCTTCTGCTTCTAGGTCTTCTAGTAAGGCATCTATGTTCATGAAGTAGTTATGCCAGATGAATCATTTTGCTTTTTCACTTATCCACAGCCAACTAAAGATTCTCTTGGGATTTAGAGTTTTTATCGGTATTTTTGCTCTATTCGTGCTGCGGGGGAAGATAAGTGCCAAATGAACGCTGTTACATCTGCAACAAGAAAAGTAAGCAAGCCTCTAGATTCAGACGATTACTTTGGCATCGAGTTTGTGAACTCAGATGAGTTAGGTGACCCAAGGCCTGTCCTTGCCTTCCTAGCCCAATCAGTAATAGAAACCCTCGCAGGCATTAGAGACATAGAGCAATGCGCTAGATGGCTCTCTGATGGCGTATATCAGCAACTCAGACAGAAATCATTAGCCTCATCAAGATCGAGAGCAGAGAGCTCGGTAAAAGCCATGAGACCTAATCTTGTGGTCGGCAAGATCTCCGTGTTTATCCCAAGACCAGGCGTTATTGAGGGCGTAGTCATAGTCCACAACATAGGCAGAGCACGAGCTGTAGCCATAAGGCTAGAGGGATACAACAACCGCTGGCGAGCCAAAAGCGTAGCTGTTCTGTAGAGAATTACTTCTTGAAGAACGAACTACCCTCGGTGTTCTCTGGTGGGTTCTTACCCTGAGTCTTTACCTCGGTGTCACCTTCTTCTGAAGGAGCTGAGAAGGTTAGGTTCTTCATTGGTGGCTGTGGAGCCTGCTCAACCTGAACGTCTAGGTTGAATAGGAATCCAATAGCTTCTTCCTTGATTGCACCCATCATCTGAGTAAACATGTTGAAGCCTTCACGCTGGTATTCAACCAGTGGATCACGCTGAGCCATCGCACGAAGACCAATACCTTCTTTCAGGTAATCCATCTCATACAGGTGATCGCGCCACTTTCTATCAACAACAGAAAGAACGACACGACGCTCTAGTTCATGCATTGCAGCTTCACCAACAGTTTCTGAACGCTTGGCATAAGCAATACGTGCATCAGCAAGAATCTCTCTTGCTAACCAAGCCTTGGTCAATCTCGAACGTGTTCCAGCTTCTGCAAGAACTTCTTCAACTGTGATGCCGATTGGATAGATGGTCTTGATATCAGCCCAAAGAGTTTCTAGATCCCAATCTGTTCCAGCGTTTTCAACAATCTGCGAATCAACGATGTTTGTGATGACATCTTCTAAGAATGTGTCAACACGACCGGTTAGATCATCACCACTGAGAATCAACTTGCGGTCAGAGTAAATTGCTTCACGCTGACGGTTTAGAACATCGTCATACTTCAAAACGTTCTTACGTGTCTCAGCGTTTCTTGCTTCAACCTGTGACTGAGCGCTAGCAATTGCCTTGCTAACAACACCTGACTCAATAGCCATGTCATCAGGAATATTGCTTCTGTTCATTAGAGCAGCAGCTGCACCTGAGTTGAATAGACGCATTAGATCATCGGTAAGAGATAGGTAGAAACGAGACTCACCTGGGTCACCCTGACGACCTGAACGACCACGTAGCTGGTTGTCGATACGTCTTGACTCGTGACGCTCTGTTCCTAGAACATACAAACCACCAACGGCAACAACCTTGGCTGCTTCTTCAGCAACCTGCTCTTTGACCTTCTCGTAAGTATCCGCCCAAGCAGTTTCATACTCTTCAGGCTTCTCAACAGAGTCAAAGCCCTTCTTAGCCAAAGCCTCAAAGGTTAGATATTCAGAGTTACCACCGAGCATGATGTCAGTTCCACGACCAGCCATGTTGGTAGCCACTGTTACAGCACCTAAACGACCC
The DNA here is from genome assembly GCA_044347325.1 of Rhodoluna sp. Taxonomy (GTDB): domain Bacteria; phylum Actinomycetota; class Actinomycetes; order Actinomycetales; family Microbacteriaceae; genus Rhodoluna. Next base: position 34,088 of record JBIIXN010000007.1, on the reverse strand, counting down.
GCCTGAGCCACAATAGAGGCTTCTCGAGCGTGGTTCTTAGCGTTTAGCACCTCGTGACGAACACCGCGCTTAGCCAGGAGCTTAGAGAGGTACTCGCTCTTTTCAACCGATGTGGTTCCTACTAGAACCGGTTGACCAGTTGCGTGACGAGCAGCAATGTCTTCAACAACCATTGCGAACTTGACTGCCTCGTTCTTATAAATCAGATCGGACTGGTCAATACGAATCATTGGCTTATTTGTCGGAATTGGAACAACACCTAGCTTGTATGTGCTCATGAATTCAGCAGCTTCAGTAGCTGCTGTACCGGTCATACCTGACAAGGTCTTGTATAGACGGAAGTAGTTCTGCAGAGTAACAGTTGCTAGAGTCTGGTTCTCTGCCTTAATGGCAACACCTTCTTTGGCTTCAATAGCCTGGTGCATACCTTCGTTGTATCTACGGCCTTCAAGAATACGTCCGGTGTGCTCATCAACAATTAGCACTTCACCCTTCATGACAACGTAATCCTTGTCACGCTTGAAAAGCGCTTTCGCTTTCAATGAGTTGTTTAGGAAAGAGATCAGCGGAGTGTTAGCTGCCTCATAGAGGTTAGAGATACCTAGGTAATCTTCAACCTTGGTAATACCTGGTTCTAAGATTCCAACGGTGCGCTTCTTCTCATCAACTTCGTAGTCAATAACTGGTTGAAGCTTTTCAGCAATCTTTGCAAACTCTCCGAACCAGCGGTTTGCTTCACCAGCTGCAGGTCCAGAAATAATCAGAGGAGTTCTAGCCTCATCAATCAAAATCGAGTCAACCTCGTCAACGATTGCAAAGAAGTGTTCACGCTGAACAATTTCACCAGCACTCTGCGCCATGTTGTCGCGTAAGTAATCAAAACCGTATTCGTTGTTAGTTCCATAGGTAATGTCGCAAAGATATTGCTGTCTTCTAACCTCTGGATTCTGACCAGAAAGAATAATTCCAGTTGACATACCTAGGGTTCTGAAAACACGACCCATAAGTTCACCCTGGTATTCAGCCAAGTAATCGTTGGTTGTAATAACGTGAACACCGCGACCTGCAATTGCGTTCAAGTAGGCAGGCAAAGTTGCAACAAGGGTTTTACCTTCACCGGTCTTCATCTCAGCAATATTTCCTAAGTGAAGTGCTGCTCCACCCATTAGCTGAACATCAAAGTGGCGCATTCCAAGGGTTCTTCTTGACGCTTCTCTAACTGCTGCGAATGCTTCGGGAAGAAGATCATCTAATGTCTCTCCCGCTACGTAGCGCTCTCTCAGAGAGGCTGTTTCGTGCAGTAGGTCTTCATCGCTAAGAGCGACAAAACTCTCCTCTAGGCCATTGACTTGGACGACTATCGCTCTGAGTTTGGCAAGAATCTTGCCTTCTCCGGCTCGTAGCAGCCGATCAACTATTGATGCCAAGGTTAACTCCAAACACTCTTAGGGGGTTTCTACTCAATCTTAGACTGCGAAGCATGGGCCCTTCTGCCCCTATAAACACTGGGCTAATGAGCTCCAGCCCTTGCAAATACGCAGAATCCGCCCACTTCAACCCCATTAGCCCTAAGGCAGGCTATGGCCTCAGCCATGGTTGCCCCTGAGGTCAGGACATCATCAACCAATACAACAGGTCTAGCCCTGTCATGAAAACCCCTCAAATCTGCCCTAAATGCTCCTTCAAGGTTCTTGACTCGACCGCTCGGGCTAAGTCCCACCTGATCTAATCTCACCCGTGATGACTTCAATAACTCTCGATAGCCAGCACCAGCTGCTCGCCTTGCCAAAGCCCTAGCCATTATCGAAGTATGAGAGAAACCTCGCTTTTTGGTATTCGAAGGCGATGAAGGTATCGGAACCAGTAGGGGTTTGAGAAGTTCCCGTGGCAAGTGAGGCACTATCAGCTCAGCAAGATATGGAATCAAACTTGTGACTCCCTTTTCCTTAACTGAGTTCACAATCACCGCAGCTTCGGTGTTGTATGTGGAAATTGCAAAGCCAGTGACTCCTAAAATTTCAAAACCAATACTCGTGGTTATAAAACTTTGCCGACAGTCCGTACAAAGTGGCGCTCCAAGTTTGAGACAAACAACACATGGAGTCGGCAAAACCAAATCAAGTATTTTCTTCATTTGAAAAATACTGATTCATCAAAAGTTCTTTTGCCTTTGAATAAAGCTAATTGTTGATAACTAAGCTTTCAATACTGCAAGAGGTAATGGTGATTCAAAATCTGTGATGTCGTGACGCTTTGGAATAGTCAATCTAAAGCAAGCACCAAGACCAGGCTCAGCTGTTACTTCCAGTTGACCTAGGTGCAGTTGAGCGTCTTCGAATGAAATAGCAAGACCAAGACCTGTTCCACCGGTTGTTCTCTTTCGTGATGGGTCTGCTCGCCAGAATCTTTCAAAGGCTTGAGACAACTCATTCGGGCTCATGCCAATACCTTGGTCAGTAACGCTAACCGCTACCGCCTTGTCATTCTGAGCGACTCTAATTAGAACCGGCTTTCCTTCACCATGTTCAATGGCGTTAGTGAGTAAGTTGTTCAGAATTCTTTCAATACGTCTTGAGTCCATTTCACACTGAACGGCACCAGATGGAATATCTGCTTCAAGATAAACATCCTTAGAGTCCGCAAATGGCTGAATCGCAGCTAGGCAGACTCCAACCACTCCATTCATGTCATGAACCTCAAACATAGGCTCAACACCGTCGGCGTCATACCTAGAGATCTCAAGAAGATCGGCAAGCAGAACGTCAAAACGGTCCATCTGCCCGTGCAAGTTCACAATTGATCTTTCAGTGAACTGAGGCAAGCCTTCTTTGTTTTCATAGAGGTAATCAGCAGCCAGCTTCATGGTGGTTAGCGGAGTTCTAAGTTCATGTGAAACATCCGAGACGAAGCGCTGCTGCATCTTAGATAGATCAGCCATAGCTGTGATCTTCTCCTGCAGGCTATCCGCCATGTGATTAAACGAGGTTGCTAGAACAGCAGCCACGTCTGTTCCTCTGACAGCCAATCGCCTATCTAGGTCGCCATTAGCCAGAAGCTCACTGGCATCGGCTGCTTCCTGAACTGGTCTAACTAGCCAACTGGTAACTAGGAAGGAGAAGAAACCAATAATCATCAAGGTGACAAAACCACCAAGGACAAGTGTTCTTTGCACAAAAACAAGCGTCTGCTGCTCGTTATACATGTCATAGACCAAATACAGCTCGTAGTTATGACCGCCAGGCAATACAAATTTCTGACCAATCAAGATAGCTGGAGTTGACTCCCCTGCTCGCAAGATTTGAACGGTTCGACTCTGCAAACCAACTTCACTCGAAACAATGGCTCTAAAATCTTCCGTGATCAAACTCAGATCCAGGCCAGCAGAAGTTGGGCTAGATAGATTTTTAGTGTTGGTTTGGTTTGTACTGTGTAAGAAGGCAACCTGACGAGTTTGTGAAACACCGATTGATTCAAGTTCAGGAACAACTTCAGCAAGCGCTTGCTCTAGTTTCCATGATCCTTGACCTGAAACTCCTTCAAACAATCTAGAAACTGTGAACTTAGCCCTATTACTTTCAATGATTGCTTGTTCTGTTTTTCTGGTGAATAGACCATTGCCGATAGAAACACTAAGAACTCCACCTAGAACAATTAGTGCTGTGCCAGATAGAGCCACGGTATAAACCAAGGCTCTCAGCGTCAGCGAAGATCTAAAACGATCTAGTGCCGCCTTTGTGATGCGGCTAAATACCATTTACTCAGGTCCTGCTTTGTAGCCCCAACCTCTAACGGTTAGAACTAGTTTTGGATCTTCTTGGTCTTCTTCAATCTTTGAACGAAGTCTCTGCACGTGAACGTTCACCAATCTGGTATCTGCCTTATAGGTGTATTCCCAAACCTGCTCCAAAAGCATCTCTCTTGAGAAAACTTCGTTAGGGTGAGATGCCAAAGTTAATAGCAGCTTGAACTCTAGAGGAGTAAGTGCAATCTTCTTATCCCCCTTACGAACCTCGTGGCTAAGAGTGTCCATCTCGATAGGACCAATCTTGACGATTGGGTGCAGAACTTCCTTGAGAGGACGAAGTCTTGCCTTGATTCTAGAAACTAGAACTTCAATCTTGTATGGCTTAGTGACATAGTCATCAGCACCTGCTTCAAGACCACGAATCATATCGGTGTCATCTGTTCGTGCTGTCAGCATGATGATTGGAACACCAGAGTTTCTTCTGATCTCAGTACAAATCTCGATACCGTTTTTACCTGGCAGCATCAGATCCAAAAGAATTAGGTCCGGCTTGTTCTTTTCAAATGCGGGAACTGCTTCTAGCCCTGTGGTTGCGTAACAAACATCAAAGCCACTGGCCATTAATCCAATTTCTAGTTGCTCTCTTAGAGCGTCATCGTCTTCGACAATAAGGATTTTAAACATGGATGGTTCTTTCTAGTAGCGGTAGTGATCCGGCTTAAATGGACCCTGAGGCTCCACTCCGATATATCGACCCTGGTCGTTAGTTAGCTCCGTTAGCTCGACTCCAAGGGCGGAGAGGTGCAGACGAGCAACCTGCTCGTCTAGGTGTTTAGGCAAAATGTAGACGCCGATTGGGTATTCCGACCTCTTAGTAAATAGCTCGATCTGAGCTAGTACCTGGTTGCTAAACGATGTGCTCATGACAAATGATGGGTGACCTGTTGCGTTACCTAGGTTCATTAGGCGTCCTTCAGAAAGAACAAGAACAGAGTTACCGTTAGGTAACTGCCACTCATCAACCTGAGGTTTTACTTCAACCTTTTTAATGCCAGGAATTCTTTCAATGCCTGCCATGTCAATCTCATTGTCAAAGTGTCCGATGTTAGCAACCACTGCTAGATGCTTCATCTCTACGATGTGTTCAGTTCTAATGACTGATGGGCTTCCGGTTCCAGTAATAAAGAAGTCTGCTTCTTTAACTACCTTCTCAATTGTTGTGACCTGGTAACCATCCATGGCTGCCTGCAAAGCACAAATCGGGTCAACTTCGCTAATGATTACTCGAGCACCCTGACCACGCATTGCCTCAGCTGCACCCTTACCAACATCTCCATAGCCTGCGATGAACACAGTCTTACCACCGATAAGAATGTCTGTTGCACGGTTTAGGCCATCTGGAAGTGAGTGACGGATTCCATACTTGTTATCAAACTTAGATTTAGTAACAGAGTCGTTGACGTTGATACCAGGGAATAGCAGTGTTCCACGCTTGAACATTTCGTATAAGCGCTTAACACCGGTTGTTGTTTCTTCAGTAACACCGTAGATGTCTGCAGCGATACGAGTGAAACGATCTTTTGAAAGTTTCATCTGCTCAGTTAGCAGGTTAAGAATCACTCGGTATTCCTCGTTGTCTTCAACTCCTGCAGGAGGAACTGAGCCAGCAAGTTCAAACTCGCGACCCTTGTGAACTAGAAGAGTTGCATCGCCACCATCATCCAAGATCATGTTTGGACCGATGTAATCTGCACCCTCAGCAATAGCTTCCTGAGTCCAGTCAAAGATTCTTTCAGTTGCCCACCAGTACTCTTCTAGGCTTTCACCCTTCCAAGCAAAGATTGGAACACCAGCAGGAACTTGAACAGTTCCATGTGGACCAACAACTGCAGCAGCTGCAGCTTCATCCTGGGTTGAGAAAATGTTGCATGATGCCCAACGCACCTTTGCTCCAAGAGCAACAAGAGTTTCAATCAGAACAGCAGTCTGAATGGTCATGTGTAAAGAACCTGCGATACGAGCTCCACGAAGTGGCTGGTGCGGACCGAACTGCTCACGCATTGCCATAAGTCCTGGCATCTCGTTTTCAGCCAGACGGATTAGGTGTCTACCGTATCCAGCTAGGCCTAGATCGGCTACCTTGTGCTCAATACCTGTGGTTGTCTTGCTGCTCGTAGAAGTCATGGTCTCTATTATCGCCCTTATATGACCTCAAAAGAAACCAAATTGTTATCTACGGATTAGCCCTAGAACTTCGTCCCGAATGGCTTCCATAGTGCCCTGGACCTTGGCTTCAACGTTGAGACGAAGTAAAGGCTCAGTATTTGAGGCTCTAACGTTGAACCACCACCAGTGACCCTGATCGTCGGTGCCTGAGACAGTAACGCCATCTAGGTGGTCAAATGAAGCCCTGGAAACAAAAGCCTCTTCAATCCTTGCCTTGGCAGCAGGGACGTCCGTGACAGTTGAGTTGATTTCACCAGATAAGAAGTATGGGTTGTATTGCTTAGAGATAGCGCTCAAGGTCTCAGGCTGAGAGCCGAACTCTGCTAACACATGCATCGCAGCAAGCATTCCGTTATCTGCTCCCCAGAAGCTCTTAAAGTAATAGTGTGCTGAGTGCTCACCACCAAAGGCAGCATTGGTAGCAGCCATGCGGTCCTTGATTAGCGAGTGCCCAACCTTGGTTCGCTCACCAATAGCACCTTCGGATTCAATAACCTCGGCAACCACCTTAGAAGTAATCAAGTTATACAAAATGGTGATATCCGCATTGGCATCCAAAGACTTTGCTCTCGCGATCTCGCGCTTAGCAACCATTGCTGCAACAGCGCTTGGGGTTACTGGATCACCATTCTCATCAATAACAAAGCAGCGATCAGCATCACCATCGAACGCAAGCCCTAAATCAGCCTTGTGTTCAACAACTGCCTTTTGCAGATCAACCAAGTTCTTAGGCTCTAGTGGATTAGCTTCGTGGTTTGGAAAAGTTCCATCAAGTTCGAAATACATTTCAACAATTTCAATTGGCAACTTAGAAAGTCCTGCTGCTTGACCCAACACTGCAGGAACTGTTAGCCCACCCATGCCGTTAGCAGCATCAACAACAACCTTCATTGGCTTCACATTAGATAGATCAACCAGAGTTCTTAGGTAAGTTGCATACTCAACCAAGACATCTTGTTTTCTATATGTTCCAGGATTAGCAACTGTAGTAATGCCATCGGCTAGAAATACTTTTGCTCTGTCTCTGATTGCAGCAAGTCCGGTGTCTAGAGAAATTCCACGGGCACCAGCTCTTGAGAACTTGATTCCGTTATAGCTTGCTGGGTTGTGACTGGCTGTGAACATGGCAGCAGCAAGATTCATATCTCCCGATGCGAAGTAAGACTCATCCGTTGAGCAAAGACCAATAGAAACAACATTTGCGCCACGCGCCATCGCACCTCTAGCAAACGCTTGCTCAAATAAAGGAGAAGAGTCACGCATATCGTGACCAACAACTACTGACTCCCCAGCAAGAGCTAGTTCGTCTACGAAGCCTGCGGCTAACGCCTCAACTACTTCTTCGGTTAGATCGATATTTACTAGCCCACGAACATCGTAGGTTTTGACCATTGCGTCCCAGTTGACACTCATGAAAGGCCCTTCCGCTCAACAAAGTAAAGAATACAATGTCCCCATGACCCTAAGACCCCGCGATAGAGACCGTCATGGTCGTGGCATCCGCCATTCACTCTCTGGAGCTCTTTATAAGACTGGTGGTTCAGGGCTAGATTCCTTTGCGTCAATAGTCAGTTCAACCTGTGAATACCTGAAAGAGCGCTGGCCTGCTGAACTAGGTGATCTGAAGTATCGAATCATGGATGCACCTGTGCTTGGGGCTAATTCAACCTTTGTGAAGCGCTGGTCAGTTAGACCTGAAACCAAAACAATAGTCATTTATCGACTACCTATTCTTCGACTCAATAACAACCAAAGCTCTAACCCCACCGAGGAAAGAGTTCGCATTGAACACCATGTGTTTGAAGCAGCAGCTGAACTTATTGGCAAAGAGCCATGGGAACTTATATTCGGTGATGACGAATAGTTAGTGAACGCTAACTTTCACTAAACCTGAAATGTTCTTGTCATCAAGTAACGGCAGAACGCCGATACGGCCATCAATATCTAGAACAAGATTGGCAAAGACTTCTTGATCAGCTGGAATGATTCCCATCGATAAACCAGCACTTGCTCTAATAACCTCAGTCGAACCAGCTCCAATAGTTCTCTTGACTGTTTCGCCACCTATCTTGATCGAAATGGTTGTTGGCTTATCCCCTGGGTTAGTGACAGATACCTTACTGATACCTGATTTAGGAACAGCAACATATCGAGGAGTTGTAAAACCTTCAGCAGGATTAATCCAAGAGAAATCGGTGTATGCACCTGGAATTGATTTACTTCTAACTAAACGAACACTTGATTGCACTGGAACATCTGAATCTAAGATTCCAAAGTAATCGCCATCAGCAAGTCCTGGTATTTCAAAGTCACTAACCTTGCCAGCACTAGCAGTTACAGATAGCACCGTTCCAAAAGTATCCTCGGTAGTACCTAAGACTTGGAAAGTAATAGTTGCATCTTTAGTCCCCGGCACAAACACTCTAAGCATCTGAGCAACATCTGAATACTTATCGGCTGAGTTCTTGAACTTAGCGCTGTCAACTGAACCTCTAATCAAAATGCCAGGAATGATGGCCCGTTTACTTGCAACTGGGGCAGGTGCAACATAGTCAGCACCAGATGCGCTGTTACCTCTTACTGCCTTCTGCTGAATAAGGGCAGTGATTGACCCACCTCTACTCACAACATGAACAGCAATAGATTCTGCTCTAAGAACAAAGGAGGAGAGTGGAACAACGGTTGTGTCATTAGCTGGAACAGCTATGCCTGAAAGACCAGCACTATTTGATGTTCCATTCTCGGTAAAGATCTCAAGGTCAACTGTTGAATCAATGCTGGTTGGGTTAGTAAGCACAAGAAGTGCTTCCCTACCAATAGCAGTTGATCCGCCAACCAACCAGAACTCGCTCTGTGGTCTAAGACAAGGAGCAGCTAGCAGACCCTTGATGCTCTTGCCCTTTGCCATCTGAATCTGATTAGCAGTCAGTAACTCTGATCCTTGAGCGCTCTTGCCGTTTTTATCTAAGACAGTAAAGGATGTGAACTTGCTTAGCCGCTTAGTTAGGTCCTGCCTCACCCCAAAGCCAATAATTGGCTTGGATGACTGTCCTTTGAGGGAAGTGTTCTTGACTGCTGAGTAGGACAGTGTTCCGCTAGCAGTGGAACTTCTCTTGAATGAAGAAACAGAAGTTTGGTTCTTGCCACCGGCAATAAATGTTGGCCCTATGCAGGTAACCTGCAAATCCTTAGCACTAACCTCATGAACTGCAGATTCCACATTAGGTGTACTAACTAGAGTCAACGGAGTCCCATAAACAACAGCAGCGCAAGCTACTCCTGCAACTAGAAGAAAGCGGAGAATGCGAATAACCATTACTGCTCCTCCTCTATTTGGAAACTATCCTCATTCATGGATTTAGCAGACTTCCTTGACTTGCGTCCTCTTGAAGTTGGAAGCGCTAACAGAATGAATGCAACAAGTATTCCTAATTGAACGGACTTAGTAATTGACCAGTAGGTCTGATTGTCTTTGATTTCAAAACTGTCGCTTGCCTTTACTCGCCAAAGCTGGCCGAACTCTGTCGTGCCAACCTGGTCCAGCTCTGTGACCGAGTTCAAACTAACTGCAAGATCAGCATTACCTGGCTTATCAGTTACCAACACATAGCCGATGCCCGCTTGTTTTAAAGCTGGGCTTAGATCTTTACCGTTAGCGGAAACTAGATTGCCTACCAGTATTGAGATGGTGTTCTTTAGTTTGTCAGTTGAAAGATTCAAAACATTTTCAGAGCTAAATCGGTATGCAGTTGAAACTGAATCAAGTCTTAGTCCATTAGGTCTGACAAGTTCAGCTCTAAACTCTTGGCCTGACTCAGAGCCATTTTTAGAAATCACAAGCAGTCGAAGGTCATTACCCGCTCTGGATTCAGCTTCAAAAATTGCAGGAAGATTTCTGGAATCCCCAAAAGTAATTTTGGCTGGGGTCATAACTGCACTAGCCATAAGAGGCGCTAAGCCGCCAATGACAGCAAGAGAAACCAATACTCTTCTTAGCCCAACTCGAGTGATCGAATCAAACCAGATACCTATTGCAGCTATCACTAGCAACACCGAAATCATAAGTAATGGTGTTGGGCTAGCAAAAACTTCAGTAGCTGAATCTAAGAAGATAGAACCCGTTCCACCTGCTGTGAAAGGGATGCCCTGCAGCAACCAAAGATTTCCCAATGCCAATAACGAAAGCATCCAGAGGCTGAAGATCCCTTTGGCTTTGGACAAAAGAGAAAGCAAACCCAATGCCATAAACCCAATGGCAGCCCAACCAAGAATCTGGTCTTGACCAAACAACGCATCAAACAAATTAGTTTGCTTACTTGGATAAGAAATAGTTGGATCAGCCAAAAGTGCCAGCGGAGTCTGGTTGATGAGCACCTGATGCACAAGATATGGAGTAACCAGAGCAGCAGCAGGTAAAACCACTAGAGCAGCGGTAGCAAACCTGCCTCTAGATAACACTGCATAAACGCCTGATAACACAAGTAGTAGTGGCAAAGCGCTCGGAGCACTGGCTGCTGCCACTGCAAACAATAATGCTGCAGCAGCTATCCAAGACCAGCTTTGAGCATTAGATCTAATCGAACTTGTAATTCCTATCCGACCTGCTCTTGCCAAAGCAAACAAGAGCCAAGGCAGGGTAATGCTGAACATCAAAGCCGGAAAATTGCCCTCTGATTGCGAAAGAGTGAACGCAGGCCAGAACACATAGATAAGCGCGAGTGGGATCTTCACAGTGTTTCTAAGCGTCACTGTTGAAAGTAGTCTCCACGCTCCAAAGTAAGCCAGCGGCATTGCCATGAAAAGCACCGCCGATAACCCTAAGTTAGGTGCAAAGAACGTGAGCGAACCTATCAGTAGTAGCACCCAAGCAAAAGGATCACTAGGTGCAGCTAGTCCAAAGCCAACGAATTGATAACTTGCGCCAGTGTTAGCAAATAGCTGCAGCCAGCTATCGCTTAGCGGCAGAGCATATCCACCCTTAACTGCCTGGCCCATAGGAAAGTATTGGAAAGAAAGAGCAAGTAATCCGAGCATCACCCATAAACCACCGCTTGCAGCGAAGCTTCGCTGCGTAAGGTTAGTTCTAGTTGTTGGAGCTTCTTGAAAGTTAGCCAGGTTAGTCTTCTGCTCTTCAAGTTCAAAAGCTAAACGAGAGTGAGATTTCACTTGTGCCGTGGTTGCAAATAACGGCTTGATGGATTTTAGTGATGCTCGGTGTCGATCACGAAGTCTTGCTCTCACTGAAAAGAAAGCCCAGAGATTTGCTCGAAGAGTAAAGAGAATTCGATCTGGCCTTTTCACAAACAACAGTGTTGCTATCTGCAGAACCGAAAGTGCTGGCAGTGAAAGCCAATAGAGGAATGAAATAAACAAAGGTAAGTGGGCTAAGCGCAAGTGATTGGTGGCTTTAGCCATTGCGAACTTCACAGAGCCGCCCAGCCAATTCTTGGCTCTCTGACCTTGCAGTGAAAGCTCTGCGTGACGAACTCTAGCTGTTGGAACAACAACGACTCTGAAGCCAAGTTGATGAGTTCTCATTCCAAGATCTAAATCTGCTGCAAGTTCCGGTGCAACTAGAGAAAAACCGCCGAGTTCTGCCCAGACATTAGCCCTAATCAACATTGCATTACTTGAGACCGCTAAGACATCACTCATCCAGTCATGTTGCTTTTGATCTAATTCATCGTTTACAAGAGAGAAAGGCTTGAGTGACTTAGTCAAGGTAAGCCCCTGTTGAACAATCATTTTTGGATTGTCATAGCCAATTTGTTTTGGTGAAGCTATAGCAACTAGTGGAGAAAGTTCTAATGCTCTAACAAGTTCTGCAAGTGCATGAACTTCAGGAAGTGAGTCATCATGCACCAACCAGATTGAAACATCATCTAAGTTCTCGATACCTTCTAAAACCTGTTTGATAGCAAGAGCAGATAATTCAGCGAAAGTTGCTTTCTCTTGAATAGTTAGAACAGCATGCTTATTTGATTGAGCAATGAAGCCATCGAGGATTGTTGAGACTTCAGTTGAGTTTGAACTATCTACGACAAGAGTGCGTTCAATTCTGAAACTCTGTTTTTCTAGAGCCTCTAAATTCTTTTGTAAATAGAGCGGTTGTTCATTTGATACAACAACCGCCACCACACGCATGCTCATGCCGTGGCCAGTGCCTAGACTAAGCGCGCTTCTTTAGCTTGCGACGTTCGCGCTCGCTCAGACCGCCCCAGATTCCGAATCTTTCGTCATTAGCTAGTGCATAGTCCAGGCACTGTTTCTGAACATCGCATCCAGAACAGATGCGCTTGGCATCTCTAGTTGATCCACCCTTTTCTGGGAAGAAAGCTTCTGGATCTGTCTGTGAGCAAAGAGCGTCACGCTGCCAAGCTAATGGGTTGTGATCTGCAGATAGGTCACCACCTAGTAATGAACGGAGGAATGGGTCCTTAAACCAATCGTCTGGTACTTGGCCAAAGCTCTCGTTCATCGACATGCGGTTCCTCTCAAATCTTCAACTGTGTCGTTGGTAGATTTCACAGTTGTAATTACAACGCTGTAAGTATTGTGGTGTCAACTTGGGAATAGGTCAAATCGAGAACCGTTATAAAGCCTTAACATTCGGTATTTGCTCTATTTTTAGGGCATTTTGGACTCAAAAACAAAGATAACCTTGACCCATGAAGATTTTAGTTACCGGTGGTGCCGGATACATCGGATCCCACGTAATCAGACAGCTGATTACTGTAGGGCACGAGCCAGTAGCCCTGGATGATCTAACCAATGGAATTCAGAAACGCATCGGTGACACTCCCCTAGTGAAGCTGGATTTAGCATCCCCTGAGGCAACCGATTCTCTAATCAAAGCCTTCAAGGATTACTCAATTGACGGAGTTATTCACCTAGCTGCTCGTAAGTCTGTTGGGGAATCAGTTGAACGACCTGAGTATTACTACCAGCAGAACATAAACTCAGTAACCAACCTGCTTTTGGCTATGCGTGAAGCCAAGGTTATGAATATGGTCTTCTCATCTAGCGCCGCTACCTATGGCTCACCTGATGTTGACCAAGTCAACGAAGACTACCTAGCTCGTCCAATCAACCCTTATGGTGAAACCAAACTGGTTGGTGAGTGGATGATGGCAGATGCCGCCAAAGCCTGGGGACTCAAAGTAGTTAGCCTTAGATACTTCAACGTTGCAGGTGCTGGCTTTGATGATCTAGCCGACACATCGATTGCCAACCTTATTCCTATCGCCTTCAACGCCATCAAAAACAACAAGCCAATCCAAGTTTTCGGCACCGACTGGCCAACTCCTGATGGCAGTTGCGTTCGTGACTACATCCACGTTCTTGATCTAGCCGATGCACACATCACAGCTCTTGAGTACCTTGACCAAGACGTGAGAGAACACTCTGTGTTCAACGTTGGCACAGGTAAAGGTTCATCCGTTCTGGCTGTAATCGATACTATTCACAAGGTCATTGGCAAAGACTTTGAAGTCGACTTAGTCGATAGGCGAGCAGGTGACCCGGCAGCCCTAAGTGCTGATGTGTCGAGGATTGAAAAGACACTGGGTTGGAAAGCAAAGCAGAGTTTGGCGGATATTGTTTCGAGCCATTACCGAGCTAGTTCGAGCTAACCGCCATAAACAAAGTTCCATTGCCGCTAAGGCTGAATGATCTGGCATCTCCAGCCATAAACACAGCTTCTCCAATGTTGATGACTTCTCGCTCACCCTGGCTATTGCTAACTGCAACAGAACCTTCAGTGCATAGCAGGATGGCGTCCCCTGGCAGATTAACATCAGCCAACAAGTTACTGGATCCAACGCTTGCCCGATAGAAATCAAACTCTGGTGTTGGTAAGTCAAACTTCTCAAAGCCAACGGCGAGATTCTTAGTTTGAACTAGAACCGGTTCAGTGCTTTCGAATGCTAAAACTTTAGAGAGCTCATCAACATCAATGTGTTTAGGAGTTAGCCCTCCACGCAGCACATTGTCGCTAGCTAACATCACCTCAACACCTAACCCAGAAAGATAAGCGTGCGGCATCCCCGCAGGAACGAACACTCCCTCTCCTCTAGTTAGGCTCATGTGATTCATCAGTAGAGCCGTAGCGATGCCTCTATCTTTGCCATGATGCTCACTCAGGTGCACAACAAGATCAACTAGAGAGGGACACTGCTCAGCAGAATCAATTAGATCAGAAACAAAACTCTCATCGCAGTCCGCTGAAGTAAGCGCATCTAGGAAAACTTTTCTAATTCCTTCATCACTATCAAGCCAAGAGATCCACTTAGTTAGAACTTCGGTTAACTTCTCGCTGGTACTGACTTCTAACAACTCAGAAAACTTTTCTTTGATTAGAGCAGGAGAACTGAATCCAACTAGAGCATCAAAGCGCTCGGTCAGAGCAACAATAAGTTCAGGCTTAGCCCTGTCATCTTTGTAGTTTCTGTGGGATGCATCAATAGGAATACCAGCAGCGTTTTCTCTAGCAAAACCTTCAATAGCCTGGGCTGGGTTTGGATGAGCCTGAATAGATAGTGGCGCTTCAGCGGCCAGTATCTTCAAAAGAAAAGGCAGCCTAGAAGTTCTGCCAGTATCTTGAAGCAGTGCCTGAAGAGAAACGTCTGTGCCAATAACCTCGGTAGGTGAACCATCATGGGTTCCAAACCAAATCTCTGCCATGGGCTCGCCTGTTGCAGCTATGCCAAAGTAATCGCTGATGAGGGTTTTAGACCCCCATGCATAGGGCAGAGCCTGATTGGTTAGTTTGACGAGCACTCACTAAGCCTAACTAAGCCCCTTTCAGGTAAGCCGTTGCCACCCATAGACTTGGGGCAGGGAAAATGACTAAAGCAAAGAAAAACAAACTCAAGAAAGCTGGGCCCTTGGCCCGTGCCTTGGCATACCTCGCCCTAGTCGTTCTCATATCTGGTGACTCTCTATTTGGTGAGGATTACATCAGACCTAACTTTGTGTGGGGCTTATGGCTTCTAGGGGCTATTGCAACCGTTGCTGGCTGCACATACTTTCTAATCAAAGCCGACTGGAAAAGAGTCATTAGGCAGATGCCTGTTGAACTCAACCTTCTTCTTGCCCTAATGATCGCAAGCTCAACCTGGTCTGTATACCCACTGCAGACAGTGAGTAGCTTTGTCATCCAAATGGGTGTGACAGTCATTGCTCTATTCTTTGCCGCAACCTTCAGCTGGAGACAGATTCTGGTTATCTTTGCCAACACAATCCGAGGCATTGTTTTTGGAATGCTGGCTATCGCAGTCTTCTCAACAATTTTCCCCAACGCTAGGTATGCCTTTGCTGAAAGTGAAAACTATTTAGACGGTGGCCTAATCAGGTTGATGCTTGGTAATCCAAACCTGGTTAGCAATAACTATGTTGCCGCTTGGGCTCTAATTGGTGTAATTACTTTTGCTATTGAAGCTGCCATCAAGAAAAAGACTCGCACACTCAGCATCATCAGCTTGGTTGCAGCAGTCATATTAGTTTTTGTTTCAAAATCAGCAGGAATGATTTTTGCGTCAGTTGCCGTTCTGCTGGCAGCCATTGTTTCTTTGGCTGCTGAAGGAAAAGACAAAGCAACTCGTCACAGGTATTACCACATCGCTTGGTCTATAGCTGGAATCGGTGTTTTCTTAGTTCTGGTATTTAGAAGACAGGTCTTTGAGTTCTTGGGTAAATCACCCGACATGACTCACCGCACTGATATCTGGGAAAGTGTTGCCTCATTAATTGAACAAAGATCTTTAGAAGGTTGGGGCTTCATTGGAGCTTGGGTGCCAGGAGTAAAGCCTTACGAAGGTTTGATTGTCATCAACGGTGAAAAGTATTACCAAGCGCATAACGCCTACTTGGATATTTGGCTTCAGCTTGGCGCTGTTGGGCTTATCCTTTTCGGCATACTCTTAACTCGCGTCTTTGTGAAAACCTGGCGTTTAGGCGTTCACCACTCCAATGCTCTTTATCTATGGCCACTTCTAATACTCATGACCCAGTTAGTTAGAGGCATCACAGAATCAAGATTCCTAATTGGATCAGCGATGATGCTGTTAATCCTGTTTGCAGTGAAGTCTTATGATCCAGAAAAACTCTTAGAAGAGAATTCAAAGAAGCCTAAGCGCAAACAGCTTGAGCAGATCGGTAGAGGCCCGATTACTCGTTTGATCAGACGCTAAGGCAGTTTTAGAACTTGGCCTATTCTGATTCGATCTGAGTTCACCAAGTTATTAAGTTCCATCAGCCTTGCCACAGTTGTCTTAAATCTAGTTGCAATGAGCGTAAGAGTATCCCCTGCAACAATCGTGTATGTCTTAGGTTGAGTAACTATTGGTGGCTTTGGAACAACCGTTGACTTCACTGGCATCTGAGCGCCCAGCGGCAGGTTCTTAATAAAATCATCATCAACCCAGATCAATGGTGGTTCAGTCAGATTATCTAGTTTGTACTGAGCAAGATTTATAAACGGAAGTCGTTTTCCCTTAACAATCTTGTAGGCCTTCTTTATTGTCTTCTTCGATACCGGATCGATGAATGAGTGACCTATGTATCGACCAAAGCTTTTATCCGTAATGGTTAGTTGAGAACAAACTGCATCACTCAACTTAGTTGAGACACCCGGTAATTCCTTGGCAACATCAAGCTTTGTCTCATGAAGAAAAGAATTTGCCACAACATAAATCTGACCGGCGCAGGAAAGCTTGTATGGACCAAAAGTTGTGGCACTCGGATAGCCAACTAGCTGAATGGTCGTCAGTATTCTTGCTTCGGCCAACTTCAACTTCATTGACTTGTCATTGAATGAAATCGTACTACTTGGAGAATCAATGATTCCAACAACACCTGTTTGCTTGTTCTTCACCACCAAACCAGGAGGTAAAACCATCACGCTTCTTGGAATGAAGCTCAGCCCTGAAACGCTTACCGGTATCACTTTGGTTGATGACAACCCAGTTGCCAAAATCGCCCTATCAGCCTCATTGAATGTGGCTCTAATAACACCGTCTTTCAAAAGGAACACTGTCTTTTGAGTGTCAGCCTTGATGAAGTTAGCCCCAGTGATGACATCCTCGGTGGTTGGGAACTTTTCAGCTAAAGAGTTGGGAACTTCAGCTGCCTTCTTAACCCAAGTGGATGTGCTCTCCACCTTGGTCTTTCCACTCTTACTTAGCAGCCAGGTATGTTCATTATCATCAACAATCAAGCTGCCAAGCGGTTTAGCTTCAGGCACCTTGCTCATACCTGCAGTACTCAAAGTTCCTGTTGTTGCTCTGAAAATCTTTGTGAAGTCAATTTCTTTTCTAGTTTCTGGGTCGATGTCATACATCACTCCACCGGCTAAAACTGCGTCCCTCTTTAGATCTTTATTGGCAAAGAGGCTTCCATCTAACGCAACTGGTAAACCCCATGGAAGATAATCAAAGTCTTTCAGTTTCAATGGAGATGGCGCAATTGAGCCAATTCCTTCTGCAGTCAGCGAAGCATCATCTAACACTTCACGTTTTTCTCCAGCTCTCAATAAAACTCTCGAACCGTCTGTGAGATTTAGCATTGAAGATATTCCCAGGGCTGCCGCTGATAACCTGACGGTCAGTAAGGCGTCAAGTTCTGCCTGTTTGAGCTCTTTTGCATTGGTGCAGGTAAAGCCCAGCAAATGAATCTTCGCGCAGTCAACCGGATACTTCTTGGTCTCATTTACTAAGAAGAAAGATGATGTAGTCGCCGGAGCAACAGGTGCACCCTTGACTACCCCAGTGATGTCAGATCTAAAAGGTCCGGTTGGTAAGGCATCTAATTGAACCTGCGTTAGTGCAACAGCCGCTTGACAATCAAGCCCAAGGTTTGTTGCCTGTTCGCAATTGGAAATTAGATACTTTTTACCACCACTAATAAAGAAGTGTGTACTTACGTTATTGACTGGTACTGTCTTGATAATGCGTGTGAGAGGAATTCCAGTCTTAAATGAATCTAGATATTCCTTCGAGATTTCACCCAGAGGACCCAGCGGTGCTAGTTCCTTAACTAGGTCTGGATCTGAAAGCGGATATTTAATGTCATTGGAAATGAAGTAAGGATCGCTGGTAGCACTCTTTAGTAAGAATCCACCGCCGATTGGACTTCCAAACCAATCCCAATAAAATCGCCAGAAGTTTCTATTGCCATAAGAAGAGCATCTGTCTCCTGTTCCACGCAAATTACCCAGAGATGCCTTGTTAGGCACAAATGGCGTGTAGTAGTACAGGTTTGCCGTTGCTTGGCTCTTAAGGGTAAAGCTCTGCTTGCCACAGGCCCTTGCTGCATCAGGGTGGTAAGAAATGGAAACCTGTCTGCCAGGACGAAGGTAAGTAAATGAACCGTTTGGATCTCCGTACCACTGAAACTGTCCAGCAGCTTTGTATAGCTGGTTGAAAAGACCAGTCCAAACTTTTCCACAAATACCAGGGTCACTATCCGGGCAACCATAACCCATCGCCGCTCTATACATATATGGTGAAGGAATTTTTGCTTGGACAAGCCCCTGTTCCTTTTGCAGAGTGACAAGTAGCACTCGTGGATTAATGCCACAAGCCCTAGAGATGTTAAAGATAATTTGCGCAGCTGAAATATTCTTCTGGGCGGGCATGTATTGGCACTTGCCAACCTCGGCAATCTTTTCTGGGGTGTCAGTTTTGTAATTCTTGAGACATGGCATCCCGGTCGGACCCGATCCACACACCGGCACCTGAGAATCCAGGAATCGTTGAATGTCTTCGGCGGTCATAGTTCCAAAATCAAAGAACACACTGTCGCTAATAATTAGCCCTGGGTCAAAATTCTTTCCATCAAGTGCTGATGCACTTGTTACTGGAGTTATTGCGGTCAGCCCAAGTGAAGTCAGCAGTGCTACCAGCACTGCGACTACACCTTTGGTCAACCGGCTATAGATCACGGAATAACTACCGAGGTTCCTGAAGATAGACCAGAGTGAACAGCTGAGTCATATTTGACGGTAACTACACCTGCACCCTTAGCCAATACCCCCAAAGGAATCTCCATGGTTTTACACTGCGTATTTGCAGCGTTTGATTCAGAAGTCACTGTTACCGATGTGCTCTTGTCACCACCAGTGAATGTTGCTGTGCAAGTTCCACCATCTTCACTGAAGTTAGTGATCTGAGCGACGACCTGAAGAACACCTGCTTGAGTATCAACATAGGCGTCCATGATTTCAACCGTTGCTGGAAGTTTGGTAGGTTCTGGGGTTTCAGTAGGTGTCTCAGTAGGTTTAGGTGTCTCCGTGTCAGTGACTGTTGGCGTTGGAGAATCAGTCGGCTTACCCATATTTGGGTATAAAAGAGAGCATCCTGAAACAGATGCGGCCAATACAAGGGCAAGAACTGCAATTCGAAGGTTTTTCATAAACCCAGACTAACTTTTAGACCTGTTAAATCTCTTGTGCGAAACTGGGAGAAACCTATTTATACTTCTTTATTTTTTGTTGAATCAGTTGTCTCATTAGGCGGAAATCGGGATTATCAGCCTGAATGGTTGGATATGAAAGTTGTAAACTCTTCAATCCTGCAGATCTCGCTTTAAGCGCTAAATCCATCAGTGTTGGTAATGAGCTTCCTGGAATGTCAGTCTTGATTAACTTCGCCCCTGCCCCTGCCACCGCATTGAGTCTAAATAGAAGTGTCTGCAAATCAATTTTCTTCAACACAATTCTTTCAACTTCTCTTTGACGCTTCATGCGGTCATAGTCGTTAGTGTTGTGTCTTGATCTTGCATACCAAAGAGCAGTTCGACCATCCATGTGCTGTCTGCCTTTTTCAATCCATCCCAGAGCATCAGGACAATATGATCCACGTTCGTTATCAGCTGGAACGCAATCCTGCTGACCACCAATAGGAAGCGCTTTCTTAACATTCACAGTGATCCCACCAAGAGCATCAATAAGTTCAACGAATGAGTTCATGTTGATTAGAACATAGGCGTCAATCTCTAAACCGGTAACCCATTCAACTGCAGATCTGGTTGCTTCAACTCCAGCAGTTGAGCCCTTCTTGGCAATACCTGGGTAAAGATCTTTGTGATTATCCATTGCTGTTTTATAGATGGAGTTTAGGAAACACTCCCCACCACAGTTGTTATTAAATCCATATGGATAGACACTCCTAATTGGAGTGCCCTCTTTAAATCGAATGTTAGTTAGGTTTCTCGGTAAACCAATGTTTACTGCAACGCCAGTATCCGCGCTAACGCTAAGGATAGAAATGCTGTCAGGACGAAGACCTAAACGGTTTGCTCCTGAGTCTCCACCGAGAATGAGGATGTTGTATCTACCCTTGCTAGGTTGAAAAGCTTCAGTGTTCTTGAAAGTGGTGGAAGTGAAATTAGAAGCAGCAAGTGCTGTTGATCCAATAGTTCCTGCCACATAACCATTAAATGTTCCGGTAACTAAAACAAGAACAACAAGAACAGCCTTAAATCTTGTCGTGATTCTGTGTGCATACATCAACCTGACTGCATCAAGAGTTGTCACAACAATCAACGCAGCATAAATCGCAAAGCCAATACCGATTGGAGTTGCCACCATAGGAGCAGAAATAAGGGTGAAAAGCGCAACTTTAGAAATGAGTCCAAACAAAAGCGAAATGGCTAGAAATGACCAGAAGCCCAAAGTAAACAGAATTCCAATACGGCCAAGTTTTTTATTTCCTGCAACAACTTGAACCGAACCTGGGACAAATAAGTTCAGG
Source organism: Rhodoluna sp. (assembly GCA_044347325.1). Lineage (GTDB taxonomy): Bacteria > Actinomycetota > Actinomycetes > Actinomycetales > Microbacteriaceae > Rhodoluna. The sequence continues at coordinate 13,367 of JBIIXN010000007.1, read as the reverse complement.
GCAATTATCCAGCCGGCTCGCTTGACTAATTGTCTCGAGTCAGCTCTATCAACATTGCGAAAAGGAGTATTCAGTTCGCGAGAATTATCTCTTGGGCTCATAACTTGGATTTAAGGTTCTTGTTTTTTGTTGCAACTTGGTCTGCAAGATCTGCACTGAACGCTTCAAGCGCTTTGGCAACCTTAGGGTCAAAAGCGCCGATAATTCGAGCAGCCAAGATACCAGCATTTCTAGCTCCATCAATAGAAACTGTTGCCACTGGGATACCTGCCGGCATCTGAACAATAGAAAGAAGTGAATCCATTCCATCTAAATTCTTTAGCTTTACTGGAACACCAACAACAGGAAGGGTTGTCACTGAGGCAATCATGCCTGGTAAGTGGGCTGCCCCGCCCGCTCCAGCGATAATAACTTTGATTCCACGACCTGCAGCTGCTTTACCCCACTCCATCATTCGATCAGGAGTTCTGTGAGCAGAGAGCACTTCAACCTCATACTCAATACCAAATTCTTTGAGAGCCTGAGCTGCATCACTCATAACTGCCCAGTCGCTATCCGAGCCCATTACAACACCTACGAGTGGTTGAGTCATGGGGTTCTCCTAAACAGATGCCTAAAGGGCAGATAACTTCTTCCCTTTGATTTTAGATTCGCATCTAAGAAAAACTGGTTAGGCTTGCAGCCCTTTGAAGACTCCGGTCGCTATTTGCCTAGCGTCAGCGAGAGATTCATTTGATATAGCGGTGATGTGGCCCATCTTCCTGCCAACCCTAGGTGCCTTGCCATAAACATGAACACTGGCTCCATCAAGCTCTCTATCCACCAAACCAAAGTCATTACTATCGTTTAGCCCCAGAAGATTCAACATCACTGAATAAGTCTTTGTAGGGGAAGTGTCCCCCAGAGGCATTCCTGAAACAGCTCTAATGTGCTGCTCGAACTGACTGGTTGCCGATCCTTCAATACTGAAATGTCCTGAGTTATGTGGACGCATGGCTAATTCATTAACCAGTAGCCTGCCATCAACTGTTTCAAACATCTCAACCGCAAGAACACCGGTAACATCAAGGCCTTCCGCGATGGTCTTAGCAATCTGAGAAGCAAGTGCAAAGTTAGCATTCGGTGCTGGAGAGTTAACCTCTGCACAGACCCCATCTTTTTGAATTGTTTCAACTAGGTCCCAACTAGACCATTCACCTGAACGGTTTCTAGCGGAAAGCTGAGCAAGCTCTCTCACAAAGTTAACTTTTTCTTCAACCAGCAAAGGATTACCGTTTAGCCAATCATTTGCATCAGCGCTTGATCTAACTACCTTGACACCTTTACCGTCATAACCACCGGTTGGGGTTTTCAGAATTGCAACTCCGCCGTGGCTCTGAATGAATTGATCTAACTCTGCTGCAGTTGAGACCTTAGCCCAATCAGGACTAGGCACTCCAAGTTGAGTGATTTTTTCTCTCATGTCTAGTTTGTTTTGAGCAAAACGTAGTGCTTTCGATGAAGGCTCAACGATAAAACCTTCAGCTTCCAAATGTTCAAGAATTTGTAGTGGAACGTGCTCGTGATCAAAAGTGATGACATCCACGGTTTTGGCAAACTGCAGAACTGTGTCTAAGTCCTTGTAATCGCCAACTTGCGTGGCAGCCACTTGAGCTGGGCTACCCTCAGACTCTGCAAGTACTTTGATGTCTATGCCAAGCGCCTTAGCAGGAGCAATCATCATTCGGGCTAATTGCCCACCACCGATTACTCCAACAGATTTAGTCACGCTTTATCTTCTCATTCCAGAAGACTTGGATCTCTTGCCAAGGAACTGTTCAATCTCGCGAGATAGTTTCTTAGCTTTTGGGACTCGCTTCAAAACGATGTCTTGACCAAACTCACGGTGCAGGCGAACATCCCCTGCTCCTTGAAGCCAAGCACTAACACCTCGAGAAATACTCACACCGGTTACTTCACCCCATGGAACTTCTTCAGTCTTAGTTCCAAATAGTCCTGAATGAACCACTGCCCTGGTGCTAGTGAGTTCATACCTATTGGTAAAGAACCTGAGAGACGGAATAAACCAGAGCAATAAGCCAACAACTAAAACAGCTCCTAGCAAAGCTTGTCTTTGCCAAGTTTCAGTAAGTCGCCATTCAATAAATAAGTAAAGGCCAGCATCAACCAGCAAAAAGACAACTGGATAGATTAGGGCTGCGCCATGCCTTCTGAGTATGACAAAGCTCTGCTCTTCGAATGACTGAGATGTGGACACAACACCTATTGTCGCAAGTGTTGAATGTCCCCCGCTGCAACGGCACGAATCTCAACTGGATCTGACATGGCGACAAGTAGCCTTCCCGTGCCATCAAGCCCAACTGCTTTACCTGCGAAATCTGAGCCATCTGGCAGAAGAACTTTCACGGTAGAACCAATAGTCGAGGAAGCTTCCTGAACCGAGAGATGAAGACCTGATTCTTCAGCATCACCTGAGGCATCTGAGAATTCTTCATAAAGCCTTCTGAATGATGCCAGGTACCTAACCAGAACATCATCGAGTTCAAAGTTTGTAACTCCATGCAAACCTAGAGATGTTGCGTTCTCGATAGGAAGTTCTTCTTTTGACTGTTTGAGGTTAAGCCCTGCTCCGATAACGACACCTTGACCGTTCGGCAGAACCTCGGCTAGAAGACCTGAGATCTTCTCTCCATTTACTAGAACATCGTTTGGCCACTTCAAACTGACTTCTTGATCTTCAATCAAAGATGAAACAGCGTTTTTCATGGCAAGACCGGCAAGAAGTGGAAGCCAGCCAAAAGCTTCAATACCAAAAGCTTTTGGTCTTAACAACACCGAGACTGCCAATCCTGCTCCTGGCTGAGTGACCCAAGCCCTATCAAGGCGGCCTCTGCCAGCATTTTGGTTATCTGTAAGCAGAACTGAAAAATCAGTCCATAACTCAGGTTTACTTACTGCAAACGCCAATAAATCAGTGTTTGTGGAGCCTGTTTCAGGTAAATACTCAATTCTGGAGGCAAATTCACTACTCAGTTTTAGTTCCATAGCCATAAGGTTAGACCCTCCAACCGACACCTCTTGGATAGAGTTGCTTTTGAGCGAAGAGAACCTCTGCACAACCTCAATTGGAGAACAGCTTTGACCGAGAAGAACACGCCTGACCTTTCAACTACTGCAGGCAAGATCGAAGACCTACGTAACCGCTACCACGAAGCTGTGTATGCAAGCGGTGAGGCAGCTATTGCTAAACAGCACGCTAAGGGCAAGAAGACCGCTCGTGAGCGTATCGAGCTACTACTAGACCCAGGTTCATTTGTTGAGATGGATGAGTTTGTTAGACACCGGTCTACTGCTTTCGGCATGGACAAGAACCGTCCTTACGGTGACTCTGTAGTAACCGGTATCGGAACTATTGGTGGCCGTCAGGTTGCCCTGTTCTCTCAAGACTTCACTATCTTTGGTGGTTCCCTTGGTGAAGCAGCTGGAAATAAGATCATCAAGATTATGGACCTAGCTATCGCTACAGGTGTTCCACTTATTGGAATCCTTGACTCAGGTGGTGCCCGTATTCAAGAAGGTGTTATCGCTCTGGGTAAATATGGTGAAATCTTCAAGCGTCACACCATGGCTTCAGGAGTAATCCCACAGATTTCTATCATCATGGGCCCTGCTGCCGGTGGGGCAGTGTATGGTCCTGCTCTTACTGACTTTGTGATCATGGTTGATAAGACTTCAAACATGTTCGTAACCGGTCCTGATGTAATCAAGACTGTTACCGGTGAAGTAGTGGAGATGGAAGAACTTGGTGGAGCACTTGCTCACAACAAGACCTCAGGTGTTGCTCACTATCTAGCCAGCGATGAAGATGACGCATTGGATTATGCAAGAACACTGCTTAGCTTCTTGCCAGAGAATAACTTGAGTGAAACTGTGCACTATGAAAGTGAAGATGCTCTGGAGATCACAGATGCTGACCGCGAACTAAACACCATCATTCCTGACTCACCTAACCAGCCTTACTCAATGATCAAAGTCATTGAATCAATCGTTGATGACAACCAGTTCTTAGAGGTCCAACCACTATTCGCACCTAACATCCTGATTGGTTTTGCTCGTGTAGCAGGTCAGTCAATTGCTATTGTGGCTAACCAGCCGAGTGCCCTTGCTGGAACTCTAAACATTGATGCTGCTGAGAAAGCTGCAAGATTTGTTAGATTCGCTGATGCTTTCTCAATTCCAGTACTAACCCTTGTTGACGTTCCAGGATATCTACCAGGAGCAGATCAGGAATGGGCTGGAGTTATTAGACGTGGAGCTAAGTTACTTTATGCATATGCAGAAGCAACTGTTCCTCTAGTAACCGTTATCACCCGTAAGGCTTACGGAGGCGCATACATTGTTATGGGCTCTAAGCAACTCGGTGCAGATATCAACCTCGCCTGGCCAACAGCTGAGATTGCAGTTATGGGTGGACAGGGTGCTGTTAACATCTTGTTCCGCGACAAGATCAAAGCTGCTGAAGAAGCTGGTGAAGATGTTGCCAAGGTTAGAGCCCAACTAGCAGCTGAATACACATACAACGTAGCTAGCCCATACCTTGCCGCTGAACGCGGTGAACTAGATGGCATCATCGAACCAGCTGCCACTCGAGTAAGCGTCATAAAGGCCCTGGCTGCTCTAAAGACCAAGCGTGCTACCACTCCTCCTAAGAAGCACGGAAACATTCCACTGTGATGAACCCTGAACCTATTAGCGAAACCATCAAGGTGATAGCCGGTAACCCTAGCCCTGAAGAGTTGGCTGTCGTTGTGGCCATCTTGGAGGCAGCTCATGCTGAGCAAGTTACTGAAGGTAAGAATCTGGCCAAAAAGCCTGCCTCTACTTGGAATAGAAACACGGGTATGTTCAGACATGACCTACTGCCAGGCTCTGGCCAGTGGCAGGCCCAGTACCGCCCTGGCTTGGACTAAATCCCCTTTAAAACGGCACTAGATTTATCGTAAGTAATTTCGCCTACCCGAAAGGTACCAAAATGACCCGTGAACCATCAAAGCTAGATCTGTTAGCTGAAGACTGGGTAAAAACCCTAGTTGATCTAAGCCCTGAATTTGCTACCTACGCAGGTTTCAAAGTTGGCGAAGACAAACTTGAGGACACCAGCCCAGAAGCTGCAGCGCACCACAACAAACTTGAAAAAGAAATGCTTGCCAAAGTTGAGGCAACTGAAGTTCGCGACGAAGTGGACAGAGTTACCAAGCTGGCAATGACTTCAACTCTGAAACTAAGCGGAGAGATCTACGATTCAGGAATGGGTAATCGTGACCTAAACCCAATCGCATCTAACGCTCAGGGAATCAGAGACATCTTTGACCTCTCTCCAACTGCAACTGAAGAGAACTGGTCAAACATCTCTAAGCGTATGCAGGCTGTAGATAGTGCCGTTGAGGGTTACATCCAAACTCTTCGTAAAGGTATTGAAGCTAAAGACACTCCTGCTACTCGCCAGATTGTTTTAGCTATCACTCAGGCAGAACAGATTCTTACAAGCGATGGTTTCTTCAGAAAGTTTGCCAAGAACGCTAAGCCTGAAAACGGCGATCTGCCAGCTTCCCTAAAAGCAGAACTTGAATCATCTGCAGAGGTAGCAACAGCGGGTTATGCAAAGCTAGTTGACTTCTTCAAGAACGAACTACTACCTGCAGGTAACTCTGAAGATGCTATTGGTCGCGAGCGTTACCAGTTGCTAAGTGCAAGATTCCTAGGTAAGCGAGTAGATCTTGATGAGACCTACGAGTGGGGTAAAGAAGAACTTGCTCGTGTAATTGCAGAACAGAACGCAGTTGCTAACGAAATCAAGCCAGGTGCAACCGTGAAGGAAGCAATCGAAGTTCTTGACAATGACCCGTCAAGAAAACTTCACGGCACCGAAGAACTTCAGCGCTGGATGCAAAAGCTAAGTGATGCTGCAATCGCAAAACTAAGTGGCACACACTTTGATATTGCAGAGCCACTAAAGAAGCTAGAGTGCATGATTGCTCCTACCCAACACGGTGGTATTTACTACACCTCTCCAACCGATGACTTCTCAAGACCGGGAAGAATGTGGTGGTCAGTTCCAGTTGGTGTAACCGAGTTCAATACTTGGCGTGAAACCACAACTGTTTACCACGAAGGTGTGCCAGGTCATCACCTGCAGATCGGTCAGAAGGTATTCAACAAAGCTGAACTGAACTCATGGCGTCGACTAGCATCATGGTCTTCAGGCCACGGTGAAGGTTGGGCTCTATACGCTGAGCGTCTAATGCAGGAACTTGGTTTCCTAGATGATCCAGGTGACCGCCTAGGAATGCTAGATGGTCAGCGCATGCGTGCAGCTCGTGTTGTTCTAGACATTGGTGTTCACCTAGGCAAGCCAAAGCTAGATGGCACTGGCAAGTGGGACTTTGACTACGCACTTGATTTCATGAGCCAGAACGTAAACATGAGCCCACAGTTCATTAACTTCGAAGTTCACCGTTACTTTGGCTGGCCAGGACAGGCTCCTTCATACAAGATTGGCCAGAGAATCTGGGAGAACATCCGTGATGAATACAAGGCTCGTGAGGGTGCTAACTTCAACATCAAGGACTTCCACATGAAAGCTTTGAACCTAGGAAGCATTGGATTAGATACACTAGAAACAGCGTTGCTGGGATAGCACACGACGGTCCGAAACCCCCTTCGAAAGAGGGGGGTTTCAACTTTTAACCTGTCCCCCAAAGTGGGGACTTAAATCAAGGCTCGATTTCCACAATATTTATCCCAATGGAAATAGTTTTTCATTAGGTGAATGCAAGTAGATCTAAGGGGTCTAAGCATTTACCGCCAGGGGACGGGCCTAGCTCTTCGGTAAGAAGAAGTGAAGGCCCGTTGGGGTTTAAAGCCGAAGTGAAAGAACTGGTTCCGCTCGCCCAGGAGTAGTTGCGACAACAGTTAACTTAAATTCATCGGCCTTAGGACTTCTAATCGTTACTCTTCCTTGAGTGACAACCTGAAGAGCTGTCACTGCTTTATTAAGTAAATCATTTCGATCTGTAGAAGAAAGTGACTCTGTTCCACCTTCATCAAGAATCAGAACTTCAACTCCTAAATTACGAAGCCGTTGAACTTCGTTAGTCATAGCTAGATTTAGTAAGTCTCTGCCACGCAAGTTATCTCTAAGGGTTGCTTCAACTATCTTCGCTGACTGTTTGAGTTCTTCATCAAGTGGAGATTTCATATCTCTGATTACAGATAGCAGTGGAACTGCTGTTCCTAGTACCTGAGATAACCGCCGCTGTCTTTCTAAAGATGCTGCTTCAAGTTCAGCAATTTTTGATCTTGATTCAACTTCTTTAGCTTTGAACTTAGACATCTCTCTTGTTGTTCTTGCAATCCCCCTCGAAACTCCTAAGCCTGCAAGAACGAAAACCAATGCTCCTGCTAAACCAGCGGTTGAAGCTGCCCCTGCGCCATACTCAACAATTAGAACTCCGAGTAGTAGTGCCAAACCAATAAGAGCAAACCTAGCCTGCTGTCTGACTGCTGTTGCCGTCAGAATCAAAGCAGTTCCCATAACCACCCATGCTCCGATACTGTGATCATCAATTAGTTCTCTTTGGGCGATAACAATAGTTGGCAGCGCTGCTCCTGCAACTAGATTTATAGCTGCCTGCCAACGAGGAAGTTGTAATCCCCTAAAAAACAAAAGAGTTGCAGCACTGCAGTAAACGTAAAGAAGTAACGCTGCAATCTCAAGGTATCGAGCAGTAAAGCCAGGCACATTCATCGATTGAACTGGCAAATAAAGTGCATAGACAAAAGGAAGAATGGACGCGATTGCTCTGTTAATGGAGATCATTTTTTACTCCATTCCAAAACAACTGTTGTTCCTTTGCCAGGCTCACTCATTACGTGCGCAGATCCACCAACAGATTCCATTCGACCAATAATGGATACCTTGATCCCCAATCTGCCTCGGTTAACTTGACTTACTCGGAAGCCCTTCCCGTCATCAAGAATCACAATCTTGATTCCCGACTTCCCGGATTTGAGGCTTACCTCCCTGGATGCGTTTGCGCCAGCATGGGTATTTGAGTTATGAATGGCTTGAATAGTCGCCTCAGTCAGAGCGGAGACCGCTGCTGAATCAACAGCGATACTCGTCTGACAGTTCTTCTTGGCCTTGAGATCAGGGTCAATACGATTGGCCGCCAAGATAATCGAATCAAATAGTTCACTGCAGTAAACCTGCTCTTGAGCATAAGTTCCGTTTTGAACTTCAGAGAGTTTCTGCAAAGCCGAGGCTGCTAGAGCAGAGCTTGCCATAGCCTCTTCCTCGTTCTTAGCCTGGGCAGCACTTATCAAAGCTGTCAGGACAGTGTCGTGAATCAGACCATCTAGGCGAAGCTTCTCTTTAGCCTTAGCTTCGGTTTCTGCCTGCAAAACTTCAGCTCTAATTGCTTCAGCGTTTGCCTCGTCCGACTTTATAGCAGCATGTCTGATCATCAGGGCAATTACTGAAATAGAAGCGTTGGTCAAAAATGTATACAAACCATCGGTCACTAGCGAGATTGGTGGATGGGATCCACCCATAGGTTGAGAAAAGATGTACTGCATTATGCCAATCAGGATTATGTAGTACGCGAGCGCGAATCTCCAACTAAAGCTAAGAGCAGCTGCAACCCAACCTGTGCCAAGTCCCCACCAGAGCCACGGATAGAAAGAGCCGTCTTGTGGAACTTCTGAAGTGAGTACGAAAGGCCAAGTCAGAAGCAACACAACCATGTATAAAGCATGAATTCGCAGATACAGGTAGTTGGCTTTACCAAACCAGAATGTATAAACCACGGTCACTAATGTTCCCCACAGCACTGCTGTTAGAAACCAAGCAACCGGCTGGTTTAGGTGTTGAAGTTGCGCATAGAAGTTCAAACCGCTTTCAAGACTTAGCGCTATCGCACCTAAGGCAAGGGTCCTACCTAGTAATCGGTCAACACGGGCTCTAGCGATGGTAGTTGATAAAGGCATCAGATTAGGTCTTCCCCGAAAAGGCCATCTTCAATGAGCCTGATTAGAAGTTCTGACTTACCAGTTACTGGTCTACCAACCTTGGAGTATTTATCTCGTGCTCTATCGATGTGTTCTTTGACTGTGTATTTGCTCAAGGACAGTTCAAAAGCAACGCTCTTGAGCGTCATGCCAGATGCATAAAGCTTGACTACCTGTAATTCACGTTCAGATAGGTTTGCTCGAAACGAAACATCGTTATCTATCGCAGCAACGGTTTCAGTTGTGTTGATGGTAATTCCATTAGCACTTAGCCTGATGGCTTCGAAGAGGTAACTCATGTCCTGGCTTTTAGCAACAAGACCTTCAGCACCCTCTCGAAGGGCCTCGTTCACTTTGTCTTTGTTATCGGCTATGGAGTAAATCAGAACCCTAGTTCCATACTCAACAAGTTTCTTCACATTGCTTGCTGGAGTTGACCCATCAGCCAAAGAAAGATCTAAGACAACTACCTTAGGTTTTTCCTTCAGCTTAGAAAGAAGTGCTTCAACTGAGTCAGCATGATCTAAAACAACATAGCCTGCTTCTTGAGCTCCTGCTTTAACGCCAAGCCTCACCGAATCGTGGTCATCCACGATTGCTATGGTGATTGGGTCTTGGCTTGAACTCATCGGACCAGGCTCACCACCGTCTCAAAGTGATGAGTGTGTGGGAAAAGGTCAAAGGCCTTAATGCTAGCTATTTTGTATCCAGCTTGGGTAAGTGGAGCCAAGTCTCTAGCTACTGCAATCGGATCACAGGCGACATAGATTAGGTGATCTGGAGCTAGAGTCAGAAGTCTTTCGATGACGTGCTTGCCTGCCCCTGATCTAGGTGGGTCAATGATTACTGTGCTTTTTGGCTTTAGTGGACCGTGAGAAGCAAGCTCGTCTAGGAATCTTTCAACCGGGGTAGCAACTGATTTCGCACCTTTGATATCAATCAGGTTTCTTCTGGCATCTTCTGCTGCACTCTTGCTGGCTTCAACAGTTGTGATTTGAATATCTAGTCCGTAGGCAGCAGCTAAAGCACCGCTGAATAAGCCAACACCACCATAGAGGTCATAGTTCTGAGCATTCTTATCAAAGCCTTCAGCTTTGGTCATAAGAACTATTTCTTTAGCCAGCATGTTTGCTGCCTCTTTGTGAACTTGCCAGAACGCTCCCGCAGATAATCTAAAGGTTCGACCACCGGCACGCTCTAAGAACTTTTCTTCACCTTTGAGCTTCTTATCAACTGTGTATTGGATCTGGCCAGTACTAGAGGATGCAATCTCAATCTTTGAGACATCTTGCCAGTTCTTTACATGCAAACCTAGTTCTTGAATCTCAGGAACGGCTAAAGGTAATGTCTTCACTCGAACTACTTCGTGCGTGCGTTCCTTGTATGGACCGACATCACCATCTTCATTCACATGTAACTGAATACGAGTTCGATATCCCAAACCATTGTTTTCATCATCACCAGGAGCTGCAATAACAGGAACTCTCATCTCGATTCCAGCAAAGCGCTGCAGTGCCTCAGATAGAACATCTGCTTTCAATTCACGTTGAGCAGATAGTTTGATATGACCAAACTCAGCACCACCGGCTTGCTCAGCATTTTTCCAGAAGTGCTTCACACGATCTGGTGAAGCAACAAGAATCTCAGTTGGCTCTGCACGACAGAAAGAGCCGCCCTTATCTTCATAAACCTTTGCTTTGACTTTTTCCCCCGGCAACACGTGGGAAACAAAAACAACCCTGCCCTCATGTCTGGCTACGAAGATACCGCCATGGGCTACCTTCTCGATATCGAGCTCTAATATCTGGCCAAACCAGTTAGTTGATTTATTCACTACACAAGTGTTCCATACCTACTTAGGTAGTCTGGACCTGTGACCAAACTAGTTTTAGCCTCAACTTCCCCAGCCCGCCTGCGCCTGCTTCGTGATGGTGGCATAGAACCTTTAACCATCTCCCCTGGAGTGGATGAAGAACTACTAACTCAGCAAGGGCTTGAATCTGGGGAGATTACAAACACCCAAGACATGGTTCTGCTTCTGGCTAGAGCAAAAGCCGAAGCAGTCATAAATCACCCAGATGCTCAAGGTGCTCTAATCATTGGCTGCGATAGCTCATTGGATCTAGATGGTGAATCCCTAGGCAAACCCCATGAGGCTCAGGTAGCGATCGCACGCTGGAAAGCCATGCGAGGGCGCTCAGGCAGGCTATACACCGGTCATTGGCTCATTGATAACCGTGAGAAAAGCCCTAATCCTGAGGCTGTTGGCAAGGCCACAAACACCACAGTTCACTTCGCAGACCTCTCAGATTCAGAAGTTTTGGCCTATGTGGGCACCGGAGAACCCCTCAAAGTAGCAGGTGCATTCACCATAGATGGCCTTGGTGGGGCCTTTATTAGGGCTATTGAGGGTGATTCTCATACCGTTGTTGGCCTTAGTTTGCCTACCCTCAGGGAGCTTTGCATCAAGCTTGGGGTCGATTACCCGAGCCTTTGGAGCAGTAAATAGGTAGGCTTAAGCCTTATGACTGCCTCAAAATCAGCCAAGATAACCAAAGTCCTCATTGCTAACCGCGGTGAGATCGCTGTCCGAATCATTCGAGCCGCTAAAGATGCCGGTATCAAGACGGTTGCCATCTATGCCGACCAAGACCGTGACGCTATGCATAGCCGCATGGCTGATGAGTCTTACGCTCTTAATGGTCAAACCAGCGCTGAGACATATCTTGTAATTGAGAAGATTCTTTCCATTGCCAAAAGATCAGGCGCTAACGCCATTCACCCTGGCTACGGCTTCCTAGCCGAGAACGCTAGTTTCGCTCAAGCAGTAATCGATGCAGGCATCATCTGGATTGGTCCATCACCGAAGGCAATCGATCAACTAGGTGACAAAGTATCTGCTCGTCATGTTGCTGAAAAGGTAGGCGCTCCTCTAGCCCCAGGAACACTAAACCCAGTAACCGGAGCAGAAGAAGTTCTTGAGTTCGTAGCCAAGCACGGACTACCTATTGCCATCAAAGCTGCCTACGGTGGCGGTGGCCGTGGAATCAAAGTTGTCCACAACAAAGAAGAAATCGCAGAGGCCTTTGACTCTGCTACCCGTGAAGCAGTTGCAGCTTTTGGTCGAGGCGAATGTTTTGTTGAAAAGTATTTAGAAAAACCACGTCACGTTGAAACTCAGTGTCTAGCAGATGCCTACGGCAACGTAGTTGTTGTTTCAACTAGAGACTGTTCCTTGCAGAGAAGACACCAGAAGCTTGTTGAAGAAGCACCAGCTCCTTTCCTAACTGAAGATCAAATCAAAAGACTTTACGACTCATCAAAAGCAATCCTCAAAGAAGTTGGTTACCAAGGAGCTGGAACTTGTGAGTTCCTAGTTGCTCAAGATGGAACTATCTCCTTCCTTGAAGTCAACACTCGTCTGCAGGTTGAACACCCAGTATCTGAAGAAGTAACTGGTCTTGACTTAGTTCGCGAACAGTTCAGAATTGCTGAAGGCGGCAAGCTTGAATACGGTGACCCACTAGTCACAGGTCACTCTTTTGAATTCAGAATCAACGGTGAAGATGCTGGTCGAAACTTTATGCCAGCACCAGGTTCAGTTCACACCTTCAAGGTCCCAGGTGGACCTGGTGTTCGCGTGGACACCGGTGTTGAAGCAGGATCTGAAATCTCCGGCTCATTCGACTCAATGATTGCAAAGCTGATTGTTACCGGCGCAACAAGACAAGAAGCTCTAGAGAGATCTAGAAGAGCTCTGGCTGAAATGCATATCGAAGGTATGCCAACAGTTCTTCCTTTCCACCGCAAGATTGTGAACGACCCAGCATTCATTGGTTCTAAAGGCAAGTTCAGCATTTACACCCGCTGGATTGAAACCGAATGGAACAACGACATCGAGCCTTGGTCAGGAGTATCCCAATCAGGATCTCAAGCACCAGCCCGTAACAGCGTTGTTGTTGAAATTGATGGCAAGCGTATTGAAGTCAGTCTTCCTAAGCAGCTTTTCCTGCAGGGTGGCTCTAAACCAGCAGCTCACGCCCCCAAGCGCAAAGCTCACACTGACGTTCAGATTGACTCAGGTAAGCACCTAGCTGCTCAGATGCAGGCAACTGTTGTAAAGATTGCAGTTGCTGAAGGTGAGAAGGTAGCCGCAGGTCAGCAGTTACTAGTTCTCGAAGCCATGAAGATGGAATCTCCTCAGAACGCAGTCAAAGACGTAGTCATCAAGAAGATTCACGTAGCAGTTGGGGCAACAGTTCCTGCAGGCACCATGCTTATTGAATTTGAAGAGTAGC
>JBIIXN010000035.1:0-11098 GCA_044347325.1 Rhodoluna sp. | reverse complement strand
GTGGTGTTGTTGATGTCGTTGTTCGGGTAGAGAGAGGTCGACAAGATGTACAGAATTGGGAAAATCGCAAAAGTACAAACTGCTATTCCTACAAGATGACGCCAACCGGTGCTAAAGAACCAGCGAAAAATGTTGAATGGTCTTCTATTCTTTATTGCAACGCTCATTAGACGATCTCCTCAAACTTCTTAGTTCTCTTAAAGCTGATTAACGAAATAGTTGCGACGACGACGAAAATCAGGATCGAGAAGGCGCTTGCCAAACCAAAGTTCTGACCCGTACCGGAGAACGCAATCTTGTAGACGAAGGTAATCAAGATATCCGTACCACCTACGTCATAATCAGTGATTCCCGAGTCTGCCGGGCCACCTTTGGTAAGTAGATAGATAATCGTGAAGTTATTGAAGTTGAAAGCAAACGAAGCTATCAACAGCGGAGCAATAGAGATAAGTAGCAAGGGAAGCTTAATCAATCTAAAGTTCTGCCACCCTGTAGCCCCATCAATTTCAGCTGCCTCATTTAGCTCTGAAGGAATTGACTGAAGGGCACCTGTAGTGATCAAGAACATGTATGGGAAGCCAAGCCATAGGTTAACTAAGAGCACAGCCAAGCGGGCTGGCCCTTCTTCCAAGAGCCAAGGGAAGTTAGCTTCAGATCCAGGCGTCTGACCAAAAATAACGGTATTTATAAAGCCATTCTCGCGGTTTAGAAGACCGACCCAAACATATGCAGAAAGGAATCCTGGGAACGCGTAAGGAAGAATCATCACGAGCCTATAGAACTTCTTCCCACGCAGCTTCTCGTGGTTGAATACCAAAGCAATGAACAAACCAAGAATAAATGTTGTCAAAACGGTTGAGATTGCAAAAATAAAGGTCCAAGAAATAACCTTGATCAATGGGTCTCTGAGTTGAACATCGGTAAAGATAGTTTCAAAGTTTTTAAGTCCTACTTCAACTCGCCAACCACCATCAAGTTTCGCGCTTTCAAGCACACCATCAAGTCTGTAGAAGCCATCCTCTGCCGGCTTGAAGACATCACCTGCATAGTAAACGCCGTAATCATCATCAACAAGAGCAGTGAAAGTGTCAGCAATCTCGTCATAAACCAGAGTGGATTCCGACGGAAGTGCGATTGTGAACTCTGAAGTTCTGAGACCAACATTCGGGTTGGCAGGATCAGTAATTACTCTGATTTCAAGATACTTAGCCTTATCCACGAAGGACAAGTTATTTGCATCTTGCGTTGTATAACCAACTGCTCTCAGAGCTGCTTTAGGACAAGTTTCAGTATCTTCAGCATATTTATCGGCACACTCTGTGCTCAAAGTGAACTGGTTATCGCCTAGAGGTATAGGTAGTTCACCGTTTTTACCAATAGAAACTTTTCCATTGACGTTGTTTGTCATCAAGAAGGCTCTAGAACCATCGCTATCGTCCTTGACCAAGTTGATTGTGTAGTCAGGGCCATCGACGATGCGGTAAGCCGCGTTCTTGATTGTTTGAATTGCTAAGGCTTTGTCACCGTTGTGCGCACTTCCATAGTTTGTGAAGGCGGTGTAACCGCTGAACATAGTGACATAAACCTGGAAAACAATAAGGAACAGAACTCCTGGTGTTAGGTACTTAGCTGGTAGACCACCCTTACGCAGGTAAATCCAGTTAACGATTAAAAGCACCAAAATGCTTAGAACAGCTTGGACCATGAGCTCTTGAGCAATAAGAACCATGATCATTGTCACTGCAATAGCGTCTACAGTTCCTAAAACACCAAGTTTCCATAAGGTGCCTGAAAAACTTGGTGATGATTCTCCCCAAGCTTTTAGCTTCTTAGTCGCCATTTGATTACCTATTCCCTATTTCATACAGTGATCTGAACACAACGGAAGGGTGGGTGTCTCCAATCGAATGAAGACACCCACCCAGCACCGCTTAGTTACTTACTTGATGTATCGATTGTCTTTTGCAAAGCCTTCACCATGTTGGCCCAAGCAACATCTGGCTTAGCCTCTTTACCCTGGATTATGCGAGTCTGAGCTTTACCCCAGATTGTCCACGCAGCAGCCATAGCAGGTGAGTTAGGCATCGGCACTGTGTTAGCAGCGTTAGCGAAACCAGCAACAACTGGGTTGTCCTTTGCTCGGTTTAGCGCAGCCTTGTTAGCCGGAGTCTTGTTGAAGTTGTCATACAGGTTGAACTGAACCTGCTCTGATGACATCCATCTCATTAGGTCCACCGCAGCAGGTACGTTGGTTGGGTTACCTGGCTTTGAAGCCATCATTAGGTAGCCGCGAATACCAAGGAACTGCTTTGGCTTTAGCTTCTGAGCGGTAGGTCCTGTTGGGAATGGATCAATTGCATAACCTTCTACCGCCTTTAGACCGGTCTTACAACCACCAGCACCAGCTTCAATTGCGTTGATGTTCCAAGCGCCAGTTACCCAGTACTTGATTGCTCCAGTTGTGACTTTCTTTCCCTTAACTGTGGTTGTCTTAGTTGGGTTTAGGAAGTCGCAAAGAATCTTCGCGTTTGAAGGCGGGCCAAAGAACTTGGTTCCCTTGAGCTTTAGCCACTTGGCGAATTCAGCTCCGTTAGCTCCACCCATACCTACCTTGTTAGTCCAGTCACCCTTGCTATCCATTGAGAAGACAGGCGCATTGAACATGGTCTGGAATGGGTACATGTGATATGGGTCTGAGTTTGTTGCGTCGTAGTTGATGCCAAGCTCGCCATCCTTGATGTCGTTAACTGACTTCAATGGCTTAGGTGCTTTCTTGACGTTACGAAGAATCGCGATGTTCTCAGTCCAACCAGGAGTTCCGTAGTACTTACCGTTGTACTTCATAGCCTGCAAAGCTCCAGGAACGAAGTCGTCCTTGAAGTTAGCTGGAAGGTACTGGTCAATTGGAGTAAGCACGTTTGCAGCTGCAAGGTTACCGATCCAGTCGTGAGCCGCACCAGCAAGAATGTCTGGTCCAGTTCCACCAGGAACAGCAGTCTTTAGAACTTCACGAACAGTTCCAAAGTCTCTTTCAACAAGCTTTGCTGTGAACTCTGGGTTAGCAGTGTCCCAAGCACCAACGCGAGCCTTGATGGTGTCAAGAGTACCTTTGTCGGCCCAGATCACTAGTTCTGATGCAGCTGATACGGGCGTAGCAGCTGTGAAACCAGCACCGATTACTGATAGTGCTGTGAATAAACCAACTACTTTTCTAGTTGTTGTCTTCATTTCCCTATTCCTTACTTTCTGTTATCCAATTTTGCTACCCCAGTTGAGGTAGTTTCGAAATCTATCGCCACACTACTAACGTGCTGTTAGCAGCTACTGTAGCGACTTTTGTTTTCTTTAGCACTGAGAGTGTTGTAACTCCGGCTTTATCACCGTTCACTACAACATTCCAGTTACCTGTTGAAGGAAGAGTTACCTTCTTTGAGGTTGAGTTAGGGTTTGAGATAACCACGATGGTCGCCCACTTGTCCTTGACCGCCTTACCATTCAGTGAGTAAGCAAGAACATCATCAGGAGCATTCAGGAACTTTAGGTTCGCTGAAATGGCAGCTGGTGAACTCATTCTGAAAGCTGGGTGAGCCTTACGAAGAGCAATCAAACCCTTGTGGTAGTCAACGGTTGATCTGTGCTTCACACGCTCAGGCCACTTCAAGCTGTTGACCTGGTCAGATGAGTTGTAGCTGTTGTGGTCACCATCCTTGCTTCTCAAGAATTCTTGACCAGCCTGAATGAATGGGGTTCCCTGTGCTAGAAGAATCAAGGCACCAATCTGTCGCTGCTGCTTAACAACCGCAGGAAGTGACTGCTGGTTGTTGACTGACCAAAGCTTGTCGAACAAAGTCTTGTTGTCGTGAGCTTCTGCGTAGTTAACTGACTGTCCTGCATCAAGAACCAACCAAGGAACAACAATCTTGTCTGCACTTGAGTGGCCGATAGTTCCAGCTTTTACTGCGTTGATAGCGCCAGTGTTTCCATTGACGTAACCACCATCAGAAGTACCATCAGGAGATCCCTTGACACCGTTTCTAATTCCATCGTTGAATGCACCAACACCTGGCATGTTCAATAGCTGACTTTGGTTACCCTGAGGAAGACCGCTGTCACCACCCATGCTCCATGCTTCACCGATGATGGTTGCAGCAGGCTCAATTGCGCGAATTGCGTTAGCTGAATCGTTAACGGTCTTGACATCCCAAAGACCCATCTGGTCAATTCTGTAACCATCGAGCTTGTACTCTCTGGTCCAGTACTTGAATGAGTCAACAATGAACTTACGAACCATTGGGCGCTCTGTTGCAGTGTCGTTTCCACAACCAGATCTATTGGTTAGGTTGCCGTTAGCGTCTTTTCTGAACCAGTAACCTGGAACAATAATTGCCTGGCTAAATTCAGTTGCGCTAGCCACGTGACCGTGAACTACGTCCATGGTTACACGCATACCATTTGTGTGGAAAGCCTGAACAGCTTCCTTCAATTCCCTAATTCTTGCAACAGGGTTTGTTGGATCGCTTGAGTACTGACCTTCTGGAACGTTGAAGTGCTCTGGGTCATAACCCCAGTTGAACACTGGGTTCAATTCGTCTCCACCTGATGCATAGTCATACATCGGAAGAAGCTGAACGTGTGTTACACCCATTTCCTTGAAGAAACTTAGTCCAGTAGAAGCTTTTGTCTTTCCTGAACCGATAGTGGTTCCAAGCTGAGCAAGGCCTCTGAACTTTCCGCGGTTCTCAGCTCTTACACCACTGTTTGCATCAATAGAAGCATCTCTTACGTGCAGCTCATACATTACTGAGTCAACAGCTCGTCCTGAGAATGCAGGCTTCTTGTGAGTCAACCAGCCGGTTGGGTTGGTCTTTGCAAGATCAATAACTACACCACGATCACCATTGACTGTAACTGAACGAGCATATGGGTCAACAGCGTCATCTGTCTTGCCGCCTACAGTTACGCGGTACATGTAAACCTGAAGGTGGCGGTCTCCTGATAGAGAAGCGGTCCAGGTTCCCTTAACGCTCCTCGTCATAGGAGTCACGGTGCCTTGGTTCTTTGGAGTTGTCGCACTTGCATAAGTCACAAGAGAAACTTCACTGGCGGTTGGAGCCCAAACTCTGAAGTCTGTCTTAGCTGAAGAGTAAGTACTTCCTAGATCATCACCTGTGTATGTGTATGCTTCAACGAATTCAGGAGAAGTGAAGACACCAGCTGCAACAATCTGACGAGAGCCAAATACGCGAGTTGGGTCTGGATCTGTGTGGTTCACCATAATTGTTGAACCCAGAGGAATATCTGTTGCGGTTGTGATCAACCACTGCTTGTTGCTAGAGGTCTGCCCATTGTTTAAGTCTTTAATCTTTTCTGCTGAAACAATAGCTGGTGCTCCGTCACCTGTAAGCGAGAAGCCAGGTCCTGCTGTTCCATTTGCACGGCTGAGAGTTACCTTGATCGTTCTCAAGGTCTCAATTGAAGCTCCCCACATTTCAGGCGGGATGATGAAACTGTCGTTGGTGTAGATGTATCCATCGTTCTGCTGGATCCAGATCTCAGCAGAGCTGTTTTCGTCTAGATTGACGATACGGTCTAGATCAACATCTTTAGTCCAACCAGACTTCAGACGAGGAATTAGTCCAAGCTGGGTTACGCCATCGCTGATCGGTACCTGAGTATTGATAAGTCCGTAACCCTTGCTGTCTACAACGTTTGAGAAGAATGGGGTCACCTGAGTAGCAGGTAGGTTTACTCCCTTGATTGCCCAGAGCCATAGGCCCCAGTCAGAATAGCTACCGCTAGTTCTTTTGTAGTGAACGGTGAGGCTTGCACACTTAGCTGTAGGGCAGGCTCCAGCTGCACTAGCACTTGAGGAAATGGCTGGGACCGGTGCTACTAGAGCGAATGCTAGAAGGATCGGGAGAACAGTCTTTTTGACAAGAGTTGAAATATTGGACAACTGGGGGCCTTTCTATTGCTTACTACTACCCTAATTTGGGCTATCTGCCTGAAACCTTAGGTAACACGAGTCGTTATGTAATCGTTTCCATTCTCTTACACTTTTAACAGAAAACTGGGCCCCAACAGCGTTAGGGCCCAGTTTTTACTAGATCAATGCAGGGGTATTAGCCTTTTGGAACTACTACCTTTGCATTTGGCTTGTCTGTCGCACCAGGGCCTTTTCCAACAACTGACTCAGCCTGGACATAAACTTCCCAAGTCTGATCTTCATCAGGAGACGCTGTTACAGCCATTGCGCAGCTTGTAGGCAAAGCCCATGTAGCTCCTGCGAATGTAGCCTGTGTGACGTTGTTCTGGATAGTACAGGTCTTAGTAGTAGGACCCTTCTTCGCAGTCACGGTGATCTTTGTTGGGAACATACCCCTCATTGCTGGGTGCGCTGGACGAACTGGGGTAACAGTAAGGTTTCCGTTAGAGAAAGCTGCTGTTGCACCGTAACGACCAACAAATGTAGGGACGCTGTAGTGAACTTCGTTAGTGCCTAGTCCAATCCACATTGATGTTCCGATCTTTGGAAGACCGTTTGAGTTTCCGTCAGTCCACTTGTAGTCACCTGACTGAACACCTGCCCAGTCGTTGTCTGGCTGTGATCTACGAAGAACAAGACCTGTGCTACCTGAGTAAACACCCATGGTTTTGACGATTGCGAAAGCACCGTACTTGTCTTCGCCTACGAATGGCCAACCAGTGGTGTCATTCTTGACCTTACCCCTGTAAGGGTAAGTCTTGGTAACAACAGTCTTCTTGACTGGCTTCTTCTTGACGATTGTGGTTACAACCTTGCTGGTTGAAACTACATAGTCCTTTAGAAGAGGAGCTGCAACAGTTGTGTTCCAGCTGTATAGGTTCCAACCCTGTGCCTGAGCGGTCTTTAGAGGCATGTTTAGGTGCACCTTGTACTCAACAACTGCTGGGTACTCGCGCTTGCCTGTGTGGACGTTCCACCATGACTCACCAGCTGGGAAGATGTTGTCTCCACCGAAAGGCTTGTCAGAAGCAGGAATTGCAGGCTTTGCTGGAACTGACTCGTCAGTGTCTGGTGTTGAAGGGTCGTCAGCAACTGCAGCAGTTGCGTCCTGGCCATCCCATGACTCTGTTGTGCGAAGCACGTTGTTCAGAGCTGTTAGAGACACTGGAAGTGTGAACTCAGCGAAAGCGCCGTAAGCATCTTCGCCTACGAAGTTAGGAGTCCAGTCCTTTGTGACACCAGCAACAGTTGATTCGCCAATGGTGTTGTTTACTGGGCCAACGTCGCCGCTACCAGTGTTCCAGTACCAGATGTTCCAGTCCTGGGCAACTTCCTTAGGGACGTTTAGGTGGATCTTGAATGTAGTGCTTGCGTTTGCTTGTGCAGGGGCTGCAACACCAACTAGGCCAGCAAGACCTAGAGATAGAGCAGCTGCTGTACCAAGAGCACGCTTGATTTGACGATTCATTTTTCAATGCCTCCGGTTAGTTTTAGGTTCTCTGACACCAATGGCAATCAGATTAAGTAAAAAACTAACACCTCGGAGTCTTGGGGCAGAGTACTTTTAGGCCAAAAACGGTCGCATTATGATAACGATTACATACACACAGAACATGAACCGATTCACAGGCGAATCTGTACTTTCTAGGTGATCTGACTAACTTTCCATTGTTTACAGAGCAATCTGTATCTCAATTCGAGCTAATGCCTGAATATGTTTCAGTTAGCGCATGTTCTAGAACTAGCTCGCGATGCAAACAGGTAAAACTGTCTAGTTTCTGCAAAACGTTTACAGAAGGTTAGGAATCTTCTGCTCCTGAGCGATGTTAGCTCTTCTAAACCAGAAGGTAACAAAGGTAGAGATAATCACGATGAATAGTGAGTACAGGGCAGGAACCAAGAGGATCTGGTCAATATTTGCGTTGCCTCGGAAAGTCACCAGGATAATCGCAACGGCCAAAGGACCATTCTGGATACCAGTCTCTAGAGCAATGGTTCTGGCGTTAGCAGGGTGGACTCTGATTGCCTTGGCTATTAGGTAAGCGATAAGGATACCGAATAGGCCTAGACCGATAGCCACAACATAGGTCTGCCAGTTGGTTGAGGTCAATAGAACCCAGTTCCTTGGAACCCATGTAGCCATCAAGAAAACAATGAAGAAGAGCCCGAAGAAACCACCCATGAGCTCAAGAATTGCTCCGATGTTTGCTGAGTACTTACGGATCACCATACCCACAACAACCGGCACAAGAAGAACAGCCAAGGTGCGAACAATGTTTTCAGTTGGAATCTGAACTTCTGCGTCCTTGAAAAGGAAGCCACCATAAACGAAGAGCGCTAATGGTGTCATGATAATTGCCCAAAGTGTTGAGTTAGCGGTCATCATCACGCTCAAAGCAAGATTTCCTTTAGAGAAGTAAGTAAAAATGTTTGAGGTAGTTCCAGCAGGAACTGCTCCCATCAACAGAGCTCCAATGGCAATAAAGAGAACATCTTTATTGCTAGCTGTTTCGAGCGGCATAAGGAATGTTATGACGAGGAAGTAAGCAAGAAGCGGCATGATTCCAAACTGGCAAACCCAACCGATTATTAGACCAGCTGGCTTCTTGATTGCTAACTTGAAATCTTTAGGAGTAAGCGTTGCTCCAAGACCGAACATGATGATGAATACGAGACCTGCTAGCAGGGCTTCTTCGAAAGGTGTGATTACAGTTGGCTCTTTGACTGCCTCAGTAACCCAAATCATTGCGTTGGTAATCATTATTTACCCTTCTTTGCATCACTGGCGGCGATAACTTGAGCTCTAAGTTCTCTTCTTAGAATCTTGCCGATTGGGCTCTTTGGAAGTTCGTCAACAAACTCAATTGCAGTTGGAACTTTGTATGCAGCGAGATCTTCTCGACAGTGCGCAATGACCTGCTCAGCTGTTGGTGCAGAGGTTCCAGCAACAATGTAAGCCTTTACCCTCTCTCCGCTCTTCTCATCAGGGATACCGATTACACCAACTTCTTGAACACCTTCAAGTTGAGCGATCTTCTCTTCAATCTCGTTTGGATAAACGTTGAAACCGCTGACAAGAATCATGTCCTTCTTGCGATCAACGATTGTGAAAAAGCCATCTGAATCAACAGTTGCCATGTCGCCAGTCTTTAGCCAGCCACCCTTGAGAACCTTGGCTGATTCAGCTTCGTTATTCCAGTAACCAAGCATGATCTGAGGACCTTTAGCAAGCAACTCCCCTGGCTCACCTACCTTGACTTCAGTTCCCTTTTCATCAACAAGTTTGATGTATGTGGAAGGAACTGGAACACCGATAGTGCCGTCTCTTCCACCACCATCTAGTGGGTTGAAGGTCAACACTGGTGAAGACTCAGTCAAACCGTAGCCTTCAACAATTGGGGTCCCTGTTACTTTTCTCCAACGCTCTGATACTGAATCGTGTAGAGCCATACCTCCAGCTGCTGATGCACGCAGGTGCTTAGGAGGTCCATCTTGGAACCAGCGTTCGTTCAACAAAGCATTGAAAAGAGTATTAACTCCAGTCATCCAAGTCACCTTATAGTTTTCGAACACACGCTTCAGGTTGCTTGGTGGTCTCGGGGTTGGAACTAGAAGGTTCCTAGCTCCCATGTGATAGAAACCAAGCAGGTTGATGGTGAAGGCAAAGATGTGATACAGCGGTAGAGCGGTAACTACAATCTCCTTGCCTGGTCTCATGTAATCGCCACACATGGTGATCATCTGAAGTGTGTTTGTAACTAGGTTGCCGTGAGAGAGCATTGCGCCTTTTGACACACCTGTTGTACCACCGGTGTATTGCAAAGCAGCAACTGTCGAAGAGTCAACATCTTTCAAGTATTTATCTAATGAATCTTTGTTCAAAGACTTTGAACCCACTGCAAGAGCTGTCTTGAAATCTGTCACAGGACTTGTCACCTTAGGAAGTGATTTCTGCCAGAACTTTTGAGTCATTCTAATCACTCCGTGAATGACAGGCGGGAAGTATTCAGAAATTCTTACTGTGACAACTGACTTAATTGAAGTACTTGGCAGCACCTTAGGAAGACGATCAGCAAACATGTCGATAGTCACAAGTGCCTTGGCTCCTGAGTCAGTGAACTGGTGAATCATCTCTGTTGGTGTGTATAGCGGGTTGGTGTTTACAAGCACCAGTCCAGCTTTGAAGATACCGAAGGCAACGATTGGATAGCTTAGGCAGTTAGGCATTTGGACTGCAACACGATCGCCTGCTGAGAGCTTTAGGTCTTCTCTTAGGTAAGCAGCGAACTGGTCCGAATACTGGTCAATCTGAGCGTATGTCAGAGATCCATTCATACCATTTGGCATTACTTGTGTGAACGCTACGGTCTTTGAATACTTTCCTGCAGCCTCACGAACTAGTTCTGCAAGATTGGAGAAGAGAACTGTATCGATGTCCTTTGGAACACCCTTTGAGTAATGCGCTAACCATGGACGTTCGTTCACTGAAGCTCCTTCGACATGACCATGCTGGCGTTGCCCAACTATGGATTTAGAAAAAGCCTAGCAAGTTGGCTCTAACGAACAAATGTGCCTACCATTGATGTCTACGATTGTGTCCGAATCGTTGCCAAAACACCTTATTTTCCAAAGCCAAAGGAGCAGGCGACGAACAGATTTGCTTCAGATATAGCGACAACCAATTCTTGGCAGCGCGTGCCAAAACATGGTGGGGAGTGCGGGACTTGAACCCGCGACCGACGGATTATGAGTCCGCTGCTCTAACCGGCTGAGCTAACTCCCCCAACCTACAAACAAAGTCTATTCGTCAGTTCTCTTTAATCTGTTCTTGGCTTTATTCACGGTCTTCTTGACACGCTTTCGGACTTTCTTATCAACTTCCTTAGCCTGCTTGAGAACATCAGCACGAAGCTCATCAAGTCCATCCTTGATGTCGTCTCCTAGGTCAGTGATCTTTCCAAGCGCTACCAGAGCTTGTCTTCTAACTTTTAGCTCTGCTCTTCTAACCGCCTCATTCAGACGACCAATTGGGTTGTTGTAATCCTCGAGGTTGTCATCACTCTCACGTCTAGCATCCTGATCGCCGCGGTATAAACCCTCAAAGATGGACAG
>JBIIXN010000034.1:0-11273 GCA_044347325.1 Rhodoluna sp. | reverse complement strand
GAATGGATATGGAGATCTATTTTCATAACGATTCCTTTCCTACTCTTTCAAGATACAGGTAACCACCGACAGTTCTGTGAGAAAACTGGCAGAATACTTTTTATGAGCAAAGACGCAACTGAGAAACTAACCGCCCGAGGTTCAGCTAGATCACACAGACCTACTGGCAACAAATTTGTTAAATACATTGGCAGTAACTGGGCTCCAGATACCTCCAAACTTCCAGCCCAAGACAAGGTCGCTCCTTTCGCAAAGAAGAGAAGAGAAACCGTTGCTAAGGCATTCCAAGGCAAGGTTCTTGTAATTCCAGCCGGTGGTGAAATCCCTCGTTCAAACGACACTCACTACCGCTTCCGAGCTCACTCTGCTTTTGCTCACCTAACAGGTTGGGGTTCAGCAACAGTTCCTGATTCAGTTCTAGTAATCGATGCAAGAGGTAAGACTGCTAAGTCAGTCCTTTACTTCCGCGAGACAGCGGGAAAGAACACTGACGAATTCTTTGCAAACTCTGCAATTGGTGAATTCTGGGTTGGTTCACGTCCAGGTCTAAAGCACGTCTCTGCTCTTTTGGGTATTCCAACCAAGTCACTTGCTAAATACAAGGAAGACCTAAAGGCATTCGATAAGAAGCTAGTGCTAACCATAGAAAAGAGCACAGCACTTGTTGAGTTCGTTAGCGAACTTCGACTTATCAAAGACTCATACGAGATCAAAGAGATGCAGAAATCGGTTGATGCATCTGTTCTAGGTTTCGAAGCTGTTGTGAAGAGCCTAAAGGCAGCGACTAAGCATCCTCGTGGAGAAAGAATTGTTGAAGGTGCTTTCTTTGCTCAGGCTAGAGCCGAAGGTAATGACCTAGGTTATGAAACAATCGCTGCTGCAGGAAACCACGCCTGCACACTGCACTGGATCATCAACAACGGTCCAGTAAAGCCAGGCGAACTACTACTTCTAGACGCTGGTGTTGAGGTAGATAGCCTATACACCGCTGACATCACTAGAACACTTCCTATCAACGGTAAGTTCAGCAAGATTCAGAAAGAGATCTACCAAGCAGTTCTAGATGCAGCTGATGCCGTATTTGCAATGGCTAAGCCAGGTGTCACATATTCAGAGATGCACAAAACAGCTATGCGTGTAATCGCCCAGAAAACTGCTGAGTGGGGTTTCTACAAGGGCGGTTACGAAGAGTCTCTAAAGCCTGAGAACCAGTGGCACCGAAGATACATGATTCACGGCACAGGTCACCACCTAGGTCTAGATGTTCATGACTGTGCACAAGCTAGACGTGAGATGTATCACGACAAGGCCCTTGAAGAGGGAATGATCTTCACAATTGAACCAGGTCTCTATTTCCACAAAGATGACCTAACCGTTCCTAAGGAATTCAGAGGTATCGGTGTTCGTATTGAGGATGACGTTCTAGTTACTAAAACAGGAGTCAAGAACCTAAGTAGCGCTCTGCCGAGAAAACCTGCAGAGATTGAAGCTTGGATGAAGAAGTTGCAAAGCTAAAGTCGTAGGCTACTAGGTAACACCCAGATAATTGAAACAAGCCAAGCTGTCTGGGAACGAGAATTGTTTGGGGAAGACAAATGTCTAGTTTGAGTAATAACGCAAAACCTAAGTCATCGAGCAAAATTTTCGCTGCTGCAAGTAGCACAATAGCTTTCATCACCTCAGTGACCTTGGTTACTCTGTTTGCAACTGGTGCAATAGGCAATAAAACTGAATATGTTTTGAGCTTGCATGCAGACAGGTTTTACCAAGACAGTTACGCCACTTACCCAATTCTGGATGTAGGTTTTGATGGGCAAGCTGGTCAAGGATCTGTTTATGGATTCGAAGACAAAACGGATGTAGCGTATCTAGGCACATTGCTCAAAAAAGTTTTTAAACTCGAAGGTGAATTCAAACCAGACAGCCCATCTCCTAACGTCAACGATGGAAATCCCACAAACTACCGTTTAGATACGAAAGAGGCAATGCTAGACATTGGTGTGGATTCTGCAATGAATTTTCAATACACGAACAAAGATCCTTACGACAGGAAATGTCTTGTTGAGGAAGTATTGGACGAGATGACAACCATCTGTAAACAATACGAAGAGTACACTGGCCCGATTTTGAGCGATGAGGAAGCTAAATCTAAAACTGCTGAGCTGTTCACGGAACTTGGTTTTCCCACTACAGAAGATGATGTCCGAGTAATTAGAACAACTGATGATGAACCTGGCACTCAGGTAGACATGAAAATCGACGGAGTCGCATCAGGAATGTACTGGGCTATTTTTTGGGGTGATGGTGGAAAAATTGATACGTTGACTGGCTGGAATGTAACTTTTGTTAAATCTGGCGATGTAGAACTCATCTCCGCGGAATCAGCATCTCAGCGAATCATGGACTACACCTGGTATGCCCATCCGCAGGAATATGAAAGTTCATTGCCATCTCAAGTAAGGCCAACAGAAGCTATAAGGCAACAATCTTTGGTTTATGATGCAGAAGACAAACTACTGTCAGTACCTGTCTATTCATTCAAGTATGAAGGTGGCAAAGAAATGTTAGACATTCTTGCAGTCAAGAAACTACATCTAATACCGTTTGAAGCGATAGAGCCTCAAAAGTAGCGCTATTCGGCTCTAGCCAATTAGACCTGTAACTATTTGGATGACTCTAGTGTGCCTTTTTCGTAGGCAGCACTGGCTTCATTTACTAGTTCGCTAGGCACAACTACTTCATACTTACCTGCAACTATTTGTGAAGCACTAGCGAATCCTCTTTTGCCTTTGGCCAAACTGAAGCGGATGACTTGAAAGAGCATTCCAACTCCAGCTCCAACTAACAAAGCTGAACCAATGCTAAATAGTGGCTCGGGATTTTCTGTTGCTGGAGTGCTGCTGTATGCAAACAAAATAAAAATCAGCAAGCCAAGCCAGACACCTGCTGCTGCGCCACTGGCTGCTACCCTGCCGTAACTAATTCGTGCTCTAACTCTTTCAACAGAAGTGAGGTTTGTTCCAACTATGGCAATAGAGGTAGCAGGGAAATCACCCAAAATGATGCGTTCAACATAGGCAACCGCATCTTTATAGTCATTGAACTCTGAAACAGCTGAGCCGTTTGGAATTGAACCCTGTAATCCCCGTAAGTTTTTCTTTGCCATTTGACTAGTCTGCCAGAGTCTAGCCGTCTGCTCTATGGTTAACGAGTGAGTGCTGCAAGAGTCTTTATGGTCCGAATAGTGGGCTTGGTTGATGCACTTGCTGCACCAAAACCTATTTACTCATTGAAAGTAAGACAATAATGAGCAATCTCGAGAGTCGAATCTCTAGCGCACTGAGCCAGGTAATTGATCCTGAGCTTAGAAAGCCGATCACCGAATTAGACATGGTTGGCGCAGTTTCTGGCTCTGAAGATAACTTCAGCGTCGAAATCAAACTAACCGTTAGCCATTGCCCTCAGGCTGTGCAAATTGAGAGCCAAGTAAGGGATGCTCTGACCAAAGAATTCCCTCAGTCAAAACTTGAAGTAATCATGGGGGTAATGACCAAAGAGGAACTTGATTCTCTGAAGGAAAGACTTCGCGGTGGCCGGCCTCCTAAATCAAATCCTTTTGGTGTTGGCACTTCTACCCAAGTATTTCTAATTGGTTCAGGTAAAGGTGGAGTTGGTAAGAGCTCACTAACAGTGAACCTTGCTGTTGAACTTGCTAACCAAGGCTTTGATGTTGGAGTTCTTGACGCTGACATCTTTGGTTTCAGCATTCCAGCACAGCTTGGCACCACAGATAGACCTACTCGTCTTGATGACATGATCTTGCCTCCTATTGCGTATGGAGTGAAAGTAATCTCCATCGGCATGTTCTTACCAAGCAATGAACCAGTAGCTTGGCGAGGACCAATGCTTCACAAAGCAGTTGAGCAGTTCCTAACTGAAGTGCACTGGGGAAACCTTGACTATCTGCTTATTGACATGCCGCCAGGCACGGGAGATGTTGCTATTTCTGTAGGACAACTTCTACCTAACGCCAGAAGCATCGTTGTCACTACCCCTCAACAGGCGTCTTCTTATGTTGCTCAGAGAAGTGGCTCTTCCGGGCATAAACAAGGCCAAGAGATTTTCGGTGTCATTGAAAACATGAGCGGATTACCTATGCCTGATGGATCTGTCCTTGAGCTCTTCGGGACAGGTGGAGGCCAAGAGGTGGCCCGAGCACTATCTGAGTACTCAGGCACCGAAGTTAATCTCCTTGCAAAGGTGCCAATCAGTGTGAGTCTTCGAGAAGGCTCTGATACAGGTATACCGCTGGTTGCTTCCAATAGAACCGACCCAGCAGCCCTTGAGCTGATAAAGATTGCGAAGTTGCTGGGGGAAGCCAAGTTGCCACCTAGTAACCGCACATTGAAAGTAGACATCGCCTAAACTTCGGTTATGAGCGTTATTCCTATCAAAGACCTTATTTCCCACCTTGGCGCTACTTCGACGACTGTCGGAGTGATTAACCCAAACACCGGCCAAGTGTTCTATGAACTGCCTCAACACAATGCTGAACAGGTAGCCTCTGCTGTTAGTGCAGCTAGATTTGCTCAGAAGGCTTGGGGTAAAGCAGATCCAAAGGTTAGAGCTAAGTTCTTATACAGACTTCACGATCTACTCCTTGATGACCAAGAAGAACTTCTAGACATCGTTCAACTTGAAACAGGAAAAGTTAGAGCTCACGCTTTCGAAGAAATTGCCGGAGGCCTAGGAGCTGCTCGTTACTTCGCAAAGATTGGCCCTAAAGCTCTAAAGCCAAAGAAAACCAGAGCTGGTGTTCCAATCATCACCAAGACTTGGGTTAACCATATTCCTGTTGGTGTTGTTGGAGTCATTACTCCTTGGAACTACCCGCTAGCTCTCTGCATGCTAGAAGTCTTACCTGCACTTATGGCAGGTAACGCTGTTGTTCAGAAGTCAGATAACCAAACAACATTGACTTGCCTAAAGGCAAGACAGATGGCAATCAAAGCTGGATTAGATCCAGCCCTATGGACTGTTGTTGCAGGCGATGGAGCAACTGTTGGTAACGCCCTTACCGATAACGCTGACTACATTGCATTCACCGGTAGCGCTGCAACAGGAAAACACGTTGGAGCAAGAGCTGCCGCAAGATTGATTCCGTTCAGCCTTGAACTTGGCGGCAAGAACCCATTGATCGTTCTTCCTTCAGCAGATCTAGGTGAAGCAGCAGAAGCATTGATTGGTGGTGCTTTTGGTAGCGCAGGTCAACTCTGTGTATCAATTGAACGTGCCTACGTTCCAAATAACCTAAAAGAACAGTTCCAAGAGATCCTGGCTAAAAAGGTAAATGAACTAAAGCTTGGCAGTAGCAGAGACTTTAGCCTAGACATCGGAACTCTAACTGGAGCAAATCAACTAGCTCGAGTATCAGGCTTTGTTGATGATGCTGTTCGTAAGGGAGCCAAAGTATTAGCAGGAGCAAAAGCTCTTCCTGAACTAGGCCCTTACTACTACGCACCAACTATCGTGACCGATGTTGACTCTTCGATGAACATGTTTGCTAACGAAGTGTTTGGTCCTGTGGTGGCGATCTATGGTTACGACACCATCGATGAAGCCGTTGAGCTAGCTAACAACACAACCGAAGGCTTGAACGCATCTGTTATTGGAAATGCTCGTGAAGCCAAGAAAGTTGCTGAACGAATCATGGCTGGAACAGTGAACATCAATGAAGGATTCAGAGCTACCTTCGCTAGCCTCGATACTCCAATGGGTGGAATGAAGAATTCTGGTCTTGGTAGAAGAAACGGTGTTGATGGTCTTTTGAAATACACTGAGGCACAAGCAATCGGTGTTCACAAGGGGCTTCTGAGATTCCCAAGCCGTGGCCACCAATACAACAAAATGGCACCGCTACTAAACGTGCTTTCAAAGATTATGAGAAGACTCTAGGTCGCTTCGTTATCAAAAGGTGGAGCTTCACCAAGATTTAGCCTGGTTTGGCTTTTCGTCTTTACTTGATTCAAATCTGCATGTTTAACAACCGGAGAATCATCCAAGAGTGCTTCACGGATTATTCTTCTAGGGTCATACTGTCTTGGATCTAGTTTCTTCCAGTCCAGATCCTCAAAGCCTTCGCCTAACTCATCTTTCATCTGTGCTTGAGCGGAGTTAGCCATAGTTCTCATTTTCTTAACGAACTGAGCAAAAGATTTGGCGTAGCGAGGCAAGCGCTCTGGCCCCAAGATAAATAGGGCAAGCACCAGCAAGATCAATATCTTTTCGCTACTTAGTCCAAACACCCTTTAAGGTTACTTGCTCGCCTACCTTCTATAAAGCCAAACCATAGATATGCTCGAACTAGCCCATGATTGACAAGATATCCAGCTGGAAATACACCGAAGAGTTCCACCAGGAACCCGAGGTAATCGCTCGCGCTCGGGCCAGAGCAGAAGAGATGGGCATCGAATCAATTACTCCATCTGTTGGCTCAGCTTTAGCCCTCTTGGTTTCCAGCATGAATGCCAAAGCTTTAGTTGAGGTCGGCACCGGAGCAGGAGTATCAGGACTTTGGCTGCAGCTAGCCAGCAGCACTTCAGTGCTTGCCAGCATCGATACTGAAATGCAGCATCAGGATTTAGCCAAGATAGCTTTCGAACAAGCAGGTATTCCGAATTCAAGACTGCGAATGATTAATGGCAAATCAGGTGAGGTCTTAGTGAACCTTGCCGATGAAGCCTACGACCTAGTTTTGCTTGACGGCGATGTTGAGTCTTTGCTGTCCCAAGTCAAAGAGTCCTATCGTCTATTAAGAGTCGGTGGTGTTCTAGCAATTCCTCACGCTCTATGGAGAGATCGAGTCCCAGACCAAGTGCTTAGAGATGACAACACTGAGGAATACCGAACAGTATTAGATTTCATAAACTTACAGGGGCTATTCACACCAGCTCTTAGCACTATTGGCGATGGACTACTCCTCGCTGCTAAGAAGTAGTTAAAGAAAAAACCACCTGATTGCTCAGGTGGTTAGATCTATAAATCTTTTAGCGCTTTTTGATACCCGCAAGTACCTTCTTCAGCTGATCAACTTCGTCATCGTTTACTGAGATAACTAGTCGCCCGCCACCTTCAAGTGGAATACGCAAAACTATCAATCCGCGAGCTTCGCGCTCGGCTTCCATTGGACCGTCACCGGTACGTGGCTTCATTGCTGCCATTAGAGACTCCTAGATACTTGGAACTTCTATTAAACCACGGTTTTAGGGCTAATTTGGGGCCTGTTGGAAACCAGAGGTATCCATTTGATTACTTTTTAGGCTGAAAGCCAATCTGATAGGGCTTTTTCACAAGCATAGATCTGGTCAATCTCAACACCTTCATCGTCAGCATGGGCCTTGTTTGGGTCACCTGGACCAAAATTCACGGCAGGTATGCCAAGGGCACTGAACCTAGCAACATCGGTCCAGCCATATTTTGGGAACGGTGTTGTTCCAGTAGCAGCCACAAAAGCAGCTGCTTCAGGTAGGTCTAAACCAGGTCTTGCCCCATCAGCAAAGTCAGTTACCTCAAGATCAAAGCCGACAAACAGCTCTCTTAGATGAGCTTCAGCGTCTTTACTGCTCTTACTAGGAGCAAACCTATAGTTGACGGTAATCAAAGCCTCATCAGGAATAACGTTGGCTGCAATACCTGAGTTCATCAGAACTGCATTCAAACTCTCACGATAAACAAGACCATCAACTTCAATCTCTTGAGGGACATAATTGGCCAAGATTGCCAAAGGCACTGCTGCCTTGTGCAGAGCATTCTCGCCCATCCAAGGTCTAGCAGAGTGAGCCTTCACTCCAGATAACTTAAGGACCGCTCTAAGGGTTCCATTACAACCACCCTCAACCCGGGCATTGCTCGGTTCACAAAGAACAGCAAAGCTGCTCTCTAGTAACTCAGGTCGGTTACGAGCAATACGCCCCAAACCATTCAGCGCTGAATCAACTTCTTCGTGGTCATAGAACACCCAGGTCACATCAACATTAGGAGAAACAAGTGCAGCTGCGAGCTTTAGTTGAACAGCAACTCCAGCCTTCATATCCACTGTTCCTCTGCCCCAGAGCACATGAGATCTTTCAAGATTGATGAATTTGGTAGGTAAGTTATCGGCAACTGGCACAGTATCGATGTGTCCTGCGATAACTACTCGCTTGTCTCTACCTAGATTGGTTCTAGCAATAATCGCATCGGCATCACGGATTACCTCTAGATGGCCATACTGCTTCAGGGCTGATTCAATGGCATCAGCCAATTCCTTCTCATTACCTGAGACTGATTCAATGTCACAGATGACTTGGGTCAGCTCAACGACATCACTTTTTAGATCAAGATTTACACTCACCTTACGAGCCTACTTGTAACCTTGTAGGGATGAATAATTTAGACGCACCTACAAAAGCCTGGGGTATGGGTTTAGCTACCATTGCAGCCGATGGCACCATCTTGGATACCTACTACCCAAGGCCTCAATTAGGACCAGCTCCAACTGGCGATGAGGTTTACCTCATGGACAAAAACTTTGATGCCCTTATCGGCAAAGACCCTAGACGTAACGTAGAAGTAAAGGCAGTCAGAACAGAGATTGACCTAAACGATCCAGTTTCATCAACCCCAGATGCATACCTAAGACTTCACTTGCTCTCTCACCTGTTGGTCAAGCCAAACACCATCAACCTAGAGAACCTCTACCCGAACCTGCCAATCGTTGCTTTCTCATCAATTGGCCCTATTTCAGTTTTAGATTATGAAAAACTACTGCCAAATCTTTCTAGAAGTGGAATCACAGTTCACTCGGTAGACAAATTCCCAAGACTAGTTGACTATGTAGTTCCTAAAGGTGTCCGCATTGCAGATACCAACCGAGTAAGACTTGGTGCTTACCTATCTTCAGGAACAACAATCATGCACGAAGGCTTTGTGAACTTCAACGCTGGAACATTAGGGGTTGCCATGGTTGAAGGACGTATCTCGCAGGGTGTTGTTGTTGGCAACGGATCTGATATCGGTGGTGGAGCTTCAATCATGGGCACACTATCCGGTGGCGGAAGAGAACGTGTTCAGATTGGTGAACGAGCGCTGCTTGGAGCTAACGCAGGTATTGGTATCTCTATAGGCGATGACTCTGTAGTTGAAGCAGGTCTATACGTAACTGCAGGAACCAAGGTAACCATCATTGATGGTGGAGAAGAGAGAACAGTAAAAGCCCTTGAACTAAGCTCTCTACCTAACCTTTTGTTTAGAAGAAACTCTCTCAATGGAAGAGTTGAAGTATTACCAAGAACGGGTCAAGGAATCACCCTCAACTCTGTATTACACGGCTAATGCTTTAGCCGCGAATAGAGTCCCAGCCATTTGCTTGGAGTTCTAAATCATCAAGCAAAACAAGATGATCTGACTGTGGCAACACTCGACCTATTGGCTTGAACTCTTTGGGAATCTCAACACCTTCAGGGAAGGTAGCAAGCAGAGCGTGATCTTCTCCCCCGAATAGAACCCAGTTCTCTGGCGTTACTTCTAATCTCAAAGCTGCTAATTCAAGTACAGCTTCAAAACCAAGTAGCGCTGATTTATCAATCTGAATAGTGACACCCGATGCTTTAGCAATTCTTGAAGCATCTTTCGCTAAACCATCAGAAACATCAAGCATCGCCGTTGCTTCTGCTTTGTTTGCTAAAACTCCAGCAGGAATAGGTGGCATCGGTCTTAGCTGGATGGAAACTAAATCATCAAAGGCATGCTTAGCATCTGCCTTGTCTGACTGCAGAAGTTCTAATCCAGCAGCTGCCTTACCTAAAGTTCCAGCGACCGCCAAGATATCTCCCGACTTTGCTCCACTTCTAAGTACTGGCTCTAAACCTTCAAGATCACCGTGAGCAGTTACAGAAATAAACACTTGATTAGCGTGAGCTAGATCTCCACCAACTACTGATGCACCAGGGGCTAGTTGAGTGAGCCCTGCGTTTAGTCCATCAGCAAAATCTTCAAGCCAAGAGATTTGAGTGTCTCCTGGTAGAGCAATTGCAACTACTAGTGATGTTGGTTTTGCTCCCATAGCTGCAACATCGGCAACATTAGAAGCAATCGCCTTGAAGCCAAGGTCAAAACCTGATGACCACTCCAGCTTGAAATCATGACCTTCAATCATGGTGTCTGTGGTGACCACAAATCTGCCGTCAGCACTAGAAACAACAGCAGCGTCATCCCCTGGTCCAACGATTGCGTATTCACCTTGGATGAGCTTTCCGATGGTGCGACGAAGCGACTCGCTCTCGCCCAGATTTGCCAAGGTGTTATTTTGCTCCACATTTCAAAGGTAGCCTGTTATTGATGAAGATTTTGCGAATATTGGCATTAGCGATGCCGCTTGTATTAACCGGCTGCTCCGCTAACGTAGTGCTACCGCCAGCCCCTCTAGCCAACGACCCAGGTTGCGCTGAGGTTATCGTCAGACTCCCTGCAGATACCGATGGTCAAGCTAAGAGAACCACTAACTCTCAGTCCACTGCTGCCTGGGGTTCCCCTGTAGCCATTACCTTGACCTGTGGGCTTGAACCTGTAATGGTCAGTGCTCTGCCTTGTATTACTGCTGGAGATGTTGACTGGATAGTAGATGATTCAGATCAACCTAATTACACATTCATTAGCTTTGGCAGAACTCCAGCAACAGCTATAACCATTGATTCAACTAGGTCTTCAGGAGCAAATGTTCTAGATGATCTAGGGCAGGCAGTTCAGTTCACCAAGTCAACCAAGAATTGTTTTGACTAGTTTCTCTCAAAAGCTAACTGAATAAGATCATCGATAAGTTCAGGGTAAGAAACCCCTGATGCTTGCCAACACTTTGGATACATAGAAATAGGTGTGAAGCCTGGCATGAGGTTAAGTTCGTTTACAACGAAGCCCTCTTTAGTTAAGAAGAAGTCTGCTCTTGCTAAACCGAAGCAACCGAGAGCTTTAAAAGCTCTTCTGGCTAAAGCCTGTAGTTCAAATAGTTCATCTGCAGAAAGATCTGTAGGACAGATCAGCTCAGCAGCATCATTACGATACTTGGCATCGAAGTCATAGAACTCACCCGAGCGAACAACAATCTCTCCAGCTACAGAAACTCTAGGAGCCCCGCCACCTAACTTAGAGAGCACCGCACACTCAATCTCACGGCCCACTAAACCTTTTTCAACAGTTACCTTGCTGTCTTGAGCAAAAGCAACCTCAAGGGCTTGAGC
>JBIIXN010000020.1:0-18476 GCA_044347325.1 Rhodoluna sp. | reverse complement strand
GTGCTACTGGTCCGCAGGGTCCTACTGGTGAAGCTGGTCCTCAAGGTGAGCCTGGCATTGATGGTGTTGATGGTGCTACTGGTCCGCAGGGTCCTACTGGTGAAGCTGGTCCTCAAGGCGAGCCTGGCATCAACGGTTTAGATGGTGCTCCGGGTGCTGATGGTGCTACTGGTCCGCAGGGTCCTACTGGTGAAGCTGGTCCTCAAGGTGAGCCTGGCATTGATGGTGTTGATGGTGCTCCGGGTGCTGAAGGTCCTCAGGGTCCTGAAGGTCCTCAGGGTCCTGAAGGTCCTCCGGGTATGGATGGCTACGATGGCTGGGGTATGGACGGTGTTGATGGTGCTCCGGGTGCTGATGGCCCTCAGGGTCCTGAAGGTCCTCAAGGTCCAGCAGGGTCGGACGGTAGTGATGGTATTGGAATGACTGATGATGCTGTTGGTCAAAGCTGTTACGTGGGCCCTAGTGTTGCAGGCGGCGATGCTTACGGTTGGTACAGCTGGTACGAGATTGCCGATGGCGTGTACTATATGGTCTGTAATACGAATATCCCTTAGGAATTAGGAATCAACATGAACTTTTCAATACCTCAATTAGATGCTAGAAAATCTGCTGCGTTGGCGGTGAGTTTTGTAACCATAAGTTATTGGCTAATTATTCTTACCTATCCTGAGTTCTACATCTTCAATCCTTTTCAAACGAAGATAGAAATATTCAGATTCCTCCAGATCTTTTCGACAGTAGGCTGCGTTCTCTTTGCTACATTCCCTATTTTGTTTGCATGGGTTCCGGTGCTTAACGGGAAATCTACTCGGGTTCCATTCCTTGTGGCTGCTATTTGGTGGCCAGTCGCCATTTTTGTGATTCAAGCAGCTTTAGCTTTTCAAGGTGGAGGCTTTTACTCATACATCGGCAGAGATCCAATTTTTGCTCTAAACGATTTGATTGCGCCACTGCTCTTGATCTTGCTTTCAAATACTTTGTTTGAAACTAAGAAGAAGCGTAACAAGTCTTCTAAGCGCTAAAAATTACCGTCATCTAGCTTGCAGTTGACTGTGCAGGCTTAAATCTTTTATTTGCATTATCTAGTGTGAAGTAAAGGAGATCTTCTTTGCGCTCATGATTACTTGAATTCTTTTCACAGCCGATTTACTCATGCCAGGCAATCCAGTTAGTTCTTGAAGAGTAATTCTTCTAAGGTCAGAGACTTTGTAGAGCTTGGCTTCCACCAAGGCTTTTCTAGCAGGACCAGTGAGCCCAATTCGATACCACTCTTGTTCTAGTTGAACCTGATCTGGTTGAGGCTTCTTCGGTGGCTTTGGAGGCATAAGGCAAGTATAGGCAGGCACACTTACCAAGAACTTCATGAATCAATGGCAATGTAAACCTTTCCATTGCTACTGTCAGGAAGGTTGCAGGTTAGCGAGGGTCTTAGAGGAACACTCGCGAACTAGACTTGTTGAATGAAAGCTAAAGCACTCGGATTACTAACTGCGACACTAATTACTATGTCTGCACTATCCGCCCCAATCTTGTCTAACCCTGCTGTTGCAGCGACTTCTTATACAGTCACTTTCAATGCCAACGGAGGATCTGGAACGATGGCTAAGCAGGTGATACCTGTTAAGGGGAGAGCTCTTTCAACAGTTAAGTTCACCAGAGACTCTCACAGATTTATCGGCTGGTCACTGACAAAGACCGGACCGGTTAAGTACTTTAAGACCTCAATTGTCAAAACCAAAAAGAACCTCACTGTTTATGCTCAGTGGAAATCAACTGTCACAACTCCTGTGTTGCTTGGTCACAAGCTGGGTAAATTGTTGTGGTCAGATTCATTCACAGGTAAGGCTGATGGTCTAATAGATAGCACCAACTGGACTTCAAGATATTGTGGTCATGAGAGTGCTAACGGTGGAGGAACGTGCCACAACTCAGAGAAGCAGTGGTACACACCAGATGCCATTCGCCTTGATGGAACACCACAGGGTAATGCTGTGATCACAACTAAGCGAGTGACTACTCCACCTGCTAACGCAGGTAACTGCATGTCACCGCCTTGTAACTACACAAGCGGACGCTTTGACACACAGAACAAAGTTTCATTCAAATATGGCTACATTGAAGCTCGAATGAAGATGCCAGCAGGCGGAGCCAACTGGCCTGCCTTCTGGGCACTAGGTGATGCAATGACTCAGGTTGGCTGGCCTCTTGCAGGTGAGATCGACATTGCTGAGCAGGGCGGAAACCTTCCAATGAGAAACTCTGCAGCAGTTCACTTCTCCAAGACCAACACCGCTACTTGCTGCGGTAATCATAGTTACGTCGTGGGAGAAGAAAAGAACCAGGCTAACTACCAAACCGACTTCCATACCTATGGACTTGCTTGGCAGCCAAACAGGCTTGAGTTCTATGTGGACAGAGAAGTGTTCTGGACAGTTACCCCTGCCAATGTTCAAGGCCAGTGGGTTTTCAATGAACCATTCTTCTTGATCTTGAATAATGCCGTTGGTGGCAATGTCGGATTCGGTGGCAGTTACACCGGTTGGTCTGAGAGCAAAACCGTGATTGACTATGTTCACGCGTGGGAACTAAACAGTCAGGGTTCAGTAGTAAAGAAGTAGTACTTACTTAGTTGAAACTACAGAAGACACTTATTCTGCTGCGTATTTGGTTCCAAGATTGTTTATCTACCCTCATGGTTGAGGCCAAATCTAAGGCCAACCCAGTTCCAGAATGGGAAAATCCAAACGGCAAATTGTATGAAGGGTATGCTCTACATCTCTTATAGACAGCGATTTACGAATGATGCTGAGGGTCGGGAATTGGGACAAATAGGGCATTGTGTTCGCAGAACCGCAAAAGTGCGAGAATCAGCCGAAATTGTCACGCTTTGTTAGACTAGGCAGATGAGCGAGGCAGGTACTGAGACCAGAAACAGGTTGCTAAACACTGCTGTCGAAATGCTAGACGAACTCCAAGAAAAAGACGTTTCTGCAGCAGAAATCCTTCGCAGAACGGGCATTGCTAGAGGATCTCTATATCACTTCTGGGATTCAATCGGGGAACTTATCCAAGAGGCTTACCTTGTTCGCTATTCAAGATACGTTGAAAAAAGCGGTGGAGTAATCAAGCAACTGCTAGCTGAGTGCCAAACCAAAGAAGAATTCTTTACAGGCCTAACTAGAGTTACTGAGCTCACCCAAGACCCTGCCCGCAAAGCTAACCGTTACGAGCGTGCTCGTATTCTAGGCATGGCTGAGAAGAACGAAGGATTCAGAATCGCCCTTGGCAAGGTCCAGCAGGGTCTAACTGATCTGTTCACTGAACAATTCACAGAAGTTCAGAACAGGGGCTGGTTCAACAAAGAATTCGACCCTAGAGCTGCAGCAGTTCTAATCCAGGCCTATACCCTAGGCAAGATTGTTGATGATGTTGTCGACAACCCTATGGATGCCTTGGCTTGGAACGCACTTATTGGTCTTATCGTAGACCGTTCACTTTCCTAGATAGCGTAGGAATCTCCCTTATTGGGAACACCCATTCATTGAAAGCAGCTTAAAGAATTAGGCCCCAGATTTTCACCTGGGGCCTAATAACTTAGAAACTATTAGCTTCTTCTAGTTCTCCTGCTTAGTAGCAATAGGGCAGAGCCAAGTGCTAGCAGTGCGAAGGTTGCGAACAGAGGCGAAGAGTTAGTTGAACCAGTCTGAGCTAGTTCCTTTTCTTCTTCCTCAACTGCAACTTCTTCTTCTGGGCAATCCCACTGAGCATACATGGTCTCATTTGTTTCGAATGAGAATGCAGCCCCGTCTGCGTAAGCAGTTCCAGAGCCATCAGCCTCGGTGTTCCAACCATCGAAGGTACATTCTTCATTGGCGTTAGTCAATGTGTTTGCAGGAAGGTTGCCTGAAACGTTTGCAGTGATCGGCTCCATTGTTCCCTCACCACCGTTTGCGTCAAATGTAGCTGTGTGATCTGCATTGATGAAACCAGCTGGAGCAAGGGATGCTGGAGGAGTCTTTGCTGAAGTTGAAACAGCTAGGTTGTCGAACTCAAAGCCACCACCTGAGAACTGAACACTGTCGAACTCAACAGTTCCAGAAGCAAACAAGTGAAGGTATGTCCAAGGGTCAACACCTGATACTGAAGACATTTCAGTTGGAGGGTTTGCTGTGTAAGCACGTGGGTTACCGAAGTAGTAAGCCCTCTTGTACTTAGTAGCTGGGATTCCAGAGTCGACTACAGCTGCAGGATCATTAGCGATAGTAAGCCAATCATTAGCGTCAACAGGTGCAGTTCCCAATAGCTCCATGATTGAAGCAGTTGTTAGCTCAATGATCTTCTTGTTGCCATCGAAGAATGAGATTGTGTTGCTAGGAGAACCCGCGGTCCAGTAAAGACCAACATACTTTGATGGAGCAGAAAGAGTCAGTGTGAATGAGTCTGTGTTGTTAGCAGTAGTTGCATAGTTTGATCCTGCACCACCGATGCTAGGTGTAGTTGAGTTTGCACCAACAGATGAACCACCCCAGGTTAGTACTGAGCTGATGTTACAAACACCAGTTATGGTTCCTACAGCCCAAGTGGTTGGACATGCACCAGCGCTAAAGCTGTTGAAGTCTTCGGTGGTAGTGCCTGAAGTACCAGCAGCAAATGAACCCTGAACTAGCGGAGCATCCAGGTAAATTGAAACGGCATCAGCGCTTTTTGCGCTGGCGGTTGGAACAGATGCAGCTGCTACTAGAGCAAGTGCTGCAAGTGAGAATCCTAGTTTTTTAATCATCAGAAGTCCTTAGAAATATTCGAATAACCAGACATTTTCCTAGTCCTCTTAAATCCTAGTTGAAGTAGCGAAAAATTTGGACAGGATGTCTAATTTCTGGCTAAACGGTAACTGACCCCTATAAACAAGGGCCAGTAATCTAGGTTTTTGAGCCTCGAAAATGCCTGCCGTCAATACCCTTGGGTCCATGCCTTAGCAAAGTCTCGGGCAAGCTTCTACCGGGCCAATCAGCCCTTCAAATGCTCGACGCACCAGTAGTTGCCTTGTTCGAAAGTAGAATCAGACCCTTATGAAATCAATCAAGATCATCGCGCGCGTAGCCCTTGGCCTAGCTCTCACATTTGCTGGACAATCTCACCTAGGAGCAGCAAGAGAAACCTTCAGAGCCCAAGTTCCAACATGGCTGCCGCTAGATCCAGACTTTGTAGTCGTAGCAAGTGGAGTTGTTGAAATACTTCTTGGTCTATGGCTCATATCTGGTTTCAAGGCACCAATTGCTGGAACTGTAACAGCACTATTCTTTATAGCAATTTTCCCTGGCAACATATCTCAGTGGCTAACCCAGACAGACGCGTTCGGGTTGAACACCGATGAGGCAAGATTCACAAGACTCCTATTCCAACCGTTGTTGGTGCTTTGGGCATTGAGTTCAACCGGTGCCGTGTCTTGGTTGAGAAGTTTTAGAACCAAGAAGTAAATCTGGCTTAAACAAGTGTGGCCCCTGGTTTCCCAAGGGCCACAATCTTATTCTCTTCTTACTTGACTACCTTCTTAGAGGTTGTCTTGCTTAGAGATAGAGCTGATCCAGCTGTGTTCTTTGCGGTAACTAGAACACGTACGTACTTCCCAATGTCAGTCTTAGTCAACTTGTATGTTGACTTAGCTGCACCTGAAATAGTTGCACACTTAGCTGAAGAGGTTGGAGCAGTTGTTGCAGTCTTGGTTGATGAAACTGTGCAACGGTACCACTTGTATGTGTAAGTGATTGTTGCACTTCCGTTCCAAGAACCCTTACCTGCGGTAAGTGTTCCGTTGACCTTTACTGAAGATCCAGCAACAGTTGCTGCTGTCTTAACAGAAGGCTTAACCTTAGGAGCAGGAATCGCAGGAGTGACAGCCCCGTTGATTGCTAGGTTGTCCACGAAGTAAGCCAGAGCAACATCCCCTGGCAATTCGTTGTAGTCAGGGAAGAGCGCTACTGAGACATACTCATCATCTGCAGACCAACCCGAAACTCCAGTAAAGTCAGCAACAATTGTTGACCAACCCAGTGGAGCAATAACGTCTACACCAAGAGCGTCAGGGAAGGCTCTTAGTTCAACGCGTACTGGTGAGTTTGCCTTAGGTGAGTAGTAGTTGAATGTAACTCGTTTGTGAGTTCCATTGGTAACTCTCTTGTCATCACCGAAACGAATGATGTTTGCACCAGCATAAGCTTCGGCATTTACATTCTTGACGATGCGAAGTGCGTTACCACCGTTACCACCAGCAGGAGCTGAAGTAATAGATGTGCTTGCACCTTCAAAACCACCTTCAGGCTTTTGAAGAGTTGAATCTCCAACTACCTTCGCACCCAAAACATCTGAAGATTCAAATGTTAGAAGTGTTGAAGTGGCGTTTCGAACTACTGGCTCATCAGGGATCTCTGGAGTTACAGCTCCGTTGATTGCTAGGTTGTCCAAGTAATAGGCCTGAGCAACATCTCCAGGGGCTACGTTGAAGTCCGGGAAGAAGGTAACTGAGTCGTACTCTTCTGTTGCTGACCAACCAGCTACACCAGTGAAGTCAACTGTGATTGTTGACCACCCTAGAGGAGCGTTCACTGTCACACCCAAAGCTCTTGGGTAAGGAACTAACTCAATACGAGTTGGTGAGTTTGCTTTAGGTGAGTAGTAGTTGAAAGTAATTCTCGGGTTTGCTCCGTTGGTAACACGAGTAGCTGAAGTGAACTTCAGAAGTGTTGCACCAGCGTAAACCTGACCACCAACATTCTTCACTACCTTCAGTGCGTTACCACCGTTACCACCTGATGGTGCAGCGGTGATCGATGTGCTTGCACCTTCGAATCCACCTTCAACCTT
The DNA here is from genome assembly GCA_044347325.1 of Rhodoluna sp. Lineage (GTDB taxonomy): Bacteria > Actinomycetota > Actinomycetes > Actinomycetales > Microbacteriaceae > Rhodoluna. The sequence continues at coordinate 11,615 of JBIIXN010000020.1, read as the reverse complement.
GGCGTTGCTTGCATCTCCAGCGACCTTCGCACCGAGTGTGTCACCCGTTTCAAAGCTAAGCAGAGTGCTGGTAGCAGCCTTTGGCTCTACTGGAACTGTGATGGCAGGAGTTACACCACCGTTGATTCCAATGTCATCAACGAAGTATGCCTGAGCAACATCACCTGCAGCTACGTTGTAATCCGGGAAGATCGCAAGAGATACATAGTTCTCAGTTGCAGACCAGGTAGGTACGTCAGTGAAGTCAACCGTAACTCTTGACCATCCCTGCGGCACGGTAACAGTCTTACCAAGTGCACGTGGGTAAGGAACTAGTTCCACACGTACAGGTGAGTTTGCCTTAGGTGAGTAGTAGTTGAAAGTAATTGTCTTGTATGTTCCGTTGGTGATGCGCTGTGTTTCAGGCAGGCTCAAAATAGTTGCACCTGCGTAGACTTCAGCACCAACGTTCTTCACAATCTTTAGAGCCTTACCACCGTTACCGCCAGCCTGAGCATTTTCAATTGTTGTAGTTGCACCAGCAAATGAACCTTCAAGCTTCTGAGGTGTTGAATCACCAGGAACCTTGGCACCAAGAGTGTCTGAAGACTCAAATGTGATCACGGTGTTTGTAGCAGTTGGACCGTCACCGCCACCTGAACCAGGCAGCGCTGGAGTAGTGCCACCGTTGATAGCAACATCATCGATGTAGTAAGTCTGAGCAACCGCTCCAGGAGCTTCGTTGAAGTCAGGGAAGATCGCAAGAGATACATAGTTTTCGGTTGCTGACCAAGTTGGGACATCAGTGAAGTCAACGGTAACTCTTGACCAACCCTGTGGCACAGTAACTGTTTTACCTAGAGCACGTGGGTAAGGGACTAATTCAACACGAGTCGGTGAATTAGCTTTGGCTGAGTAGTAGTTGAAAGTAACGCTCTTGTGAGTACCATTCGTGATTCGAGCAGATGCTGGCAAGTTCAGAATTGTTACACCAGCGTAAACTTCTGCACCGACGGCTTTAACAACCTTCAGCGCTTTACCACCGGTTCCACCCTCTGGTGCGTTGTCGATGCTGGTAACTGATCGACCGAAGGCACCTTCAGTCTTTTCAGCTGTCGCATCGCCAACAGCCTTAGCACCTAGAGCGTCACCTGTTTCGAAAGTAACAACGGTGCTTGTTGCAGTTGGTTCAGTTGGGTTACCCCCACCACCAGCAACGTAGACGTCAGATGCTGTTCCACCGTTGATTGATACGTTGTCGATTTCGTAAACCTGACCGGTGTTAGCAATCTTTGCTACACCTGTGTAGCTTTTGTCGTCTGCACCGAAGTTAGGGAAAACAGCCAAAACTTTGTATTCGGTAGTCGCATTCCAACCGGTTCCAGTTGACATGTCAAAACTCAACTTGTTTAGACCAGGCTGTGCTTGAAGTGTCTTTACAGCACCTCCAGGGTCTTGAAGCTTCAACATCACTGGCGAAGGCACTGTGTCGTTAGACCAGTAGTCCATGGTGATAATCTTTTTGGTTCCGTCTGTGTAACGGTAAGGAGTAGATGGAATGAGCAATAGGTTGTTACCGGCCCAGTCCTTTGAACCAGTGGCTTTCGTGAATTGCAATGAATTACCAGTGAGTCTTGTTGACGCTGCAACTGTTGAAGTTCCTCCTTCGAACGCTCCGTTAACCCCTCCAGCTACAGTTCGTAGCGGATCATTGGACTCGAAGCTAAGGAACAAAGGAGTCGCATCCGCAGCATGGGCAGGAGCTATGCCTGTAGCCATGAGAGACCCGGTTGCTAGCACTAGGACTAGGCGACTAGTGGCCTTACGGAGTGAGGATTTAGTAAAGAACATGGGTGCCTTTCATTGCGATTTGAAATGCCAAACACGGGGAATTGGCGATACTTCATTGAATGCGCGCACACACATCTATTAATGATATTAAGGTCGAACACTTGCCCGCGAAAGCGGTTTCACGGATTTACCCTCTGGCGTTACCTAATCTTTATCTTTAGGCATCGGCAGGATATCTAGAGCCGTCAGCGAAGTTTCCGAATAGGAAGCCCTCACCTTCGGTTACGGACTGAACTAACAGGTCTCCTCCAACGAAGCAGCCTCGCCAGCTAGCCCCGCGACCACCAAAGGTTTCAGCCTTGTCACCTCTTGAGCGAGGCTTGTTGATTCCAAACTTGAAGGCCTGAGATTCCTCTTTCACTCTCTCGGCTAGTGCTAAATCATCGGTTGCCAGTGAGCTAACGAGGTTTCCATTGGATACGTTCATGGCTGCAATAAGTTCAGCCTCAGATTCAGCAAGGACTATTGAGTCCAAAGGTCCAAAAGGTTCACTGTGGTGAATAGACCAGGTTGTAGGGGGTCCTAGGACTGTGTGAGGAGCGATGTAAGCGGATCTATCTTGACCCTTTATAAAGGTGCCATCATCGAGGCTACCTACATATAGGGGTACAGCTCCACGAAGCACAGCCTCATCAAATGATCGCTCTAGTTCAGCAACCTTTTTGGATGAGATGACTGGACCGAAGTGCAATTCAGGGAAATCATCATCTGGTTTAGCAACAGCTAGGGGATGCCCAAACTTTAGCCCTTTAACAACATCTAAATACATTTCTAGAAACTCAGGAAAGAGATTACGTTGAACAACATAACGAGGGTAAGCGGTGCAACGCTGCTTGGCGTATTCAAATCCTTTGGTTAGGTGAGCAGCTAGTTCACTCCAGTTTGGTTTACCCCAAACACCCCAAGAGTTCAAACCCTCTTGTTCAAGAATATGTCTGGTGGCTAAAGAGGTAAGTGAAGTGGCTGCTGCTCTACCGTTGTTTCTGCCACCAACGAATGCAAGAGCTCCAAGATCAGATGAACTGACAAGAGCTGGAGCAAGTTCTGCTCCTGATCCGGAAATTAGAGTTACAGGTAAACCTGCTCTAGCCATCATCGCGTGAGCAAGCGTTAGTGCATGGAATCCTCCTTGAGTTGGAGTCTTAGCGATGACAGCGTTACCAGCAAGTAGTTGAACCAGTTCAGCATGAACTAAAACAGATAGTGGATAGTTCCAGCTTGCGATATTTGATATAGGTCCAGTAAGTGGCGTTCGACCAATCATTTGACGATCTATTTCTTCCAGGTACCACTCGACACCTTCAATACATCTATCAACATCCGCACAAGCTAACTTCCACGGTTTCCCAATTTCCCAAAGTAATAGCAGAGCAATTAGACCTCTCTGCTCTTTCAGAAGTTCTAGAGCTTTAGCAACTTTAGATTTCCTGTCATCAAGAGAAGTCTTTGCCCAATCACTATGCATCATCGAAGCTTTATTAACGGCATCTTGAGTTTGAGCAAGAGAGAGCATTGTGGGACCAATTATGAAACTTTGATCTACTGGGCTCATGTGTGGCTGTTGGACACCAATAGAAACCCACTCACCGCCGATTAGGTTTCTGATGGAAGCTGAATCAAATGCTTCTGGAGCTGCTTGCCTTGCACGCTCAAAGGTGCTTGCGAAATCTGTTCCGCTTTTTAGTATTAGGTCCATAAGAGAGTAAAGCACAAAACTTTACTCAAACAAACACATCTATTATTAGGTCACGAAATCGTCACCTAATGCTTATTTCTTACTAACTGTAATCTCTTCAGCAGCGATGCGGTTGGCCTTGAACGTGTTTACCTCGGCATCATCTGGGTAACCGATAGCAATACCGTAGACAAGTTTGTATCCCTTAGGAATATTGAATTCTCTATGAACAGCCTTAGGCCAGATAGCTACGGCTCCTTGAGCACATGCTCCTAATCCCTTGGCATGTGCACTGAGCATCAGGTTCTCCGCAAAGAGCCCGGCATCATTTGCTGCAAACACGGATAGACCTTTGTGAATGAAAACAAAGAGCTCAACTGGAGCATTAAAGAACTCATAGTTCTTCGCCCACTGCGCATCTCTAGCTTTCTTATCGCCTCTAGCAACACCTAGAAGACCGTAGAGTTCTTTCCCAACTCGACGAGCTCTTGGCTGAAGCGATTTAGGGTATGGCTTCATGATGGGGTAATCACTTAGTGGCCATGCCTTCGGAGTAAGAAAGAACTTGATCTTGTCTTTCAAACTGCCACTAGTCATACCAGAGCCAACACTCCAACGCTCCAACATATCTTGGGAGATTCGATCTCTAACTTCTCCCGATGCAACAGCAACCATGAAAGGTCTAGTGTTGCTCCAACTAGGTGCAGTAAGTCCATCTTCGATTAGTTCATTGATGAGGCTTGCTTCCACTGGATCTGATTTGAATGAACGTGTGGTTCTGCGACTAGCTAGAAACTCGCTGAAATCTTTTGACTTGATCATGTTTCAAGGCTACCAATTCAATCTCTGGGTTAAATGAATTTGGGGTGACCTAAAAGGCCACCCCAAACTCAACTGTGACTTATTAGCCGATTCTTGTGATTCGACCATCGGTGTTCATCTGAACAGGGCCATTGACACTGTCTCTGATGATTGCCTGGCGGACAATAGTCTCGAGAACATCGCGAGTCTTTGCCTTAGCTAGGCCACCGAACATTGTGTATCCATCTCCACCAGCAACCATGAAGTCGTTGGTAGCGAGGGTGTATGACACTGTTCTGTTGTTTGGAATTGGAGTTCCATCAGTTAGTGTCACGGCAGTGACGCGTCCGCTCATTGCAGCTATCGAGGTATCGAAGGTGAACTTCAATCCTGATACCTGAGGGAAACGACCTCCACCGGTTGTAGCCTGTGAGACACCGTTCTCTAGAGCGGCCCAGACATCAGCACCGGTAATGGTGGTGGTTGCAGCAACGTTTCCGAAAGGAAGAACTGTCGCAACGTCACCAACGGTGAGTGTGTAAGGACCAGAGCTGGTTACCTTCCAAGGAGTTGCACCTACGGTGAATCCTGGTTGGATGCTTGTCCAGCTTGGGCGGATGATCGATGCATCGCTAGGAACAAATGTCTTAGCAGGAAGCATGTCTCGAAGGCCACCACCGTTAGTGATCGCAATCTGAGTTCCCATTGCACTTCTCAGTGAGTCAGCAACATAGTTACCTAGACCTGTTTCAACAGTTCTTTGGATTGCTGGAGTTCCACCGTTAGGAGCAACGTCAGAAATCTGACCGATGACTACGTTGTATGCAGAGCCAAGCTGAGCCTTGTAACCATCAATCATTGCAATTGCTGGCTGGTTCAAAGTTGTGCTTGCAAGAGCTGTACCTGCAACTGCAGTTACACGAGGAACAACAGCCTCAACAAGAGTTCCCATTGTCATCTTGCGTGCAGTGTCGACGCAGGCGTGAATTCTGTTGTAAAGAGTTCCAGCGTTTGGAACCTGTGCAACAGTCTTCTTGCCAACAACGCTTGCAAATCTAAGGTGGCTGTGACCACCTAGAACAAGATCAGATCCTTCTAGCAATGGAGCGATGTCTAGTAGACGACCCTCTGCTACACCAGTTTCTGCGTTGTTAGTTCCGTAACCCTCGTGAACAAGAGAAACAACCATGTCCGCGCCAGCATCTCTTGCAGCCTTGATAGCTGCTAGAACCTGGTTCTTTGTCGCTGGGCTTGCACCAAGAATGTCACCGATAGTGATGTTTCCTAGGTTGCCAGGGAAGACCACTTCAGATGTTTCTGGAGTGTTCAAACCAATAACACCAAGGCTTATTCCACCACGGTTAACAATTGTCCACGGTGCACTCTTTTGACCCTTTGTGTTTGCTCCATCTAGTTCAGCCAAGCTTGAGTAGTTAGAAACAACCCACTTGAAATCTGATGCAGCAATCTGAGTGTTCAAAGTGCTCAACGGCTTGTCATGTTCATGGTTACCGAAAGTGGATACGTCAACACCCATGAAGTTCATAGCTTTGACAGTTGGGATCTCATCAAACACTGTTGACAGTGGAGGTGAAGCACCAAAGTTGTCACCGCTAGAAACTACGAATGTTGCAGGAAGCTTTGCTCTGTCAGCTGCAAAGTTTGCAGCAATTACAGAAGCACCGCTTGTGTAAGTGTCAGTTCCTGATGCAGTTGTCTTTGAGTAATCAAGCGCACCATGGAAGTCAGAGAATGAGTTGATCTGAACTTCTTTCACTTCACGAATAGGTGCGGTGTTTACTAGAGCTACTAGTGGTCTTGAACCAGTTCCAGCAGAAACAGCAGGAATGTCTCCAACTGCGGTCACTGTGCCATCTACTTCAAGTGCATAGAAACCCTTACCGTTAGATGCAAGAGTCGCGTCCTTCACACGGCCGATTGACTGAGGAATAACTGGAGCATCACCAAATGAAGCAACGCTTCCAGATGTAGTAATCGCCCAGAAACCTTCACCAGATCCACGAGCAACAACCTTGTTGTAGTTACCCTTTGGAAGCTTTCCATTTGCAGCGCCACCAACACCGATAACAGTTCCTGTTGAGGAAACGAACCACATTCCCTTACCTGAAGCAGTAGCAGCAGCACCGATAACTCTCGAGTTAGTTACAGGTCCGTTTGTTTCGATTGCTGTTGCACCTGCTGATGCAGATACTTCACCCTTCGAACCAATTAGGTAGTAACCCTTGCCGTTATATGAAGGCACGATAGCAACAGTCAGTGTGTTAAGCGCAGGCGCTGTAAGAGTTGCATCACCAAGAGCTACAACTCTGTTTCTTGGGGCAAGCAACCAGGCACCATTACCTGATGGTGTTGCCACAGAACCAAAGTATGCAGAAGAGCTTGGCTGAATCCTATTGAACTGACCGGTAGTTGAACCAAGGTTGCGGCTATACCCTCTGCTGTCAATTCCAAAGAAACCTGTCTTTGCAGCCCCTGGCTCAACTGAAGTTGAAGCAGTTGATCCTGCACCAAAGCCAATTGAGTTAACTGCAAAGACTTTGAATGCAGCAGCGCTTGTTCCAATAGCTGGAACGAACGCACTTTTTTGGTTTCCATCGACAGCTGTCGTGCAGGTACCGAGCCCACCGCTAACGATGTATCTAGAAATAGGAGTGTTGCCATCGCTTGCAGGAGCTGACCAAGTTACGGTGAAGCCTCCTTCAGCTGGAACAACGGTGACATTCTGCGGAGCACCAGGAACCGCGAATGTAATAGCTGCTGTTGCGCTGTGTGGGGATACAGCTAAAGCAACTAATAGAAGTGACGATGCGAAAAGTGAAACGAATTTTGAATTTGTCTTCATGAGCCAGATACTACTCTTTGCGTCCGACCTGATATGGTGAATGCGCTTTCAGTTCAAAAAGTTCTTACTAAAGTTGCCTAACGTTTTCGTTATGTTTACGAAAAAGCGGACATTAGCCGCCTATCCGTGAAGCTTACGAAGCTCAACCTTGCGGTTACAGGCCTTAGAGCCCCAGGCCGCCAGGTCCTTAGCTTCCTCCTCCGAGTCGGCTGAGATGATCCAGAAACCGGACATAAATTCAGGGAGGCTGTGCAGAGGCCCTTCTGTTGTTTGACCAAGTGATTTACGGTTATCAATCACACTTGAAGAACTTGGGTCTTCAATGCCGCAAGCCATTATCAGCTGACCTTTATCTCTTAGGTGATCGTTGAATTCGTCGATGGCTGCCATCTCATTAGAGTCAGCTGAGTTACTTCTGTCATCTATTACTGCGATTAGAAATCTCATGACAAACCTTTCATTTCGAACAACAGTATTCTAGCCAAGCACTCTTCTAGTAAACCAAATAGTTCAGCGGCTATTCTTGGCTAATGGCAAGAGTTGCAAAAACCAAGGGAGGCTTTCCTCCTAAGATTTGTGTGACCTGCAAGAAGCCTTTCGAATGGCGTAAGAAGTGGGAAAGAGATTGGGACAATGTTCTGTATTGTTCCAAGAAATGTAAAGCAGCATGATCACAAGAATCATCTACATTCCATTTGACCATCTCAACATGAGCCATGGCGCTTTAGCTAAAGCAAATCTAAAAACTGATCTTATTGTTCTAGTTGAGAGCAAGAGAATGGTCACTGGTAGGGATTGGCATAAGGAACGTTTGTTCTTCATGGTCTCTTCCGCTAGACACTTTGCTAAGGAACTAGATTCACAAGGTTTCCAGGTTCAATACATCAAAGCAGAAACAACTATTGCTGGACTAGAGAAAGCAAAGAAGTCTTTAGGCAAAGACGTACCTATTGTTTGTGCTGAACCATCTTCAATAAAACAGTTCGAAGCATTGCAAGAGTTCGGTGTTGAGTTTGTCCCTAATGATTTCTTTCTAACCCCTAGGGATCTCTTTAGAGATTGGGCCTCAAAGCAAAAGTCTTTTGTGATGGAGAACTTCTATCGTTTACAAAGAACTCGTTTAGGTATTCTTGTTGAAGGTGGTAAACCAGTCGGTGGTCAATGGAACTTTGATCAAGACAATAGATTGCCACCGCCAAAGAATTACACCTGGCCCGCCTATCTTGAACAGAGTAGAGACGAGATAGATGTCGAAGTTGCTAAAGACCTAAATCACGAACTTTCAACTACTTGGGCAACAACTAGAGCAGGGGCACTAGCTCAACTGCAACACTTCCTGAAACATCACATGGATGCCTTCGGCCCCTATGAAGACGCGGTTGCTAAAGATAACTGGGCTATGCACCACTCCTTGATTAGCCCCTATCTAAACAATGGTCTGATTCATCCTTCAGAAGTTATTGCAGAAACCATCAAGGCCTATAAAAAGAATGATTATGCAATTCAGTCCGTTGAAGCTTTTGTGAGGCAAGTAATCGGCTGGCGTGAATACATCAATGGCATGTATTGGTTCTTAGGTTACGAATACAGAGAAGCTAATTCTCTGAAAGCAAATAGAACACTGCTCACTGTCTTCAAGAACTCTCAAGCAACAAAGATGAACTGTGTTCAAGGAGTAGTTGCAGATATCGAAAAGAGAGCTTGGACTCATCACATTCCAAGACTGATGATTCTAAGTAATCTTGCGTTGATCACCGGAGTAAACCCTCAGGAGTTCCTTGACTGGATGCGAGAGAACTTCATTGATGCATCCGAGTGGGTAATGGTTCCTAACATCATTGGTATGGGGACATACGCTGATGGCGGCAAGCTCATGACCAAGCCATACCCAGCAGGTGGTGCGTATATCTCTCGTATGACTGAGTTCTGCAAAACATGTGTCTATGACCCAAAGAAAAGATCGGGTGATGACGCTTGTCCGTTCTCAACTCTTTACTGGGACTTCTTAGATAGACATCGTGATACCTTCAAGATGAATCACCGCATGGCTCAGCAGCTCAAAGGTTTAGATCGTTTATCTGACCTAGATGAACTTAGAGATAGAGCCAAGGTAGTTCTAAAGGGCTTAGATAAAGGAACCATCTAGAACTAAATCTGTTAGAGGCGTAGTCTTGAGATATGCAAGCAAAGCCTCTCCTGATCTTTGACGGTGACTGTGGCTTCTGCACGACAGCAACTAATTTCATTCTGAAACACACCTCAACTCCTATTGAGGCAACACCTTTTCAGTTCATAGATCCAGCAGTTCATGGACTCACTCTTGAGCAAGTAACAGCCAAGGTATACCTAGTAGTCGATGGCAAGAACTATGCAGGGCACGAAGCTTTCGCAAACCTATTCAAGATTCAGAACAACATACTGCTGAGAGCTATTGGCAACCTAATTCTTATTCCACCTTTTGTTTGGCTTGCTAGACCTGGGTATGCACTAGTGGCTAAGTATCGCCAGAAGCTGCCTGGCGGAACACCTGCCTGCAAGATGCCTAGGTAGAAACCAATAAAAACGGGGGTTATAGCCAGTATGGATACAGTTACAGCATGAAACTTTTCGTAAAGCTCCTGATTGCCTCATTCGTATTGTTCGCTTACGCACCAATCAGTTCCAGTTCAGCAGATGTCAATGACTTCTCCTTTGAGAGCTTTGATGCAACTTATGAGATTTCAGTTAATGAAGCCGAAGATAAAAGACCAGAGATGATTGTCACTGAAAAGTTGGTTGCAGTATTTCCAATGGAGGAACAAAACCGTGGAATTAGAAGAAGTATTCCTCTCAAGAGTTACCAACTATTCCCAGGTCAAATTGAAGTTGTATCAATAACAGATGAATCAGGTAAGCCAAGAGAATATGAACAAACCACTGACGCTGAGTTTCTCAATTTGGCAATTAAATCCAGTGATGACTCTTATGTCTTTGGTAGACAAACCTATGTGATCAAATACAAACAGAACTGGATTCTAAGTAACTTTGAGAGCGGTGAAGGAACTAATAAAGTCAGCGAGTTTTACTGGGACATAAACGGTAACGGTTGGCTACAAAACTTCGGTCGAGTCTCTGCAACAGTAATTCTTGACCCAGTCCTTGCAGCAAACGTAGTTCCAAACTCAATGCGCTGCTATGAAGGTAACTTTGGATCCACTGGCTCTTGTAAGGTTAGTCAGCCAAGCGAGAATACCTACGTATTCACTTCAGATAATCTCCAAGCCGAAGAAACTCAAACAGTCGCTATTGGATTCAAGTCTGGTGTTGCAAATGTTGACGGCCCGCAGGCAGTGGAGAGTTCTGGCTTCCTAGGATTCATCCTGGCTCTCATTGTCCTAGTTGCCATCATGGTCTGGGCCGTTTTCTATCGTGTTACTAAATTGAAAGACCAAGACGAAGCTCCCTTCATAGTTCCGCAGTACCAGCCACCTAAGGAACCAGAATTAGCTATTGCTGCAGTTGTTGCTAGAAAGCAAGAACACCTTCACCAAGCCAGTGTCATTGAATTAGCAATCAAGAAACTTATTGAGATTGAAGAAGTCGCTGATTCAAAGAAGAGCGCATTCATTCTTAGAAGAACCTCTGAGCAAACAACAAACAAGAATCAGCTCGCAGTGTTGAATACCCTTGGCCTTGCAACTTCTGGAGCAGAAGTAAATCTCTCAGCAGACATGGATGAGAAAGAACAAGCCAGACTATCTAATGATCTCTTGAAACTGAAAACTACTTTTGTGCGTCAGGCTAATGCCGGTGGTTACTTCAGAAAGAGAGCACTAGGGGTTCCTGCACTTGCCTTCGTTGGTGTCATGGCTACTCTTGCAGCACTGTGGTTCTTCACTATGCAAGTTGATTCTGAGAGCGTATCTTTCTTCACACTTATTCCCATTCTCTTCACTCTCCCTTACATAGCGGCTTACTGGGTGATTATGAATAAGAAGTCTCTAACTACCAAAGGATCTGTTGTTGAAGATCATGTCAAGGGCATGGCTGTTTATATCCAACTTGCTGAACAGGACCGCTTAGCCTTCCTTCAGTCACCTAAGGGAGCTTCACTCAAAGCTTCTGAGGTTGAAGGAAAGAGTGTGTTGAAGCTGTATGAAGAGATACTGCCTTGGGCGATTTTGCTTGGTCTTCACAAGCAATGGAATGGTGTTCTGAATAATCTTTATGAAAAGAATCAAACACCAACCTGGTTTGTTGGAGCCCCAGTGTTCTCGCAAAGTTTCTCGAACCTAGATCAGGTGCTGAATCAATCTCTAAGTGTTGCCTCTACTGGTGGCAGTAGTGGTGGGGGATCAGCCGGTGGCGGTAGTGGCGGTGGTGGAGGTGGGGGAATCTAAATCACTTCTTGTATGCAAGAAGTTTTTCTAGTTCTCCAAATATCTCTAAGGCAGCTGCAGTTCCAGT
>JBIIXN010000016.1:0-25756 GCA_044347325.1 Rhodoluna sp. | reverse complement strand
GGGAATCTAAATCACTTCTTGTATGCAAGAAGTTTTTCTAGTTCTCCAAATATCTCTAAGGCAGCTGCAGTTCCAGTGCCACTAACAATCTCTTTACCTTCAGGTGAAGTGAGTGTGATCTCAACAGTTGAGTCCATAGTCTCTTCAACTCTTCTATGCATGTCCTTATGAAGAGGTGCATGGAGTAATCCGCCACGAGTTCGCTCAGCTTTTATGTCTAGAGTTCCGTCAGGGCCGGTTACTTTCCAGAACACATGACTGTCATCAACTCTTAGTTCTACTTCTTTAGCACCGTTATAAGTCGTCCAGCTGTATAGCTTTCCTTCATGCATCATTCCCATGATGAATCCTCTAAAGGATTTACCAATCCAAGGAATAATTGCGCAGGATGCAATAAGAGAGGTCTCTTTGTTGAAATCAAAGTGATTGGTTTGCATCCAGATATATCCAGAAGGGAAACCTTTGCCCCAATCGGTTTCTATATAACCTTTGCCTTTAGAGAAAGATTGTTCTTTGCCTTCAACCTTTAGTGTTCCTTCTAGTTGATGACCGAAGCTCACAATGCCGTGGAAGCATTCCATGAATGGAACCAGCCCATACCAACCCATGATGCCTGGGCTTCGTAGAGTCACTGGCCATGGGATAAAAGGTGTAGTTATCTTTATGGTTCCCTGTAGTTGGGGAAGATCTAGTCTTACTTCATTTTCACTGAAGAAGTTATTTCCTATTTGAACTTCAAACTTGTTTGCAGAAGCTTTGAACTCAGAGCTATCGAAAGAGTGAAACCAGCTTCTTCCAGTTGAACCATCAAGAACTTGGATGAAAGCTTCATCTTTGCTTTGACGTTCATTGCTATCTGCTTTATCAATGCCTTTGAAGATGCCTGGGATGACTGCCCAGCGTTGAGAAAGATCAGCTGAAACTAACTTCACATACCAGCCCTCGAAGAAAGGGCTTCCCTTGCCTTTACCGTGAAAGGCTTCCGGGTGCCTTACTCCTTCAAGGAAACTTAGTGGGCTCTGCATACTTTGATGCTATCTGCTTGGATGACTTAGGTAACCTTGATGCATGAAACCTTTCCAACTTTCCAAAGAAGTAGCCGATGCCCTAGATGCAGGCAAGCCTGTTGTGGCCCTTGAATCAACAATCATTTCTCATGGGCTACCAAGACCACAGAACCTAGCCGCAGCTATTGAGTTCGAAGAGATTCTTAGAGAGCAAGGTGTAACACCAGCAACTATCGCCATCTTGGATGGAGTTCCTCAGATTGGCTTGGATTCAGTTGGAGTTGAACGCATTGCCAATGAAGATTTAGCAAAGGCAAGCGTTAGAGATATTCCTATTCTTGCTGCACGTAAAGAAAGTGGTGCAACCACAGTTGCCGCTACCGCTCATCTAGCTTCACTTGCAGGTATTCGTGTATTTGCTACCGGTGGTCTAGGTGGAGTGCACAGAGGTGCAAACACAACTTTTGATGAGTCAGCAGATCTTTCAACTCTTTCAGTTACACCTATTACTGTTGTTTGCGCTGGTGTGAAATCAGTTCTAGATATTTCAGCAACCCTAGAAAGACTCGAGTCACTTTCAGTACCTGTAATTGGTTGGCAAACTAAAGAGTTCCCTGCCTTCTGGTTGAACAGGTCAGGTCTTCAGATTGACTGGTCACTGGACACAACTGACCAGATTGCTCAGGCAATGAAATCTCAAGACGAACTAGGACATAACCAGGGGATTGTTATCGCTAATCCAATTCCATTGGAACTGCAGTGGGATCCAGAAGAGCACGATCGCGTCCTTCAGATTGCTTTCAAGGCAGCTGATGCTGCTGGTGTTCACGGTAAGGCAGTAACTCCTTTCCTTCTAGGTTTCATTGTTGAAGAATCAAAGGGTAGAAGTCTTGCTGTCAATCTTGACCTTGCTCGTAACAACGTGAAGCTAGCAGGACAGATTGCAACATCTTGGTCGAAAGTGAACTAGTGAACAGAGTTCTAGTTATTGGTGATGTTATCGATGACATCATTGTTGTTCCAACCGGAGCAATAAGAGCCAATACCGATACCAATGCAAGCATCAGACAAACCCTAGGTGGATCAGCTAGCAACATGGCTAGCTGGGCAGCTCACGAAGGAGCTGATGTTACCTTCATCGGTTGTGTGGGCTCCAGTGATGAACAAAGAGTTTCTAAAGAGTTTGAAAGCTTTGGCGTGCACGCTGAATTACAAACCAGCACCCTGCCAACAGGATCTCTTGTTGTGTTAGTTGAAGGTGCTTCAAGAAGCATGCTCACCGATAGGGGAGCTAATAAAGAACTCTCATTGGAATCACTAACAATTGAATACCTAAGTGATTTCTCGTATGTGTTTCTATCTGGTTACACCTTGTTTGGTAGATCAGAAGCAGAAATCAAGAACTTTATCTTCAGAGTTCAAGATGCAGGAGCACTTCTAGCAATTGATCCAGGTTCAACCGGTTACATCAAAGACTTTGGTGTTGAAGAGTTTAGAGCTGTAATTGACGGAGTAGATATCCTTCTGCCTAATGAAGAGGAGTTTGAACTTCTAACAACAGAAGGTTCACACATAACTATTGTGACTAAAGGCTCTGATGGAGTTGACCTCTATATAGAAGGAATAAAAACCAGTAGTTTTGATGCCGTAGAGGTTCAAGCTGTTGATCCAACTGGAGCAGGAGATGCTTTCGCTGGTTCTCTTATTGCCAACCTGGCTAAAGGTGAAGAACTACACAGCGCAATAGCAAATGCAACAAAGACTGCTGCAAAGGCCGTTACGACTATTGGTGCCCGCCCTCAGTTTTGAATCTTTCAATAGCTTCATCGATTAGACGCTGAGCTTCATCCTTGCCAGCCCACTTACCAACCTTGACCCATTTGCCTGGCTCTAGATCTTTGTAGTGAGTGAAGAAGTGCTCGATTTCATCTTTGGTCTGCTGAGGAACATCGTTGATGTCCTGAATGTGAGCCCAACGCTTGTCCTTGACTGGAACACAGATGATCTTCTCGTCAATGCCGCCATCGTCTTCCATAGGCAATACACCTACAGGCCTTACTTCAACCACTACACCTGGGAATAGTGGGAATTCAAGAAGAACCATTGCATCTAACGGGTCTCCATCGCCACCTAATGTGTTTTCAAAGTATCCGTAGTCAACTGGGTAGACAAAAGGTGTGAAGAGTACGCGGTCCAGACGGACACGGCCTGACTCGTGGTCAACCTCATATTTGTTACGGCTTCCACGAGGAATCTCGATGATGGCGTCAATAGACATGGTTCTCCTAAATAGGCTTTGATAGTAAAAGAATACCGAAAGGCGACAATGTCCGAGCGACCTAGGCTAACCCCAGTCATGGCTGATGTTCGACGTGCCATTCGGGATAGCTGGGACCTGCTCAATCTGGATAAAGGAAGCACCGTCTCTGTCGCCTGCTCCGGAGGAGCAGACTCTCTTGCCTTAGCCAGCGCTGCATTGTTTGAAGGTAATCGAGCAGAGATCACTGTGATTGCCTGCATCGTCAATCACAATCTTCAAGAAGGTTCTATGGAGGTAGCTCTAAGAACTAAAAGAGTTCTAACGGGGATTGGCTTTGATGTTGTGGAGATTATGGATGTTCACATCCAACAGAACTCCTTAGGAATGGAAGCTGCTGCTAGAAATGCTCGTTATGGAGCGCTTACGGAGTTTGCGACTAAACACAATGTTGCACTCACAATGCTTGGACACACTCTTGATGATCAAGCAGAGACAGTCTTACTTGGTTTAGCCAGAGGATCTGGTGCTAAATCTATTGCTGGTATGCCAACACTTTCTCCTGATGATAAATACCTTCGCCCTTTACTTGGAATTACAAGAAAAGAAACAGTTGCCTATTGTGAAGATGTAGGACTTGATTATTGGTCTGATCCTCAGAACCTCGACACCAAGTTCTCCAGAGTCAAAGTCAGATTGAATGTCTTACCTGTTCTTGAAGAAGAACTAGGTCCTGGTATTGCTAGCGCTCTTTCAAGAACTGCCGAGATTCTGCAGGATGATTTGGAATACCTAGAAGCTCAAGCCGATGACGCATTTAAGGAGATTACGACGACGACCAACAACTCTGTGGTTATTGATACTGAAGGTTTGGAAAAGCTACCCAAGGCCTTAGCAACTAGGGTGATTCATAAATCTCTTTCCCTATTGGGTACAGAACCAGCCAAGGTTCAAATTGATGCTGTTATGGAGTTGGTAACTAATTGGCATGGTCAAAAACCTTTGACCCTTCCCTCCGTTAGAGTAGAGCGAAAGGGCAAAGAGATTATTCTCAAAAGCACTAAAACTATGAAGCCAGGAGCATGCTAGGTGAACCTCGATAAGGTCCAGAAGGACATCACTAAGGTCTTAGTAACCGAAGAACAGATCGCTAACCGTATCGAAGAGTTAGCTCGTGAAATTGAAATCAAGTATGAAGGTAAAGACCTACTGCTTGTTGGAGTTCTGAAAGGTGCAGTCATGTTCATGGCTGATCTATCTAGAGCAATCCAGTTACCGGTAACCATGGACTGGATGGCAGTTTCTTCTTATGGTTCAGGAACACAGTCTTCAGGTGTTGTTCGTATCTTGAAGGATCTAGATGCTGATGTTCTAGGTAGAAATGTTCTAATTGTTGAAGACATCATCGACTCAGGTTTGACTCTGTCTTGGCTAATCAGCAACCTAACTGCTCGTGGAGCAGCATCGGTTGAGGTTGTTGCTCTACTTCGTAAGCCTGATGCAGCCAAGGTAGCTGTTGATGTTGCCTGGGTGGGCTTTGACATCCCTAATGAGTTTGTTGTCGGTTATGGGCTTGATTATGCAGAGCACTACCGAACCCTCAAGGATGTAGGGGTGCTAGCCCCAGCTGTTTACAGCTAAAAACTGTTAATCTCTCTGCGAACAAGGCAAATACAGGGGTGAATCTGTCCCGTTTGGCTTGTAGCCTAGTACTTGGTCTTGTTGTATTAGGAAGGTAGGGGCTTAGCCTCTTATATGAAATCACGCAAACTTTTTAGAGGTCCATTTTTCTGGATTTTTGTAGCCTTGGCTGTTCTAACCATTGGTTTGAACTCAGTTAACACAACTGGCTTCCAAAGAGTAGACACTTCTGTGGGACTTGAGTTCATTGAAAGTGGAACTGCCAAGTCTGTTCTAGTCATTGAGAATGAGCAGCGCGTTGATGTTGTCCTAAACACAGCAGATGTGAAGTATGGCGACAAGATTCAGTTCTTCTATGTGACCCCTCGTGGAACACAGGTTGCAACAACTATTTCCGAAGCAGCGCTAAGCGATGGTTTCAATGATCAGGTGACAAGCACTCCTTGGTATCTGCAACTACTGTTCACGATTTTGCCGTTCCTACTTATCTTTGGTCTGTTCTGGTTCCTAATGGCTGGTGCTCAAGGTGGCAACAGCAAGGTCATGCAGTTCGGTAAGTCAAGAGCCAAGCTATACAACAAGGACATGCCTAAGGTGACCTTCGCTGATGTTGCTGGTGTTGATGAAGCTATTGAAGAACTACTTGAAGTTAAAGACTTCCTAAAAGATGCAGCTAAGTTCCAAGCAGTTGGAGCAAAGATTCCTAGAGGTGTTTTGCTATACGGTCCTCCAGGAACTGGTAAGACCCTTCTTGCAAAAGCGGTAGCGGGTGAAGCTGGAGTTCCTTTCTTCACAATCTCAGGTTCTGACTTTGTTGAAATGTTTGTTGGTGTCGGAGCTTCTCGTGTTCGTGATCTATTTGAGCAAGCTAAGCAAGCATCGCCTGCGATTATCTTCGTAGATGAAATTGATGCTGTTGGTCGTCAGCGTGGAGCTGGTGTTGGTGGCGGTAACGATGAGCGCGAGCAGACACTTAACCAGCTGCTAGTTGAGATGGATGGCTTTGATTCAAAGACCAACGTTATTTTGATTGCAGCTACTAACCGTCCTGATGTTCTAGACCCTGCGCTATTGCGCCCAGGTCGTTTTGATCGTCAGATTGGTGTTTCAGCTCCAGATCTAATCGGACGTGAGCAGATCCTCAAGGTTCACGCTAAGGGTAAGCCGGTTGCAGCTGATGTTGATCTATCGACCGTTGCCAGAAGAACCCCTGGTTTCACTGGTGCAGATCTAGCCAACGTTCTAAACGAGGCAGCTTTGCTAACCGCACGTTTAGGTGAGAAGCAGATCACTAACTCAACACTTGATGAATCAATCGATCGTGTTATCGGAGGACCTGCAAAGAAGACTCGTCTGATGATGGATTCAGAAAGATTGAACACCGCTTATCACGAGGCAGGTCACGCACTAGTTGCTGCTTCGATGAACAACAGCGATCCAGTTTCTAAGGTAACTATCTTGCCTAGAGGTAGAGCACTTGGTTACACCATGGTGTTGCCACTAGAAGATCGTTACTCAGTAACTCGTAATCAACTGCTAGACCAGATTGCCTATGCAATGGGTGGACGAGTTGCAGAAGAAGTTGTCTTCGGTGATCCAACTACCGGTGCTTCTAATGACTTCGAGAAGGCAACATCAATTGCTAAGGCAATGGTGATGCAATATGGAATGTCTAGCCTGGTTGGTTCAGTTGCCTATGGAACTGCTGGTGAAGTATTCATTGGTAGAGACATGGCTTCAACCAAGGAATACAGCGATGTCACTGCAGAGAACATCGATAAGGAAATTAGATCAATCCTTGATGCAGCTCACGATGAGGCATACAAAGCCATCAACCTAAACCGCAAGGTCTTAGACACCATGGCAAAAGAGCTAATGGAAAAAGAGACTCTGAACGCTGAAGAGATTGCAGTTATCTTCAAGTCAGTGAAGAAACTTCCTAAGCGTGCCCAGTGGCTATCAAAGAAGTCAAGACCAAAGCCTAAGCAGGGCCCTATCGCTATTCCAACTAAGGGTTCAACTGCATCTAAGAAAGCAGAGGCTTCAAAGGCAGAAGCAAAGAAGCCTGCTACTAAGAAACCAGCAAGAGCTAAAAAGGCATAGTCAATGGTTGACGCCGAAAGAATCAAAGCAGCTGTCGTTGAGTTGATTTCGGCTATCGGTGAAGACCCGAACCGTGAAGAGCTAAAGGCTACTCCGCAGAAGTTTGCTGAAGCATACAAAGGTTTCTTTGCAGGTGTTGGAGTAAATCCTTTAGATGCTTTGAGCGAGACCTTTCCTGCTGAACACAATGATGTTGTCATTCTCAAAGACATTGAGTTAGTGAGTATTTGTGAACATCACCTACTTCCTTTCACAGGTGTTGCCCACATCGCTTATCTACCTAATGATCGAGTAATTGGTTTAGGAAGATTACCTAAGTTAGTGGAGATTCTTTCCGCTAGACCTCAGCTACAAGAAAACCTAACTGCTCAAATTGCTGATGCCTTACAACAAGGACTTGGAACTAGGGGAGTTGTTGTTGTGATTGAGGCAAGACATCACTGTGTTGCATCTCGTGGAGCAAGACAACCTGAAGCTAACACTGTGACCATGGCTACGCGTGGTGAATATAGTGAAGCAGCAGCGAGAACCGAAGTAATGGCTCTAATCGCGAAATGAAATACAACCCAACTGCACCTAAGGTAAGACCACTTGTAATGGGTGTGTTAAACACAACACCGGATAGCTTCAGTGACGGTAATCAATTCCTAGCCCTACAAGCAGCACTCGATCATGCAAAGTTATTGCAGATCAGTGGCGCAGACATTATTGATGTTGGTGGTGAGTCAACAAGACCAGGAGCTGTTCGTATTTCTGTTGAAGAAGAACAGGAGAGAGTACTTCCTGTTATCGCCAAGATTGTTGATGAAGATCTTGGCTGTGCTATTTCTATTGACACCATGAACTCACAAACAGCCCTCGCTGCTGTCTTACTTGGAGCAACTATCATCAACGATGTATCCGGTGGTCTTGCAGATGAAAACATGTTCAAGGTTGCTGCTGAAACAAAAGCAACCCTAGTCATTTCTCACTGGCGTGGGCACTCTAATGTCATGGACACCATGAACTCATATGCAGATGTTGCGGTTGAAGTTGCTAATGAACTCAAGGACAGAGTTGAGGCAGCAGTAGCTGCTGGTGTTGACAGATCCAAGATTGTCATTGACCCAGGTCTTGGCTTTGCTAAAGACATGAAGCAGAACTGGCAACTAGTTGCAAGACTCGATGAACTAGAGAAGCTAGGTTTACCAATACTCGTTGGTGCCTCTAGAAAGAGGTTCATTGCAGGGGCTCTTGATCAGGAAGAGCCTAACTCTGTCTCTCATGAGAGAAGAGATGTTGCTACCGCTGTTCTAACTGCTCTATTGATGCAGAGAAAGCTATGGGGAGTAAGGGTTCACAATGTCCTGGCAACAACAGATGCCATAAGCATTGTTGGGGCTTTGCATGAGGGTGAAGCAAACAAGAGCTCTTCCTAGGGCAGAATTGACCTATGCGCCACAAGATAACCATCACCGGACTTAGAGTCTTCGCGCACCATGGCGTATTTGATTTTGAGAGACAAAACGGCCAAGACTTCTATATAGATGCCAGTATCTGGGTTGATGGCGATAAGGCAGCTTTCTCAGATGATCTAAATCACACAGCTCACTACGGTGATCTTGCTAAAGGCCTAGTTGAACTAACTAAGAACAACCCAGTTGATTTACTAGAAACCTTGGCTCAAAGACTTCTTGATTACGCCTTGAACTTTGGTGGCGGCAAAGTCCTGAAGGCAAAGATCACTGTTCATAAACCAGGTGCACCTATTCCTTATGAGTTTGAGGATGTCAGCATCACGGTCAAGGCTAAGCGAGAGAACTAATGACAGTTGCTGTCATAGCTCTTGGAAGTAATTTAGGTCAGCGTCGCAAGTGGTTAGTCAAAGCCCTTGCTCTAATCTCAACTACACCGGACATCTATCTAACCGACATTTCACCGGTGGTTGAATCCAAGGCTTTGACTTTAGCTGGGGTGGATTCATCAAAGCCTAGATTCTTGAACTGCGTGGCTGAAATAGAGACTCCGCTAAAGCCTGAGCAATTACTAAAGGCGTTACAGGCAATTGAGCAAAAGCTAGGCAGAAAGCGCAAAGAGCGCTGGGGCGATAGAAACATTGATATTGACATCATTACCTATGGCAATACTCACTTCAGATCTCCAGACCTAGTTATTCCTCACCCAGAGGCTAAGAACAGATCATTTGTGATTGTTCCTTGGTATCTAATGAATCAGAAAGCAGAACTTCCTGGAGTTGGCAGAATAGAGAAGTTAGCTGAAGTTTATGTAGATCAGGTGAAACTCAATTGAAACCAATCAGTCCTCTAATGATTGCTCTAGTAGCAGTAGCGTTAGCTGTTGCTGGTTTTGGTTACAGCACTTGGGCTGTGAACAATGGTCTTGAAGTTCCAATCAGTGGAGCAACCCTCGCTCTTTCAACTGCATTGATTGCAGTCATACTTATCGGACTTGCTGTTCCTATCTGGAAATACAAGAAGAATCTCATCAAAGCTGCAACACCAAACAGGTTGCTTCCAGTGAATCCGTTCTATGCATTTCGTGTTCTTCTAATTTCTAAAGCAGCAGCAATCACCGGAGCACTATTCATTGGTTGGCATGCGGGAGTCCTCCTCAAGCAATTTACTGCTCCCGTTGTCGTTGCAGAAGCAACAACTCTAAACATCACAGCATTGATGGCAGCATTACTTCTGTTGGTTGTTGGTTTCGTAGTTGAGCAAGTATGCAAACTACCGAACGATAAGAAGAAAGATGACTAGTCGCCTAAACGTAGCTGTCATCGGAGCAGGCCCAGTAGGTCTAGCTATGGCTAAAGCCATCTCAGATGCAGGACATTCCTTAATGGCGATAGCAACAACAGATCCAGCCAGAGCAGAACAGGTTAGTGCTGTTCTGCCTGGAGTTTCAATCAAGCCCGTTATTGATGCAGTTGCTGATGTTGATTTAGTTATCTTGGCAATTCCGGGAACTGAGATACAGAAACTAGTTTCTGGTTTAGTAAAGACAGAGTCTTTCTCAAGAGGGCAACTAGTTGCACACACTTCACCTGATTACGGTTACGAAGTATTTGACGAAGCTCTATCGCTAGGTGTTGTTCCAATGGCTATTCATCCAGCGATACGATTCACGGGTATTGCATCAGTTGATAGAACCAGACTTATGGATAGTTACATCGCTGTTGATTCACCAAAGGCAGTGTTACCTGTTGTTCAAACCCTTGCTATCGAGTTAGGTGGAGAACCGGTTCATGTTCCACTTGAAGCAAGAGCTAATTACGCTGAAGCAATGTCAGTTGCTTCATCTTTCACTTCTTTGATTGTTGGGCAAGCTATCACTTTGCTTGAGGATGCAAACATTGATAAGTCAAGACAGATTCTCTCCGGAATCATGAGATCTGCTTTAGAGGAATCACTTAGAAGTGCTGTTGTTGAGATTGACCCAGCAGATTTACTAGAAGGCGAAAACGATTGAAGTTAGTTGAAACCGTCAGTGAATTACAGAGTGAAATCTCCAAGGCTAAAGCTCTAGGCAAAACTGTTGTCTTTGTTCCAACCATGGGTGCTTTGCACGAAGGTCATCTATCTCTGATTGAAGAAGGTAATCAGATTCAAGATGCCTTTATTGTGATGAGCATCTTCGTGAACCCAACCCAGTTCGGTAAGGGCGAAGACTTTGATAGATACCCAAGAACTCTGGAAAGTGACATCAAAGCTCTATCTGCATTAGGTAATCCGCCGGCTCTCTTGTTTGTCCCAAGTGTTGAGGAAGTCTATCCAGCTGGAGCTAGTGCTGAACCAAGCCCACGGGCAGGTGCTCTAGGAACAGTGTTTGAAGGGGTGGCAAGGCCCGGACACTTTGAGGGAATGCTTCAGGTTGTCTCTTGGTTCTTTGAGGTGGTCAAGCCTGAGGTCGCGATCTTTGGGGCTAAGGATGCTCAGCAGCTTTTTCTAATCAAGCGCATGGTGCATAGAGAGCTCAATGACTCCATCGAGATTATTGAAGCCATGACTGTTAGAGAAGATGACTATCTGGCTAAATCCAGTAGAAATAGGTTCTTGTCTAAAGAAGGAAGAAGCTTTGCTCCTACGCTCTTTGCTACCTTGATGCAGGTTCAGGAGAGCATTTCAGAAGGTGAGAAGCCATCGGTTGCTTTAGCTGAGGCTAGTAGTGCTCTTGATAGTCCACCGCTGGCTAAACTTGATTATCTAGCGCTAGTTGATAAGAGTACCTTTTCACCGGTAAGCGACGGGTTCCATGGCGAAGTCCAGTTACTTGTTGCTGTTGTGGTGGATGGAGTTCGACTTATTGACAACATAACTTTCTATATTCAGGAGCCGGCATGACCGACGAACAATTAGCCCCAATGGAAGACGAACAGGATCTACCAGAACAGATCGCAATTCGTATGGCTAAGCGTGAGCGCATCCTTGCAACAGGCCAG
Organism: Rhodoluna sp.; assembly: GCA_044347325.1. Lineage (GTDB taxonomy): Bacteria > Actinomycetota > Actinomycetes > Actinomycetales > Microbacteriaceae > Rhodoluna. Next base: position 14,310 of record JBIIXN010000016.1, on the reverse strand, counting down.
GATGCCTACCCAGTTAGCTTGCCAATTACTCACACCATCGACCAGGTGAAGAACAAGTATCCGGATCTAGAGATCGATGTTGCAACAGGAGACAAGGTTTCTCTTGCAGGACGAGTCATGTTCCAGAGAAACACAGGAAAGCTCTGCTTTGCAACATTGCAGGCAGGAACAGGATCTCGCATCCAGGTCATGCTTTCGCTAGATAAGGTTGGCGAAGAAAAACTTGAAGAATACAAAGAACTTGTTGATCTAGGAGATCATCTATTCGTTGATGGTGAAGTAATCACTTCTAAGCGCGGAGAGCTTTCAATTCTTGTTGACAGCTGGGCGATTGCAGCTAAGACAATCAGGCCTCTTCCAAACCTTCATAACGAATTAGGTGAAGAATACAGAGTTCGTCACCGCTTCGTTGATTTGATTGTTCGTGACCGTGCTCGTGAAGTTGTTCAAATTAGAAGCAAGGTAATGCAGTCTCTGCGTAACACCTTTACTAAAGATGACTTTATTGAAGTTGAGACACCGATGTTACAAACCATTCACGGTGGAGCGTCAGCAAGACCTTTCAAGACTCACTCAAATGCTTTTGATACAGAACTTTTCCTTCGTATTGCACCAGAGCTATTCCTCAAGAGAGCAGTAGTTGGTGGCATTGATCGTGTTTATGAAATCAACAGAAACTTTAGAAACGAAGGTGCTGACCGCACACACTCACCAGAGTTTGCAATGTTGGAAGCATACGAAGCATATGGTGATTACAACACCATGGCAGAACTTACTCAGACTCTGATTCAGAATGCAGCAATGGATGTTTTCGGCACTCTACAGGTTCAACTAGAAGATGGTGAAGTTAATGACCTCTCTGGTGAATGGGCAAGAGTTTCAATGTTTGAATCTCTTTCAGAAGCTGCAGGAGTTGAAATCACTCCAGATACTGACATCAAGGTTCTAAAGGCACTTGCCGATAAAGAAGGTCTTGAGATTGATCACCCACTGCACGGTAAATATGTTGAAGAACTATGGGAGCACTTTGTAAAAGGTGACTTACAGAAGCCAACCTTCGTCATGGATTTCCCTGTTGACACTTCACCTCTAGTTCGTAACCACAGATCAAAGCCGGGAGTAGTTGAGAAGTGGGATCTATACATTAGAGGCTATGAGCAAGCTACCGGTTACTCAGAGTTAGTAGACCCTGTTATTCAGCGTGAAAGATTTGTAGCTCAGGTTAAGTTATCTGCAGCAGGAGATCCAGAAGCGATGAAACTTGATGAGGACTTCTTGAAGGCTCTTGAGTTTGGTATGCCACCAACCGGAGGTATGGGTATGGGTATCGACAGACTATTGATGAGCCTTACCGGTCTTGGTATTCGTGAAACAATTATGTTCCCATTGGTGAAGTAATCATGCAGGTTGTAATTGATGCACTAATCGCAACTCTTCCACCAATCAGCATGATGTTTTTGGTATATTTCCTATTCAAGTCAATCCTTGGCGCGGACGCTAAAGAGCGTAAAGTGAGAGCAGAAGTTGAAGCTGAAGAGCGAGCAAAACTAGCTTCGAACCAGCCAAAGAAATAATTAGCCCAAAGGGGGATCAAATGGAACAGAAGGCTGCACACTACGCGGTATACATGAACACTACTTTTGTAAAGAACATGGTCATCTACGGTGGCGCACTGATGGTCCTGATGTTTATGAGCATCTCCTTTGAAGCAACTTTCTTCCTACCAATCGTTGCTTTGGCAGGTTACCTAGCTAGCAATACAGTGATCATTACCCTCAGTGGGCTAAGAATTCCTGGCTACCAGGCTGCTCTTGCTCAGTATTCAAACGATAAAGAGGCTAAGAAGACCATGGTTGCTAACTACAACGCCATAAAGGCAACCAAGCCTTTTGCCCTAACCCGTAACCAGCACCTGATTTCCATAGCCGCTGGATTCCTAGGTGCTTTGGCTGTGCACCTAGCCATGGGGCCAGCCTTCTAAATCCCTTTCTCCCATTGGCGAACAGCCCTATAAATTGGGTCTTTTCAGGGTTATCTTCTTTGTAAGCACTAAATGTGTCAAAGGAGAAATCAATGTTCGAGAAGTTCACCGACAAGGCCCGTAGGGTAGTTGTTTTAGCTCAAGAAGAAGCTAAGTCACTAAATCACAACTACATCGGTACTGAGCACATCCTGCTCGGTCTGATCCACGAAGGCGAAGGCGTAGCCGCTAAGGCGCTAGAAGCACTCGGTATTTCTCAAGAGGCAGTTAGAGACCAGGTCAAGGAGATCATCGGTCAGGGACAACAGCCTCCAACAGGACACATTCCTTTCACTCCAAGAGCTAAGAAGGTTCTTGAGCTATCTCTTCGTGAAGCTCTACAACTAGGTCACTCATACATTGGAACCGAACACCTTCTATTAGGTCTTATCAAAGAAGGCGAAGGAGTTGCTGCTCAGGTGCTAACCAAGCTAGGTGCTGACACCAACAAGGTTCGTGCACAGGTTCAGCAAATGCTTCAGGGCTTCGAAGGAAAAGAATCAGCAACCGTTGGTGGCGAAGCCATTCCACAAAAGGGTTCACAGGTTCTTGACCAGTTCGGCAAAAACCTAACTATGGCCGCTGCCGAAGGAAAACTAGATCCAGTTATCGGTCGCGAGAAAGAGATTGAAAGAGTCATGCAGATTCTTTCAAGAAGAACTAAGAACAACCCAATTCTTATTGGTGAACCAGGTGTTGGTAAGACTGCAGTTGTTGAAGGTCTTGCCCAGGCAATTGTTGCTGGCAACGTTCCAGAAACTCTAAAGGGCAAGCAGCTTTACACCCTAGACCTAGGCTCTCTAATCGCAGGTTCTAGATACCGCGGTGACTTCGAAGAGAGACTAAAGAAGGTCATCAAGGAAATCAAGGGTCGTGGCGACATCATCACTTTCATCGATGAGATTCACACCCTTGTTGGAGCAGGTGCAGCAGAAGGTGCTGTTGATGCCGCATCTATCTTGAAGCCAATGCTTGCTCGTGGTGAACTACAAACTATTGGTGCAACCACTCTGGATGAATTCAGAAAGTACTTTGAGAAGGATGCCGCTTTAGAGCGTAGATTCCAATCAATCCAGGTTAACGAGCCAAGCGTTCCGCAGACCATCAATATCTTGAAGGGTCTTCGTGACCGTTACGAAGCACACCACAAGGTTTCAATTACCGATGGTGCAATCGTTGCTGCTGCCAAGCTTGCTGACAGATATGTATCTGACCGCTACCTACCAGACAAGGCGATTGACCTAATCGACGAAGCAGGAGCAAGACTGCGTCTTTCAATTCTTTCTTCTCCACCAGAGCTACGTGATCTTGAAGAAAAGATTGCCGGTGTTCGCGTTGACAAAGAGAAGGCTATTGATTCTCAGGACTTTGAAGGTGCAGCGAAACTTCGCGACACAGAGAAGAAGCTAATCTCTGAAAGAGCAAAGCTGACCAAACAGTTCCGCACTGGAAATGTTGCAGCTCACGGTGTTGTTGACGAAGGCCTAATTGCTGAAGTTCTAGCTGCTGCTACTGGCATCCCAGTATTCAAGCTAAGTGAAGAAGAGTCAGCGAAGTTGATATTCATGGAGGCAGAACTTCACAGAAGAGTTATCGGCCAGAAGAAAGCTGTTGATTCTATTTCTAAGGCAATCCGCCGTCAGCGTGCTGGTCTAAAGGACCCTAACCGTCCATCAGGATCATTTATCTTCGCTGGCCCTACAGGTGTCGGTAAGACAGAACTTGCTAAGGCTTTGGCTGAATTCTTGTTTGAAGACGAAGGTGCTCTAATTTCGCTAGACATGAGCGAGTATGCAGAGAAGCACACTGTCTCACGTCTATTCGGTGCTCCTCCTGGATATGTTGGATTCGATGAGGGTGGTCAGCTAACTGAGCGTGTTCGTCGTAAGCCATTTAGCGTTGTTCTATTCGATGAGATCGAGAAGGCTCACCCAGATATCTTCAACTCACTCTTGCAGATTCTTGAAGAGGGTCGTCTAACCGATGGTCAGGGACGTGTTGTTGACTTCAAGAACACAATCATCATCATGACTACCAACTTGGGAAGCAAGGACATCTCTAAGGGTGCTCTTGGCTTCAACCTTGAAGGTGACCAGAAGAATGACTTCGATCGTATGGCTGCCAAGGTGAACGATGAACTAAAGAAGCACTTCAAGCCAGAGTTCTTGAACCGTGTTGATGATGTCATCGTCTTCCCTCAGCTATCTAAGCCTGAATTGCTTGAGATTGTTGACCTATTCATCAAGAAGCTAAACGTTCGCCTAGAGGAGAGAGACATCACTCTTACCCTCACTACAGCTGCGAAAGAGCGCTTGATTGAGCTAGGTTACGACCCAGCACTGGGAGCAAGACCACTGCGTCGTGCTGTTCAGCGTGAAATCGAAGACCAGATCTCAGAGAGCATCTTGCAGGGTGTCATCAAGAACGCAAGCGATGTTGTTGCCGATCTTGTTGGTGGCGAGTTCATCTTCACCTCAAACGTGAGAGAAATTGCTAGCATTTAGCAATGCCCGACAAAGATTTCATCCTAAGACCAGCTAGAACAAGCGACATCGTTGCCATTCAGGCAATGCGTGCTCCCTTGGTTGATAGCAATGTCTTGCTTCAACACCAGTTGGTCGCGCTCTATGAGCGCGTCCAAGAGTTCGTAGTTGCTGAAGCTAAGGATGGACGAATCCTGGCTGCCGGCGCCTTGCATGTGATGTGGGGGGACTTGGCTGAGGTTAGATCTCTAGTAGTTGACCAGAGCGCTCGAGGCATGGGTCTTGGTAAAGCTGTCGTTGAGGCTCTAATTGAGCGCGCGTACACCCTAGGAATTAGAAGAGTCTTCTGCCTAACCTTTGAAGCTGACTTCTTTGCTCGCTGTGGGTTTGAGGAAATTAGCGATGTGCCAGTTGATGAGGCAACCTTCCAGCAGATGGTTCAGTCGGCTGATGATGGTATCGCTGAGTTCCTAGATTTAGCCAGAGTCAAACAAAACACACTAGGCAACACCCGCATGCTTCGCTTGCTATAGCAAACCCGCTGGCAAACTAGTCTTATGTTTTCTAGATACCCATCTCCTCGCGAATTGCTTATCAGACGTCTTGTATTCTTAGCCGTTGTTATCGGACTGATCTGGGGGATCATTGCCGGAGTGATGTCTTTCTTCGGTTGGGTTGGTTCACTGTTCAACCAGAACCAAGCACCAACAATTGTTGCTGGAGCAGAATGTCAATCACAGCAGATCAGTATTGAAGCTCACGTTGGAACTGGGGATGCTCAGCCCCAGCTAGCATTCAACCCAGGCGATACTCCTTACATTTGGTTCTCAGTTACCAACACTGGAAGTGTTGAATGTAAATTCAACCTGGGTACAGATGTCACCTTCTACAAGATCACAAGTGGCAGCGACAAGATTTGGGATTCTAAGGATTGCAATGCTCCAAGATTTGCATCGGAGCCTTTGATGCTCAAGCCAAACGACACTCTTACAGCCCCTGCTAGCCCTTGGGACAGAGTTAGATCTGGAGATGTTGGTTGCGCAGCAGCAGATGGTCTTCCTGAGGTTACCGCAGGTGGAGCAAGCTACATTCTTGAAGCTGATGTAAATGGCATTCTGAGTACCAACAAGCCACAGTTTGTGTTGAACTAGTTACATGACACAAACAGTTGCTTTTCTAGGTGCAGGTTCAATGGGAACCGCAATCCTTGCCGGAATGATTCAAAACGGAACTAAGGGTTCCGATGTTAGAGCAACAACTAAATCTGTTGCTAGTGCAGAGGAGCTTGCTAAGAAGTTTGGACTCACTGCCTTTGCAACTGAGTATCAACCAAACGCTAACTCTTTAGCTGTTGAAGGTGCCGACATTGTTCTTATTGCTGTGAAGCCTGCTTATGTTCTAGAGGTATTGGAAGAAGTTAGAGGAGTTATCTCTAAGGATGTTTTAGTTATTTCAGTAGCAGCTGGAGTTGAGATAAAAACTATGGAGGATCATCTTCCAGATTCAGTGGCTGTTATTCGTGCAATGCCTAACACTCCAGCTCTTATTCAAAAGGGATTGACCGGAGTTTCTAAAGGGTCAAGAGTTACAGATGAACAACTAGCTGTTGCAGTTTCACTGTTTGATGCTGTTGGAAAGACATTAGTCATACCTGAGGAACAGATAGATGCTTTATCAACCATCTCTGGTTCAGGTCCTGCGTATGTGTTTTACTTCATTGAAGAGTTCATCAAGACTGCGATTAGTCATGGCTTTAGTCAAGAAGATGCTTATCTACTTGTCTCACAAACCTTCCTCGGTGCAAGTGAACTTCTAGTTCAAACTCACGGTGACCCTGCTGAACTTAGAAGACAGGTAACCTCCCCTAACGGAACAACCATGAAGGCTATTGCGGTGTTGCAAGAGGGTAACCTCAATGACTTATTCTTTAAAGCAACAAGCGCAGCGTTAGCTCGCGCTAAGGAAATAGCCCAGGAGCAGAGAAAATGACCGATGTATTCAACGCGTTAGCAGATCAGAACCGTCGCACCATTCTCGAGTACGTTGCTGCTGAGGCCCTAACAACAGCTGCTCTTGCTAAGAAGACAAAGCTTTCAGCAACTGTGTTGGAAAAGCACCTAAAGGTTTTAGTTGCAGCAGAGTTATTAACTGTGGTTACCAAGGGAAAGACCAGCACATACAGTTTGAACAAGACCGGGTTCGGTCATGCGGCTAAGTGGTTTGGGAAGTTCGGTTCAGCATTTGTTTCAGGTCAAGCTGACATTCTTGGTGAGAACATAGGCAACCTGTTATCTTCAGCTGCTACTTGGTTGGAAAAGCGTGCAGGTGTGAAGATCAACCTAGATGTCGATCCTGAGCAGGCTGGCAAAGAATTAGGTAGAAAGCTATCTGATGCTAAGCGTGAAGCAACTGAAAAAGTTGGGGAAGCATCAGCCAAGGTCAAGGTTGCAGCAAAGAAGGTCAGTTCCAAGAAAGCCCCAGCTAAGAAACCTGTTGCTAAGAAGGCACCAGTAAAAAAGCCAGCAGCTAGAAAACCTAAGGCTTAGCGTCTATTTCTGCTACCAGTGCAGTTACGAGATCTTTGATCTTGTCTCGGATTGGTCTTACTGATTCAACACCAAGACCAGCTGGATCATCTAAAACCCAATCTAGATAAATCTTGCCTGGGAACCATGGGCATTCATCTCCACAACCCATTGTGATGACATAGTCACTTGCCTTGACGGCATCTTCAGTTAGAACTTTAGGTTGTTGACCTGTGATGTCAATTCCGACTTCAGCCATTGCTTCAATAGCGCTTGGGTTGATCTCATTCTTTGGCTGGGTGCCAGCAGAGAGAACCTCTACTCGATCACCTGCTAGTTCTCTAAGGAATCCAGCAGCCATCTGGGAACGACCAGCATTATGAACGCAAACAAATAGAACACTTGATTTATTACTCATGACTAAACCCTAAAGCAGTAATGCCCCCAACCGTTCTGGTCAGGGGCATTACAGAGTTAACTAAAGGTGAATTACTTTTTCTTAGCTTTTTTGGCCTTCTTTGGCTTGCCATCAAGCACGCTGATGTAGATAAAGGCAATTAGTGCACCAACGATTTCAGCAAGAACTACTGCTAGATGGTTCTGGGTGAAGCCATCGCGTAGCATCAGTGCGAAGGTAACGGCTGGGTTTGCCTGAGCTCCGGTAAGAGTAAATGTGCTTGCAACTAGAACCCAGATACCAACTGCAAAAGGAATGATTGATGCCCGCTCAGTTGACGCAAGACGAGCGATGATCACAATCAAGACAGTTGTTGCTAATACTTCACCGATGAAAGCACCAGATTCTGAAACACCGGCGGGTGGAGTCTTTGCAACCACAAGAGCTCCTGAGAGTGAGTAGCCAAGGTATAGACCTGCAAATGCTCCAAGCAACTGAGCAATCCAGTATTGAATAAGAGTTGCAAGACTGATTGCTTTACGGGCAAAGAAGAATAGTGATACAGCAGGGTTTAGATGTCCACCTGAAACGGTTGCTGTAACCAGAATCATTAGAGTAAGTGTTCCAGCTAGAGCTACGTTGTGGAATGTTGGGTTGAAGTTAACTGCAACAATCGATGTCACAAACAGCATCACACCAATTGCTTCAGCAAGAGCGCTTCTTAGATTTTTGTTGATTTCCATTATTTTCCTTTCGAAGGGTATCCAGCTAATGCGACTATCGCTTCATTTCTTCTTAGGAAACCTGGTTTCCATGGAGGATCGAAGCGGGCATAGTAGGGATCACCGGCTACCTCTAAGCCAGCGCTTTTGACATCAACTAGAAGCTGATTGCCTAAAGAATTGAAGTGTTCAAAGCTGGCTAAGCCTCTGAACTTGACTGCAGCAGCATAATGAGCATCTACGTGAAGCCTAGAAACCTGAGCATCACTAGGAATTGGCAAGTCTTGGATTGACACATCTTTAGGTAGCACAAAGCTAACCACATGGACCTCTGCAGCTTTATCTGGTGCATGTATAACCGGGGCAGTCATTGCAAACTTTTCACTGGACTGGTTACGGCCGGAAATGTAATTCACGAGCGGGCTAAATGCCATGCTCGCCGCTCTAGAGAACTCGCCCCTGGTAGTGACTTGAACCAGAACATAGCTTGGATAATGCCTTATTTCAAAACTCGGGGTCTTTTTTACCAAGGTGTAAGGCTGCTCTTCAGTCATAGTGCTCTCACTTTACTTCCTCTGTGCTATTGCCTAGGGATTAGCAGGGTTTTTACCAATAGCCAAGCGTGGGCTAGAATACAAGGAGTCGAAAGAACCCCTGAATCACAGGGGTTAATCTAAATAAAGAGGTCTTTGTGGGATCAGTTGTCAAGAAGCGTCGTAAGCGTATGTCGAAGAAGAAGCACCGTAAGTTGCTTCGTAAGACTCGTCACCAACGTCGTAACAAGAAGTAAAAACTTAGTGATTTAGCTCTAAGAGCGAAGAGGGCCTGCAGGTTATCCTGCGGGTTTTCTTTATTTAACCGCGCTTACCGATCTTGATTTCTTTTTTCACGGTTTTCTTCTGAAGTCGAAGTTCTCTGCGCTTGAAGTCATAGATCTTCCAACCCGCGGCCTTGGCATAAATCTTTAGGAGCTTGTCTGGGTTCACAGCAACTGGGTGACCAACCAGAGTAAGCATCGGAAGATCGTTATGGCTGTCGCTGTATGCGAAAGACTTCTTTAGGCTAAAGCCACGCTCTTTCGCTAACTTCCTAATTGCCTTAGGTTTTTCTTTTCCGTGTAGTGGCTTACCAACTAGTTTGCCTGTAAGGATTCCATCAATGTGTTCAAGATTTGTCCCAAGAGCTCCGGTTAGACCTAGAGCTCTAGCAATCTCTTCGCCCATTTCTTGAGGAGCTGCGGTGATCAGCCATACTTCTCTACCTGCTGCAATATGCTGCTGAGCAAGACGAGCTGTTTCAGGCCAAACCTTAGGTTTGATGTTAGATGCATAGACATCAGAAACCAATGCCAGCATCTGGGCGTATTCTCGGCCTACTACCAAACCAAGGGCACGATCTTTGATAGCGGAGAGCATGTGTGTGGTTTCACCCTTGGTAAGGAAAACAACCTGGTGCCAAGCGAAGGCGATGAAGTCTTTGCGTGGGAAGAATCTGCGACGGTAAGCCTCTTTGCCAAACTGATAGCTTGTCGAGCCACGCACTAGCGTGTTGTCGACGTCGAAGAAGGCTGCTGGCTTCTTCTTAGGGGGTTTGGTCACATGTCTAGTCTAGGCAGATAACTGGAATAATCTTGAGGCATGAGCACAACCATCGACCTTACTCTCATAGGAAAATCAGGCTGTCACCTCTGTGATGAGGCCAGAGTTACAGTCAACGCTGTGGTTGGAGCATTTAGAGCAGAGTACACGGGGGTAGCCAGACACATTCAGGTGAATCTAGTTGAGCATGACATCTTGGTTGATGAAGACCTATGGAATAAATACTCAGAAGAAGTTCCAGTACTACTAATCAATGGCAAAGTCCATAATTACTGGCGGATTGATCCAGAGAGATTGCGTGGAGCTTTAGACGAATTCGTTCGCTAACCACTCTTGACTTGTACGTAAATATCTATACGATATGTCTATACAGAAGTGTTGGGAGGAAAGATGACGAAGAAAGTGATTCAAAAACTAGAAGAAAGAACCCCAGAGCGAAGCAGCAAAGCGCCCTCTGTGATATCGAAAGTGTTTATGAACGGTGGAAGCCAGGCAGTGCGCATCCCCGCAGATTTTAGATTCGAGTCCGATCGCGTGCGTATCACGTATGACGAAAAGCTAGACGCTGTCATAATCAAGCAGATATCTGGGGAGGAGGCCAAAATGGCTTTTGTTCAAGAATTGAGAAACATGTCTGAAGAAGAAAAAGCTGAACTAAGTGAACTGAAGTACGTTAAGCGCTATAGAAAACCGGGCCTGCACCCTGCAATTGAGCAACTCATCAAGGACTCAGAGTGAAATATCACTTAGATACCAGCACGGTGATTGAAATCATTCGGTTTAGGCAAAATACGTTACTGAAGTTTGAGTTGACGAAACTAGAAGACATGGCCGTCTCCGCTATTGTTGCTCAAGAACTCTGGGCCGGAACTTCTAGCCAAAAGCTCGGACCACGATCAACTAAGTCATTGAGACAAATACTTTCAATGCTCACGGTTACTCCATTTGGTGCAGAAGCAGCGGAGACCGCTGGACTGCTCGAATTAGAACTGTCCAAAAAAGGCACTCAAATCGGGGTATTTGATTCCCTGATTGCGGGCCATGCACTTTCTGAAGGGGCCACATTAGTCACTCAAAACGTGAAGGACTTCAAACGAGTTCCAGGTCTAGAAATTGTTGACTGGAGCAAAACGCCAGACTAGCTTGTTGCATTATTACTACATAGTAATTATACTACATCTGTAAGCCTAGGATAGGCGCACAGAAAGTAGGTATGTAAATGTCAGCTTCTACAATTCAACTGCTCATACTCGTTCTTATCGCATCAGTAGCAGTATTCAAAGTGGCAGTAAACGAACTAGATATTAGATCAGCTACAGACTCGCTGAACAAGGGGTCTACTGATGAGGTTAGGAAAGCCGTTTCCTATAACAAGGCGAATCGCAGATTCCAGTCCCTGAGGATTCTGATTCAAGCAATTCTTTTCTTTGCTCTGGTTGCCACCGGAACATTTGGTTCTATTCAAACAAGCTTGTCTGAATCTATCGAAGTCGGAATCTGGCAAAACTTTGCCTTCATTGTTGGACTTGGTCTGGCTATGTTCGTCATTGGAATTCCTTTCTCTGTTTACAAGACGTTTGTGATTGAGGCAAAATTTGGCTTCAACAGAACTAAAGTGGGAACTTTTGTCACCGATCGAATCAAAGGCCTGGTTGTCGGTGCAGTAATTCTTGGACCACTAGCCCTGTTCCTTCTTTGGATTTACCAACAGATTCCAAATCAAATCTGGTGGATAGCATTCATCGCAGTAATGATTGTTCAGCTGTTTAGTGCAGCATTCGGAACTTCTGTGATTCTTCCTCTGTTCAACAAGCTTCAGCAATTACCTGAAGGTGAACTTCGAGAGAAGATCCTAGGGATGTGTAAAGCACAGAATTACAAAGTCGGCAGGATCTTTGTGATGAATAGCTCGAAGCGTTCTTCAAAGACCAACGCATTCTTTAGTGGACTAGGCAAAACAAAAACTATTGTGTTGTTTGATTCTCTAATTGAAAAGCACACCACTGATGAAGTAGTAGCCGTATTAGGTCACGAGATTGGCCATGATCGCCTGGGACATGTTCGAGCATTCCTAGTTATGAACACAATCCAACTGTTCCTTATCTTCGCTCTATTTGGTTGGGCAACTTCATCCCCAGAGATTTCACTAGCCTTAGGCGGCTCTGAGTCAAACATCATTCTTGGCCTGATTGGTTTCTCAGCGTTGTTTTCGCCTTTGAGCTTGGTGCTAGACACAGTTACTAACTTCTTCTCAAGAAGAAATGAACACTCAGCCGATGAGTTCTCAGCAAGGATCGGAGAACCAAATCAAATCAAGAGCGCACTGTCTCGCCTTAGCTCAGACAATCTGAGTAACCCAGCTCCACACCCACTATTCGTGTTCATGTATTACAGCCACCCGACTGCAAAGCAGCGCATAGCCCATCTAGAGAGCCTGAAGTAACCCATGGGCCGTAAACCTAAAGCAGATGAAGAGCTTGTATACAACAGGCTCGAAGCAATAAGGACTAAAGCAAGCATCACCAGGCAACAGCTGGCTGATGCCGTGGATGTCCACTATCAAACCATCGGCTACATCGAGAGAAATGAATACAGCCCGAGCCTTGTGCTCGCCTTACGAATAGCAAAAGCACTAAACAAAAAAGTCGAACAAATATTTAGTTTGGAGGAGAACTAATGGCAGCAAAAGATAAGAAATCACTTGAGCAACAGATTCGCGATCTAGAAGCTCAGATAGAGAAACTCACTAGCCAAGCAGAGAAGCAATGGCCCTCTAAAGATCTAGGGGACAAACTAGAAGCCAAAATCATTATCTGGGTACGAAACGATGAGTTCTTTGCAGGTCTAAGAAACACTTATGCAAGGGTGATCATTACACTGCTTTCTATAGCAGTGTTATTTGGTTACGGCTACTACGCATTCATGAACCCTGAGTTATCACTTTGGTACCTGGGGTTCATCTGCCTAGTCTTGCTCCTGCATGCTATTTCAGTCAGATTCGTTTTCAATTTCGAAGATAAGAAATCAGATCTCTCTTGGCCGCGTCTCCGATTCATGTCTTTTCATGAAGAAAAGCCTGTCAAATTTCTTGACGAATACCACATGAGGCGCAGAGATAATGCTCTACGGCGTGCACACGAATCCTTTGTGGGTGTTCTAGGTGTAGCACTGGTTGGAGCATTCCTTTATGGATACAAAGACTATTTCTTTGGTTCAAAGGATTTCTCAATCACGTCGATGCCTGATGCAATTTACAACTTCACCCTCAGTGGCGGGCAGTTTCTAGTAATTGCATTTTTTATATCAGGTTGGGTCTCTCTCCAGAAGTACTGGTCTTATGGAATGAAGGGCGAACCATTTGTTTCAAGAAGCGAAGCCAAGAAACTTAGGGACAGTTAATCAAGGTTCTGGTCAGCCCAGATCTCAATGGCACTCTTGATGTATTTAGCTAGGCCCGGCTCGAAGGACTCATAAAGATCTTCGAATGCCGGGTCTAGTACATATGTCAATGCAAGAGATTTATAAGCCTGCTTGTTTGGTGTCCAGAACTGTTTGACGAATGCATAGTGGTCAGCAATTAGTTTCTGAACATCAACGTCACTAAAGAGTGCACCTTTGCGCTTTTGATCAGCAAGGGCCTTTGCTATGGCATCATGTTGAGCTTTGTATTGAGCTTGCTGTTCTTCTGAATGCGAAGCGTTCACACCTTGGATCTGAGAAAAACGTTCAAACATGAATTAAGGCTCTAGACGGTTAGGTCCACGGAATAGGTAACCAACTTCACGAATGTTTGTTTCGTGAAGCAAAAGCATTACAACTCTTAGAAGACCCATACCGAATCCACCGTGTGATGGAGCACCGTACTTGAAGAAGTCCATGTATGACTGAAGACCTGCTGGGTCTAGACCCTTTGACTTAGCCTGTTCAATGAGAACTTCTAATCTGTGTTCACGTTGAGCACCTGTAGTGATCTCAGTTCCTCGCCAGATTAGGTCATAGCTGTTGGTTAGGTTCTGGTTGTCAGCGTGACGCATGTGATAGAACGGACGAACTGTTGATGGGTAGTCGGTTAGGAAGACAAACTCGTGGTTGTAAGTTTCTTGAACGTGAGCTGCAATCTGTCTTTCACCTTCAGGATCCATGTCTCCTCCACGAGTAATCTCGTGACCACGCTTAGCAACTATGTCGATTGCTTCAGCTAGAGGAATTCTTGGGAATGGTGTTGTTGGGATAACAACATCAACATCGAATAGACGTTTGATCTCATCACCGTGCTGTTCTTTAACTGCAGTGATAGCAGCAACCATTAGGTCTTCTTGAATCTTCATGATGTCTTCGTGAGATTCAATGTATGAAACTTCCATGTCAACAGAGGTGAACTCGGTTGCGTGACGAGAAGTGAAAGATGGGTCTGCTCTAAACACAGGGCCAATTTCAAAGATACGACCGAAACCAGCCATCATCGCCATCTGCTTATAGAACTGAGGGGATTGAGCAAGGTAGGCAACAGTCTCGAAGTATTCCATCTTGAATAGCTCTGCATGAGATTCAGAAGGAGAGCTCAT
>JBIIXN010000060.1:0-2949 GCA_044347325.1 Rhodoluna sp. | reverse complement strand
GACGATAAAAGAATGCCCTCAACAACAACACCAATAATGTCGCAGAGTTCCTGAGCGCTGCGTCCTGGTGCCACCCTGCCTTTTAGCAGTTTGAGAATTTGATCATCCCACCAGTCGATAAACTCATCAATTTGCTTAGAAATTTGAGGGTCTAAGCCCGCGAGATAAGCAGTGACAAGTTGCAACCACACTCGACGATGCTCGGCACTTACGGACCAGTTCATAAAAGCCCAGAGCTCATCTTTACTGCCTTGCATGAAAAGTAGAGCCTGGTCCCTGCTTCGAGAGAAGGATTCCGTTAGGGCGGCTTCAAGCAGGGCTTCTCTTGTTGGGAAATAGTGAGTCACAACGGTAGTTGATCGCCCTAGCTGGTCGGCAACCTTTCGGACAGTTACGTCCTTGACTCCGCCTTCCTCAATAACTTTGAGGGTGGCTTCGATGACCTGTTCCGGCATTCCCATGGTTTAGATTTCCAATCCTTAGATTTGACAAGAATACAACAGATGTTATACAACAGATGTTGTATATCTATTGTTTTCTGAAAGTGGGACAAATGCAGCTGCGAGAATCCTTTGCCTTTGGCAGTATCAAGGCGATGATGCGAGTTCTAACCATGATTGGGGACCCACTTGGTGAACTAGAGACAACCAGTGACTACCTGGAGTATTCGAAGAAGCTTCGTTCCAAGCCAGTGGTAAAAAGCAAAACGGGAATTCTCTTTTCATCAGATTTTCAAATATGTAGCGAAGTCCTAAAGTCCAATCAATGGCGCACAGTTCCTGAAACCGATTCTGGAGTCAGTGGCTTACTTTTTGGAAGCGTTGCACAGTCCGATGCTATAGATCCTTTCCTGGATTCACTTTTGGGCAAAGACGGTGACGAGCATGTCAGGCTAAGAAAGCTTATCCAGCCGGCATTTACCCATCGAGTCATGCAGACTTGGAAAGACATGGCTGAGAAGGTCGCTGACAAACTTATCTACGACCTTCAAAAAGCCGAAGGTCCATTGGAAATTGTTTCCAAGTTTGCAAACCCACTTCCAATTGCGATGATCTGTGAGATTCTGGGAGTTCCAGAGTCTGATCGGGAGAAGTTCATCGAGTGGGGAAATGTCCTTGGTCAACTTGGTTTAGATGGTCCTCGTAATCCAGAGGAAAAGAAGTTGTTGGAGGATTCCTCAGCTGAAATCACGAACTATATCGCTGAGCTACTGGAGGCAAGAAGAGTTACTCCAGGAGAAGATCTGCTCTCTGTGTTGGCAAGCGCTGAGCATGATGGGAGCACACTGACAAACAGAGAGATTGTTGCCACCGGAGCTTTTCTCTTGGTTGCTGGATTCGAAACGACAGTAAATCTTCTAAGCGTAGGCACTGCTGCTCTAATTGAACATAGATCTGAGCTTGAAAAAGTTGCCAAGAATCACTCGCTGATTCCAAACATGGTTGAGGAAACTCTTAGATTTGCCTCCCCGGTTCAATTCACTTTGAGAAGCGCTGCAGACGATGTTGTACTTAGCGATGGAACAAAGGTAAAAAAAGGTCAAAGCATAATTCTCATGATTGTTGGCGCAAATCATGATCCTGCTGTGTTTACAAGCCCTGAACTGTTCGACATTGAGCGTGAAAATGCTAGAAGGAATCTAGCATTTGGCTTTGGTGCGCACCACTGTATTGGTGCTGCTCTAGCTCGACTAGAAGCAGAGGTTGCTTGGCGCAAACTACTCGAAGCCTTCCCTGATGTGTCAAAGTGGAATTTGGCAGCAGAGCCAGTGCTTAGAGGCGGAAGAACTATTCGCGGCTACAAATCAGTGAAGATAAATCTTAGGTAATCTTCCCAATTTGCTATCAAATCGAAAGGAATTGCTTTGAGGTCTGTTTACGCCCTGCAATTGTCAAATGTCCTATCTGGGATTGCGAACTCAGTTGTGATGATCACGATTCCTTGGATAACACTTGAGGTAACAGACTCTCCAGCTTTTGCAGGCCTTGTGGTTGCCGTCTCATCCATTCCTTCGCTACTGGTAGCGCCATTCGGTGGTGTGCTGATTGCTCGATTTGGAAGTAAGGCAGTGAGCATTTTTGCTGATCTGCTTTCAGCAATTTCAGTAGTTGCCTTTCCATTGCTTGCACTGACCGGAAATCTTTCAGGTGCCACGATACTGATCTTCGCATTAATAGGTGCAATCTTTGATCCTTTGGGATACACGGCTCGAAAGACCATGATTCAACCAACCGCAGAAAGTGGCAGAGTTGATGTTCAAAAACTAAATGGAATACACGAAGGTCTTCTAGGTTCAAGTTGGATTATTGGGCCAGCATTAGGCGCATGGCTGATTGCTCTAGTTGGAGCAGCAAATTCCTTCTGGGTAGTAAGCGCATTCTTTTTAGTTGCAGCCTTAGCAATCGCTTTTGTCAGTGGAGTTGCTCTCAAGGCTCCAGCCCTAGCTGAAAAGCAAGATACAAAGAGTGGCTCTAACTTGACGCTAGGTTTCAGAAGAATTTGGCAAGATCGCTTCATCAGGACACTGCTATTTGCCGTATTAGTAATTGCTGCGATCTATTTGCCTACCGAGGCAATTATTTTGCCAACATACTTTGAATCAATCAATAAGCCAATAGATCTTGGAATAGTCATCTCAGTGCTAGCTGCAGGTTCGACAATAAGCGCGTTTGCGTATGGATGGCTAGTGAAGAAAATTAGTAGCAAAGCCCTTATCCGAATTGCTTTCATAGGAGGATCTCTTGGAACCCTTGGGATGGCTTTCTTACCAAGCTTCGCCTGGATGTTGTTATTTGCTTTGATCCTTGGATTATCTTGGGGACCTTTCAGCCCGCTACTGACTTCCAAGATTCAATCGCGTTTCCCAACACATGAACACCCGATGATCTTTAGCGCTCAAACGGCAGTGTTCTATGCTGCACCACCACTTGGAATGCTCCTAGTCGGATT
>JBIIXN010000032.1:0-12202 GCA_044347325.1 Rhodoluna sp. | reverse complement strand
AGGCTGCTCAATGCCATCCTTCAGTGTTGCTTCAATGCGGTATTCCTTACCTGAAGCAAAAGGCTTGCCATCATCTAAGCTCTTGAGCGAAATGCCACGCTTAACGAGCTTGCTCTGGAATACATCTAGAACAGCCTTTACTCGCTCTTCGCTATTGGCTTTCATCAGGATCTTGTCGCCTGACCATTCAATAGATGCACCAACACCTTTGAAGTCATAGCGCTGCTCAATTTCTTTTTGAGCCTGGGTTAGAGCGTTAGACGCTTCTTGCTTGTCAACTTTGCTGACTATGTCGAATGAGGAATCTGCCATAACAGTGATTCTAACGAACTACTGGGTAGATGTTGCTCTGGCTGTGCTGCTACGAACGATTAATTCAATAGGCCACTCGGTAACCTCTGGAACAGTATGGTCAGGGTTATCTAGGAGCTCAAGCATAGTCTTGGCAATAAGTTCTCCCTGACCCACAACATTCTGGTTAATTGTTGTTATTCCAAAGAACTCGGCTAGTTCGTGATTGTCCACACCAACAATAGATAAGTCAGCAGGAACATTTAGGCCTAGATCTTTAGCGGCTAGTAACACTCCTACAGCCAACTCATCGGAGGAAGCAAAGATGGCAGTTGGGGAATTGTGTGGATCACCAAGAAGGTTCTTGGCTGCAGCATACCCTTCGCTGATTGCATAGCGCGGCACAGCTCTATACCAGGCAGGTCTTAGTTCAATACCAGCAGCCTTTAGAGCTTCCTCGTAGCCTACTTTTCTAACGTCAAAGACTTTATAGAAGTTATCGGTTGCTTCACTTTGACCAATCATGGCTATCTTGGTGTGCCCCATTGAGATCAAGTGGTTGGTTGCTAGAGAGCCTGCAGCATGATCGTTAATCCTGATTGTCTTAGCGCCTTCAACTGAACCACCCAGAGAAACCAGAGGCTTATTCACCTTGGTTAGAGCAGCAATCTCCTCTTCACTCATCTTGACCGATACACAGATAACCGCATCTACTCTTTTACGAGGCAGAGACTTAGTGAAGATTGACTTACGGTGCTCATCCCCTGAGGAGAGGTTATACAAAGTAACGTCATAACCAGCAGCCACTAGTTCTCGGTCAATAGCTTCGAGGACTGTTGCAAAGAACCAGCGGTCAACATAAGGAACTACAACACCAATGTTCTTAGTCCTACCGGTAACCAGGGTGTATGCAGAAGCCGAAGGTACATAACCAAGACGATCAGCTACTGACTGAACCAGTTCCTTAGTCTCAATAGAGACATAATCCTTGCCACTTAGGGCTCTTGAAACAGTCGCTGTGGAGACTCCAGCCTCACGAGCAACATCAACTATGCCAGCCATCACTCAAACCTTTTACTGTAAATGTATGCAAATCTCTCTGTAATCTATCTAGCCTTACACAGCATTACAGGTAATAAAGCCAGATTGGAACCTATTCGTTGCATAAAGGCGATTAGCGGAGAGGGCTTGGTTTCAGGTATTCTTTAGAGGCACCCGTCCGGCTGATTACAGGCGGCCGGGAGCACTGGCTAGTTACCCAAGCGGCCAAAGGGATCTGACTGTAAATCAGCCGGCTCAGCCTTCGGGGGTTCGAATCCCTCACTAGCCACACTGTTTTGTCTCGAGGCATGCTTCATGCATGTCTCGAGACCAGAACTTCTTCCTACAGATACTGAAGAGTGCAGATTCTTCAATTTTCAGCCCTATTTCCTAGAAAACAATTCACAAAATCTAGGACTTGTGTAATACTAAAAGCACAAAGACCCGACTACCGAACAGCCACCGTATGGTGAGCGTGTCTCCTCGAGAGACTAGGTGTCGGGTCGCCTTATTTAATTGCTAATTATGGGAACTTGCCAAAATCTGACTTCCCATGAACTGAAAATGGCGCAAGCATAGCCTGATATGCTGCCTGGTTCTTATCTGATGTGTCGCTTGAGCGCCTAATGCAGCCTGCGAACATGTCTGCAACTTGGATCAAAAGGTCATTGTGGGATTTTACAAAACTGACCTTTCTAAGCGATTGCGATCCAGGTTTATTGACTTCGGCAAATAAGTACTTTTTAGCTGCAGCTCGATAGTCGCGGCTGCCACTTCCATCAATTTTTACTGAGGCCCGTTGAATAACCCCTCCCGAATTGGTTAGAACCAGTTGTATCACGTAGTTGTAGAAAGACTCATAGTCCGACTTCAGAGATTCACTATCCACCAATTTCTTATCCACCACAATTGAACGGATAAAAAATAATTCAGGATCTAGTCGACTGAAGAATCGCTTCTGCAATTCGAGTTTTGTCTTCGAAAACTTAAATTCGCTCCGACTTGACCAACCCAGCTCATTCCGAAGCTGTCTCACCTTGTTTGAAGTCTGTTCTGCATGCTCAGCAGACTCGAAGATACAGCAAGCGATAACAAATAGCCGGCTCGAACCGCTTTCAAGCTTGAAACCGGCATCGCCTGAGTCATCGATGAAGACATACATTTGCCTAAGTGTAAGTTATTTCCGCTTGGATGGATTTGGTCGCTGTTTGAGTGTGGACGCAGGGAGCCTGAATCCACTCCGTTGAAATGCAAGCGGGCCGTTTATGCAAAGTTCCTGGCGGCTTCACGCTTCAGGCTTACTCCAGCTGCATCAACCGAGTTGCGGTAGCACTCCAATGCTTGCCCTGCCTGATCCAAGCCTTCATAAACCTCGGCCATCTGCGCCCAGATTTTAGCCGTCGCACGGGACTTAGTGTTTTCTTGTAGAAGGGATGCTGCTTCTAGAAGGAGGTTCATCGGCTGACTCTCAACTTTGCAACCTTGAAGCACCTGTGCGTTATCAACTAATCGCTCGGCTTTTTCCAACTTCGGTAGGTCCTTACAGTAACTCAGTGATTCATTAGCTTTTGAAACCGCGTTGTCAATTTCTCCCCTTGAGAGATACGCCATTGCAAGTGTGTTTAGAGTGTTGGCGACATCCGCAGCACTTTTTTCCAGCCTAAATAGTTCAATTATTTGAATAAGGTCTTCCATTTCTCGGTCAGTTGGAACCTGATTTGTTAGGCAGGAAATAAAAATGGATGCCTGAATCAGGCGAGCTTGGGACATTTTTCTATCAAGGCCTGAAATGAGGTGGCTTGCGCCTTGAATCTGTTCTCTCGCTTGAACGAAATCGCCACGCTGGTAGGAGACTTGACTTGCTGACCAAAGACTAACAACGGCGTCCCACGTTGTGTCCACTGAACTCGGCCGGGATTTAACCATTTCGCTAGCCTTTGCCAAGTCGCCAACTGCTAGGTATACAGATGAGAGAGCTGCTTTAGTTTCAAACTCAAATGATGTGGAGTCAAAGTTTTGACGAGCCAGGTGTTCTAGGTGCTGTTGTCCCCAATAGATTGCTGAATAGAAATCGCCTTGCTTTCTTTCGAGCATGATTAGGGCCAATACCGATCGCTGGAGAGATCGCACCGAAAGCGATTTGTTTCGTGCAATTGACTCTAAAGCCGAAATTGCCAGCTGGTAGTTCCCTGCACTCGAAGCAATTAACCCTTGTAAGAGGAGGGCCTCATTTTCATTCTTTATGCGAGGAAGCCATAACTTAGCAGCCTGAGCAGAGTTGTTTTCCAGCTCAAGGCACGCCTGGAGGAGTTCTGTGGACTCTGATTTGACTGGAGTGCCTTCGTCTGGCACGCCAAGCCTGACATGGATGGCTTCTAAGATTTCAGCGCTGACGCTGCGTTGACCACGTTCGATTAGGGATAGAAGGCTAACTGAGCAAATCCCTTTGGCGGTTTCCTCCAGTGACAGCCCAGCCTGTACTCGGGCTTGCCTTAGATAATGTCTGTCAAAATTTTTCACCAGACCACTCTATCTTGACAAATTGCTCCAAAAAGTGAGTATGATTTCGATATGTCAAAAAGTTTGACATTTGTAAAAAACGGGGCGAAATGATCGAATTAATTAGATTCCTCATCATAAATACACATCCAAACCGAAACTCTAACTCTTCAGCAGGTACCTCTGAGTGCTGCACATTTCAATGAAAGGAAGGACCAAAAGAATGATTAGAACAATTAGGAATAGCGTTGCAACTTTGCTCGCGGTAGCCACACTCTTGGTACACTCAACCATTGCATCCGTGCAGGCAGAAACAGAGGCCTTAGTGCAAGTTAATCTCGACTCTTCAAGTTTGTCTGTCGAGGTTCCAAATCAAGAACCAGCTGGACTGGAGCTCGCTACCGGAATGATACTGGCAGATAAATCTAACTATCAGGTGAGTGTTGGAGCTGTTTCGGCCGATTCACTTCAACTACTCATCGAGATTGAAGACAGAACTTCACCTGATTATTTCGACTTCGCCATTCCGGATGCGTTTGCAATGGAGAAAGTCAACTTTGATGGCTTCGAAATGTACAAGTTGTTAGACGAGTACGGAGCAACGGTGGCGTGGCTAGCGCCGCCATGGGCGAAAGATCAACTTGGTGTGCCCGTTAAAACACACTTCGAATTTGAAGATGGAACGCTCCGTCAATATGTTGATCACAAGAGCATAAATGCTGCCTACCCAGTCATTGCGGATCCGTACTTAGGCATAGCGCTCATTTCAGATATGACCATTCAGCCCAGTCAGGGGAGCTACAATCTTTCCATAGCAGTGACGCCTTGGGTCGGAGTAATATATGCAGGTGGCCTCATTGGCGCACCTTTGAGTCGGGCCTGGACTTATGGCTTCGCTTACTCAATAATGGCGGGAGACGGATGGACAGAAGTTTTGTCGGTTGCAGGTTCAAAAATTGGCGGCCCATTTAAGCAATATGTTGCTACGAGACCTACTTACCGCAATCAATGGAATTGTCATGCATTAGGAGCACCTGCAATATTCGCTGGTCAATTGTTTGGAGATCCAAATACAACTTGGGATCTCGAAGGTTATCGGACTTCAAATACTAATACTGCAACTTGGGTTTCATCCAAATGCAATTGGTAGAAGTGCACTTCAGATAGAAGAGGATTTATGAATTCCAGAACTATGCATTTTTTAGCTTTGAGTTTTCTAGGGTTACTGTTTGTGATCTTCGGAGGAGGGCTCACCTATTTGAATATTGCTACTACTTTCATCGGAGTTGCGTTAAACTTCATCAACACTTCGCTAGCACTAGCTTTTTGCGGCATCTTACTCATGCTTCTCATCAATGCTGTCGTATCCAGATCTACAGTTACTATTTGGGAATCGTTCTTGAACTCTCTCGTTCTTGGCTTGGTTACGATGCTTAGCTTTTATGGCGGCATCATCCAACTATTCAATTGGCCTTACAATCCAGCAAGAACCACTCCGGATTTCTATGAAAATTCAGAATTTACGTTCTTCTTGGGATTAGGACTTGGTTTGGGAGGCCTAGGGCTCTGGATTGTCTTCTTACTATACAGGCTTCGAACACGACCCGGAATCTAATTTAACAATCAAAAGACCCATCAGCTGATGGGTCTTTTGATTTATCGAAACACACCGATGAACTTGATATATACATACTTAGTATGTATATATTGATACATGAGTCTAAAACACAGCATCCTTGCGGTTCTGAGCATTGGTGATTGCCATGGTTATCAAATCAGGCAAGAGATCGAAAGCAGAACCGGACAAACCTGGCAAATCAATATCGGGCAAATCTACTCAACACTGGATCGACTCGAACGAGACGCCTTTATTGTTGCCGATGGCGCAAATGCAGAAGGCCAAATCAGATACTCGATAACTGATGCAGGGCGAGCAGAGGCAATCCAGTGGCTTAGAGCACCTATCTCTCAAACCACTCAAATACGTCACGAGCTAGCTATTAAGTTAGCGCTTGCAGTTACCTTGCCAGGAGTGGACACTGAGCTGATCCTGCAATCCCAGAGAATCGCAACTCTTCAGAATCTTCAGACACTCACAACAGCCAAGATGAATGCATCCGAGTCACCCAGGGACTTGGCTTGGCTTCTGATCTTGGACTCACAATTATTTGCTCTAGAAGCAGAACTGCGGTGGTTGGACCACGTAGAAGGTCTATTACTTGTTAGCAACACCAGAGGTCTTGAATCTCAAAATGAACTAAGCACAGCGTCATCCAAAAGGGGTAGACCAACTAAATCAGTAGGGAAAGAATAATGACAAATACGCTAATTGATCTTCAAGACATCAGAAAGACATACGGGTCTGGGGAAGCACAAGTCCAAGCTCTGGCAGGCATTACATTACAGGTTCATGAAGGCGAACTAGTTGCCGTTATGGGTGCCTCCGGTTCAGGTAAATCAACATTGCTTGCAATCTCTGGTGGATTAGAAAGACCAGACTCTGGAACTACAAAAGTTGATGGCATGGAACTGTTTTCAACTCCAGAGAAAGAACTTGCCAGACTCAGAAGACAAACCATCGGTTATGTGTTTCAAGACTTCAACTTGATTCCATCTCTTACTGCTATTGAGAACGTGGCTTTACCTATGGAACTCGATGGCATCTCAAAAGGGCAAGCAAGAAAAGCTGCTCTGGAGGCGCTAGAGCTAATGCAGATCAAAGAAATAGCGAAGCGATTCCCAGATCAAATCTCCGGTGGTCAAAGACAAAGAGTGGCAATAGCAAGAAGCATTGTTGGTTCTCGAAAAGTAATTCTTGCCGATGAGCCAACGGGAGCTTTGGATTCAAGAACAGGGGAGGCAGTCATTAGAGCGCTGCGTGAACGTATCGATGGTGGGGCAGCGGGAATCCTTGTTACTCACGATGCAAAGAACGCCGCATGGGCTGATCGTATTCTCTTGATTCGTGACGGCTCGATTGTTGATGAAGCAAGAACCAAGCGTGATCTCAATGAATTGGTCAAAAATGTTTAAGGACTTTATACAACGAATCAACAGTCGATCTGTTGGATTGAAGATGGCCAGACGCGATGTTTCGCGTAATAAGTTGCAGTCATTCTTGGTAATCGCAGTTATCTCCATTCCTGTAGCTCTAGGCTCCTTTGCTTTTACGTATCAAGCAAGTCGAACGCCAACGCCTGAAGAAAGAGCTCTGTATAACCTCGGTCAGACCCAAGCCAAGCTCGTTTCGACCTTAGAGCCAAGTAACAAGAACTATCAGACACCTTTAGATGAAAGGCCATTTGTCTTTAACAAAGAAGACGGAGGTTACATCAGCTGGGAAGAATCTGGTGACCCTTCAAAACTAGTTGATCCGCGAACAGCGCTAAAGGGCTACACCTGGCTATCTGAGGCAGTGACTTATCAAACAACTAAAACCAAAACAGGCCAAACCAAATTGCCTATCTATGAAGTTGAAGCTTGGGATCCAAATCTTCAAGGACGCTTCGTTGATTTCAAGGGCAAGGCACCTTCAAATGAGAATGAAGTGCTAGTTAATGCGGCTGGGCTAAAAAGACTTGGTGTAACAATCGGCGAGGAAGTAAAACTTCTAGATCTAGGTATAACTTTCAAAATCGTCGGCACTATAGAAGATTCATTAGCCAGTAAGAAGAGCGCAGAGATTTTTGCTCAACCTGGCGCAATCACTTCTAAGACATTCGAAGATGTTGAAACAAGGTACTACGCGGTTGGAGAGAAACCAGTTACTTGGCAGGAAGTGATTGAGCTAAACAAACTAGGCATTGGAGCTCTTTCGAGAAATGTGATTTTCAATCCTCCTGCCGAAAGTGAAGTGCCGTTCTATGCCGTTGGTGGAACTTCTTCTAACAACTCACTAGCCAACATGCTCCAAGTTATATTTCTCCTACCTCTAGTCTTGCTTCCAGTTGTAATCCTTACGGGTTCTGCATTCTCTTTTGGAGCTAGACGGCAAGTTAGATCAATCGCAGTGATGAGCTCGCTTGGGGCTAAGAAATCTACCTTAAGATTCATTACCATAGCCAATGGTCTGTGGCTTGGCTTCCTTGGTGGAGTTGCTGGATCCGTTCTAGGAATACTTGCGGCCTACTTCGCTCTGCCTGCAATTCATGATGGTTCCAAAACAGAGATGCCAGGCTTCCATGTTCCATGGCTTTTGTTGACAGGTGTCGCTATCTCAGGTGCTGTAATCGGAGCAATCGTAAGCATCATCCCGGCGTTCACTGCATCCAAAGTAGATGTACTGAGCACTCTAAGAGGCTCAAGACGAGATGCGAATGTGAAGAAGAGATCAGGAATATTTGGGCTCATACTAATTGCTGTCGGTGTTGCCACACTTTTGGTTAGCGTTCCAATTTTGATTTATCTGAATGCACCAGAAACTAGGACAGAACTTGGCTGGCAAGTGGTGTCAAACTATCAGCAAACTGTCGTGATGTTCGCAGTGCTTGCCTCATTTGTGACAATCATTGGACTCATGGTTGCCTCATCTTGGCTACTTGTCTTTGCAAGATTTGTTTTCAGACGCCTAGGTACAGCAGCAAACTTTGCAACCAACGACCTAGTTTTCAATAGAAAAAGATTTACCGCAGTCATTGCTTCGGTTATCGCAACCAGCTTTGTTGCTGCGATTGTAATCTCCACCTTCTACATCACTACAAAACCCTTCACTGCCTCATATAAGCCAGTGGGCGAGCCGAGTCAGTTACAGATTGTTACTGAATACAGCGAAGATCGATTGAATAGTGTCGACGAAGTCAATAGTTACATCAATAAACGCAATCAAGAACTAAACCAGATGGTCAAACAAGCTTCTGAAATTGCACCATTTAGTTCCGCTGGAACAATAAACTTCCATCGAAGCTTTGCAAATCTTGGTTATAAGTACTACGACACCGGTGAACTGATGCTGGGTGCTGAGGGGCAAATCCCTTACGTGAAGCTCAACTTCGATTACATGTGTCCATATATGGAATCAAGCCCGGATTATGAGAAATTCAACAAAGCTCAAATGATTGGTGACTGGAAACTCAGCAATGAGATCATGAACAAAGAAAACTATCTCGATTGCTATCGCCTGCTAGCCAGAGAAGCTACTGATTTCGTGGTGGGAGGACCAGAAGATCTTCGATTGCTTCTAGGCGGAAGAGTTGATGGTGCAGCTGAAACCGCTCTAAGCGAAGGCAAAGCTGTTGTCTTTAGCAAAGGCTTTCTCAATGATGGAAAGCTCCAACTTGATTGGCATCCTTCGGGCTTGAATTCTTTTGCTGTTGGAAACAAAGTATATGAGTCGGAATTGAAATACTTTCCTGCTCAAGATGTTGATGGCAACCTAATTGATTTCACTAAGCCTTCGCGTACTGAAAAATTAGATGCCGTGCTGTCCGCGTCAGCTATTCCAACGCTCAATTTTATAATTCCGCCTAAGACAGCTCAATCATTAGGGATTGACTACTATCCGATGTCAGCAATAGTGAACTATGAAGGGCCATTGACGGTTTCCGACCTAGATGCTCTTGAAGAAGCATTCCCTATGGATGCGGTTCTGGAAAGAGGTCTAAGTTTCGACCTTGAGGGAATCGCCTGGTTGTTGGCTGCGATAGCAGGGTTATTTGTTTTTGCATCAACTGCCATTGCACTTGGGCTTTCACAGATTGAAAGTAGAGCAGATCACTCAACCCTTTGGTCGATAGGAGCCTCAAAGTCGTTTAGATCTAGAGTGGTTTCTTTCCAAGCCCTCACACTGTCACTCCTTGGAACTTTATTTGGAGCAACAGTTGGAATGCTTCTGGTTTATGTGCTGAGTTCAACGCTGCAAGCTGACTTTGTAATTCCATTACCTCAAACCTTGTTCTTAGTATTGGGCATTCCTCTGCTAGCGGCACTGGGCTTTTTGGTTGGAACACCGAAGAAGTACAAGTTCAACCCTCGATTGGCTCTAGATTAGGCACGAAAACTAAACCAAGATATTCGGGTATTCTTTAGAGGCACCCGTCCGGCTGATTACAGGCGGCCGGGAGCACTGGCTAGTTACCCAAGCGGCCAAAGGGATCTGACTGTAAATCAGCCGGCTCAGCCTTCGGGGGTTCGAATCCCTCACTAGCCACGAATGCCCCAGCCCTCCACGGCTGGGGTTTTCACTTTTGGCTAGGTTCCAGCCAAATACCATTGGTCTAGTGAACATTCAGAAGATTAGCTACCCGGAAGACTTACCGGTTAGTGCTCGCCGTAGCGAGATTCTGGAGGCTATTAAGAACAACCAGGTAGTTGTTATAGCTGGAGCAACGGGTTCAGGTAAAACTACTCAGATTCCTAAGATGTGTCTTGAGCTTGGTAGAAACAGCATTGCTCACACCCAACCAAGAAGAATTGCCGCCAGAGCAGTTGCTGAACGTATCGCTGAAGAACTAAAGGTTGACCTTGGGGACTTAGTGGGTTACCAGGTTAGGTTCACAGATCAGTCAAGTGCTAAAACCAAAGTGAAAGTTATGACTGATGGCATCCTGCTAAACGCCATGCAGAGAAATAAGAAACTAGAGCAGTACGACACCATCATTATTGATGAAGCTCATGAGCGTAGCCTCAACATTGACTTCCTTCTTGGATACATCAAACAGATACTCTCAAAAAGACCAGATCTAAAAGTAATCATCACTTCAGCAACTATTGACCCTGAATCTTTTAGTAAGCACTTCAATGATGCTCCCATCATTGAAGTCTCAGGAAGAACATATCCAATCGAGATTCGTTATCGTCCTATCAATCAAGATGAGGAAGATAATCCAGATCCTGATGCCAGCACCACTGCTCGTGATTACATCGATGGAATCTTGAGTGCTATTGATGAGCTCTCTTTGGAAGATAACGGCGATGTTCTTGTGTTTCTCTCAGGTGAATCTGAAATCAAAGATGCTCAAGAAGCTATTCAAGGAAGAATCACTTCAGGCGCTTTAGGTAAAGGAATAGAAGTGCTTCCTCTTTATGGAAGACTCTCATCTGCTGAACAACACAGAGTATTTGAAACTAGTAAGGTCGCTGGCCTCAAGAGAAGAATCATCCTGGCAACTAACGTTGCTGAAACATCTCTAACCATTCCTAACATCAAATACGTTATTGATGCTGGCACTGCTCGTATCTCTAGATACTCGCCAGCAGCTAAAGTTCAACGCCTGCCTATTGAAGCTATCTCTAAGGCAAGTGCTAATCAAAGAGCTGGTCGTGCTGGAAGAACTAGCCCAGGTGTAGTGATCAGACTCTATTCAGAACTTGAATATGAAGCTAAGTCAGAATTCACAGACCCAGAGATTCTTAGAACCAACCTTGCATCTGTAATTCTGCAAGCAGCTCAATTGGGGCTAGGAGATATCACTAAGTTCCCATTCTTACAAGCACCTGAATCTAGGGGAGTGAAGGATGGCTTATCTCTACTTACTGAACTTGGTTGTTTGAAAGATCCAAAGAGTAAAGAAGTTGAACTAACTGAAGTTGGTAAGAGCCTTGCACGCTTACCCATAGAGCCACGTTTTGCAAGAATGCTTTTGGAATCAAAGAAGCATGACCTTGTTCGTGAAGTAATGATTATTGTGGCAGGACTAACTATTCAAGACCCACGAGAGCGACCTGTGATCAAGAGAGCGCAAGCTGACCAAGCTCATGCACGCTTTGTTGACGTGACCAGTGACTACCTAACTCTTTTGAATCTATGGAATTACATAGAAACTAATCAGAAGAAACTTTCCTCATCGGCCTTTAGGAGACTCTGTAAGAACGAGTTCCTCAACTATTTGCGAGTAAGGGAATGGCAAGACTTAGTCAGACAAATTACATCTATTGCTAAGCCACTAGGTCTAGTTCCAGGTAAACCTAAATCTGATCCAGATGGAATACATAAGAGCCTCCTCTCTGGATTGCTTTCTCAAATCGGACTAAAGCAGCTAACCGATAAAAAAGCAGGTGATCTCCTAAAGAAAGTAGATAAGCCAGCCAAAGCTAGTAACGAGTATCTAGGTTCTAATGGCAAGAAGTTCGTTATCTTCCCAGGCTCTGCATTAGCCAAGAAACCACCTGCTGCTGTGATGAGCGCTGAGTTAGTTGAAACTAGCAGGCTCTTTGCTCGCATGAATGCCGCTATCAACCCAGAGTGGGCTGAAGCCCTTGCAGGTGATCTAGTCAAGAGATCTTTCAGCGAACCTCACTGGGAGAAATCTCAAGGATCAGTTGTTGCCTACGAGAGAGTCATGCTCTTTGGTGTTCCGATTGTTGTCTCAAGAAGAATGCAGTATTCAAGACTTGATATGAAACTCTCTAGAGAGTTATTCATTAGGCATGCTCT
>JBIIXN010000030.1:0-12312 GCA_044347325.1 Rhodoluna sp. | reverse complement strand
ATTGTTGTCTCAAGAAGAATGCAGTATTCAAGACTTGATATGAAACTCTCTAGAGAGTTATTCATTAGGCATGCTCTCGTTCAAGGGGAGTGGGATTCAAAGCAGGCCTTTGATAGAACCAACAGAGAACTACTCCAGCGCTTAGAAGAGATAGCTGAGACCTCTAGAAAACCTCAATACATGCCAGACGATGAGGATGTTTTCAGGTTCTATGCTGCAAGAGTTCCTCAAGACGTAGTGTCAACCAGAAGCTTTGAAGGTTGGTGGAAGAAAGAGCAGAGAACTAACCCAGATCTTCTAACCATGACCCGTGAAGACCTGCTGCCTATTGAAACCACTGAGCGTATAGAGATACCTAGTAAATGGCTATTTGGAGAGAACTCTTACAAACTGGAATACAAGTATCAGCCAGGTGAGGTTGAGGATGGCTTATCTGTTCTCATCCCGATCGCAGATCTTCCTACAGTTACTAGAGATCCATTTGACTGGCTAGTTCCAGAGCTTAGAGAGGTCCTAATTGCAGAACTAATCAGGACATTACCTAAGAGCATTAGAAAGTATGTTGTCCCAGCAGCTGACTGGTCTAAAAAGGCATTAGCAACACTTCCAGAGAACCCAACCGAACCTTTACTTGAAACCATCGCTAAGACATTAAGAACACTTAGTGGCACACACATGACTGCAAATGATTTCAAGTTAGATGAATTACCAACTTCACTTCGAATCACATACAAGCTCGTAGCTGAAAACAAAGAGATAAAAGGTGTGAGCTTAGATCTTGATGAACTCAAGCAGAAGTTTGACCCTGCATTCATAAAACACAAGCCAGGTATGGCTAAAGTTCTAATCCCTAACACGGATGCCATAAAGCTAAGACAGAAGTTCATAGCTGAGGTCATTGCTCAAGTGAATTCACCTGTTGCGAAGATCACTGAAGACCTAACCAAAGAAGAGAAGCTAGCTATAGTCTCAGTTGGCTATAGAAACATAGCGGCATTTGTTGATGATGTAATTCTTGCTCTTGTCCAAGAGGAACTTGAAACAGATTCATTGGCTAACCTAAACCCTCAAGAAGTTAGTGGCAAAGTCGCCAAGGCAGTTCTTCAAGAAGCACACCGTTGCATGAGAGTCATCTCTCAGGTATCGGCACTAGCAAGAGAAGCAAGTAAAACCATCTCTCAGATTCAAGAAATCAACCTGCTCTTTGTCTTAGCTAATCAAAAGAAGCACCTAGCACAGCTAATGACAAACAAACTAATTAGCACTTCAGGTTTATCAAGACTTGATCGTCTCCCTATTTACTTGCAGGCCAACAAGATTAGAACTTCTAAGTTGCTAGAAGATCCCGAGCGCGATAGAAGATTAGAGATTGAACTTAACCAAGCGATACTGCTATTTGAAAACGCAGGTGGTTCCTTGCCTTTGAAGGATGGCATGCCAGAGAGCATAGTGAAAGCACGATGGGCAATAGAAGAATTTAGAGTGAGCCTATTTGCTCAAAGTCTTGGAACTATAGAACCTGTTTCAATAGAGCGAATCAAGAAGATTCTAAATTCTTAGTTGAACCACTCTGTTGGTGGACCAAGGAATACCAACAAGCTAAATAGTGCTGTGAGTCCAGCGAGAATAACAACAATCAAGAACACCGGACGAGCAATGAACCAGCGGAATAATCTATCGATGATTCCTTTATCTCTTGGATCTTCTGTAACAGTTGTTCGCCATGATCCATCGAGAGAACCATTCTTATTTAGTCTCATTTCAAAAGGCACAGTAGCAAATGGAACTATGGCTAGAACTACAGCTAAAGCCGATTTACCAAAACTCCAACGCTGGTTCACACCTGTAAGGGCTGCTGTAACTGCATAGCCTAGAAAAACAGCTCCGTGAATACCACCGACAACAGTGACAATTGCAGAATCCAAACCTAGTGCTCTACCGATAAGACCAGAGATAAGTAGCGTCCAGGTGACAGCTTCCGCTTTAGCAAAAGTATTGAATAGTCTCTTAGGGGTCATGGGTATTCCTTAGTTCGTTCTTGTACCTTTTAACACTATTCCGTTGGAGAGGAAATAGTCTTCTAGCGCTTTGGCTTCCCAGAAGGGCTCTTGCTTCCAGGTTCATCTGAAACGTATTTCAGAATGTCTCCAGGCTGACAGTCCAGGGCTTTGCATAGTGCTTCTAAAGTAGAGAACCTAACTGCCTTTGCTCTCTCACTGTTGAGCACAAACAGATTGGATTGAGTAATACCCATCTGATCGGCTAACTGGGCCATAGTAAGTTTCTTCTTTGCTCTTTGCTTGTCAAAGTCCACAACTATCGGCATTAGATAAGCCCTTCTAATTCTTCGTGGTCAGATGTTGCTTCAAGTAGAACGCTCTTGAGAGCCAAAGTTATAAAACCAATTGTTGCTGCTATCGCTATGCCAATAACTAAAGCAATCAAAGCTATAGGAGCCATGGCATTCTGGGTTGTCAGCCAAGCAAAGAGAAGGATGAAGCTTCCACCAACACCGAATGAGCTACCAACAAGTATGTTCACCCATTTCTGTGACGAAGAAGAATGGAGCCCTCCGTAGGCAATGCGGTTCAGCAATCTTGTGATTGCTAGAAGAGATAGCATCGAGCACACTACAGGCAAGCTGGTCAGAAACTGGATGGTCAAAGCATCACCTCTGAACTCGACGTACCGGCTTTGGAATAGATCGCTATTCAGTGGAATAACAAATACTAAGACTGCGAAGCCCATAAGGATTATGAACCAGATGAGCCAGGTGGCAATTTGCGCGAAGACCGGTGAGTATTTAGACATTGCTCTCTCCTTGGGTTAGATGTATAAGGTCATTGTATCGTTTATCAATGTATTGATTATCACTATACACACAAAAGGCAATCTCAGGCAAGCTGATTGTGTTTCCAGAGTCCAGCCCTCAGGTACTTCTACTACATATTTATAGAATTGGAGTATGTCAGCAGAACGAATTGATGGATACCGAATCATGGAAATCGGAAATCCTGGTGAGTCGAGAGACTCACTTCTGGATTTTATTTTCAATGGAAATAAAAGAGCTACAGCGGGACTCTTGGATGATTACCTAGACGAAGGTGAAGAAATTGAGCACGTCGGGGAGATCCACATTATTGTGGGAAACCACAATGAGCCCTTAGGCAAGATTGCGGTAACAAGAGTCGAGATAGTCAGATTTGATGAAGTTTCCGATGAGTTTGCTTTAGCCGAAGCCGAAGGGGACCTTACGGGGGATGACTTTAGAAGAAGCCACAGAAAATTCTGGGAAGGTTGTGGGGTCCAAGTAAACGACGATACCCAAGTTGTCTGCGTGTATTTTGATTTGATTGAGAAGTACTAGAGCTTCAACCACTTAGTTTCGTGAGGCAGCACTAGATTCTGCTGTGAATCGGTTGTGCTCGAAATCAATTCTGTGCCTTCAGGCAATTCAATGTCTATTTCACCAAAGTTATGAATTACAAGAATTCCGTTATTTCTAAAAGCTAGAACATCCTGGTAACAGAGTTCTTCAACCCATTCGAAGGATCCTTGACCTAGGTCTAGTTCACTTCTTAGCTTCAACGCTTGTTTATACATTTCTAGAGTTGACCCAGATACTCCTTCTTGGAGATCTCTCGAGTAGTTCTTATAGATATCAGGTTGTGGTAACCAAGCTGCACCTGTTGTTGAGAAACCATTGGATTGGTTCACTCCTGCTTCCCATGGAAGTGGCACTCGGCAACCATCTCTACCAACTCTTTTGCCATTGGTTCTAAAGAAGGTTGGGTCTTGTCTGTATTTATCTTCAAGGGTTGTGTGCTCAGGAAGGCCTAGTTCTTCTCCTTGGTAGAGATACATAGAACCAGGTAGTCCTAGGGTAAAGAATGTTGCTGCCTTTGCTTTTCTAAGACCTAGTTCCAGATCTGGTTGAGGTGCATTAGGGCCAATTCCATCTGATGCAGTTGCTCTTCCATAGTCCCCGCCAAGTCTCGAAGCATGTCTAATCACATCGTGATTAGAAAGCACCCAGGTGCTAGGTGCTCCTACAGAGTCAAAGGCTTCGAAGGATTCATTGACTGTTTTGAATATAGATTCAGAATTCCATAGAGCATCGAGGTATCTGAAGTTAAAGGTCTGATGGAATTCATCTGGTCTAACCCATAAGGCCATGAATGAAAGTGGAAGCACATATGCTTCACCACACATAGCTCGCTGACCTGGATAGCTATCAAGAATCTCTCGCCATCTTCTAAAGATTGTGTGAACAGAATCTTGGAACCACATCGGAGGGTTCTCTTCACCTTCAATAAACCCAGCACCTGCTCTATCAACGTAAGGATGATCCGGTAGCCCTTTTGCTTTTGCCATGGCATGAGGTTGATCAACTCTGAAACCATCAACTCCTCGATCAAGCCAGAACTTTAGAATCTCTTCAAAGGCTTCCTGGACTTTCGGGTTTTCCCAATGCAAATCTGGTTGCGATGAATCAAAGAGGTGGCAATACCACTGACCTTTAGTTCCATCTGGGTTAGTAATTCTTGTCCAGGCAGGACCACCAAACATGGAGACCCAGTTATTAGGTGGTAGATCTCCGTTGCCATCTTTGAAATGATAGAAATCTCGTTCAGGTGAACCCTCTGGTGAGTTCAATGCAGCTTGGAACCAAGCGTGCTGATCGCTTGAGTGGTTAGGAACAAGGTCAACCAGAATCTTTAGCCCTAGTTCATGGGCTCTATCCAGCATCACATCAAAGTCATCGAGCGTTCCAAAGAGAGGATCAACCCCTCTGTAATCTGAAACGTCATAGCCAGCATCTTTTTGAGGAGAAGGCATAAAAGGGGAGAGCCATATGGCATCTATGCCCAGCGATGCTAGGGAATCAAGTCTTTTAGTTATTCCTACTAGATCACCCATTCCATCACCATTACCATCAGCAAAGGAGCGAGGGTAGACCTGGTAGATAACAGCTGAGCGCCACCAATCCCGCTGTTCGCTGGCTTTGTGGCTTACTGAACTGTTTATCTCCATAGCCTTGATTTTAGGCGTAATAATTACTCTCATCTGAAGGCTTGTATTGGCTCAGACCGCTTGACTAAAGGTGTGTTAAGCAAGAAAACACCCCGTTACAATTAAATAACGAACATTTCCATAGTTTCCGTAAAGGGACAAATGTTGACTAGGTTTTTACTAACTACTTCTAAGGGGGAAATTGAATGTCTAAAAAAGGAATGAGCACGGGGAAAATCGTAGGGATTACCTGCGGATCTCTATTTGGTCTCTTCGTAGTTCTACCATTGCTGGCAGTATTTTTCCCGTTCCTAGGTTTTGGTCTACAGCAACTGATCTTTCCGCTTCTAATAGCGGGTCTAGTAATCTTCCTTGTCAGAAGAGATAAGTTAAGAGGTAGAGGTCTTGTGGACCCGCCTGTTGTGGCGGCCCAAGTAACTGCGCCTCAAACCATATCTCAATCAACCCAAATGGGTGGAGACATTCATACAACTGTGTGTCAACACAGTTTCTCTGCAGCTGATCTTGAAGGCAAGGCTACGGTGACTTGTCCTTGTGGTTATAAGTTCAAGACAAAAGATCTTCTTGATTACCAAACACTGAGCGCTAGATATCTTCGTATCGAACGAGACTTGATGGCAGTGCGACAGAGGTTGATTGCATCTTCAACTGGAGCAGCTCCTGTAGCTGCCTCACAGCAAAGCTCTCCTGCTGCACCTGTTGTTAGAAAGGTAAGAAAAGCGAGAGCTAGCCTTTCTCTTCAACAGTGGTTGATTATGGGAGCTAGCGCAATCATTGTTGTTGCGGGAAGCATATTTGTTTCTACAAACCTAGATACATTCCCTGAGGAAGGATTCCTCGGTGTAACGCTAGCTGTCGGAATTGGTACAGCACTCTTAGCTTTCTGGGGAAGAAAGTTCTCAGTCATGCTTGCCAACTTCATGGCAACATTCTCTTCAGCGATGCTGATGTTCTCCATCCTGGTTGCTGGAGATATTCTCAATGATTCATTTACCTGGGAGACTGCACCAGCTTGGTTCTGGACTCTAAACCTCTTGGTTGTGTCGCTAGTTTCATTCGTACTTGCAAGATTCAAAGCAAATTTCGGTTGGAAGCTTATTTCTATCGCAGCTCTAGCAGCTTCTGCACTGGTTTACACATTCGGTGACCTTGTTGAAAGATTCGGAATTGGTTCAGGTTCATTTGCTTGGTTCTCCGCTACAACCACACTAGGTGGAGTTCTAATTGGTGTGCTGAGCACTCAAGTGGCCAAGATCAAGTTCCAAATCGATAAGGGAACTGAAGATCATGAGTATGAAAAAGACTTGGCTAGGCGCGAAGATGATGCACTTGAGAAGTTCTCATTGTTCAGCGTTGCAGCTTTCGGTCTGCTCTCTGTTGGTTATCTAGTCCTAAACGTTCTAAGTTTCGGTGAACGACCAGAGCCTGTGCCATTCACTGTCTTTGCTCTAGTTAGCGTCTTGGCTATTGCCACACGTAGCTACTGGGTTGGAGCTCTTTCATCTCACGAAGCAGCCGTTGCCAGAATCAATACTTGGCTGCGTATCTACACCTATCCAGTTGTAGCTGTTGCTTTGAACACCTGGTTCCTCTTCATTGATCCAAACAACTACTGGCTAGGTGTGCTTGGCACCACCTTGATTATGTTTGCAACTCTCGCAATTGGCTTCTACGTCAAGAGAGTCGGGGAGTACCCATTGGCTGTTCAGGTTGCACACATTGCAACAGCAGCAACTTGGATCCTTTGGTACATAGGTGTTGAGAAGGAAATCTTCGAATACCTTGCAGCCTTCGGTGTTTTCTTAGTTGCTTTCGGATTGTCTTTCATCTACCAGAGCTTCCTAGGCGCTGGAAGAAGTTCAACAGTTGCTGCAACCGTATTCCACTTCCTAGGTCTAGGGCTACTGTACGCAGCGGTTACTGGTGGCGGCCGCTTTATCTTCGGTTACGAGCAAAGCCGAGTGGTATTTAGCTCTAACACCCTCGAGTATGCACTTGTGGCACTGGGACTCATACTTCTGGCAGTTTCTTATTCACCGCTAGTTGCCTTAGTCAACAAGAAACTAGGTAAGGCAATCAATCCAGGAACTCAGCTGACAATCTTTATTCTCACAACAGTCCTGACTACATTGCTTGCTATCTACGTAGACTCTTTCACCTCAAGCACAAATCAGGTTTATCTAGTATCAGTACTAGCTGGCTCTGCGCTAGTTACAGGTCTTCTGGGATCTAGGTCAAAGACTTTGGGCACTCTATTGCTTCGCTACTCCTATACATTCCAGGGAGTATTAGCTCTGAAGTTGTTGGTGTCAATGACAAACAACGAAGACGTGCTCTTCACTGGAGTAGCTCTACTGCTGATTGCTGTACTCAACTATGCGATCTCTTGGATTGGCAAAGTTAAGTCATCGGTCTGGGTTGGTTACGGATACTCACTCGGTGGCCTATTGCTTGCAGCAATCGCTCAGAGAGACGAACTACTTATCGCCGCGCACCTTGCATTAGTAATCGTTGCCGCTCTTGCACTGAACTTCGTATTGAGAATCGTGGACAAACGCGTTTCAGGCAGATACACAACCTACTTCTCATTGTTTAGCGTATTCGGGCTAACACTTGCATCCATCTTGATTAATTTGAGTAAGTGGAATCAAGATGGCGAGGCAGTTCAGATTTGGCTTGGGCTAGGAATTCTCGGTCTGGTAGCTGTGGTAGCTGGTGCTACTGCTGAACTAAAGAGAATAAGTTCCGAGCGTATCCAGATGGCTCTTCGTGTGGCTGGTCTGTCATACATGTTCCTAGCTTTCATCACACTAGCTAATTTCTACATGGGCGAAGAAGCTATTGAGGCCTATGGTGTGGAGAACTTAGACGGAGCTAGAAGGATTGCAGTTGCTGCGATATTCGCCTTCATAGCTTTCAGACAATTGCAAGCATCAAGTGCTGCGAAATCTAACACCACCAATGGTTGGTTTGCTCTTAGCTACCTAGCTCCGGTAACGATTGCTCTAATCTCTAGCGATCTGATTCGTAATTCAGTTGATTTGGATAAGTTCAATCTAGAAATTTACACCGTCCCGCTAGCTCTAGCATTTGCTCTTCCAACTATCTTCAACAAGGCCGCTTCACAAGGCTTTAGAAGATTAGTTGGTATGGACGTGCCACTGCTATTCCCAGTAGCAGCTTCAGCAATCTACTCACTAACTCAAAATGTGAATGAAGAAGCTACTGTTTATCGTTTGGTTGCATCAACTGCGATACTTGCGGCTTACTCCTTCTTCAGATTCTCTGGAGGCTCAAGCAAGCTGTGGGCGATCCTGGAATACATAGGCCTACTAGGTCTTGGTTTATCTCTAGCTCAGATGGTTGAGGTGCTAGCACCAGATCTACTAGAAGGCCCAGAACTATTCGGGCTAGGTGCTGCGGGAGCAATTCTTGTTGGAAATAAAAACCTCAAGAAGGTATTCAACTTCAAATCGACATTGTTTAGCCACGGATTACCGTTGTTTGCTTTGGTATTACCTTCGATTATTCACACCTACACAACTCTGGACACATCTATCCAGCTAACTAACCCAACTCAGATCACTAGAATCCTGGCTGTCCTTGCAATTGCCTTGGTGGCCCTGATTCTTGGAATGAGAAGTGGAAACCTTGGTATCGCTGTAGCTGGTGGAGCATCGCTGTCACTTCTGATCTTGCCAATCACATGGGCAAATGCAGAACAGAGTGCGGACTACGAAACAACCGTTGCTCTTAGAGCACTGGGTGTTTCACTATTCCTATTCCTACTGCTGGGTGGATTGAGAAGTATCAATAAGTTACCTGACAGTAGCTACTTGTATCTGGGAATTCCGTCGGTTGTTGCTCTAGCCCCTTCATTGTTCCTAACCTTCACTTCTATTGGCAACACTTCACTAACAGAAGTTGACTGGTGGAGATTCGGAATCTTGATGGGTGCAACAGTTACCTTGCTAGTGGTTGGAGCACTTAGATCGCTCGGAGGCTTATTCTTCCCAGGACTAGTTGGAGTAATTGTTGGCGTATTGCCATATGCATTCCAGCCAATAGCTAGAGAGAGCTGGTTCCTATGGGTAGTTCTCCTGATAATTGCAGCAGTCATGGTTTGGATTGCTGTTCGCCTAGAACAGCTACGCAAACTAGGTAAAACAGGTGCTTCGTGGATTAAGACTCTGCGTTGATTCGATAAGTTAAACAGAAGTGCCCGGCAACTTTGCCGGGCACTTCTTCTTAACCGCTTTCTTGTTTACAACCTTATCCAAACTGTGTTGTCATACTCTAACTCACCCTCAATTGTTAGGTCGTGTTGAGTAGTAGCAAGTATCTCACCTGCAGGGATTACTACAGCGCTTCCCTTGAAGTTTGATAGCACTAGAACACCATTGTTGACATAAGCAAGAGTTGACTCATCCATGTATTCAGGAGCCCAACGGAATTCACCGTTACCCATGGCATGAGTTTTACGCATCTTTAGTAACTGCTTGTAAAGCTCAAGAGTTGATCCAGTAACGCCTTCTTGCTCGCTTCTTGCGTATCTCTTGTATGAAGAAGGCTGAGGTAGCCATGACTTACCAGTTGCAGAGAAACCGTTGGCTTCGTTAGCTCCTGCTTCCCAAGGCAAAGGAACACGGCAGCCATCACGGCCAACTCTTGCACCTTTGGTTCTGAAGAAGGTTGGGTCTTCACGGAACTTGTTATCTAGAGTTGTGTGCTCAGGTAGGCCTAGTTCTTCACCTTGGTAGATGTAAGCACCGCCAGGTAGACCAAGCATGAATGCTGAAGCTGCTCTTGCCCTTCTAAGGCCTCTAGCCTCATCAGGTTGTTCATACTCAGGGCCAATGCCATCACCTTGCTTAGGGATACTGTCGTAAGCCATTCTGGTTGCGTGACGAATAACGTCGTGGTTTGAGAGAACCCAGGTTGAAGGAGCACCAACAGCACCGAACTCTCTAAGAGATTCAGTTACTACATTGTGTAGTTTGTCTTTGTCCCAAGGAGTTTCTAGGTAACCAAAGTTAAAGGTCTGGTGGTATTCGCCAGGTCTAACCCAGCGAGCCATTCTGGAGAGTGGGTGAACCCAGGCTTCTCCACACATAGCTCTATCGTCATACTCATCCAAGATTGCACGGAATCTCTTGTTGATTTCGTGAACACCGTTCTGACCCCAGAATGGGTTCTCAACTTGAAGACGAGCGATTAGTTCTTCATCACTTTCTTTAGTCCTGATTGCATCCGGTGAATCTTGACCCGACATTGTTGAGTTGTTTGAAACAACATCCGGCAGCCCATCGACCTTTATCATTCCGTGAGCTACGTCGATACGGAAACCGGCAGCACCGCGGTCTAACCAGAATCTCAATACTGAATCAAACTCTGCTCTTACCTCTTCGTTCTGCCAGTCAAAGTCAGGCTGTGAAGAATCAAAGATGTGTAGGTACCACTGACCTAATGTGCCATCAGGTTCTGTGACTCTGCTCCAGGCAGCCCCACCGAATACTGACTCCCAATTGTTAGGAGGTAGTTCTCCATTTTCGCCCTTGCCATCTCTAAAGATGTAACGAGCACGCTCTTTAGAACCAGGGGCTGCCTTTAGTGCAGCTTGGAACCAAACGTGCTGGTCACTTGAGTGATTAGGAACTAGGTCAACAATGATCTTCAAACCTAAAGTGTTCGCTTTTGCAACCAATGCATCAAAGTCAGCTAGAGAACCGAATAGTGGATCAATGTCTTTGTAGTCAGCAACGTCGTAGCCGGCATCTTTTTGCGGGGACTTGAAGAAAGGGCTGAACCAGATGGCATCAATGCCAAGTTCAGCTAGGGACTCAAGTCTCTCTGTGACTCCCTGGAGGTCACCCATGCCATCGCCGTTGCCATCTGCAAAGGAGCGAGGGTAGATCTGGTAAATGACGCTGGTTCTCCACCATTCGGCGTCTTTTTTGGAGCGTGAGAGTACATCTGCTGTTATTACTGACATAAGGTCAAAAATACGCTAAGAAAAGAGCTCACTTCGCTTTGTTTACCAAAATGTAATCGCTTACATAAATCCCTTGCTAGATTTGGTCTCGCAGTCAGTTCTCGTAAGACTTATCCCAGATATAAACCTCTAGCCATGAATGGGGCCAGCATGAAATCTGTTCTAGAAACATTACCTAGAGGTCTATACCCTCACCACGATGGCTCAGCCCTCTACGTTTCTAATCAGAAGCCACAAGTTGGCGACAAGATCAAACTACGAATCCGTGTGCACACCTCCCTTGGCAAGGTTAAGCAGGTAAGAGTCCGCTTCAGTGAATCGGGTGAAGCTTTTCCATCACCTCCAGCCAAAGTGGTTTCAACTAAGAACGGTTGGACCTGGTTCGAATCAGTCATCACGATGCATAACCCATACATGAATTACAGATGGTTTATTGAGATGAACGATGGTTCAAGTTATTGGTTGAATGCCAGAGGTTTATCTGAACTTGAAATGCCTGATGTTGAAGATTTTAGAATGAACACTTTCTCTTCTGCTCCGGACTGGGGTAAGAAAGCAGTGATGTATCAGATTTTCCCTGATCGTTTTGCGAAGTCAGACAGATTGGCAAAGCAAAAACTTCCTAGCTGGGCTATTTCTAAAGAATGGGGAGACAAAGTAATTGGAACTGGTCCTGGTACCAGTGAGCAGTTCTTTGGTGGCGACATCTACGGAATCACAGAACACTTAGATCATCTAAAGGCACTGGGTGTCACTTTGATTTATCTAACTCCAGTCTTTCCTGCTAGAAGCAACCACAGGTATGACGCGTCAAGCTTTGATGTAGTTGACCCTCTTCTCGGTGGCGATAAAGCTCTTATTGAATTGGCAGAAGCAGCTCACAAGCAAGGCTTCAAGATCATTGGAGACCTAACCTCTAACCACTCAGGGGCTGCTCACGAGTGGTTCAAGGCTTCTTACAAGAAGCCAGGAGCTAAAGAGTCAGAGTTCTATTACTTCAGCAATAAGAACAAAGACTATGACTCATGGTTCGGTGTTCCATCCCTTCCTAAGTTCAACTGGAACTCAGAGGAGCTAAGAAAGAGATTTATCACTGGCTCTAAGTCAATTGTTGCTCGGTGGATCAAGAAGCCTTTTGCCATGGATGGTTGGCGTATCGATGTTTCTAATATGACTGGTCGTATTCGTGAAGAAGATATGTACATGGAGCTACAAGTTCTTATTCGTGAATCAATGCAGAAGATTAATCCAGACACAATCCTGCTAGGTGAATACACCGGCGATGC
>JBIIXN010000059.1:0-3105 GCA_044347325.1 Rhodoluna sp. | reverse complement strand
TTGGTACCTCTGATAGGTGCAGTTGTTTTGATCGTCTTTACAGTTGAGGATTCAGCTGATGGGCAGAATATCTACGGGTCATCTCCTAAAGAATAGATATGCTCCCGAACCTGTAATTAGTAGGCTGAACCTGTTCGGGAAAGGATAAGGGGTAAAAAATGGGTTACTGGGAAAACGACAAAGAGCAAACTTGGGGCGATGGTCCTGCCGACATCATGGGTGACGCGATTGATCAAATCATCGCCGAATTCACTGAAGACATGGGCAGA
Source organism: Rhodoluna sp. (assembly GCA_044347325.1). GTDB lineage: Bacteria > Actinomycetota > Actinomycetes > Actinomycetales > Microbacteriaceae > Rhodoluna. Next base: position 2,836 of record JBIIXN010000059.1, on the reverse strand, counting down.
GCTCCTACCAAAGCAGAACTAAGAGAAGGCCTTGAGTTCACCATTGCAGCCATGGATGAGCTGAAAGAGGAATAACTTCTCTTGCGACTCTATGAAAAAACCCCAGATTTCTCTGGGGCTTTTTCACTTATGCGTATTATCTTTCGAGAACTGAAATCCCCAAGGTCACAACAACCCAGGCAATCAAAGATGCCCAGATGACCATCGCTATCGAAACTACTAGGGTCACCTTCAGTGGCTTCACTCCAGCAGCAACAGAAGCTGCAGCAGCAAACTGAGTGCCAATAAGTATTGGACCTAGAACTGCCATTCCATAAATCCCATACTTATCAAAAGCCTTTTGAGCTTTGACGAACTTTGGAGACTCAGGTTCTTTGCCTTTGGCAACTCTCCTCTTTACAATCCAGTTTCGAAGCGCTCCGCCACCGTAAGCAAATACGGCAATAGTGATGATGTTCCCCACTGATGCGAATAGAACTGTGAGAACAGGATCTAGTCCTAGAACTATGCCAGCAGGAACTACGGCGATAGCTTCTAGCCAGGGGATTGCTCCACCTAGGAAAACACCCAATAAACCAAGTTGTTCTAGATTCATGATTTACGCTCAAACTTTCTCGAGAAGTTAGATAGCAGTGCTTCCATCGGGCCTCTGCTGCGGTATCTAAGGTTTAGCTGAGCAAGCAGAGCTAGAACTAGCCAAGTTAGCGCAGCTATTGCTACCACTGCCAAGTAGTTCAGTTCTTGGAATAGACCAAACCCCCAAGCAGAGAACAGGGTAGAGAACACTACGGACTGTCCAAGGTAAATGCTCAGTGAATGACGTCCTGCTGCCACCAGAAGAGATAACTTCATTCTTTGGCTTAGTAGCCAAAGTCCACCTATGATTCCAGCAGACATTAGCGGAGCAGTTAGGAAATTCAATGAAACTGAAAGCAGATACATGCTCAAGCTATAGGTTTCAGACTGTTCGTTAGCAACGAATAAATACCCTGAAAGCAATTGCATAGCTAGTCCAAGGGTAAGACCCCACAGAGCAAACTTTTTCATTAATTCAGGCTTCAAAGAAGCTGCTAGGCCACCCTTTCTAGCGACCAAAGCACCAACCAAAAATGCCACAAAGACCAAAGATCCCTGAAGCAAGAAGGCAGGCCCTGCAGCCAATAACCAAAACTCAAACCTGATCGGAGCAGTCTCAAAGAATCCTGCAGATAGAAGAGCTGCGTCTAGTGTGTCAATCGAACCTAGATCAGGGAAGACCTTTCCTTTGGAAGCAAAGATCATCTCGCCGAGATAAACCAGTAGCGAAATAGCCACAAACAACACAGCTGTCACGATGTAGATCACCCGAGCCCAGACCTTGAGGGTCTTTTCCTTGCGGAAGTAGAGCAAGGTAAGCAATAGCCCGAAGACACCATAAATGAAAAGTATGTCTCCGTGGAAGAAGAAAGTTAGGTGTATGAGACCAAGAATTACTAAACCAATTGATCTAGCAACCCATCTTCTTCGATTACTCTTTTCGTTTCCCAATACGTAGTGGGCAGAATAACCAAACAAGAAGGAAAGGAGAAGATAGAACTTAGCCTGGAACAGTGCTGTCACAAAGAAGGCAACACTAGCTGAGAGCGGATCAGTTAGATCCAGTGCTTCAGCACCGTTGAAAGTGCTGATTGAAAAGAACTGAATGTTGACCATGGCAATGCCGAATAAGGCAAAGCCTCGGAGAATGTCGGGAAATCTATCTCTTGTAGTAACAGTCATTTTTAGATGTCCTTCTCGCGCCAGGCGATAAACATTGAAGGTAGCGATGCGAACACGAACAAGGTTGCGATAACTATAAAGCTCCCGTCATTACCTTCAGACTCGAATAGTCGAAGATCAGGTCCATAAATCATAAGTAAGAAGAGTCCCAGAATTACATAACCCATCGCAAGATATGCATGCCTGTAGGAAGAGTCTCGAATTTGGATTTGTCTCTCATCCAACAGTTCATTTGGAGCGTCTGCTAACCCTCTTACAGCAATTCGAAGCAAGGAGTAAGCACCAAAGGTAAGCATGATTACCAAGATTACTGCGAGACTAAAGACTATTATTTCTGTTGACCCGGAAAGATTTACAGCGCTCTTGATGTATGTGTAATAGCTCCCTAAAGCAACCAATACAATACCCACTAACTCAAGGACTACTAGTACTCGTCTGTTTTTCTGATACCTCAGCCATTTAAATTTTGAGTTTTCATCAGTTAGTAAAGCTCTGGTTCCTTTTTCAGTCACCCCGAGGGACCAGTAGATTTTGTTTTTCTTAGACATTACTTCTTTCCTTTTCTTGGGTCAGTTAGTGAGAACAAATCAGTCACAGCTTCGTTTAGCGCTTCTGATATTCGAAGAGCTAGAACTAGGGAAGGGCTGTATTCCCCACGCTCCAGGTAGCCAATGGTTTGGTAGTGCACGCCAACCAAATCGGCTAGATCTTGCCTGCTCAGCCCTCGGGCTGTGCGAAATTCCTCGATTTGATTGAAAACCGGTATTTCTGCATTTCTACTCATGGATGTAGCATACATACTACATAGCATTAATACAACATTTAGATTTGGGTCTCAAGAGCCTGTAATTACTTTCATAGGGGGATCTCTTGGAACCCTTGGGATGGCTTTCTTACCAAGCTTCGCCTGGATGCTGTTATTTGCTTTGATCCTTGGACTATCTTGGGGACCTTTCAGCCCGCTACTGACTTCAAAGATTCAATCGCGTTTCCCAACACACGAACACCCGATGATCTTTAGCGCTCAAACGGCAGTGTTCTATGCTGCACCACCACTTGGAATGCTCCTAGTCGGATT
>JBIIXN010000029.1:0-12720 GCA_044347325.1 Rhodoluna sp. | reverse complement strand
ACATCGTCAATGTCAAAGAGAGTAACCAGTTCGCCGATAGATCTAGCAACAACAGTTCTTCCGCACATTAAAGGTTTGGTCTTTTCATCTCAGCTTCACGAATCTTCTTAGCTCTTACCTTGGCCTTCTCTGCATCATCAATCATTGCAGTAGCTGATTTGTCTAGTCTTTTCTTCAATAGAGCCGATAGCACTAGGAAGGCAACGATGATGGCAATGATGATTACTCCACCGAACTTGAACTGATTCACAGCCTCAGATGCACCTCGTGCGAACCAGCCAATACCAAGGTAAATAGCTGACCATAGAGCGCAGGCGCTAACTGTCCAAATGATGAATGTTTTGTATGTCATCTTGCTCATTCCTGCTGTTACTGGAACAACAGAGTGCAGGACAGGTAAGAACCTAGACATAGCAATTGCTATGCCTCCCTTGGACTCAACAAAAGTGTCTGCTCGATGCCAAATATGTGGGGCTATGCGCTGCCCCATTTTGCTTGCCCGGATGCGAACACCGAAAACTCGGCCAATCCAGAAACCGATTGATTCTCCGAAGAACGATCCGACCATTACTGCTAAAAACAAGAGCCCATAATCGCCCCAGTCTTGAATCAGGGTTCCGGCTGCTAGGACAACAGTGTCGCCTGGAACTATAAGTCCAATGAAAATACTAGTTTCGAGCATGATTGCCAAGCCAGCGATAACGTTTCTCCATAACGGATCAAAGTTTTGAACGCTGGTGTTCAGCCAATCAATGAATTCGTTCACACTCTAATCTTGGCAGTGTTCACTAAGTTATGGCAGAGCACTTGCCAATAACTTCATTCGCTTCTCAAAAGAGGTCACATTCTGTCCCTGAGCAAAGTTATCGCTCACCCCAACCCAGCTCTTCACTGTTCTAATTCCTTGCAGAGAAGACAGCAGCCATAGTTCAAGTCCGATCAGTTCTTCGGGGATTGCATGCTCAAATCTTGTTTTGATTCCCATGGACTCAGCTATTTGGAATATCTCAGTTCTCGTAACTGATTCAAGCCAAGGTATCTCATTACCTGGAGCACATAGCACATCTCCTCGCCACCAGACCAGTGAAGAAAGAGCACCTTCACTTATTTCGCCATGTTCATTGAGAAGAATTGCTTCATCTGCTCCTTGGGCGTGAGCTAGATCTCTAAGTTCAACACCGGTTGCTAGTTCAGGTCCTTTAGTGCTCAGGTCTTTGCGAGGATCTGGATAGGGATAGGTCCAAAGAGTGGCTGGCCCTAGTTGCTCAGGTGCTTCTCTCAGCATGAAGACAAAAACTGGACCTTCTTGGATTTCAATTCTTGGGAAGTATCTTCCAGTTCGTGGGATAAGTGCTAGAGCTTGGCTTAGGAAGAGCTCAAGTGAGTCTTCTAGTTCAGGTGCTTTATCTCTAAGACCTCTTAGAAACCTGTCTTGGTGTAACTGGTAGGAGCGAACCTTGCCATCTTCAACGAGAAAAGAGTCAGCAACCAGCACCTTTTCGTGGCTCTCTTTGAGGGTAAGAGAGCCTTCTTCGAAGATGTAAGACTGCATGGCTCTAATCTATAAGTAGTTGGTTTCAATGTTGATGAGTTAGGTTATTGGGTTTGCGTCTGTTCTGTAGCGAGTTACCCTCGCGTATAAGCATGCCCGATGTCTTTATTACCTTGCATATCCAAGACGAATACGCTTTTCTGTTGGATCGTGAGAGTAACCTCAACAACCGTTTCAGCGTTATGGGGGCAGCTAGCCGCTTAGTTTCTGAAAGTGAACTAAAGAAAACCCTAGAAGAACTTTCAGCCTCTATTGAGAATGACCTAACCGATGTTCCGTTTGATTTCAGACCTGGTGTAGTGGGTGCATACAGCTATGAGGGTGAAGCTGTGTTCATGGTGGTTGAGCGAGCCATTGTTTTAGATCACAACAGTTCCTCTGCTTACTTTCTAGGACTTTTTAAAACAGAGAAAGAGTTCATCCTCTTTAGAGACTCTGCCTTACTAAGACTTGCTCTCATGGGCGGAGAGAGTGCCGTATATCGTTCCAAGAACAAGATTCAGCCTGTTACAGGAATCACTTCGAGACACAGCGATGAGATATACCTAGAGCTAATCGAGAGCGCTAAGGCAAGCATTGCGAAGGGTGATGCTTATCAACTATGTCTAACTAATCAACTAACTGTGGAAACAGAAACAAACCCTTACTCTGTGTTTCTGTCTCTTCGTCAGGCTAATCCTGCTCCATACAGTTCATACATGCGATTCGGCGATGTTTCTATTGTCAGTTCATCTCCAGAACAGTTCCTAAGAGTTCACGAATCAGGACTAGTTTCTTCTAAACCAATCAAGGGAACTAGGAAGAGATCTGCTGATGAGGCAGAAGATATGCGTCTCATTGAAGAACTCAGAACTAATGAAAAAGAACGTGCTGAGAACCTAATGATTGTTGATCTCATGAGAAACGATCTGGGCAAAGTGTCTGAGTCTCACGATGTGATTGTTTCTAAATTGTTTGATGTTGAGAGCTATGCATCTGTCCATCAGCTGGTTAGCACCATTGAGGCAAGGCTCAAGCCAGGACTTGATGTATTTGATGCCATTAGAGCCTCATTCCCAGCTGGGTCAATGACTGGAGCTCCGAAGATTAGAGCCATGGAGATACTTTCTGAGTTAGAGCAAGGTCCTAGAGGTATATACAGTGGCTGCTTTGGTTACATCTCTTATAAAAGTGCTGCAGATCTAGGAATGACTATAAGAACGCTGGTCTTTGAAGAAGGAAAGGCATCTTTGGGTATTGGTGGGGGAATAACCATAGATTCTGATGCTTTGGCTGAATTGGAAGAGACCAAGCTCAAGGCTAAGGCTCTACTAACTGCCCTCGGGGTTGAGCCCTAGTCATTTATTGGTTTGGTAACCTAAAGGCTTAGTAAATAAGTTGAATTGAGAACATGAACGAGACACGCAACGAACCAACTGGGCCGGATGTATCTGCCATCCAAGAAAAATGGCTTCCGGTATGGGATGAGCTGCGTCCTTTTGCTTCAGGTAATAAAGGGGACACTCGTCCTAAGAAGTATGTCTTGGACATGTTCCCTTACCCTTCAGGGGACCTACACATGGGTCATGCTGAGGCCTATGCCCTAGGTGATGTTATTGCTAGGTACTGGATTCAAAAGGGATACAACGTTATGCACCCAATTGGTTGGGATGCTTTCGGTCTGCCAGCTGAGAACGCTGCCATCAAGAGAAACCTTGATCCTCGGGCTTGGACTTACGACAACATTGAGATTCACAAAGCTTCAATGAGACGGTATGCCTGTTCTTTTGACTGGGACAGGATTATTCGAACCTGTGATCCTATTTACTACCGCTGGAACCAGTGGTTGTTCCTAGAGTTCTATAAAAAAGGTTTGGCATACCGCAAGAACTCAATGGTCAACTGGTGTCCTTCCTGTCAGACAGTTCTGGCTAATGAACAAGTTGTTGGTGGCGCTTGTGAGAGATGTGACTCACTAGTAACTAAAAAGGCTCTGACTCAGTGGTTCTTCAAGGTAACTGAGTATGCAGACCGTTTGCTTGATGATCTTTCATTACTTGAAGGTAACTGGCCTTCTAAGGTTCTCTCAATGCAGCGTAACTGGATTGGTAGAAGCTACGGAGCAGAAGTTGATTTCCAGGTTGAAGGTAGAACAGAACCGATAACTGTTTACACAACACGTCCAGATACTTTGTATGGTGCAACATTTATGGTGGTTGCTGTCGATAGCGATCTAGCTGCTGAACTAGTTTCAGGTTCAACACCTGAAGTTCGCATGGCTTTCCAGAACTACTTAGATGAAGTAAAGAAGTCGAATGACATTGAGCGTCTAGCTACCGATAGACCTAAGACCGGTTTAGATTCTGGTCGAGTAGCAATCAACCCTGCTAACGGTGAAACTATTCCTATCTGGATTTCAGATTATGTTCTTGCCGATTATGGAACCGGTGCCATCATGGCTGTTCCTGCTCACGATCAAAGAGATCTAGATTTTGCTAGAACACTAGGCCTTCCAGTTATAACTGTTGTTGACACTGGTGAAGAGGATGCTGCTGCGACCGGTATTGCAACTACCGGTGAAGGAGTTCTAGTGAACTCTGACATCTTGAATGGTTTGTCAAAGACCGAAGCCATCTCTAAGATGACTGCTTTGTTGGAAAAAGAAGGTCGCGGCAAAGCAGCTAAGAACTTTAGATTGCGTGACTGGCTGATTTCTCGGCAAAGATATTGGGGAACACCTATTCCTATCGTGCACTGTGATGCTTGTGGTGAGGTACCTGTTCCTCAAGATCAACTTCCTATTGAACTTCCTTCAGCTGAAGGACTAGATCTAACGCCTAAGGGAACTTCTCCTCTAGGTGGAGCTGAAGACTGGGTGAATGTTCCTTGTCCTAGTTGCGGTAAGCCTGCTAAGCGCGACACCGACACCATGGATACCTTTGTTGACTCTTCTTGGTACTTCCTTCGTTATTTATCTCCAAACAGTGAGACTGAGGCTTTCAACAAGGAAGAAGCTCGCGAGTGGGCACCTGTCGATCAGTATGTCGGTGGAGTAACTCACGCCATCCTGCACCTTCTTTATGCACGCTTCTTCACCAAGGTCTTACAAGACCTTGGCTATGTTGACTTCTCAGAACCATTCACCAAGTTGTTGAATCAGGGAATGGTTTTGATGAATGGTTCAGCTATGAGTAAATCAAGGGGAAACCTAGTCAAACTAGGAGATCAACTAGATGAGCATGGTGCAGACGCTATTCGTTTGACTATGGCTTTTGCTGGTCCTCCTGAGGATGACATTGACTGGGCAGATGTTTCACCATCAGGATCAGGTAAGTTCCTGGCTCGTTGCTGGAGATTAGCTAATGATGTTCAGGTTCCTGTTGGTGTTGATTACTCAACAGGAGATAAAGAACTTAGAAAAGCAACTCACTCATTCCTTAGAGATTTTGGAACCAACATTGAGAACTTCAAGTTCAACGTCGGTGTTGCCAAGCTTATGGAACTTGTGAACGCTGTTCGGAAGGCTATTGACGGTAAGCCTGGGCCTACTGACCCTGCGGTCAGAGAAGCGGCAGAAACTGTTGCTAAGGCTCTTTCATTGTTTGCTCCTTTCATGGCAGAAGAGATGTGGGAGATTCTCGGTCACAAGCCAGGAGTTGCTCTAGCTCTTCTTCCTGAAGCTGATGAATCACTATTGGTTGAGAGCACAACAACTGCTGTTCTTCAAGTTGATGGAAAGCTAAGAGACACCTGCGAAGTATCAGTTGACGCAAGTGAAGCTGATCTTCAAGCAGCAGCAGATGCCTCGCCGGTAGTTCAGAAAGCTATTGATGGTCGAGAAATAGTTAAGGTCATCATCAGAACCCCGAAACTTATCAACATAGTCACCAAGGGTTAGTTCTCAACAAACAGGCTTGACTGAAATGTAAGCAAGAGCTTCTCAATTTAGTTTTCTTCCATGCTGTTATGGATAAAAGAAGTTCTAGCTGAGTTCAGCCCGAGAGCGCTGAAAGTGACAATAACCCTTATTGCAGTTGCTGCTTTTGGCACCTACGTCTTTAGTTCAGGCTTAGGCCAAGCCAACACTGTCAAGATAAGTAAGCCTTCAGAACCCAATGAGCAGAGCTCGAACATTGAATCTCCCAAGATCTATGTTCATGTTGCAGGGTCGGTCAAGTCACCGGGTATCTATCAACTAGATTCAGGCACTCGTGTGTACGACGCTGTCCTAGCTGCTGGCGGATTCACTGACAAGGCAAATCAAGCAAGCGTGAACATGGCTAGAGCACTCAATGATGGTGAACAACTAGTGGTCTCATCTGAATCAAGTGGTGCCGTGTATGAAGGTGCGCTATCTTCAACGCTCATTTCACTGAACCAAGCATCGTCTTCTCAGTTAGAAGATTTGCCAGGTGTTGGACCTGCTCTTGCTGGACGCATAGTTGATTGGCGAACTGCCAATGGTGGTTTCAAGGCTAAAGAGGATCTCCTCAATGTGGCAGGCATTGGAGATAAGTTGTTCGCTTCAGTCAAAGACCTCGTGACTCTGTGATTCTCCGCTTTGCTGCCGTTGCTGGTTGGGCAGTGGCTGCAGTGTTCGTAAACCTCATTCAACCTAACCTTGCTCCAGAAAGTTTCCAGAAGGTAATTGAAAACAGGTCAACGCTAACTGTCACAGCCAATGTTCTTGAAGCCCCAAGCAAAGCAAAAGGATTTGCAGGTCAAGAAAAATTCAGCACCTTGATAAGTGTCACCTCGGATGGGCCATTAGCAGGGAAGGCCGGTTCTCTCACTGGAGGGGAGGAGATCTCGGAGTTAGTTACTGGAACTGAAGTTAAGGCTGTTATCTCGGTTAGGCCAGCATTCAAAAACAATGAAGACTTCACTGCAAACCTCAAATCACTGTTGAATGCGAAACAAGTTGATGTCTTCGATCCATTAGGGGATATGCGGCAGTCATTTCTCACTAACCTTTCTGGCGTAAGTCCTGACTCAGCTGCTCTTGTTGCCGGGCTCACTATTGGGGATGATTCAAAGTTGTCTAGTGAATCGCTTGAGCACTTGAAAGTTGTTTCGCTGACTCATCTGTCAGCAGTTAGCGGGACAAACTGTGCAATTGTTCTGGCCGGAGCTGCTTTACTTCTAAATCTTCTGCCGATAAGGAGATCGATAAGGCTTTCGCTTAGTTTCGCTGTTATTTTTGCCTACCTAGGACTTGTTGGCCCTGAGCCCAGTGTTTTGAGAGCAAGCGTGATGGTTGGTGCTGTTCTTGTTGGGTTCTTACTCGGCAGACGAGTTCCACCACTCGAAGCGCTTTCTTTAGCAGTGGTCATTCTGTTGATTTATGAGCCAAAGCTATCCATGGACTTTGGCTTTGCTCTTTCTGCTCTAGCAACTTTGGGACTTTTGGTGCTTGCACCAAAGCTAGTTGAGCTTCTTCAAAAGAGGATGCCACTTTGGTTGGCGATCGTTGTTTCTGTATCGCTCTCGGCTCAGATTGCATGTCTTCCCGTTCTGTTGTTGCTTCAGCCATCCATACCGGTCTATTCGATTATTGCCAACGTGCTGGCTGAGCCATTGGTTGCACCGATAACAGTGATTGGCTTACTTTCTTGTCTGGCGGCTCCGATTTTTCCTTTTCTCTCCGCTGGACTGTGTCTTATCGCTTCCTATCCCGCAGCAGTGATTCTGTTTGTTGCTGAGAGATTCGCAAATGCTCCTTCGGCAAGCATCAGTTGGGTTGAAGGTGTATTTGGAATTGGGTTAGCTATCATCTTGGTTCTTGCTATCTGGGCTTATGTGAGTAGTAAGAAGCTTGTTCTAAAAAGAACTGCTGGATTAATCGTTGCGTTGATCCTGCTGTCGTTCTTTGCACAAAGTTCCTCGATTGCTATCCAGCGTGGTGATTTCTATAAGAAGGACTACTCAATAGTGAATTGCGATGTTGGGCAGGGTGACGCTCTGGTGATTAGATCTCAAGGGCAAGTTGCTTTGATTGATGTTGGCCGGGAAGATCCAGCAATAGATGAGTGTCTAACTGGATTGGGAATCAACAAGATAGATCTTCTAGTGCTAACTCACTACGACATGGATCACGTTGGCGGAGTTCTAGGTGCAATCACGGGAAGAGAAGTAGTTACGGCACTAATCACTCCGTTTGCTGATGACCGACCAGGAGCGAACATTACTCAGGACATCCTTGAAGCTAGGAAAGTGCCAATGGTGAAAGCTGAAAAGGGTATGAGTGGGCAACTGGGTGATTACAAGTGGTTAGTTCTTGCTCCTAGTCGAGGTGCAACTGATGCTGAAGATAGTAATGATGCCAGTACCTCCATGTATTGGGAGAGTGCGAATGTTTCTCTATTCGCCTTGGCGGATTCTGGTGAAAGAGCTCAACTGCGGATGGGTTCTGACTATAGGAATCTGTTTGAATCGGGTTTCGGGTCAAGAATGGTCATTGTGAAAGTGGCCCATCACGGCTCAGGCGATCAAGCTCCTGAAGTTTATGAAGCAATCTCCGCAGACATAGCTCTTATCTCTGTGGGTAAAGATAACTCCTATGGGCATCCAACAAGAAGAACTCTTGACCTGCTGAATTTCAGTGGAACACAAGTGCTGAGAACTGATGAAATGGGGGCAATAGGCATTTCGGAGTCCAGCTCTGGGCTAGAGGTCTCTATCGCTGGTAGAAGTTAGGCTTTACAGGTGAGTCCAGCAAGAGTAGTCCCGTGGCGTGCAGTGAAGCCGGCACAGGTGATTCTTGTATCTGGACCTCAAGACTTCTTTGCTGATAGAGCTATCAAGGCAGTAAAGGCAGAGCTAAAAGCTAAAAACCAGGACCTTGAAGTTGTTGAGATTAGCGGTGCTGATTATGTTGCGGGACAGATCTTTGATTTGGCTAGCGCTGGATTATTCGGAGATTCCAAGCTTGTTGTAATTGACGGAGTCGAGAGATGCACAGATGCACTCATCACAGACGGTGTTGAATACCTAAATCAGCCATCTGAAGATGCAGTAGTTGTCTTTAGACACAATGGCAAATCTGTCCGTGGCAAGAAGTTACTAGAGACATTGCGTGCAAACGATGCGTTTATTGAAGCAACTTGCACCGACACAAACAAAGAAGCAGACAAGATCACTTTTGTTGAGAATGAGTTCATAGCCAAGGGGAGAAAGATTCAAAAGGCTGCGGCTCAAGCGTTGGTCGATATCTTCAGTACTGACTATGAAGAACTTGCAGCTGCTGCATCTCAACTTCAGTTGGACGACGCGGGAGACATCACCGTTGAAATTGTTGAGAAGTATTTTGGTGGACGACTAGAGACCACTGTATACAAAGTTGCTGACGCAGCTTTCGACGGGCAGGGAGCTCAAGCACTTCTCTTGCTGAGACACGCTCTTGACCAAGGCTTAGAGCCAGTGGTCATGGTTAATGCCTTCAGTAGAAAGATCAATCAGCTTGCGAAGATCTATGGAAACCCTAAGGCAACCGCTGCCAATATGGGCATTCCCGATTGGCTGTTTACTAAAGTCCGTCAAGCAACATCTGGCTGGACAGAAGATGGTCTAGCGAGAGTCATTCACGCAATTGCTGAAACTGATTATGCAGTAAAAGGCGGAGAGAAAGACTCTCATTTCGCTCTAGAGAGACTTGTTAGCCTCGTGGTTAACAGGGGAAGAAGTTAATGAAGGCTGCTAAGTATTCCGTTTGGGCTCTGCTTTCTTTGGTTTTCATTTCCCTAGCTATCAGACCTCCTGTGGCCTCTATTGGTCCGTTGGTTGAAGAACTTATTAGAACTGAGTTTCTGACTCTATTCCAGGTCAGCTTGATGACCTCATTGCCGATTGTTTGCTTCGGTCTTGGAGCTTTCCTTAGCCCAGCTCTAGTCAAAAGATTCACACTAAACAAAGCAATGATGTATGTGCTTATTGTTCTGAGCGTAGCTATGGCAACAAGGCTTATCGGGGGATTCCCTGCGTTGATGACAAGCACCATAATCATTGGTTTGGCAATTGCTATTGCTAACGTATTGATTCCGACAATTGTGAGGGAACAGTTCCCTGATCGTATAGAACTCATTACTGGCGTTTATGTAACACTGCTTGCTATCTCAGCTAGCTTCGCTGCCGCTATTGCAGTTCCGTCTTCTGATTTGTTGGGCGGTTGGCGAGGATCTCTTGCTGTTTGGATTATTCCAGCGGTACTGGCGATAGTTTTCTGGGTGCCACTGTTCAGGTCTAAATCGGTTGGCAAGATTACCTCTATTGCTACTCACGCCGAAGAGCGTAAAGCAGTTGTTAGATCTTCTTTGACATGGGGCATAGTTTTCTTCTTTGGTTTGCAGTCAGGTGGCTTCTATTCAATTCTGAATTGGCTACCATCGCTACTTATCGATAGGGGAATGCCAGCTCTTGACGCTGGAAGTCTTCTAGGTCTAACGACTTTCGTTGGTGTTCCTTCAGGATTCCTTGCTTCTCTGTTGTTTAGAAAGTTCAAGTCACTTTCACTAATTGCTGTTGTTATGACTTCGTTGACTCTGGCAGGTCTTCTAATGATTTGGTTGACACCAGACCTACTTATTCTTGCCTGTGTGATTACTGGTTTTGGTTTTGCTGCCACATTCCCGCTGTCTTTGACCTTGATTGGATCTAGGGCAAGCACTAGTACTCAGACAACACAACTATCTGCTCTGGCTCAAGGTTGGGGTTATCTGATATCTGCTGCTGGAACTTTCGGGTTTGGTTTCCTGAGAGAAGTAACCGGTACTTGGGATGCAAGTTTGGTTTTGATTTCTGTTCTCACGTTCATCCAACTCTTCGCTGGGGCAGTGGCTGGAAGAGATAAGCGGATACCTGCCGCTTAAAGTAAAAGACCCGCCGAAGCGGGTCTTTTTTTAGAAGTTTGGTTTATAGAGCTGAAACCTTCTTGGCAATAGCTGACTTTTTGTTAGCTGCTGCGTTCTTGTGGAATACACCCTTTGAGACAGCCTTGTCTAGCTTCTTGGTAGCAACCTTTAGTGCCTCTGTTGCAAGAGCCTTGTCTCCAGCTGCTGCTGCTTCACGTACTGCACGAACAGCAGTTCTTACTTCGCTACGTACAGCCTTGTTGCGCTCTTGAGCCTTCAGGTTTGTGCCGATACGTTTGATCTGCGACTTGATATTTGCCATGTTTCACTTTCTTGAGGGGCTTTGTCCCGCTCACGCAGAACATCTTCAAAATTCTTGAGGTTTGTGGATTTGGAGGAACTGGTCATCTAAATCTCTAAAAGACTACCAGCGTTCTAGGCAATTGGGCAACCCATACAGGCTATGAGTATCCTCAAACTGCCCTAGATTCCTAGGGTTTATGCGAGAATAAGGAGACGGCAATCGCCGTCAGTTCGCTCTTTTAGCTAAATCAAGAGGTCTCCTTTGTCGCCACGTGCCACCACTTCACTAGTGCCGGGTAAGACCAACCCTGAATTTATCCGCAATTTCTGCATTATTGCCCACATTGACCACGGTAAGTCAACCCTTGCTGACCGCATGCTTCAGCTAACCGGTGTTGTTGATGACCGCTCAATGAGGGCCCAGTATCTAGATCGCATGGACATTGAGCGCGAGCGCGGTATCACCATCAAGTCTCAGGCAGTAAGAATGCCTTGGGAGTTTGAGGGCAAGACCTATGCCATGAACATGATTGATACTCCAGGGCACGTTGACTTCACATATGAAGTGAGTAGATCGCTAGCTGCCTGTGAAGGTGCAATCTTGCTAGTTGATGCAGCTCAGGGTATTGAAGCTCAGACATTAGCGAACCTTTACCTAGCCATTGAGAATGATCTTGAAATCATTCCTGTTCTAAACAAGATTGACTTGCCTGCAGCTCAACCTGAAAAGTATGCAGAAGAGTTAGCAAACCTTATTGGTGGAAGCCCTGATGACTGTCTACGTGTTTCAGGTAAAACAGGTGTTGGGGTTTCTGAACTTCTAGATCAAATCGTTAGAAAGGTTCCAGCTCCAGTAGGGGACCCTAACGCTCCTGCAAGAGCGATGATCTTTGACTCTGTTTATGACTCATACCGAGGTGTTGTTACTTACGTACGTATGGTTGATGGCTCAATGACTCCTCGTGAGCGAATCACCATGATGTCAACTAAAGCTGTTCACGAATGTCTTGAGATTGGTGTTTCATCACCAGAACCAGAACCTACTAAAGGTTTAGGTGTTGGTGAAGTTGGTTACCTTATTACCGGTGTGAAAGATGTTCGTCAATCTAAAGTTGGTGACACTGTTACATCAGCTATGAAGCCTGCGACCGATGCACTGAAGGGCTACTCAGAACCTAACCCAATGGTTTATTCAGGTATCTATCCAATTGATGGCAGTGACTATCCAGTTCTTCGTGAAGCGCTAGATAAGTTGAAGCTAAGCGATGCTTCTTTGGTTTATGAACCAGAAACATCTGTTGCTCTTGGTTTTGGTTTTAGATGTGGATTCCTAGGTCTACTGCACCTAGAAATCATTACCGAACGACTAGAGCGTGAATTCAATCTAGATCTAATTGCAACAGCACCTTCGGTGGTTTATGAAGTCACCCTTGAAGACAAGAGACAGGTAACTGTTACTAACCCAAGTGAGTACCCGGTTGGCAAGATATCTAAGGTTCTAGAACCAATGGTGAAGGCAACACTTCTTTCTCCTAAGGACTATGTCGGAACAATCATGGAACTCTGCCAGTCAAGAAGAGGAACCCTGATTGACATGCAGTACTTCGGAACAGACCGTGTGCAACTTCGATACACGATGCCGCTAGCTGAAATCGTCTTTGACTTCTTTGACAACTTGAAATCAAGAACTCAAGGCTATGGATCTTTGGACTATGAAGAGTCAGGTATGGAGCAGGGAGACCTAGTAAAGGTTGACATTCTTCTTCAGGGTGAACAGGTAGATGCTTTCAGTGCGATTGTTCACAAAGATAAGGCCTATGCCTACGGAGTGATGATGACTACCAAGCTGCGTGAACTTATTCCTAGACAGGCATTCGAAGTTCCTATCCAAGCAGCTATCGGTGCTCGTATCATCGCTCGTGAATCTATTCGTGCTTTTCGTAAAGACGTTTTGGCTAAGTGTTACGGTGGTGACATCTCTCGTAAGCGCAAACTTCTTGAAAAGCAAAAAGAAGGTAAGAAGCGCATGAAGATGGTGGG
>JBIIXN010000058.1:0-3196 GCA_044347325.1 Rhodoluna sp. | reverse complement strand
CTTACTGCTAACACAACACTGTATGCACAGTGGAACTGTGAAGCACCTGAAGAGACAACCGGTGGCGAAGAGCTTGCTGATACAGGTGAAGAACTGGACTACATGACCATGGCCGCTTTGTTTGCGATTGTGACAGGTTTCGTCCTGTTCGCTCTAGGTAGACGTAAGCGCGCATAAGCCTAACTAGTAAGTGATTTGAACCCTCCAATAAATCGGGGGGTTCAAATCTTTAACTGGCACACTAAAACAAATAGTGGATAACTCCAACGCCATATGGCCTTTGGGAGTTAGCCTGTCTTTGCGATGATAGCGACACTAACTAGACCAACCAAGAGGCTAAGCCGTTCAGGGCTTGAGCTTGAGCCTTGTGGCGAGAGTTTGTGGGAAGTTAGAAGATCTGGCGAGTTAGAGGTCGTAGCGCAGATTGGTTTTGCAGATTTTAGAGACCAGGGGCCTTCTGCCTCTTTAGTCATATCCAAGAGTCAGCAGGGGAGCATGGCTTGGGTTGCAGAGGGTATTCGCATCTTGTTGGATTATGCCTTTGATGAATACAAGTTAGGCAAAGTAACTGCTCGGGCCTCAGTTGAGCAGTTGTCTTTACTTGCCGCTCTAGAGGATTTTGGCTTTGTTGAGAAATCTAGAAGTAATGAAGGTAAGAATATACGTCTAGTTGCTGATCGTTGGGATTACATCAGAGCACTTGCTGAAACAGAGATGCTTGAGAGGTTAGAAGATCGACAGTGGTCCTTTGGTTTTGATAATGGCCGAAGAAGAGCAGGGTTGTGCTCTTATAACGATAAGAAGATAACAATCAGTAAGTACCTTGCTCTGGTTCATTCAATCGATGACGTTATGCAAACTGTTCTGCATGAGATTGCTCATGCCTTATGTGGACCTAAAGAAGGTCACAGTAAGAAATGGCTAGCTACCGCCAAGAAGATTGGCTATCGTAATGACAAATACACAGGCCAAGAGATAGCGGCAGCTTACGCTCCGTACAAAGGTCTATGCCCTAATGGTCATGAGCACTTTAGATATAGAAAGCCTTCAAGGCTTTACAGTTGCCAACACTGCAGTAGTGGATACAACAGTAAATACATGATTGATTGGTCAGCCAGAGCTGCCTAAAGATTCTCTATAGAAGAATCATTGAAACCAAAGCGCCAGCAAAGAAGTTCAGCCAAATGAACTGACGCCAAGCCTTGTTGGCTTTCTCACAAGTTGCATCTGTGATCTTTAGGTAAGGGGAAAGAATAAGTAAATATGGCACTGCGCCAATAGCTGCAAGCGGACCTGGCCAAGTGGTGTTGAGAACTAGAACTCCAGCAAGTGCATAACTACCAAAGGCAAACCAGACAGTCGCTCTAGCGCCAATCATGGTGGCAATACTTGAGATACCTGCTTCACGATCTGCTCTCACATCTTGAACTGCACCGAAAGCGTGTGAAGCCACTCCCCAAAGGGTAAATGCGGCGATGATTGCTAGAACTTGAGGCTGAGTCATGTCTAAGCCAGTTAGTGACATGGCATAGATCATCGGTCCAACAAAGTGGCTTGCTGAAGTAAATGAATCGATGAAGCCGCGTTCCTTGAAGCGGAGCTTAGGAGCGCTATAGGCAACCACGGTGAAGATAAACAGTGATAGCCAAAGTCCAGAAACTAAATCAGAAACTGTATAAAGATAAACCAGGAATGGAACACAACTTATAACTGCACTCCAGATAGTTAGCTTGTGATACTTCTTGTTTAGTAGAGCACCTTCTATTCCGCCTTTACGCGGGTTTCTAAGGTCGCTTTCATAGTCAAAGACATCGTTGATGCCATACATAAGCAAGTTGTATGGAATTAGAAAGAAGATTGTTCCAATCCAGAAGGTAAGGTCAAACTCTTTGTTTATAAAGAGGTAAGTTGCACCAAATGGAAAAGCAGTGTTTATCCAAGAAATAGGTCTTGAAGACCAAAAGAGCTGACTTAGCGCTTTCACTTGTTTGTCCTTGTGAACTTATGCCACAGAATGCCAACAGCTAAGACAGACACAACTGTGTATGAGAAATCTTCAATGGGAGCTAAACCTAGAAGAAGACCACTGATCTTGTTTTCGTCATAGCCGACTATGCCTAAAGCAATAATCACATTGTCAAACACAAGTGTCATCAGAATCATCCATATCATGGTGAAGCCAATAGCACGCCAAGGATTTTTTCTACTGATCAAGATTAAGGAAACAAATGCCACAAGCATGAAAACAAGGTTTAGGGCTAGGTATGTGAATTGGCTCATTGCTTAGCCCTCTTTTGCATGACCTTAGTGACAGTTGTGAAGATGGTCAGAGAGGAGTAGTTCAAAAGGAATAAGAAGAAGATCTCTTCAATAGGGAATTCAGGGGCTAGCAGTATTCCAGATAGGTGAGTCGTGTCTCCTCTAAAGAAGATGCCGGTGAAGATACCTGCTACATCCCAGATGATGAAAAACACCATAGGAACAAAGATGGCTATGCTGGCTGCTTTTTTATTGATTCTGAAAGCAGTCTTGTGACGCCAATCCATAAGGACCATACCTGCAATAGAGAATATGAGTCCTGCTAGATAGGTATACCCTTCGAGCACTAGTTCAGGCCCTTCCAGCCACCTTCTCCGATAGGAGCAATTTCTTTTTCAGTTGGACCGCTGGACTTGTCGTCAATCATCAACTTGTATACAAGCTCCGCACCGATAAGACACATAGGCAAACCAATGCCTGGGATTGAGTGGTGACCTGCGTAGTAAAGACCTTTGACCTTCTTGCTTTGGTTCTTAGGTCTAAAGAATGCACTTTGACGAAGAGTGTGTGCCATACCTAGAGCAGTTCCTGACCAAGCGTTTAGTTCTTCAACGAAGTTAGCTGGTCCCATTGTTCTTCTAACCACAATACGATCGGCTAGATCAGGGATCTCACACCAGTCAGCGATCTGTTCAATGATGCGATCTGCTTCTGCTTCAAAAGCAGGATCTCCTGCCCTATCAATTCCACCTCTACCAATAGAAGGGTCAGCTGCAGCTGGCACTAGAACGAATAGGTTCTCGTAACCATCAGGAGCTACAGATGGATCTGTCTTACTTGGGGCACAGATGTAAAGGCTGGCAGGATCTGCAACCTTGCTCTTGCCATCGGCTTTCTTGAATACTTGAGCGAAGTTCTTACTCCAGTTATCTGTGTA
>JBIIXN010000027.1:0-13550 GCA_044347325.1 Rhodoluna sp. | reverse complement strand
AGGGTCTTTTCAACTCGACGAGCACAAGCTGTGCAGGTCATCCCCTCAATATCGAGTTCTAACTTAATTTGAAGCCAGCCTCTTCAACTACTGCTTTGATTTGAGCCTCATCAACTGAGTCGTCAACTGTAAGGTGGGCTGTCCCTGCTGAAGATGAAACTTGAATGTCACTAGCTCCTGGAAGTTTCTGCAGTCCCTTAGTTACGGACATTTCACAGTGCCCACAGGTCATACCCTCAACTTTTAGATCGATAACTTTAGACATTTTCTTCCCTTCGTTACATCAATTATCCCACAGATAATCTCTAGGTTCAGGTGTTCGCCAACAACGGAACATCTGCCACCAAAGACACGGGTTTAGGCTTTAAGATGGTCTCATGAAGAGAGTTATGAAACCTGCATTAGCTGTTATGGGCCTATTAGCCTTGAGTATTAGCCTTTCGTCTTGTGCTACCACTGAAGCCATTGATGCTTCTGGTGATAAGAAACAATCTTCAGATCACAGCGAACACTTCATGGACATCACAAACCGCAAGAGCTTTGCTCTTGCGATGATTCCTCACCACCAGCAGGCAGTTGAGATGTCTCAGATAGCTCTAGAGAACACTTCAAACCCTAGTGTTCTAGAAATAGCGAACATCATTATTGCTGAGCAGGTTGCTGAAATAGAGATTATGACTCCATGGCTTGAGGACGAAGTTGTCGATTACAAGATGACGATGGATGGAATGTTGACCACTAGCCAGCTTGAGGAATTACGCTCAGCCAAAGACTCCGAATTTGATGCTTTATTTAGTAATTACATGATCTTGCACCATGAAGGTGCAATTGCCATGGCTAACAAGGTTATTGAGTCTGAGGACATCTTCTTATCTGAGCTGGGTTACCAGATCATCGAGGAGCAGACTAAAGAAATTAGCCTTCTAGAAGCCATCAGAACCAACTAGGTGTTTTGAGCCAAAGACAAAAGTCCCGAATCCTCTAAGGTTTCGGGACTTTATCTTTGTGGACCTAAGGGGATTTGAACCCCTGACCCCCTGCATGCCATGCAGGTGCGCTACCAGCTGCGCCATAGGCCCGTGTAACAACCCCTAGATTACTACATTCCCAGCCCTAGTTTCTTGAGTGTGAAAAAGAGCTTGGCTTGGAGAAAATATCCAGATTATTAAGGGTAACTTTTGAGGTTTAGGCGTGTCGCCCACTATTTGTATGCCAAAGTATAGGTACGTCAGAACTGGATAACGGGACTCAAAGCCCACAGTTGTATGACGGGTTATCAACGCATTACCTCATCTAATAACCCATCGAAAGGTTAGTCAATTGACTACATCCAAATTGGGCCTTAAAGGCCGCATCACAGCACTATCAGCATCACTCGCAGTAGCAGCACTAGCTCTAACCGGTTGTGCACCAGCAGCCGAAAAAGCTGACTTCGGAGATCTAAGCATTCAGCTTTCTTGGATCAAGAACTCTGAATTCGCAGGACAGTTCTTTGCAGTTGAGAACGGTTACTACACCGAAGCAGGCTTTTCTTCAGTAAACCTAGTTGCAGGTCCTGCAGCAACTGAAGCAGAAGTTCTTTCAGGTAACGCTCTAGTTGGTATTGCTAACCCAATCTCAACTGCTCCAGTTATCTTGAACGAAGGCGCTCCGCTAAAGATCATCGGAACTACTTACCAGAAGAACCCATTCACTATCCTTTCCCTAAAGGACGGTGCAAACATCGAAACCATCCAGGACCTAATTGGTAAGCGAATCGGTGTTCAGGCTGGCCCTAACGAGACCCTGTTCGATGCATTGCTAAAGGCAAACGGCATCGATGCAAGCGAAGTTACCAAGGTTCCGGTTCAGTATGACCCAGCTCCACTAACCAACGGTGAAGTTGATGGCTTCTTGGCATATGTCACCAACGAATCATTCGTTGTTGCTGACCAGGGCTATGAAGTTACTAACCTTTTGTTTGCTGACAACGGTCTTCCGTTTGTTACCGAGAGCTTCGTTGTTACTCAAGACTCAATCGATAACAACCGTGCAGCTCTAAAGGCATTCCTAAAGGCAACCATCCTTGGTTGGAAAGATGCAATTGCTGACCCAGACGGTGGAGCAGATCTTGCTATCAACAACTTCGGTAAGGACCTAGGTCTTAACGCTAAGAAGGAGTACTACCAGTCAAAGACTCAGAACGACATCTTGGTTCAGACTGACGAGACAGCAGCAAACGGTCTATTCACTATCAGCGAAGCGATGATTGCTCAGAACCTAGCAACTCTTGAAGCTGCTGGTTACTCAATCACAGCAGAACAGTTGTTTGATCTAACTCTTCTTGCTGAGGTTTACGCAGAGAACCCAGACCTAAAGGGTTAATTCTCAAAATGTCTAGCACTTCCGATGCCACTGCTCAGAGCGATGCTCTGGGCAGTGGCATCACCATTTCCAATTTAAGTAAGACCTTCAAAATAGGCAAAGAGAAGATTGTTGCTATCGACAACGCCTCTCTGCATAGCGACCGTGGAAGCTTCCTATCGCTTCTAGGTCCATCTGGTTGCGGTAAGTCAACCATCCTTAGAATTCTGGCTGGGCTTGAAACCCCAACCTCAGGCTTTGCAACAGTAGATGGTAAAGATCCACAGGATCTACGTAAGAACCACGAACTAGGTATTGCCTTCCAAGACTCAGCACTTCTTCCTTGGCGATCAGTTGAGTCAAACATCACTCTCCCCCTTGAAATCTCTGGTGAAGAACTAGACCCTAAGGTTCTAGCCGACATCATCAAACTTGTTGGTCTGCAAGGCTTTGAGAAGGCTAAGCCTGCACAGCTCTCCGGTGGTATGAGACAGCGTGTATCTATTGCTAGAGCACTTATTGTTCAACCTTCGGTATTGCTTCTTGATGAACCTTTTGGGGCTTTAGATGACATGACGCGTCAGCGTTTGAATCTTGAGTTACTCAGGATCTGGACAGAGAAACCAGCTACGACTCTTATGGTTACTCATGGAATCTCTGAAGCTATCTTCCTAAGCGATCAGGTTGCTGTTATGAGTGCTAGACCAGGTCGTATTCAAGAGATTATTGAAGTTGATCTACCTAGACCTAGAAACATTGAGATGATGAGAACTCCTGAGTTCCATACCCTTGTTGACCAAGCGTCAGAGTTACTATTTGGTTCTCACGGCGAGTTAGCTACAGATGATCAGTAGCCGCCCTAGGTATCTCGGTGGCACCATAGGGTCTTTAGCAATCATTGCTTTATGGTGGATTTCTGCCGTGACACTATTCTCAAGAACTAACTCTGAAGGCAAAACCGTAACTGGCGCTATCCCAACCCCTATCGAAGTAATTGAACAGTTCGGTGTTGATGGTTTCAACTTTTACTTCAAGAATGCATCGATTACTTTGACTGAGGCTGCTATTGGCTTTCTAATCGGAAACCTAGGAGCTATTGTCCTTGCAGCAGTTGCTCTAGCGCTGCCTAAATTTGAGAACCTAGCAACACAGATTGCAGTTATCACCTACTGCATACCTATTGTTGCTATTGGCCCAATCATTCGACTAGTGCTTGGTGCTCCAGGTGAGGGTGAACCAGCAGGTGCTGCTATCTCGCTTGCAGCGCTAAGTGTTTTCTTCACAACCATGATTGGTGTTCTAACCGGTGTGAAATCAACAGATCAGGCAAGCCTTGATGTTGTCACCGTCTATGGTGGTTCCTCTTGGCACAGACTAATCAAGGTCCAGTTACTCTCTGCTCTGCCATCTGTGTTTGCTGCTCTAAAGATTGCAGCTCCTGCATCTTTCTTAGGAGCAATCCTTGGTGAGTATGTTGGTGGACCAGACATTGGCTTTGGCCCTGCTCTAGTTAATGCTCAGCAGAGCTTAGAGGTTGCTAGGGTCTGGGGATTAGCTTTAGTATCTGGTGCAATAGCTGGTCTTGGTTATTACCTGTTTGGATTACTGGGTAGGAAGATCACTCCTTGGTCAGCAAGCAGTGGGAAGGCAGGACATTGAAAACCTTCTCCAAGAAACTAGGAAAATCAGTTCTAAACACCGCTTTCTCTCTAGTTGTTGTTACTTTGCTCTGGGTATTAGCACTCTGGATATTTGATGTGTCCCCATATATTGGTAAGAACCCTCTTGATGTTTACAACTTCCTGTTCACTGTTGAAAAAGCAGTCGAGAACCAGCAGTTGGTTCTCACAGCCCTAGGTCAAACTCTTTATGACTCAAGTATTGGATTCACCGCTGGATTAACTATTGCAACCTTGGTAGCTGTTTTGTTTGCTCTGTCTAAAGGCATTGAGCAAGCTCTGATGCCGATTGCAATGCTGCTTCGATCAGTTCCTCTGATTGCCATGACGCCCATCATCATCTTGATCTTTGGTAGAGGTGAGGTAACCGTTGCGGTCATGGGAGCTATTGTTGTGCTCTTTCCAGCACTTGTGAACATAGTTTTTGGCCTTCGCTCAGTGTCCCCTTCTATGGGTGATCTAGTTGAGGTTTATGGAGCAAATAAGTTCAAGCAACTTAGGACAGTTGCTTTCCCTTCTTCCCTGCCAGCGTTCTTTGCTGCTGTGAAGATTTCTGTGCCCGGAGCTATTACAGGTGCGCTATTGGTTGAATGGCTAGCTACTGGTTCAGGCATTGGTTATGGAATTGTTTCTGCGGTTGGTAGAGCTAAAGCCAATGAGGTCTGGGCTTACGTTGTTGTCATCACAGTTGTTTCTATTGTTTTGTATAACCTAGTGGCTCTACTTGAAGACTACGTTCTCGAGCGCTACGGCTTTGCTAAGGGAAAGTAAGTTCTAGATCTCTGCTGGTGCTTCAACATCAGCTAGAGAGATAACTGGACAGTCTTTCCACAATCTCTCAATGTCATAGAAGATTCTGTCTTCTTCATGCATGACGTGACAGATAATATCTCCGAAGTCCAACAAGATCCAACGACCGGTTGTCTTACCCTCTCTGCGTAGCAGCTTGTGACCTTCGAGAAGCATCGCTTCTTCAACACCATCGGCAATAGCAGATACCTGACGCTCGTTACGTCCAGAGACAATCAAGAAGGTATCGGCAAGAACGAAAGGAATGCTCACATCAAGTGCGACTAGGTTCTCTGCCACCTTGCCCAAAGCTCCTCTAGCGGCGATTTTGGTCATTTCGATGGCGCGTGTAGTTGCAGTCAATGAGTAGCTTTCTGTTTTAGTTGAAGAAACCGGAATAGAAGGAAAGTGCAATACCACCGGCAACAAGCGCTGCAGCCGTGGCTATCATCGCTACATACCAGTATGGGTTAATTCCACGGTGTGCTCCACCAGGAATACCTGGTTGGCCCAAAGTCTTAGAAATAACACCTGAGATACGAATCGGTGGAATACCTGGGATGAAGTTCTGTTGAGCATCTTTATCAAGATCATTATCTGAAGCATCAGTAAAAGCACTGATATCAATTTCACCAGTTGGTGTTATCAAAGCACTTACGTCAATGCTTCCAGTGATGACAAGTTCACCGGTGTCAGTAACAAGAGCTCCACCAGCAGTAATGTCTGGCGGAAGTTCAACAATGATGTTTGCGCCAGTGAACTCACCGGTTAGAGCATTAGAAACCTTGAACTGGGGATTGCCATCATCGTCTAACTCAACATTCGCTAAATCTTTTTCTACTTCTGTAAGAGATGGCGCAGGTGCAATCACTGGTTCAACAACTACTGCTTCGACTTCTTCAACAGGTGCTGTTTTGACGATAGGAACAACGATAGGAGGAATCACTACCGGTGGGGCAACCTCTAGAGGAGCTGGAGTTAGAGGAATTTCTTGAACTGGTTCAACAACAGGAGCTGGTTCTTGAACTGGAGGTAAGGTAATTCCTGCCTCTGCAGCTTGGCGAGCAGCTATCTCTGCAGCTTGTGCTTCAATGGCGGCTCTAGTTAATGGCTGAAAGTTTGAATCACTCATGCTGACCATACAATTCGTGCTTGGCGATGTACTGGACAACACCGTCTGGAACTAGATACCAAACTGGATAGCCACTATCTACTCTTCTTCTAACATCTGTTGACGAGATAGCAAGAGCAGGAATCTCTAGTGAAGTAATTGAACCTTCAGGAGCTTCAGGGATGGCTAGCTTGTGACCTGGTCTGCTAACAGCAACAAACTTTGCTAGTGACCAGAGCTTTTCAGAATCTTTCCAACTGAGGATCTGGGCAATAGCGTCAGCACCAGAGATGAAGACTAGGTCTGCATCAGGATGCATGGCTTTCATCTCAGTAAGAGTGTCAACTGTGTAAGTATCTCCCCCACGATCGATATCTATGCGGCTTACCTTGAATCTAGGGTTGGACGCTGTTGCAATAACGGTCATTAGGTAGCGGTGTTCAGCTGAAGTGACGTTGTGCTTCAGATATGGAGATCCGGTAGGAACGAAGATAACTTCATCTAGTTTGAAGGCTGAGGCTACCTCGCTGGCTGCTACAAGGTGACCGTTGTGAATAGGGTCAAAGGTTCCACCCATGACTCCAATTCTTCTTCTAACGGTCAAAACTAAACCCTAGTGAGAGCCTTGGTTGTTGTTCTTAACCTTGTGTTCGTGGCGGTTAGCGACATCACGGTAAGACCAGGTAACAGCAGCAAGAGCCAAAAATACACCCATGGCGATGATTCCAAACACTATTGATGGGAACGGGTACTCGATGTGTGCTACGTGACCTTCGGCTTCTTGAGCGAATAGCTGTAAAAACTTCAATTTCTCTCCTATAACGATTAGTTCAAATCTACCCTAGAGGGGCTAAAAATGGGGACTCTAAGCCCTTGACTGCCCTGTTCCACGCACTAGCCACTTAGTACTGGTCAGTTCTGGAAGACCCATCGGGCCTCTGGCGTGAAGCTTTTGGGTCGAAACCCCAACTTCGGCACCAAAGCCGAACTCCCCGCCATCGGTGAACCTGGTTGAGGCATTGACCATCACAACAGCGGAGTCAACCCTAGCTAGGAACTCTTCAGCGTTTTTGGCATCCTCAGTGATGATGCTCTCGGTGTGTGAAGTCGAATACTGAGCAATGTGTTCGATAGCCTCTTCAAAGCTGTCAACTACCTTTACCGATATCTCTAGAGACAAGTACTCAGTGGCCCAGTCTTCCTCAGTTGCCTCAAGAGCACTTGGGAATACTTTTCTTACTCGTTGATCTCCACGAATGACTACCCCGTTGGCAGCTAGTTTCTCAAGCACTGGAACTAAGAGCCTGTCTGCTGCATCTTTGTGAACCAGAAGTGTCTCTAAGGCGTTACAGACAGAAGGTCGCTGGACTTTAGCGTTAGTCACAATCTCCAGAGCATATTCAAGTTTCGCTGTTGCATCTAAGAAGATGTGAACAATTCCGTCTCCGGTTTGAATGACCGGAACCTTAGATTCCTCAACTACGGTCTTGATTAGATTTGCTGATCCTCTAGGAATAAGAACATCAATCAAACCGGTTGCCTTCATCATGACCTCGGCACCTTCACGACCATACTCATCAACGCTGGCAATAGCGTTTGGGTTATGGCCATTGGTTTGGAAAGCCTCTTTGAGGATTGAGACAAGAACCTTATTGGTGTTCTCTGCCATGGAACCACCGCGAAGAATGATTGCGTTACCTGTCTTGATAGCCATACCTGCAATGTCGATAGTCACATTAGGTCGTGCTTCATAGATAGCACCGATAAGACCAAAAGGAACTCTTACCTCTTTGATGCTTAGACCATTAGGTCTTGTGATGTCTCTGACTAGTTCACCAATTGGGTCGTTCAAGTTGATGAGTTCAGCAAGAGCAAACTTCAAAGAATCAATACGCTCAACACTTAGAGCCAAGCGGTCTTGAAGCGATTGCGAGACGCCTGAATCCTTAGCTAACTTTAGGTCTAGGTGATTAGCAACCAGTATCTCTTCAGACCTGGAAGTAAGTAGAACAGAAACAGTTTTGAGAATCTCATTCTTCTGTTCGGTTGTTAGTAATCCAAGAGTTACTGATGCAGCCTTGGCTTGCTTGATTAGATCTAATGCACTCATCTTGCTTCCTTAGCTTGGAACCAGGTGCCGACTCTATCTCCTGCTAGTACTGCTGCAGCATTGTCGATTGAAGTAAGCAGAACTGTTACTCCATGCTCTCTGGCATACTTCGCAGCCTCTAGTTTGGTCTCTGCTCCACCTGTGCCAACAGTTGAGGAACTACCGCCAATCTTGATGGTTGATAGATCATCTTCAGGTTCAACCCATTCAATCTTTTGTGAACCAGTTTCTGTTGGAGGTCTGTCATAGAGAGCATCAACATCTGAAAGCAGAATAAGCGCATCTGCTCGAACTAGAACTGCAACTAGGGAGGCTAGTTTGTCGTTGTCACCAAAAGCAATTTCTTGGGTAGCAACAGTGTCGTTTTCATTAACGATTGGGATGACTTTTAGTTCCAGAAGTCTGTCTATAGCTTTACTTGCGTTCCCACTTGTTTCAGCTTGTTCAAAATCCCCTGCTGTTAGCAGAACTTGTCCGGCAATGATGTTGAATCTCTCCAGGCTAGTTTCGTAGCGACCCATCAGTTTGCTTTGACCAACAGAAGCTAAAGCCTGCTTGGTAGCAAGATCAGTTGGCTTCTCAGTGAGGTTTAGTAAAGGCAAACCAGTAGCAATTGCACCTGATGTAACCAAGATGATTTCCTGATTATTCTGAGCTGAGTTGGCAATAGCTGAGACAAGTAGGTCAAGGTTCTTCTCGTTGCTTCCGGTTATAGAAGAAGAGCCGACTTTTACAACGATTCTTTTTGCTTTAGGGATATCCCTGTGATCTGAGAGCTTCATTTCTGCTCCTCTACACCTGCTTGTTCGCTGATGATTTCTTTATCTGGATCTTGGTCTGAACCAATCTCATAAGAGATGATTGGGTTACCCTCTTTAGCCATCTCTACACGCATGGCAGCTCTAGCGTCCATCATCTCTTGGTATTCACGACGTCTGTCAATGTTGGTTCTACGCTCACGCTGATCTAGTCGAGGGTCTGTTCCACGAGGAGCAGCAATCAATTCACCAGCAGAGGCAATGGTTGGCTCCCAGTCGAAGATGACTCCATCTTTTCCAGCACCAATCACTACTGTTGAGCCAGCAACGGCACCAGCTTTTAGTAGTTCTTCTTCAAGGCCTAGCTTGGCAAGACGATCTCCTAGGTAACCAACGGCTTCTTCATTACCAAACATGGTTTGAGCAACCCAGCGCTCCGGCTTTGCACCAATGACTCTGAATATTTCCTCGCCTGCGTAAGACTCTTTCTTCACAGTGAACTTATTCTCATCACGCTTGGTGTTCATCAAGTGGATTCTTGGTCTTGCAGGGATAGCAGCCTTAGCTTCTCTGTGAGCTTTCACAAGTTCGGCTAGTGCAAAGTTCAACTCTCTAAGACCTTCACGAGCAACTGCTGATATTAGGAATACTTTGTATCCACGAGCTTCTAGAGTTGGCTTTACAAACTCTGCCATCTCACGACCATCAGGAACATCGATCTTGTTCAGAGCAATAAGCTGTGGTCTTTCAACCAAAGGTAGTTCACCTTCAGGAACTTCATACAGTGCAAGTTCATTCAAGATTAGGTCAAGATCAGAAATAGGATCTCTGTTTGGTTCTAAAGTTGCACAGTCCAAAACATGTAGCAAAGCAGCACAACGTTCAACGTGTCTTAGAAACTGAAGTCCAAGGCCCTTACCTTCGCTTGCGCCTTCTATAAGCCCTGGCACATCAGCAACAGTGAATCTAGTTTCTCCTGCTTGGACGACACCTAGGTTTGGGTGCAATGTTGTGAAAGGGTAATCAGCAATCTTTGGCTTAGCTGAAGAAATCGCTGCGATCAAAGAGGATTTACCAGCAGATGGATAACCAACTAGAGCAACATCAGCAACTGACTTGAGCTCAAGGATGACATCCCCGCGCCAACCAGGAACTCCTAGTAAAGCAAAACCTGGTGCTCTTCTCTTAGAAGATGAAAGTGCAGCGTTTCCCAAACCACCGTTACCACCTTCAGCAACAACAAGTTCCATACCCTCTTCATCGAGGTCAGTGATTAGTTTGCCATCAGCTGATCTAACAACTGTGCCAACTGGAACTTTTAGGACAACATCTTTACCGGTTGCACCGTTACGGAAATCTCCCGCTCCATCGCCACCATCTCCACCTGCACGGTGAGGACTGAAGTGATATTCCAAAAGAGTTGTGGTGTTTGAATCAGCAATAAGTGAAATGGTTCCACCATTTCCACCATCTGCACCATCAGGACCAGCTAGCGGCTTAAACTTTTCACGCTTAACTGAGATACAGCCATCGCCACCATCTCCAGCGCGTAGGTGAAGAGTAACCTGATCGACGAAAGTCACCATCTAGTTACTCCTTTCATTACCCTCAAAAACACAGAAGGCGAGCACATTGGCTCGCCTGCTGATTAGAAAACTTTTAGTTCGAATAGAACCTAAGCCGCAACAACAATGTTGACTACGCGACGTCCGCCCTTTTGACCGAACTCAACTGCACCGGCAGACAAAGCAAACAGGGTGTCGTCTTTACCGCGGCCTACGTTACGACCTGGGTGGAAGTGTGTTCCACGCTGACGGACAAGGATTTCACCTGCGTTTACTTCTTGACCTGCGTATCTCTTGACTCCTAGACGCTGAGCGTTTGAGTCGCGGCCGTTACGGGTTGAGGAAACACCTTTTTTGGATGCCATTTTTTAGATCCTTTACTTACTTGATCTCAGTAACCTGAACACGAGTCAGGTCGGCACGGAAACCCATGCGCTTTTTGTAACCGGTCTTGTTCTTGTACTTCTGGATAACAATCTTTGGACCACGTAGGTTACCCAACACGGTTGCAGTCACCTTCACCTTGGCTAGAGCCTCAGCTTGGTGAGTTACTTTCTCGCCATCGACTAGCAGAAGAGCTTCCATCTGAATGGTGCCACCTGCTTGCGCCTTTAGACGATCTAGCGTGACGATAGTGCCTACTGACACCTTTTCTTGGCGGCCACCCGCGCGGACTACTGCGTAAACCACAGATATACCCTTTGTTCGAAAAATCTTGAATTTGGAAGTGTTGCGAGTTTTACAGGCAACAAGGTTCAATCTTAGCGGGCTGCACCCGCCTTGGCAAACCTAACTGCCCTAATTTTTAGGCCTAACTGTCCTCGCCAGGGGTAATTTCTCCCCCACTTGAGACCCTTCTGGACTTGCGCTTGGCAGGAACATCAGGTGAAGGCGGCAAAGCATCTAGGACAGAATCAAGGGTCTTTTGAGAAGGTTCAGATGTACCCATGGTTGAAGCGGCGATCTTAGACATAAGGTTCTTAGCCTCTTCAGCCTTTTCAGGGGTTACCACCTTGGCAGGCTCAATTCTTGGCTTATTCGGCTCTGCTTCAGCCTTAGGGGTATTGTTTTGCTTGTTTTTGCCCTTGTTCTTGCCCTTGTTGTTCTCGCGGTTGTTGTTTTCACGGTTGTTCTGACGTTGAGGACGGTCATCGTCTTCAATGTGCTTGTTCTTTAGAACTGGCTCGTGGTGAACGATTAGACCTCTACCGGCACAGGTTTCACAAGGCTCGGTAAATGCCTCAAGAAGACCAATTCCGATCTTCTTTCGGGTCATCTGAACTAGACCCAGGGATGTAACCTCAGCAACCTGGTGCTTGGTTCTATCTCTAGATAGGCATTCCATGACTCTTCTGAGTACTAGGTCACGGTTAGATTCAAGAACCATATCGATAAAGTCCACAACGATGATTCCACCGATGTCACGAAGACGAAGCTGACGAACAATCTCTTCAGCTGCTTCCAAGTTGTTCTTAGTAACAGTCTCTTCAAGATTTCCACCGGAACCGATGAACTTACCGGTGTTCACATCAACCACGGTCATAGCTTCGGTTCTATCGATAACCAAAGAACCACCAGAAGGTAGGTATACCTTACGGTCTAGTGCCTTGATGATTTGCTCATTGATTCTGAAGTGATCAAAAGCATCGCCTTCGCCTGAGAAACGTTCAACACGTTCCAGTAGATCTGGGGCAACGTCCTTTAGATATCCTTCGATGGTTGCAAAAGGTGCATCGCCATCAATAATCATCTTCTGGAAGTCTTCATTAAAGACATCTCTAACAATCTTGATTAGAAGATCTGGTTCAGAGCTAAGTAGTGATGGTGGGTTTGAGATTTCAGCGTTACGGCTGATTTCTTCCCACTGAATCTGAAGTCTTTGAACATCTTCGGTTAGCTGTTCTTCGGTTGCACCTTCAGCAGCAGTTCTAATGATTACTCCAGCATCTGGAGGCAAGATCTCTTTCAAGATCTTCTTGAGTCTCACTCGCTCGCTTTCAGGAAGCTTACGGCTAATACCATTCATGTTTCCGTTAGGCACATAAACAAGGTAACGACCAGGAAGTGAAACCTGAGAAGTTAGACGAGCACCTTTTTGACCTACAGGGTCTTTAGTGACCTGAACCAAAACCTTGTCGCCAGACTTAAGTGCTAGTTCAATCTTTCTTGGCTGGTTGCCAACTTCTGCTAACTCCCAATCAACTTCACCAGAGTAAAGAACAGCGTTACGGCCACGACCAATGTCAACGAAGGCAGCTTCCATAGAAGGTAGAACGTTTTGAACTTTACCTAGATAAACGTTTCCAATCAAAGAAGTGTCTTGTGCCTTAGCAACATAGTGCTCAACCAAGATCTTGTCTTCTAGAACACCAATCTGAATCTTGTCATCTTTGCTTCTTACGACCATAACGCGGTCAACAGCTTCACGACGAGCTAAGAACTCTGATTCAGTAATTCTTCCTGCTCTTCTACCTGAGTCTCTACCATCACGTCTTCTCTGCTTTTTAGCTTCTAGACGAGTTGAACCTTTAACTCTGGTTGGCTCATTGCTAGGAGCTTTAGGTTCGCGAGGTGTTCTAACCTTCACGACAACGTTTGGTGGCAGTTCCCCTTCAACAGCTTCACCAGATCTTCTTCTAGATCTAACTCTGCGGTGAGACTCATCTGTTGGTGCGTCATCAACGATTGATGCTTTACCTCTTCTGGTACTCACTTTTGGAGTAGGAAGATCAGGTGCTTGGAAGATTAGGGAGAAACCTGCAGCAGCAGGAGCTGCCTTCGGCTCTTCGACAGGAGCCGAGCTCTTGTCCTCAGTAACCTTCTTCTTTGACTTTTTTGAAGGAGCAATTACCTCAGCAACAACTTCAGCAACTACTTCCTTGGCCCCACGTTTACGTGATGGCTTCTTCGGTTCAACAACTTCTTCAACCGGTACCTCTATATTTTTTTTCTTCACCATTTAAGGTGCTCCATACCCGGTAAATCCCCTAGGCCACACTCACTTGGTTCTTCACCTAAAAAACTCGTGTTATTCACTTTTGTGAACAACTAAATCTAAATAATGCAGTTACTAAATTCTTGAGACTACTTAGGCTGCCCCCTGGGCCTTACGCGTAAATGTCTAAAAAGTACCTGCGAAACCTTTGTTTATCTCTGTGTGGTAGAGACCAACTACCTCAAGTATCGCACGGATAG
>JBIIXN010000026.1:0-13611 GCA_044347325.1 Rhodoluna sp. | reverse complement strand
TGAACAGACAACGGACAGGCTGTGATGGTTAACTGTCCACCTGTAATCGAATTGATGGTGTAGTTGTTTCCACCATTTAGATCTCCAGCTGTGTAAGCGTAGTTACCAATGTTGTTACCTTCAACACGTGAAAGTGAACCGCTTAGCTTATCTTCGCCCACTAGACCTGCTGATGAGTATGCGAAAGCAGGATCTGGCTGACAGTAGTTCTTGGTGCTGTTAACACCAGTAACGTCAATTGGCTTCTTGTTGATGGTCAACTTACCCCAGTATGAGTAAGTAATCTCATAGTCAGGGTTTTCATCATCAAGGCTTGCTGGGATGTAGTCGTAGTCTCCAACATTTTCACCCAGGTAGCGATCAACGATTGCTGAACCTGCGAGGTTAGTGTCACCAGGAGCAAGGTTCTTGTTCGATGGGTTTGTGAAGGTCCAGGTTTTAGCTGGGTCTTGAGAACCATAGAACTTTTGTGTGTCCACAGCTTCAATAGAGACCGGACGCTTGGTAATCAAATATTCACAAGACTCATAAGTAAACGAAATCGAAGGTGTGTTTACTGAATTGAGTTCTGCATCTCTAGGAGTGATCGTGTATGAACCAGCTCTTGTTGGCATTACTGTGGTAGGCCCATATGCTGCCCCAGTGTTTCTGAATCCCTCGTAAACGTAGGTTACTGAACCTGCCTTAATGCTTTCGTTCTCTGGCAGTCCAGTAACGCTGTAACTAATGGTTGGGTTTGGATCACCGTAAATCTTGGTTGTGCACTGGATTGCTCTAACAACCGCAGGGATACCTTGGATGACAAATACTCCGTCTAGGTAAACCACTGTGTACTTAGCCAAATCTCCAGGGCTCATGACTGCGTTGCTAGGACGTATCTGGTATCTACCAGCGGCTGTCGGAACAGTTGTGGTGGTTGCGTAGTTTGTTCCGTCAATACCGGTAAAGCTGAGAAGGGCGCTTGTGACCTTGTCTGAGTTACGCTCACCAGCGGCAGCCCAAGTAAATGCACCTGGATTTTGACCAAACATGATCGTCTTGCTGTCTGCCTGAACTGTTAGGTAAGCGATGTTTCGGAAACAGTCGTTGGTTACTGAGCCAGCGTTTTGACCAAGCTTCACAACTACAGTTACTGCTCCAAGAGCAAAAGCTGGAGTAGTTGGAATAGCAAAGGTTACGAAGTCTCTCGGTGACTGTCCACCAGTGTTACCAGCAACGACAATTGGAGATTCTGTGCCATTGACAGTGACAGATGGGTTTCCAAGTTCACCCAAAAGTAAAGCGCCGTTGTTTAGGTAAATGGTTCTGTTACCGCCACCATCGATGTTTCTTCCACCTGCGGTGTTGACATCACAACCACCTGCAGGACCTGTTGGACCCTGAGCCACTCGGAAAATGTTTCTCCAAGCAGAACCTTCGTTGGTTGTGATTCTAAACTCATACGCTCCACCTGATGGTGCAAGGGCTGGCGGAGTAAAGGTAACGCTCTTGCCGTCAGCTGAAATAGTTGCTGCAACCAATGTGCCAGCAATGTATACCTTGCCAGGCTTGCCATCAGTTCCAATGAAGTTTTTACCAGTAACTGTTACCGGTACTCCACCAGCTGCTGGCAGCCAGGTAACGCTAGAAGCATCAAGCTGTGGCGCAACTTGCAATTCAAAATAGGCATATACGGTGCTGTTCGAAATAGCAGTTCCGCCTGCAGGTGTAACTTCGAGAGGGGTGAATCCCTTAACTCCTGAAGGAGTAGTTGCAGTAATAGTGAAGTTATCCACTCTCACTACGTTGGTGGCTACCTTGCCACCAAACTTCACTACTGGAGTACCAGTAAGACCAAATCCATCACCCATGATCTTCACGTTGGTTCCACCTAGAACAACACCGCTGTTTGGCTGGACAGAGTTAATAACTGGAGCTTTATAAGTGAATGCGTTTGCTTTCTTGATTGCTGTTCCACCAGTAGGTGTTACAGAGACTTCCTTGGCACCAACTGTGTTGGCAGGAACTGTTGCAGTCACCAAAGTGTTAGACACACGAACAACGTTGGTTGCGTTTACAGTTCCGAACTTAACTACCGGAGTTCCAGTTTCACCAAAACCTAGGCCTTCGATGTTTACTGGTGTTCCACCCTGTGTCCAGTCCACTGCTGGAGTTACCTTGGTAACTTCTGGTGGGGTTGGCACGAAGTAGGTGTATCCATTTGCAAGGAATGAGTAACCGTTAGCAAAGGTGATACCAACGTTACGCGCTCCTGCTGGGTTTGAAGGAGCTGTTGCTCTAATGGTCTTGTCGTCAATACGAGAGACAGTTAGAGCACAAGAGTTACCGAACATAACGTTTGGAGTTCCCGCAGGAAATACACCTGTGGTCTTGAACTCGACTGTGTTAGCACCTGTTGTTGGTCCTGTGTTAGGAGTTACTGAGCTGATAACTGGCTCAACTGCAGGGGCTTGGTAGGTAAAGAAATTGGATTTAGTTACAATTCCACCACCTGTGATTGGAGTAACTTCAACATCCACTTGACCTGCAATGTTGTCTCTGGTCACTGCAGTGATCTGAGTTGGGCTAACCAACTTGACACAAAGTCCTACTGAATCTCCGAACTTAACGAGAGGGATACCAGCTGAACCAAAGTTAGTTCCATTGATGGTAACTAGAGTTCCACCCTGGATTACACCACTTGAAGGTGAAAGAGATGTGATTGTTGGTGCGGCGGCATAAGTGTAAGCGTTAGCTACTGTGCTTGAAGAGTCAGAGTTTGTTGAAACAAGGCTAACTGGACCTGCCGGTCTTGCAGGTGTGTTCATAGTTGCAGAAAGACCATCTGGAGAAACAACCACGTTTGTTGCAAGTGCTCCACCGAAACTGAAAGTCGCTGGCTGGTTGTTGCTTCCGCGAAGGTATCGACCTGTAACAGTTACCGGAGTTCCACCAGTAATAATTCCGCGGTCAGGAACAATCAAATCAACCTTAGGAGCAAGAACTTCTGGTGTGTAAAGAAAAGCTTTTGCCTTTGTGATTACGTTAGCTGATCTAGAAACGTTGTTTTGTCTTGGGTCATTTCCAAAACTAATTTCAATAGTTGCATCGCCAACTGTTCCTAGTGGAGTGGTTGCTGTAATTTGAGTCGGGCTAACTCTCTTAACAGCAGTTGCATTAACTCCATTGAACTTAACAATTAGGGAACCGTCTCCCCAGGCCATCGGGCCAAAACCCTCTCCACGAATGGTAGTAACTGTTCCACCTCTGAATGTACCCAGGGCAGGGGTAACAGAGGTGATTGAAGAAGCGGTGTAGGTATAGAAGTTTGGCTCAGTTACGTTAACTGTGCTCAGGAATGTGACATCTGCAGGACCTGTCTTTGCACTGTACGGAGCTCTGAATGTAATCCATTCACCGATTGGGCTCTTTTCGAGATCTTCTCTGAATACCCTCGTGCCACCAACTTCGATGTCGTTGACTCTCTGGAGGTTTTGACCTGTAATGGTGATTAGGTCACCGCCAGTAACAGTTCCGCTCGATGGGAATATAGTTGCCATGATAGGTGGAGCAAAGCTTGCCTTTGCTGATTCAGTGTTTGAAACCATCGTCAGCGTAAGTGCCGCTCCAACTAGGAGAGATGTGAATTTGCGGATATTTGAGTTCAATGTGAACATTTCTTTGTTTGCCCTTCAAAACTAGGCAGAGTGCCTAGGAAATTAATCGTGTTCTTCAAGAATAGTACGAAGAATTCAAAAAAACGAATGTTTGATTAGGAAATTGAGAAAGACGAATAAATTCTCAGAAACAACCCAGAATTAGCTCATTTTGGGCTTCTGCACGTTCTGAACCGAACTAGCGTTCTAAATGACTGCGCAGGTAGCGAATAGCAAGGGTCGAGAAGACAGTAGTGAGTACCACTACTCCAAGGGTGATCTCCTTGAGGCCCGTAAATGCAGTGTTAGCAACAACCGTTGCGGCAATAATCATAGAAAACTCTCCCCTGGCAACCAAGAAAGCTCCGATTCTGCGCCAGCTCATGCGATCTGACATGTCTCGGCCCACCCACCAGCCAACAGCCAGTTTTCCTGCTATTCCCAGTACCGAGAAGGCTATGGCCACTGGTAACACGCTCACAACATCGAGGAAAGAGATGCTTAGGCCAAAGAATAGGAAGAAAATCGCTGAGAAGATCTCTCTAAGTGGGGCAAATCGGCTTCTTAGCGACTCCGCCACCTCACCGGTAAGGAGCATTCCAATTAGGAATGCAGCGATAGCGCCTGAGAATCCAGCTAGAGTTGCTGCGCCCGCAACTGCCAAGGTCACACCAAAGACTAGGAGTAGTAGAACTCCGGGTCCTCTCTTAGCTAATGACTTAAGACCTGGAATCTCTCGACCAATAGCGATGAGGAAGATGCTCATTGTGACTCCAAGGGCCACGGTAACTGAAATAAGTCCAGCCCAAACGCTCAAACCTAGGGTGAAAGCTGCCAAAATCGGCAGATATGGGGCCATCAGGATATCTTCAAAGACCAAGACGCTGGTTACTCGTTTAGCAACATTGGATTTGCCCCAGCCAGTTTCCCTGATGAGTTGACTTACGATACCTGAGGATGAAATAAACATGATTCCAGCAAAAGCAAGAGCTCCAACCG
This sequence comes from Rhodoluna sp., assembly GCA_044347325.1. GTDB lineage: Bacteria > Actinomycetota > Actinomycetes > Actinomycetales > Microbacteriaceae > Rhodoluna. The sequence goes on along the minus strand of JBIIXN010000026.1, from coordinate 8,977 downwards.
GTCCATAGCCCAATATGAAGGCCAAGATGGCGGCTGGGACGGCATTTAGCAGGATATCCATGAGCCCTGCGTGCCAGCGCTTTTTCATGCTTGACGCTAGTTCACTTGCCGAATACTCAAAGCCCAGAACCAGGAGCAAAAGAATTGCTCCAATTTCAGCTCCAACGTTGAGGAAATCCTCTGACACATCAAGTGGGACTATTCCCCCTTTACCAAGGGCAAGACCAGCCAAAAGAAACAGGGGGATACTTGAAACATGAAGTTTGAGAGCCAGCCAGGACAGAATACCCAGGCCTATAAATAGGAGTCCAATTTCAACCAAGGTCAGATTCACAGCTAACGAAGCCTGGCTTGCCGTGACGAATGATCCCATGGTCTAATTTTAGCCTTGATACCGCACCTGCATAAGCCTTAGGTACACCCATCCGATTTAGACTTATGACATGACTGAAAAAGAACTTTTAGAACTCTGGCTCAAAACTAGGAACCAGTTAGTTATCTCTCAGCTAGCACCAACATTTCTTCTAATCACAACCGTTGGCCTAATTGATGAAGTCAGAGGCCTGGGTCTTTATGCATCTCTTGCAACCGCAGGTATTCTTCTAGCCTCAGGAATTCTCGGTGCTTTGGTTCAGTATTCCGCGTCAGCGGAAGGTCAGGCAATTGCTAGGGATTTGAAAGAGCTGCCTTCCAAGACACTGCTTGCTTCAAGGGTTTCATCTCTTGGAATCTGGCTAAATGTCTCAAAGTACCTCACTCCAGCCATATTTACCGGGATCTTCGCATTTCTGATGCTTGCCCTATTCGGCTAGGTATCTGACAGGGTCTTTGAGCTCACTGGGGTAAAATATCGAAATAGAACAACGAATCGTTCTTCTCTTTTCAAATCCAACTATGTAAGGACCCAAGTCCATGGCCATTCCTAAGTCTGCCAAGAAGTTCGTCAAGCGATGGGGCCTGGTTTTTGCTCCTAAGCAATTCGAAAAGCTTAGAAACCTTATGCGAATGCGAATGGTCGCAGGCTTCCAGGCCCAGACCATCGAGAAGTTGCAGGGCATCATTGCTAACCCACCTGTAATCGGCAAAGTAGCTGCGGGTCTAACCATGGAAGAAGCTGTCTGCGACTACGCAAGAAACGTAAAGACTCCCCCAGAGCGTCTGCAGGCCAGATCATTTGTTCAATCTTTGTATGACAACTCAAGCCAGAAGGACATTGGTGCTTTGGGCTTTGGAACTATGCTCTGCCAGTTCGGTCTGTTCGAATCTGCTAACCACTACTTCAATGAAGCAGGTGAAGAAAAGGCGAAGACATATGCACCTTTTGAATACTTTGAAAGCCTTTTCTTTGTTGACATCAAGAAGGGTCTTTCTCAGCTAAAGGATTACATGGCTATGCACCGTGATACTTTGCCATTAGAAACAAGACTGGCACTGATGAAGGTTCTAGCAACCTACACCCAGGTTGAACTTCTTCGTGAAGAAACAGACATTCTTTATGCGGACAAGAAAGCAATGGCTGCATTCAATGAAGCTGACAGAGATCTAGTTGAATGGTTTGACACTCAGTTAAACCACAATGAGCCTGAAGTTAAATCACTTCCAGAGACAATCAACATTGCTGTTATGGATTACAAGCTTCTAGACAAGTCCAGAACTTCACGTAACCGTGGTGATTACGTTCAGACCCTTGCAGCATTGTCTAACCTGCTACGTTTCCAAAACATTGACTATGTAGGTAACACCAAGCTTTCTAACTACCTGAACTCTTTGAAGAAGAACATTCAGCCACACCGCAAGATCACTACCCATGCAGCAAAGGTTCAGCCTGTTGCAATCGATAGAGATTTCTCAAGTGGTCGTGAATACCCAGAGAACACATGGTTGATTTCTAACGGTTGGTTCATGCACAGAAACTTCAAGGGGCCAGTTGACTTCCCGTACCCGAAGAACGTTCTTCCTTTGATGATCTCTTTCCACATTCAAGATCCAGATGTTCTAACTGAAGATGTTGTCAAAGAGCTAAAGCGCATTGAACCTATTGGTTGTAGAGACTGGACTACTTTGTATCGTCTACGTGATTTCGGCATCAAAGCTTTCTTCTCAGGCTGTGTAACAACTACCGTTGGTCAGGTTCTTCCACCGGCTACCGGAACAACTAAGAAAAAGCTTGCTCAGGTTGAAACCAAGATTGATGAGAGAAAGTACCTAGGTTGGCAGGTTGACCAGTTTATCCAGGTTGGTGAACAGGTTAGAGGCTTTGATCTAGTAGAGGGAATCGAAGATGCCCGCGTAATGCTCGAGGAATACGTTGATTACCGTGAGGTAGCAACTAGCCGCCTGCATTGCTACCTACCGGCTAGATCTATGGGGCTACCGGTTGATTTCAAGCCTAAGAACCTAGCGGATGTTCGCTTTGAAGGTTTAATCAACCTTGATGAAACTGCTTTCAACAAGATTAGAAACGGCATCGAAGACAAGCTTGAGGTAACCCTCAAAGCAATTCTTGAAGGTAAGAATGAAAAGGAAGTTCGTCAGCTTTGGGCTGAGATTTGTCAGGCTGAAGTTGAGTTTGCTGAGAAGTATGCAACCACATACAGCAAGGTCACACCTTCAAACATTGATGTCCCTAAAGCTGTTGCCGCTCTAGAGGCTTCAAAAGTCACTGTTGGCAACAACCCAAGAGGTAAGAACGTTGTTGAAACAGCTCTTGCACTAGACCAAAACCTAGAAGACATGATTCCTGTTGTTCTTCAGTCTTTGGTTGACCACACCGACAGAGAAATCAACGCTCACGTGATGACTCGTGGTTTGGGTGATGCTTTCCGTTCAAGAATGGGCAAGCTATTCCCACAGATTAACTTCACCTTCTATAACTTCGATGAAGTTCACTACGGTGATGACATTGCTCTTCTCTCACACATCTCTGTTTCAACTATGGACAGACTGTTCCTACCTGAGATGCTCAAAGACCTTGAGAAGGTTCTATACCTAGACATAGATATTTTGATTCAAGGAGATGTCGGTGAACTATACGATCTAAACCTTGGTGAGAATGTTTTCGCTGGTAAGAGAACCAGACTAAAGACTTGGGCTAACATGATTCGTCCAATCACTAGAGCAACTCTGCACTTTGCACCAGAGAAGGCATGGGATATCAGAAAGCGTCTTCACGACAAAGCTGATCTGACTTCTAGAACATTCAACGCTGGCATCTTGGTTCTAAACCTCAAGCTAATGAGAGCAGAGAACTTCACTGTTGAGCACATGTATCTAGTTGAGCAGTGCCGCATGAACGACCAAGACGTATTCAACATCTACTCAAGAGACCGAGTGCTAGAGATTGATTCTGAATGGAACCACGTTCCTTCTCAGGACTTCAACGCCAGCCCCAAGATCATCCACTGGGCAGGACCAGCTAAGCCTTGGAAGCCTGAGTATGTATTGCTAAAGAACCGATTTGAGGCCACAAAGGCAAAGGTTGAGGCAAGGCTCTAAGCCAAGCTCACCTACCGCCCCATGCCTGCTGTTAGCAGATATGGGGCGTTGCCCTTAGTAACGGGAATAGTTTGTCACTAGCAACACTTATTGTTTTATAGAGACCAAATCCTAGAATCGGAGCCTCATGGAAATCTTGACTTTGTTAGTTGCCCTCAACCTAGTTGCGGTAGTAGTTCTTACAGTTATCTGGCTAACCCGTAAGGCCTCGCCTGTCTCTCTGGATGTCAGCAAAGACCTTCAGATCCATAGAGATGAGCTTCGCTCTGCTATCGCTGCTAATCACGACATCGTAGAAAAGCGTCTGGCTGCCTTCAGCGAAGCATCTCAGAACTCAGCCAAGCTCCAGCGCGATGAAGCTGGCAACTCAAGAGTTGAACTCCAAAAGTCTCTCGGTGACTCACTTAGGAACATTGAGACAAAGATTGCTGAACTAACTGAATCTAACGCTAAGAAGCAGCAGCAAATGCAGATTACCCTGCAAACTGAAATCGAGAAGATGAGCAAGGGTAATGAAGAGAAGCTTGAAAAGATGCGTGAGACAGTTGATGAGAAACTTCAAGGAACTCTGGAGAAGCGTCTAGGCGAATCATTCAAACTAGTTAGCGAAAACCTTGAGGCAGTTGCCAGAGGTATCGGTGAAATGAAGAACCTAGCAAACGATGTTGGCAGCTTGCAGAAGGTTCTGACTAACGTGAAATCTCGTGGAGGCTGGGGCGAAGTCCAGCTAGAACGTCAGCTGGAAGATGTCCTTGCGCCAAGCCAGTATGAGAAGAACGTCAAGATCAAGCCAGGTTCAAATGATCTGGTTGAGTTTGCTGTGAAACTTCCAGGGAGAGCAGATGGGGAATATGTATACCTTCCCATCGACAGCAAGTTCCCTAATGAAGACTATGAGAAACTTCAGAACGCCCAAGAGAGCGGTTCTGCTGAAGATGTTGCGGCGGCGGCTAAGGCGGTTGAAAACGCTATCAAGACTCAAGCAAAGAAGATCTCAGAGAAATACCTTCATGTTCCAGTGAGTACTGACTTTGCAATTATGTATCTGCCAACCGAAGGCCTTTTTGCTGAAGTGGTTAGAAGACCAGGGCTTACTAGCGAATTGCAGAATATCTATCGTGTTTTGGTAACCGGTCCAACCACCCTGATGTCCCTTCTGAACAGCCTGCAAATGGGCTTCAAGACCCTTGCTATTGAGAAGAGTGCTTCCGATGTTTGGAAGGTTCTAAGTGCAGCTAAGACTGAGTTCGGTAAGTACTCGGGAGTCATGGACACTTTGGCTAGACAGCTTGAAACTGCCCAGAAGACAGTGAGCCAGGCTGGAACTAGAACAAGAGCCGTAAACAAGGCATTGAGCAAGGTTGAGGATCTAGAGCTGCCATCATCTTCTGCAGACATCCTTGGAATCTCACTCGGTTCAGCCCTAGATGACCAAGACTTAGAAACGGACGAGTCAAACCTGGAAGAGAACCCAGAGCAACAGTAACTCGCCTAGGGGCGTTCACTGACCTCAAAAACTAGACTTTATTAGAGCAACTAGGGAATGAGGGCCTAAATGAATTTCAGCTTTTCTTCTAAGAGATTCTGGAACAGATTAGGGCACCCGAACGCCATCGGCCGAGGCTTGTACATGATGGCCTTCATATTCATCGTGATGTTGAGCTTTACCTTTGATGCGGTCCGTCTAGGTAATTACACCTGGCTCTGGGTTCCAGCAAACATCCTTGGAGCGGTAATCGCGGTGGCACCTTTGCTACCAGCCCTTGTCATCAAGCGGCGCAGAAACACTAATGGACAACACCAGCCATGGTTTAACATCATCTTCTGCAGCCTGTTCTTTGGATTTAAGAATCTGGCGATGCTTTACATCACACCTCTTTTTGGAATTGTTGAAGACGGAATACCTGCCTACAGATTTATCGGTGGACTTTTGATTGGCTTCTCTGTACTAGCTCTATACGCAAACGTTGTCGGCAATAGATTGGAGCGAGAGGCTTCCTTAGCAAAGCTTAGGGAAAAGGAGGTTGATCTCCTAGCATTTAGGGAAGCTGCGTTTGAGCAACTAGAGGAGGAAAGCAGAGAAGCTGCCCTAAACACCTTCAATGTCTTATCGCCTCAACTAGAAGACTTACAAAAGATAGTAAAGGAATCAAAAGACATAGTCACCCTAGCCAGTCGAATGAGCGACTTCATCCGTCTTGAGTTACGTCCTTTTAGCGAAAAACTGTCCTTAGAAGCAGAGACGCTCTCTAGAGATTCCGCGGCCCAAAATAGATACCGCGATTACGAACCTATGGTTATGGTCAACATTTCCAAATCAATTAGGGTTTGGAACAGCCTTCTCCCAGTTCCGATTGTCATCTTCCTGATGTCTAGTTTTGTTGTGCCCCAGGCAACTGCATTAGATATCGGCTACGTGGCGGGGCTTTATGTGGCGATGCTGTTCTCTTTTAAAGTTCTAACTCTTCTTTTACCTGCTCTGAAGGTTCTGCCTGCATTTGCAGTTGTAAGCTGCATCGGTTACTTATCAGGCATTCCGGGCTACTTTCTCCTTTATCAAATTCCAAATGAAGGCGGGGTACCCGAACTTTTGCCTACATTTTTGATCATGCACGGCTGGTCTGTAATAGCGGCATCCCAGGCCCACATTCTGGACTTGAAACAATCCATGATTGAGGAGCAACTAACTTTTGTTATCCATGAGTTAGCTCGAGAGAACAAACTCTACGAGCAAAAGATTTGGCTGGCACGCCACGGCTGGTACCTGCAACTTCACGGAGTAGTTCAGCCTGCCCTTACCTCAGCATCAATTAGGGTGGGCAGCGCGACTGACTTGACGCCAGAGACTAGAGGTCATGTTCTAGAGGATCTGCAGCGCGCATTAAATGCTCTCAAACAAGGGAACTTGCAGGGTCAATCACTGGAGCAGAGCCTCCCCGAAATTCAATCAGTCTGGCACGGCATCTGCGAGATTGAGTTCAAACTCTCCCCTGAGGTCAAAGAGATTGCCGCCAACAACTTGGTGGTCAGTCAAGTAGTAAATGAGATTCTCAAGGAAGTAATCAGCAACGGAGTTCGTCACGGACAAGCTAGGTCAATTGAGGCGAACATACAGCTTTTGAGCCCGAGCGATCTGATGGTCTTTGTCACTAATGATGGGCTGAAGCCAACAAAGAAGAAAATTGAAAGCGTTGGATCAAGAATGTTGGATGCCATCTGCTTGAAAAGAACGCTGAACTGGAATGAGGTAACTCAAAGGACAGAGTTCAAGGCAGTTGTTCCTATCTAAACCCCCAAAACAAAAGAACTGCCCCATCCATTAGGACGGGGCAGTTCTTTTTATTTATGACTAGTTGATGTTCAGGGTGTTAGCCGATTCAACTGAACCACCAGGTGTGGTTACTGTAATCTTGCCGCTAGTTGCGCCAGCTGGGATTACGAACTTCAACGAGGTTGAGTTAGCACCGGACAACAATGTAACTGCTAGCGAACCAACGGTTACTGTTGCACCCTTTAGAGATGTTCCTCTCACTGTCACAACTGTTACACCGTTCTTACCTGTCGCAGGTGAGAATGATGAAACAATCGGAGCTGGTGGAGTAACTGTGAATGACTTGGTGAAGTAAACACCAGCACTGGTAGTGATCTTGATCGGGCCAGTTAGCGCACCGGCTGGAACCACGACGGTAACTGTTCCGTTCTCGTTGATCACTGGCTTAGCTCCCTTGTTACCACCAAATACGATGCTTCTAGCCTTTAGGGCCTTACCAGTCAGGGTTACAGTCTCGCCAACCTTAGCTGCTGTGGTCACATTTTCAATCACAGCTGCCTGGTAGATGAACTTGCTTGTGGTTGTGGTTCCACCAGCGTTAGTTGCATTGATCTTTGAACCAGAAACAACTCCAGCAGGAACAGTAACAACGATTGAAGTTGCGCTCAGGATTGTGAACGGAGCCTCTACATCACCAATAGTTACTGATGATACAGAACCAAGGTTGTTACCTGTCATTGCGATTGTTGATCCAACTTCTCTTACCAAAGATGCTGGCATTGAGATTGTTGGCTTGGCTGTGACTGCCGCGCTTGCCGCAAAGGTAGATGAACTTGAAGAACCTCCACTGTTTGTGACAACGAATGTACCCTTCTGAGATAGCTCAGGAGATAGAACAGTCATGCGGGTTCTGTCTGCGCTAACAGAAACAACTGTTACCGGAGTTAGAACTTCAGCCAACTTAGCTGTAGCAGGAGAAAGCAATGCTACTGAGTGAGCTAGTGCGTCACCCAAGTTGGTTCCGATGATGTCAACTGCCTGACCCGCTCTTGCGTTTCTTGCGGTAACAGAAGTTACTGTCGGAGCCGCAGACGGCTTGGTAGCAATGATGTTTACCCAGTCTTGACGTGTAACAGTGTTGCTACCGTCAACCTTGATCTTCACCTGCATGAAGCGAGGGTTTAGACCATCTGGGTTAGTTCTTGCGTTACCTGGGTTTGCGCTTGCATCAGCAACGGTGTCGTTTGACTTCAAAGAAACTGTTGCAACACCGTTAGTAACTGTTGCAGTAACAGTTGCCATATCTTCTTGACCATTGTCACCCCACTTAGTTACACCATCAACGACAGTGTTTCCAGCAGCGAACTTAGCGTTTGAGTTAGACCATGCAGCTCCTAGGCTCAAAGTAACAACAGTTCCATCTGGAGCGTTAACACCAGTTGCAGCGTTGGTTACCTTGTAACGAAGTTCGAAGGTTGATCCTGCTGCAACGTACTTAGCGAAGTAGCGGGTGTGAATATCGAACCAGCCTTGACCAATTCCTGCGTCACCCCAGATCTTAGTTCCATCGAATGAGTTAGAAGCGTTCCAGTCCGCAAGACGAACGTTGTAGACAGTAGCAGGAACTGTAATGTCAGGAGTTTTCGCTCCATTGACTCCAAAATTGTCTACATAGTAAGCCAATGGTTCGGCTGCTGGAGCAACTAGGAAGTCAGGGAAGATGGCTGCCAATGTGTACTCAGTAGTTGCTGACCAAGCAGCAACATCACTGAAGTCCACAACAACTTTTGACCAGCCCTGAGGAACGTTTACTGTCTTACCAACCGCACCTGGGTTTAGCTCAACACGAACTGGAGAGTCAGCCTTAGGTGAGAAGTAGTTGAAAGTAACGGTCTTGTTAGCCGCGTTAGTGATACGAACACCAGAAGCAAAGTTCAAGATGTTTGCACCAGCCCATGGCTGACCACTCTTTACAATCTTCAATGCCTTGCCACCGTTACCGCCAGCAGGAGCATCTTCAATAGTTGTTACAGCACCTTCGAAAGCACCCTCAATCTTTGTGCCTTCAGCTGCACCAACAACGCTTGCGCCTCTAGTGTCACCAGCTTCGAAAGTAAGAAGAGTGCTAGTAGCTTCTCTTGAAGGCACGTAGCTTTCAGGACGGAAGAAGATGAAGTCAACTAGGTCAATGCTGTCCTGAGTTTGGCTTGT
>JBIIXN010000057.1:0-3389 GCA_044347325.1 Rhodoluna sp. | reverse complement strand
CTGTTGAGGCAGCTAGAAACGCATTCCCTGCTTGGGCAGCTTTAGGCCCTAAGGGCCGTGGCGAAATACTTCTGAAGTTAGCTTCTCTAGTTGAAGAGAACATTGAAACTCTTGCGCAGCTAGAAACTATGGACAACGGATCTCTATTGAGATCACACCGTCGTGGAGTCATGCCAAGAGTTGCGATGAATATTAGATTCTTTGCTGAGTGGGCAATCAATGATTTACATCACCCTGAATTTGAAACTAGAGGGCACATCAACAACATCTCTTGGGATCCCGCAGGTGTTGCTGCACTTATTACTCCTTGGAATGCTCCACTGATGCTTGCTACCTGGAAGATAGGTCCTGCTCTTGCTTCAGGTGACACAGTAATTCTGAAGCCTGCTGAGTGGACACCTTTGAGTGCATCATTCTTTGCAGATCTAACAAAGCAAGCTGGAATACCTGATGGTGTTTTCAATGTTGTTCAAGGTTTTGGTAAAGAAGCAGGAGCAGCACTAGTTGCTCACCCTGGTATCTCGCGTATTTCTTTTACCGGTTCTGTGCCAACAGCAAAGGTAATTGCTCGAGCAGCAGCCGACAACCTAACTCCAGTAAGTCTTGAGCTTGGTGGTAAATCACCTTGTGTTGTTCTAGAAGATGCTGATGTTGATTTAGCAGTAGAGCTAGCAGTTGAGCAGTATGACAATGCTGGTCAGGTTTGTTTATCAGGAACCAGAATTCTGGTTCACGAGAACATTGCAGAAGAGTTTGCTTTGAAGTTCAAAGAAAAAGCTCTGCAGATTGTTCAGGGTGACCCAAGGGATGAGGCGACTCAGATCGGTCCTCAGATTCACCAAGTTCACTTTGATAGAGTCAAAGGCTTCGTTGATAGAGCCAAGGAATCAGGTGCCAACATAGTCATGGGTGGCGAACCTAACAGTGACCTTGGTGGTCTTTACTTCAGACCTACCTTGGTCATGAACCCAGACCCAACCTCAGAGATTGTTACCTCAGAGGTATTCGGACCGGTGCTGTGTCTACAGACTTTCAAGACCGATGAAGAAGCCATTGAAATGGCAAACTCAACTGAGTTTGGGCTTGCTGCAATCCTTGTTTCAGGTAATAGAGCAAGAGCAGACAAGGTTGCTAAGGAACTAGTGGCTGGAACTATCTGGGTCAACTGCTTCTTTGTTAGAGACCTAAGAGCACCTTTTGGTGGCTCAAAGAAATCAGGTATCGGCCGCGAGGGCGGTAACTGGTCATTTGATTTTTATGCTGATGTAAAGAACACAGTGGTATCACCTAATGGATGGAAGGAATAGATCATGGGAGAAGTAGTAGGAGCAGCACTCTTAGCTCACGTACCAACAATCATGTTGCCTGAGGCAGTTAGATATGATCTCAATGATGGCAAGGAACTCACACTTGTTCCAGGACTCAAGAAACTTCGTAAAGATGTTTTTGAGACCTTGGACTATGACACAGTTGTTGTCCTTGATAGCCACTGGGCAACCACAGTTGAGTTTGTGATTACCTCAGCTGCTGAACGCTCAGGTCTATTCACCTCTGAAGAACTTCCTAGAGGTATGTCGCAGATTCCTTATGCGATGAAGGGTGATCCAGAATTAGCTAACTCAGTTGCTAACTATGCAGAGAAGAACGGTACTTGGGTAACCCCTATTGCTGACCCACACCTGCCAATCTTCTATGCAACTATAAACCTCTGGCACTACCTAGGTAGAGGACTTGATGACAAGAAGTGGGTTTCCATGTCTGTTTGTCAGACTGGAACACACGAGGACTTCCTTCGTGCAGGTCGTGCACTAGGTGAAGCGATTAGAGACAGTGACAGAAAAGTATTGTTACTAGCTTCTGGTGCTCTTTCACATACGTTTTATAAGCTCCGTGATCTTCGTAAGCATGAAGCATCAGATCCGAAGCACATTTATTCAGATCTTGCTCGTGAGATGGACTACGAGAGATTGGAATGGATGAAGAACGGTGAACACGGCAAGATTCTAGAAACTATGCCTGAATTCTCTAAGGTCAAGCCTGAAGCTAACTTCTACCACTGGCTAGCAATGGCCGGTGCTACTGGTGAAGAACTAAACACCGCTAAGGGTGTTATGTATTCAGAGTATGAGAACTCTATTGGAACAGGCCAAGTTCACGTTTACTTCCCGAAGCCAGAAGGTGGCTTCCCTAAGGCTAAGGACTTGGTACTTTCCCGTGACTGAATATAGAAGAATCCTGATTGAGGGATACCCAACTCAGGTAGTTCGTAAGGGTGAAAACCTAGTTGCCGGTGATGGTCGAGTGGTTGCTATCAAGGACGCAATCCACTTACCTCCGGTTGAGCCGACCAAGATCATCGCTGTGCACTTGAACTATGACTCAAGAACTCAGGAGTTCATGACCAAGTTGCCACCTGCACCTACCTACTTCCACAAGCCAATCACAGCTCTAAACTCACACAATGGAGCTGTAGTTAGACCTGCTGGTTTGAAGTGGTTGAACTACGAAGGTGAAATCGTAATTGTTATTGGTAAGACCTGCAGAAACATCTCCCCTGAAGAAGCAGGCGAATACATCGCTGGATACACAATCGGAAATGACTTTGGCCTTCATGACTTTAGAGATACCGATGCAGGTTCAATGCTTCGAGTCAAAGGTTCAGATACTTTAGCTCCAGTAGGGCCTGGGCTCGTTACTGACTGGGATTTCAAAAATAAGTTCATTAGAACCTATGTCAATGGTGTTGTGAAGCAAGAAGATAACACCGACAACATGGAGTGGGATATGCACTACCTAGTTGCTGATATCGCTAGAACAATCACTTTGGTGCCGGGCGACATGTTGTTCTCAGGAACTCCTGCTAACTCAAGACCGGTTGAACCAGGTGATGTTGTTGAAGTTGAAGTTGAAGGCTTAGGCAAACTAACCAACCACATTGTTGAAGGACCTACCAGTATCAGAACCGATGTTGGTGCTCAACCTACCTCTTCTGAAGAAGTAGTTTCAACTGCCCTTGGTGGTGACTGGGAGTTCAGAGGAATTAGAACTCCATCTAAAGATCTTTATCCGTCAACTGTTGTAGAGAAGGAATAGCAAATGATTAAAGTCGAAGTTGATATGACTAAGTGCCAGCACTACGGTCAGTGTGTATTTGAGGCACCAGATATCTTCCGTCTAAACTCAGACGACAAACTTGAATACACAGCAGAGGCTGATGATTCAGAACGAGCAAACATTGAGGCAGCTATCGATGTCTGTCCGATGCAAGCCATTCGTATCGTCGAATAGCTAATGAACCATCCCGTAGTCATCGTTGGCGCATCCATGGGTGGATTGCGCACAGCTGAATCACTACGACGATTTGGTTATCTAGGGCCTATCACCGTTAT
>JBIIXN010000041.1:0-7408 GCA_044347325.1 Rhodoluna sp. | reverse complement strand
ACGGTGACGTGTCCGAGTGGCCGAAGGTGCAACTCTCGAAAAGTTGTGTGGGTGAAAGCCCACCGTGGGTTCAAATCCCACCGTCACCGCCATGGGGGAATGAGGTTGCTTGGATCTAACTTCTCTAATAGACCAAATGGCAACAGTTAAACACTTTGCTTAAGAATTAGACATTAAATTAATATTTGTCTAATTTTCCCGAAAGGGGACACATTTTTAGCGGGGGGGGGGTGTAATCTATTGTCGAACATTCGAAAAAGAGAATCTTTGGAGAGGGGAACTGTGGCTTCGTTTAGCTTTAGCAAATCGGCATTTAGCATCAATCTAAATGGCAGAGAAAAACGTGCCTTGAATAGACCTAGCCTGATTCTTGAAAAGAGCAGGTTGATAACAGCTGAGTTGGTTGACTTTCCGGGTAAAGCGACTTTGGGTGTCAAGATCTCTAAACACATGCTGTATTTCGGGGTTGCTGGGCAATATCGCTCTAATTCGAAGAGGTCTCTGGTTTTAGGGAGACTAGGTGGTTCGGGCCAGGCTCTGAAGATAAAGATCTCTCATCCAAGCCTGGATGAGATATGGGTCTGTGGATCTCAAGCTAATGAGATCGAAAGCCAGTTGAAAGCCTTCATTAAAGCAGCCTAGTTAAACACTGTGTTCACCCAGTATTCACTATTACACTTGTTTCATACGTATTAGCGAATACTTGAGGGAACAAGAATGGCAAAACTAATCGTCACCGACGGTATTGCCCTATTTAAGCTCTCCCGAGTAGAGCGCTACGTTCTAGGCAGACACTACATAGCCTTTGAACTGGATCGAATACTCAAGGTTTCTGTTGAAAACACTCCTAGTCGTGACGAATTGGGTCAGAAGACCAGATATGGCTGGATCCCCTTCACTATCACCGGGGAATACCAAATTGGGGTCAAAAGAAGCCTATTTATAGGGCCAAACAAGGAACGTTGCGTGCGAGTGCTCCTGCTAAACCCATCATTTGATGAGCTTTATGTGACTTATGGGGACCAATTTGAGCTTTATGCCATCCTAAAAGGGCATCAAAGCGGGGCTGTATACCCCAAAGACTAGTTCTTCACAGGAGATAAAGTTCTGGTTGCGAATTGGTAAAGACTAGGGAGATTGCCCTATATTGCTCTAATCTTTTACATAAGTAGATTTATAGCCGCTCAAAAAAGGACGAAGCAATTGTTTAGATCAAAACGCCTTTCACTACTGACCATTTTTGCCCTGGTAGTCACATCTCTATCTGGTCTAGCTTCGGCAGCTAGTGCTAACGTCAGTCCATTTTCGACATTCACAGTCAATGGCACAGCCGTTACTGACGGATCTGTCGTTGTAATTTCAGCAGAGACTAAGAGTGCTGATGTTGTTGTGAGTGGAGCAGTTGCTTATGACATCACTGCATTCGTTGGTGCGATTAATGCTGTTGCTGAGGCGGTCCCTAACGAAGACTTCAGTTTCTATTCTCTGACAGATACTTTTAGCAACTTGCCTTTCGGTGATTCAGAGTTGGTAGTTAGAACAGGAAATGCACTTGAACCAGAGAGCATATATTCTGCGACCGTGACACTTCGTGTCACTTCACTACTTTCTTCCTTGAAGATCAACAATGTTGAAACAGCTGATAGAACAACTGTTTACCTGGAACCAAAAACCAAGAGTGTTGAAGTTCTTCCAGTAGCCGTTGACGAGAACGCAACAATAACTGTTGAAGGTGCTACTGGATTAGAAATTGGTGCAAACGAGCTAACTGTAACCGTTACTAACTCAGATAACGTTACCGGCGTCTACACAATCAATCTTGATGTTCCAGCAAACGAAAACACTGGAGCCACTTTCACAGTCAATGGAACCACCATTGCAAATGAAGGAAGATTCACTGTTCCTTTCGGAACAACTGAAGTTGCTGTTGAAGTAACCCTTGCTGATGTTGATGCAACCTTCTTTATTACTGGTGAACTTGATCTTCAGACTGGTGAGAACCCAGTGACTGTCACAGTTACCGCTGAAGACACAGTGACCATCCAAGAGTATTCATTCATTGTTGAGGTGCTTAGAAGCACTAACACAGCAGTTAACTCAATCGTGATCAATGGCATCACCGCTGTTGAGGGCGAAGGCATTGACATTGACTCGCGTAACACAGAGGTTTCTGTTGAAGTAGACACAGTTGACACAGACGCAACCGTGACTGTCGTTGGTGACACCGAGCTAGTCGTTGGTGAAAACATCGTTGCAGTTACTGTTACTGCTGCTGACGAAGTAACTACTCAGACATACAACGTCACTGTGAACCTAGTGGTTAGCTTCGATACCTCACTATCTATATTCAACGTTGCAGGTATTGACGTTCAGGACGCAGACTTCGTGGTTGTTCCAGCCCTAACTACCGATGTTGACGTAGTTGTAGAGGTAACCGACCAGGATGCGACTTTTGAAATTGTTGGTGGCACAGACCTAGTTCCTGGTGACAACGATCTGATTGTTACCGTTACTGCTTTTGATGGTGAAACAATTCAGGAATACTTCGTAACCATTACTGTTCTGCCAAACACTGACACCACATTTGCATCTCTATCTGTAAACGGTGAAGAAGTTGAAGACGGTGGAACAGTTGAAGTTCCTCCATTCACTGATGAAGTTTCAGTTGATGTAATTTTGAACGATGAACTAGCTTCATTCGTGATTGACGGTAACGAAGGTTTGGTTGTTGGAGAAAACACCATCACCATCACTGTTACCGCAGCTGACGAATTAACTTTCGCGGACTACTTCGTAACTGTCATTGTTGCTTTGAGCAACGATGCAAGCATGGCTGATCTTTCAGTTGCTTGGGTTGGTCCTGAAGGAGATGCAAGTGCAAGCGTTGTTGACGGTGAGACAGTAGATCTTCCAGCTGGAACTAAAGATGTTGAAGTGGTTGTTGAGACAACAGATCCAGAATCAACTTACGAAATCACCGGTGGAGCAGATCTAGTTCTTGGTGAAAACATTTTGGAAGTTGTAGTTACAGCACCTGATGGTGAAGCAACAGAAACAACAACAGTTATTTTGAATGTTCTTCCATCATCAGATGCAACCTTCTCTGGAATCACAGTGAACGGTCAAACCTGGGTTGACGATCAAAGAATTGAAGTTGAAGCAGGAGCAGTGAACGTAGTTGTTGCTAAGAACAACCAGTTCGCAACTGTTCGTGTTATCGGTAACGTAACTAACGCAACCGGTATCTCAGAGCTTCAGGTTGAAGTAACTGCTCAAGATGGCGAAACAGTTGAAACTGCAACTATCTTGCTATGGGCTTCTAGAGATGTGAGCGTTGTTCCTAACGCAACTGTGAACGATGGCTTCCTAAGAGTTGGAACCTTCATCAAGTTGCCTCGTGCTCAGTTCCCTAAGGCAGCTAAGTTGACTTACACCTGGCTACGCGATGGTGAAGAGATCGATGGTGCAACATCTGCTAAGTACCTAGTCAGCATTGATGACTTCGGTAAGGATGTTCGTGCAGTTATCGATGTAGCAACTGCTGGTTCTGTATACAACATCATTAGCAAGCCAATTGCTATTGCTGAGGGTCTTATGACTAAGGCGCCAACCCCTTCAATCAAGGGCAAGGCAACCGTTGGCAGCACTCTAACCGCCTTCACCAAAGAGTGGATGGATGGAACCGAGCTTAGCTACCAGTGGTACCGCGATGGTGAGCCAATCTTCGGTTCAGAAACTGAGACTTACGAGCTAACCGGTGAAGACGGCGAAGCCGTGATCAGCGTTGGAATTACTGGAACTCTAGAGGGCTACGAGAGCGTTGAGAAGTTCAGCAAGGGTGTAACCGTTGCCCTAGGTCTTCTCAAGCCTTCTAGCAAGCCTTCAATCTCAGGTCCATTCGTAACCGGTGGCACAGTAGAGGTCAATGTTGGTGAATGGGACCAGGAAGTAGACATTTCTATCGTCTGGATCCGTGACGGCGAAGTATTCTACGAAGGCCCAGGCGATGACAACATCTACGAGTTCACTTTGGATGACTTCGGTTCAACCATTGGTATGAGAGTTGTTGTAACTGCAGCTGGTTACAAGACCTACACTCACGTGGTAAAGGCCCGCCAGATCAAGGCTGGAACCATTGCTACCCCTGGTACCCCAACAGTTACAGGTGACCCGATTCTTGGTGGAAGCTTGAGTGTTGACCCAGGTGAGTACCCAGATGGTGCTGAATTCATCTACATCTGGAAGCGAAACGACAGAATCATCCAGGGAGCTACCGAATCTGCTTACATCCCAACCGTAAGAGATTTCAATGCCTCCATCTCCGTCAGGGTAGTTGCAATCATCCCTGGCTACAAGACCACCAGAACTGACTCTGAGGGAATCACAATCATTCCAGCTCAGTAAAGTTCAAGTGATAGGTTGAGACCTGCTCCTGGGAGAGCAGGTCTCTCTATTTAAGGAGATTTTGGGGATTTTCTTGAAAATTTGTCTTGCCAAGGCTATTTGACCCCTATAAGATAGAGGTTTGCTCCCCAACAACTCGTAAGCATATTTTGGCTGCGCTTTTTGTACGCATATTTTGGCGACAAAGTTAGGGACTAATCCCATAGACCGTTCTAATTAAGTAAACCGCCTTTGAAGGGATCATCTTGGCCGCCAAGAAAACTACCAAAAACATTCGTTCAGCACAACGACTATCGTTTGCTAAAACTCGTGAACCAATCGAATTACCAAATCTTCTAACCCTGCAGACTGAGAGCTTTGAATGGCTCGTCGGGGATAAGTCATGGCGAGACAAGGTTGGCCCAGATGCCAAGACCGGTCTTGAGGAAGTATTCGAGGAGCTATCTCCGATCGAAGACAACCCGAACAACCCCTCAGAAGCAAAGATGGGTCTTGAGTTCAAGGCTCCTGCTTTGGATGAGCCAAACTACACTCCTGACCAGTGCAAGGTAAAGGGCAAGACTTACGCTCGTCCTTTGTATATCAAGGCAGAGTTCACAAACTACAAGACTGGTGAAATCAAGAGCCAGACTGTGTTCATGGGTGAATTCCCAATCATGACTAATGAAGGTACCTTCATTGTTAATGGAACTGAGCGTGTAGTTGTTTCTCAGCTAGTTCGTTCTCCTGGTGTTTACTTCTCTGTGTCAACTAACACCACAGGTAACTTGGATGTTAAGAACAACAAGGCTCAGATCATTCCTTCACGTGGTTCTTACCTAGAGTTCCTAACCGAATGGGTTAAGGATGACCGTAAGTCAGTATCACGTTTCGGTAAGCCAATTCTTCAGGTTCAGGTTGACCGCAAGACTAAGGTCTCTGCAACTATCTTCCTAAAAGCTCTTGGTATGACTCGTGAAGATATTGCTGAAGCTTTCTCTGATGTTAAATCTGTTGCTACTGCCGCTAATGGCTGGGAGATCGACATCGATCTAATCGAAAACACTTTGAACTACGACGAGTCACGTGCATTCACAACTCCAGTCATCACTAAAGAAGATGCGTTGAAGGAAATGTACCGTAAGGTTCGTGGCGAATCAGGTAACGCAGATGCTGCTGAAGCTTGGTTGAAGAGTGTTTACTTCGACAAG
Organism: Rhodoluna sp.; assembly: GCA_044347325.1. Taxonomy (GTDB): domain Bacteria; phylum Actinomycetota; class Actinomycetes; order Actinomycetales; family Microbacteriaceae; genus Rhodoluna. The sequence goes on along the minus strand of JBIIXN010000041.1, from coordinate 1,814 downwards.
AAGAGATACAACCTTGCTCGCGTTGGTCGTCACAAGCTAAACCGCAAGCTAGGTCTATCAGTTGAAGAGAACACCACTGTTCTTACAGTTGAAGACATTGTTGCAACCATGAAGTACTTGCTTGTATTCGACCTTGCTCTAAAGAACAAGGCTGACATCACATCTAACATGACCTTCGGACTAAAGATGGCTGGCAAGAAGGTTGACGTCAAGATTTCATCTGACGACATCGATGACTTCCAGAACCGTCGTATCCGTTCAGTTGGTGAGCTAATCCAGAACCAGGTTCGTATAGGGCTCAGCCGTATGGAACGTGTTGTTCGTGAGCGTATGTCTACTCAGGATGTTGAGGCTATTACTCCTCAGACCCTAATCAACCTGCGTCCAGTTGTTTCAGCTATCAAGGAATTCTTTGGTGCTAGCCAGCTATCTCAGTTCATGGATCAGAACAACCCTCTTGCAGGTCTTGCTCACAAGCGTCGTCTGTCGGCCCTAGGCCCTGGTGGTATTGCCAGAGAGCGTGCACAGATGGAAGTCCGTGACGTTCACCCAAGCCACTACGGTCGTATGTGTCCAGTTGAAACTCCAGAAGGTCCAAACATTGGTCTTATCGGATCTCTAACTGCATATGCTCGTATCAACTCATTCGGTTTCATTGAGACTCCATACAACAGAGTTGTAAACGGAAAAGTTTCAGGCAAGATCGACTACCTAGATGCAGCAGAAGAAGACGGCAAGGTTATTGGTGGAGCTGATGTTCCACTTAACGCTGACAAGACTTTTGCTAACAAGAAGGTATTCGCTCGTTTCAAGGGTGATGTTGTTGAAGTTGACAACGACCAGGTTGATTACATTGATATCTCACCTCGTCAGCTTGCTTCTGTTTCAACATCTTTGATCCCATTCCTAGAGCACGATGACTCATCACGTGCTTTGATGGGTGCGAACATGCAACGTCAAGCAGTTCCACTAATCCGTAGCGAAGCACCACTAGTTGGTACCGGTATGGAGCGTGCAGCTGCAATGGATTCACACGCAGTTCTTCTTTCAAGAAGTGCTGGTGTTGTTGAAGAAGTTGACGCTGACAGAATCGTGGTTAGAGGCGACGATAACAAGCAGGAGAAGTATCTTCTTCGCAAGTTCGAACGTTCAAACCAGGGAACTGCAATCAACCAGCGTGCAATTGTTTCTGTTGGTCAGAAGGTTGAAGTTGGAGAAACTCTAGCCGATGGTCCAGCAACCGATCAGGGAGAACTAGCACTGGGTAAGAACCTGCTAGTTGCATTCATGCCTTGGGAAGGTCACAACTTCGAAGACGCGATTATCTTGAGCCAATCACTGGTCAAAGATGACACTCTGTCTTCTATCCACATCGAAGCTCACGAAGTTGAAGCTAGAGACACCAAGCTAGGTAAGGAAGAGATCACTGCAGATCTTCCTAACGTATCTATGGAAGCTTTGGCTCAGCTAGACGAGCGTGGAATCATCCGCGTTGGTGCTGAAGTTCGTCCAGGAGATATCTTGGTTGGAAAGGTTACCCCTAAGGGTGAAACCGAGCTTTCAGCTGAAGAGCGTTTGCTTAGAGCTATCTTCAACGAGAAGAGCCGCGAAGTTCGCGACACCTCTTTGAAGGTGCCTCACGGTGAAGCTGGAACAGTTATTGCTGTTACTGTTTTCGATGCTGAGTCAGGTGAAGATGAAATGGCTGCTGGTGTGAACCAGAGAGTTGTTGTTCACATTGCTCAGAAGCGTAAGATCACCGAAGGTGACAAGCTTGCAGGTCGTCACGGAAACAAGGGTGTTATCTCTAAGAT
>JBIIXN010000031.1:0-12234 GCA_044347325.1 Rhodoluna sp. | reverse complement strand
AGTGGAAGTTGTAGAAACCGAAGTTGAGCAAGTTCAAGAAGAAGTTATCGAGACTGTCCTAAAGCACAATAAAGCAAAGGGTAAGTGCAAGAGATAACCAAAATATTCTCTAAACTCCAGAACCTTAGGGTTCTGGAGTTTTGCTTTAACCTAGATCTTTCTGAGCAAGACTCTTTCAACCCTGTGCTTGATGCCTTTTTGTAATACCAAGGTCGCTCTTGATTTAGTGGAGATGATGTTCTCCATCAAGTTCGGTAGGTTGATGGTTCGCCAAATCTCTTTGGCTCTATCTAGAGCTTTCTCTTCTTCCATCTCGGCATATCGGTGGAAGTATGAGGCTGGGTCTCTAAAGGCAGATTCTCTAAGAGCTTCGAATCTTTCTAGATACCAGGTCTCTATTTCTTCTGTCGGAGCATCAACATAAATCTTGAAGTCAAAGTAATCGCTAAGGGCAACCTCTTGGCCTAGAGATGGTGGCTGCAAAACATTTAGTCCCTCGATGATGACCACATCAGGAGATGAGACAACAACGCTTTCTCCTGGCACGATGTCGTAGGTGAGGTGTGAATAAAGCGGAGCAGATACTTCTTCTTTACCTGATTTGATGTCTGCTACAAACTTCAACAAAGCAAGCCGATCGTAAGATTCAGGGAAACCTTTTCGACTCATTAGCCCTCTTGATTCAAGAACAGCGTTTGGGTGCAGGAAACCATCGGTTGTCACAAGAGCAACTGTTGGGGTTGAAGGCCATCTACTCAAGAGTTCTTTTAGAAGTCTTGAGACTGTTGATTTACCAACAGCAACAGATCCAGCAACTCCAATAATGAATGGGATCTTCTTGTTAGTTCTATTCAGAAAAGCATCTGATGATTCATGAAGCTTTTGAGCTTGAGTCACATAGAGATTTAATAACTGGCTCAGAGGAAGGTAAATGTCTGAAACTTCAGCCATGTCTAGGAAATCTCCTAGACCCCTGATTTTTTCAATTTCTGCTTCAGTTAGGGGAGAAGTTGAACTTTGGGCTAATTCAGACCATTTGCTACGAGATATCTCTTCAAAAGGGGAAACTGGTGCCTCATCTGAGGTACTACCAATGGGTAAGCCAGTCACATAAGCCATTCTGCCTTAAACTAGAGGCATGTGTGGAATCGTCGGATATGTTGGACCCAAGTCAACCGTTGATGTCCTGCTGGGCGGGCTAAAGAGACTTGAATACCGAGGTTATGACAGTGCTGGTGTTTCTGTCATAAATCACCAGGGTCAACTAGAGACCCGAAAGAAAGCCGGCAAGCTATCTATCCTGGTTGAAGATATTGAAAAGGCTCCTTTGGGGGAAGCAAACATCGGTATCGGACATACACGTTGGGCAACCCATGGTGCTCCAACCGATGGCAACGCTCACCCTCATCTAGGTGGCGAAAAACAGAAACTTAGCCTTATCCATAACGGCATCATCGAGAACTTCTCAGAGCTAAAGACAGAGCTCTTATTACAGGGGGCTGTCTTTGCCAGCGAAACAGACACTGAAGTGGCAGCTCATCTGGTAGCAGCCCAATACGCCAAGACCGGCGATCTAACCGAAAGCTTTAGAACTGTGGTTAGAAGACTGCACGGAGCTTTCACTATTTTGGTTATGCACGAGGATGAACCAGGCCTGGTTCTAGCCGCTAGAAGGAATGCCCCACTAGTTATTGGTTTGGGTGATGGCGAGAACTTCCTAGGTAGCGATGTTGCTGCTTTCGTGGAACACACTAAGCGAGCAATTGCTGTTGGTCAGGATGAGATTGTAATTCTCAAAGCTGGCAGTGTTGAAATAGAAAACTTTGATGGGGAAAAAGTGCTTCACGAAGAGTTCACAGTTGACTGGGATGCTAGTGCTGCTAGCAAGGGTGGCTGGTCTTCATTCATGGCTAAAGAAATAGCTGATCAGCCTCAGGCTGTTGGCGACACTTTGATGGGTCGTGTTTCTAGTGATGGTTATGTGAACTTAGAAGAACTTGCTGCAATCTCAAAACTAATTCCAAATATCGATCGCATCATCATGGTTGCTTGTGGCACTGCTGCTTATGCATCTGAAGTTGGTAAGTATGCAATTGAAGCTTGGGCAAAGATTCCAGTAAGCGTTGAGCTATCTCATGAGTTCAGATATCGTCAACCTATTTTGACTCCGAACACTTTGGTTGTTGCTGTTAGCCAATCAGGTGAAACCATGGACACTCTGATGGCTACACGTTTCGCCAAAGAAGCAGGGGCATCAGTTCTTTCTATCTGTAATACTCAGGGAGCAACACTTGCTCGTGAAGCGGATGCTGTTCTTTATACACATGCAGGTCCAGAGGTTGCTGTTGCTTCAACTAAAGCTTTCACAGCACAGATCACTGCAATCTTCTTGCTAGGCCTGCATCTAGCAACAGTTCGTGGCACACAGCCTAAAGACGATCTTCAGCTCATTGGTAAAGAACTTCTCAAGTTGCCAGGCGATATCGCTGATGTTCTAACCACTACTGATTCAACTCGTGCTCTGGCTAAGAAGTTCAAGGACGCTAGAACAGTTCTATTCCTAGGTCGTCACGTCGGATTCCCTATTGCTCTTGAAGGCGCTCTAAAGCTCAAAGAACTTGCATACATTCACTCTGAGGGCTTTGCAGCTGGAGAACTAAAGCACGGTCCTATTGCTCTAATCGAAGAGGGTCAACCGGTCATTGTTATTGTGCCAAGCCCTAGTGACCCTGACTCACTACACGCCAAGGTAGTTAGCAACATTCAAGAGGTTAAAGCTCGTGGAGCACAGGTTATTGCTATTGCTGAGCAAGGGGATACTGAAGTAAGTAAGTATGCAGCCGAAGTGATCTATGTGCCAGCAATACACAAGATGCTTGCACCAATTTTGAATGTTATCCCATTACAGATCTTTGCTATGGAGCTAGCGGCAGCTAAAGGCTTGGATGTGGATCAGCCACGTAATCTAGCCAAGTCGGTAACAGTCGAGTAGTCATGATCGTAGGAGTCGGTGTTGACCTTGTGGATCTGGCCCGTTTTGAATCCAAACTTCAAAAGACCCCAGCTCTAATCGAGCGCATCTTCACTGAACCAGAAAGAAACAGATCCATGCAATCCCTTGCTGGAGTATGGGCTTCTAAAGAAGCACTAATCAAAGCTTTAGGTAATCCAACAGGTTTATCTTGGCACGATGTCACTGTGGCTAAAGATGCTCTTGGTAAACCACACTTAGAAGTATCAGGTGCAACTAAGGAGCGCTCAGTAGCAATGGGAATTACTTCTTGGCATCTATCTATTACTCATGATGGTGGCATGGCTTGTGCCTTTGTTATCGCGGAAGGAAACTAATCCAGTGCGTAAACTAACCATCGACCTAGGTAAAGTCGCTCATAACTTATCGTCAATGCGCAAACACATTGGGCCTGCAGTCAAAGTAATGGGAGTTGTGAAAGCAGATGCCTATGGTCACGGGATGCTCCACGTTGCTAGAAAGATTGAAGCTGAAGGCGTTGATTATATTGGCGTTGCAGATATGTCTGAAGCTGAAACTCTTCGTGCTGCAGGAATCAAGACCCCTATCCTTGCCTGGTTACACGATCCTGAGGATGACTTTGTTTCAGCCATTAAACACAACATTGATGTTGCTGTTTCTTCTCAGGAACAATTACTTAGAGTTACTAAGGCAGCAGCTCTTGCAGCTAAGCCATGCCAAATACACATCAAGGTTGACACCGGTCTAAGCCGTAACGGTGTGACCATTGATGAACTGGAAGATTTACTCACACAAGCTAAAGAAGCGGTCGCTAATGGTTTGGTTCAAACTGTTGGAATCTTTAGCCACCTATCTTCAACTGGAGCAGAAGAAGATCTAGTGCAGATTGAAAGATTTGAGTTAGCTCTAGCTATGGCTTCCAAGGCAGGTGTCTCTTTTGAACTTAGACACCTAACCGCTAGCGATGGAACTCTAAGTTACCCGCAGGCTCACTACGACATGGTGCGCCTTGGAATTGCTCTTTACGGGCTTTCTCCATTTAGTGATAACCGAGCTCAAGAGTTTGGCTTGAAGCCCGTAATGCTTGCCGAAGCCAAGGTTGTTCAAACTAAGCGGGTTCAGGCAGGAGAAGGTGTCTCTTACGGTTACCTGTATAGAACAGACAGGGAAACTACCCTGGCTCTTGTTCCAGTGGGCTACGCCGAAGGATTACCTCGTAATGCTTCAGGCAAAGCAGAGGTTTCTATCAACGGGAAGTTATACAAGATCCACTCTCGTATTGCTATGGACCAGTTTGTTGTTGATGTTGGCGATGCATCGGTGTCCCCTGGGGACACAGTAATCATCTTTGGTGAGGGTGGTCCAAGCGCTGATGATCTAGCAACTGCAGCGGACACCATCAACTACGAGATTGTTACTCGTATTGGTTCTAGATTCAACAGAGAATACATCGGCTAAAGAATTGACCAGCACTCACCAAATCTTTGAGCAGGTAATCAGAACAAGCGAAGACATGCATGAGCTTGGGATTCGATTAGCAAAACAACTTAAGGCAGGCGATTTAGTTATCCTTATCGGGCCATTAGGCGCTGGTAAAACAACTTTGACTCGAGGAGTTGGCGAAGGTCTTGGTGTTGAAGGAAATGTTTCTAGCCCAACTTTTGTTATTGCTAGAACACATAAGCGTGAAGGCAAAGCGCCTTTGGTGCATGTTGATGCATATCGACTAGGTAGTCCTTCAGCTCTTGATGATCTGGATATTCCTTTTGCAAGCTCGATAGCTTTGGTGGAGTGGGGTAAGGGTCTAACCGATGATATCTCTGAGCACTGGCTTGAAGTTGAAATATCTAGAGACACATCAGGTGAAACAGAGGAACGTCAGATCAAGATAACTGGTTACGGCGATCGTTGGGCAGGTGTTTCAATCTAATGAAGACATCTGCTGCATCAACTCGTATGGGTGGATACTCTCTTGCTATCGATACCTCTGCTGGAACAACAGTTGCTGTCTTGAGCATGGGAACTGTTTTAGCTGAACTGAATTACCTTGAGCCAATGACTCACTCTGAACGAATTGGTTCAGCAATACAAAAGGTCTTGAATGATGCAGGGCTCAAACCAAACCAAATAGACACTGTCGTTGCAGGAGTAGGGCCAGGGCCTTTCACAGGTCTTCGAGTTGGTCTTGCAGCTGCAAGGTATTTTGCTATTGGCTCTGGAGCAGACCTTGTTTCAGTTTGCTCACTTGATTCAATTGCCTTGGATTTCTATCAAGCAAACCCCAATGCCAAGAACCTAGTTGTGACAACTGATGCCAGAAGAAAAGAAGTCTTCTGGGCTTCATACTCAGGAGTAATAAACGGTATCCCACAGCGAACCCAAGGACCTGCGGTAAACAAAGAGCAAGACATCGCTAACTATATTGATTTGGCTAGCCATGAGAGTACAGAACTAGGTGTTAGAGCAGGTGCTCTTGGGCAGATTGCCTTTGCTCAGGGACTTAGTGCTATAGGCAAAAACAAGAACATCACTCCTATTTATCTTCGTGAACCTGATGCGGTTCCTAGTAAGGGCAAGAAGGTGAGTGGCTGATGAGCATAGTAATCAAGCAAGCTACCCTGCTAGATCTCCCTGAAATCATGAAGTTAGAAACAGCTAGCTTTGCCAATGATGCTTGGCCTGAAGAAACCTTCCGCTCTGAACTAGGTGCTCATCACACTTTCTATATCTTGGCTCTTGAAGGCAATGAGCTAGTTGGTTATGCAGGGCTTAGCAAACTGCCAGGCAGTGATCAAGCTGATATTCAGACCATCGCAGTTAGAGAAGATAAGCGTGGCTTAGGCATTGGCAGATTGCTGATGAACTCGCTAACCCAGCAGGCAACTGATCTTGATGCCAAGGAGTTATTCCTTGAGGTTAGAGCGGATAACTCTGTTGCTCAGAAACTATACAAACTATTTGGCTTCAAACAGATAGGCACTAGAAAGAAGTATTACCAACCTGATGGTGTTGACGCTTTCATCATGAAGACTGATCTGAAACTAAAAAAGAACAAAGAACCTATTGTTCTTGGTATTGAAACCTCTTGTGATGAAACTGGAGTTGGCATTGTTAGAGGCAATACTCTTCTTGCTAACATCATTTCCTCAAGCATGGACAAGCATGCAATATTTGGTGGAGTAGTTCCTGAGATTGCAGCTAGAGCACACCTTGAAGCACTAACTCCAGTTTTAGATGAAGCTCTGGAGAAAGCTAATCTAACCCTTGATGACATTGACGCTATTGCTGTTACCAATGGTCCAGGATTAGCAGGAGCGCTAATGGTAGGCGTTGGTGCTGCTAAAGCACTATCGGTAGCAACCGGAAAACCTATCTACGCGGTTAATCACCTAGTTGGTCACGTGGGTGCAGACATTCTTGATCGTGGCGAATTACAAACTCCAACGATTGCCCTGTTAGTTAGTGGAGGACATACCTCACTGCTCTTGGTGAGAGATTTACTAAACGATGTTGAATTACTTGGTGAAACTATCGATGATGCTGCTGGTGAAGCATTCGATAAGGTAGCTAGAGTTCTAGGGCTTAGTTACCCGGGTGGTCCTGAAATAGATCGTGTTGCCAAAGAGGGAAACCCTGCTTCCATCAGATTCCCAAGAGGGCTAACTCTTCCTAAAGACATGGAGAAGCATCGCTATGACTTCTCTTTCTCAGGGCTCAAGACCGCTGTTGCAAGACATGTTGAACTAGCAGAATCAAAAAACGAAGAGATTTCTATTGCTGATGTTGCAGCTAGCTTCAGAGAAGCCGTAGTTGATGTCCTAATCAAGAAGGCAGTTAGTGCTTGTAAAGAGCTTGGTGTGCCAAGACTTCTATTAGGTGGCGGAGTAGTAGCGAATGCAAGGCTACGAGAGGTAGCCAAAGAACAGTGTGAAGCCAATGGGATTGAACTTAGAATCCCACCGTTTAGCCTCTGCACCGACAATGGCGCGATGATAGCAATCTTGGGAGCACAGCTGATCATGGCAGGGCGTGCACCTAGCACTCTAGATTTCTCAGCAGAATCAACTCTGCCTGTAACTATTGTTCAGTCTTAAAGAGCTCTAACAATAAGCACTCGGTGAGCGCCATCGACTCTGGTGACTATAAGTGTTGCTGATTCTGTGCCCTTAGGGTCAAGTTCTCTTCTAAGTTGCTCGGGAGTGATGTCAGCTCCGCGTTTTTTGATTTCAAGAACTCCGATGTTCTTTTCCCGAAGGTAAGCCTTAAGTTTCTTTCTATCGAAAACTAGGTTCTCTAATACTTCGTAACCTTTGAGCCAAGGGGAGTGAACCTCTTCATCTGAAGAAAGGTAAGCGATCTCATTGGAGAAGATATTCAGTTCAAGAGAGATGGCTAGATTTCCAACCAGGTGAGATCTAATAATCGAAGCATCTGGTTCATAGAGGTATCTGCCCAGTTCACCTAGCGGAGCATCGAGCCTTTCGGCTTCGGAGCTTGTTATCTCAAAGGTTCCATTAGGGCTTAGAAGTAATGCCGCTCGCTTTACTTCGGGTCTTCTGAGAATTCCAAAATACAAAGTTAGTTCAACTAGATCGCCATCATCAGAAACCCAAACGGCTTCAGCATCATCAGGAATATCTTTGTGATCTAGTCCTGGCCCTAACTTCACAATTGTTGGTTTGGTTCTGGCTGCTTCTAAAACAAAATCAAAGGAAGGGCTGAAATCATTGATGTCGTATTTGCGTTTATTGATGTTGGTCTTTGAGTCTTTGAGATCTCTTCTTGCTGGGTCAATAAACAAACCATCAAAGTTATCTAGATTTATGGTCGTGACATCTGCTTGTTCAACTTTTACGTTTTCAAAGCTAGCAAGGTTGTAAGTAGCGAGAGCTGCAGTGACCTCATCTATTTCAAAAGCGGTCACTTCCATATTTAAACTTGCAATCGCTAAGCTCTCAGCGCCAATCCCACAACCCAGATCCGCAATTCTTGTAAGCCCGTGGTTTCTAAATCTGCCGGCATGAATAGCGGCTACTTTAAGTCTTGATGCTTGCTCTAAGCCTTCTTCAGTAAAGAACATGGTTTGCGCAAATTCACCAAACTTAGCCTTTGCTCTTCTGCGTAATTTGACCTGGGTTAGAACTGTTGCCACCAGCTCGGCTGAATGTCCTTTGCCTCTGAGTTTGGAGACAACTTTGACCATGTCGGCCTTGGAGTCTATTTCCCCAACTTCGGCTAGAAGAGCCTGCCCCTGGGGGCTAATAAGGCTCATAAAGCCGGTGCGATCCATAAACCAACGCTAACAGCGAAGAGTTAGCACTCTGGTTGCAAGAGTGCTAAAAACAGGTAAACTTGTCCCTACGGTGAAGATAATCACCAAAATCCAGTTAATAAAGAAGAGGTTCACGTGTCGGTTTCAATCAAGCCACTAGAAGATCGTATTGTCGTTCTCCCAGTTGAGGCAGAGCAAGTCACAGCATCAGGTCTAGTAATCCCAGACACCGCTAAAGAAAAGCCTCAGGAAGCCGAAGTTGTCGCAGTTGGCCCAGGCCGCGTAGATGACAACGGTAACCGTGTCCCACTGGACATCTCAGTTGGTGACCGAGTCATTTTCTCTAAGTACGGTGGCACAGAGCTAAAGTACAACGGCAAAGAGTACCTAGTGCTTTCAGCCAGAGATGTACTAGCTATCGTAGAGCGCTAAAAAGTACCCCAAAACTAACTCCTCAACCTCGAGCAATGCTCGAGGTTTTGGCTTTAAACAGGAGTACCTTAGAGAAATACCAATAACTTGGAAGTTGAACCTAATGGCTAAGCAGCAGGAACCTGATAACGGCGACGATGTCGTAGCAGTTCCGCTTAGGCACCCCTGGCGTTGGGTATCAGGAATTGTTGCTGTTGGCTTACTCCTAAACTTCATTTACTCAGTTGTCAGTGCTGAATCTATTCAGCACGATATTGTCGCCAAATTCCTATTTGATCCGCGCATTCTCCAAGGTGCACTCGTAACTGTTCTCGTGACTATCGTCTGTATGTCTATAGGTGCCATCTTGGCCACTTTGCTTGCAGTTATGAAGTTGAGCGTTAACCCATTACTGCGATGGATAGCTACCGGATACATTGAATTCTTCAGAGGAACACCGCTACTTTTGCAGATTGTTTTCTGGGGATATTTAGGAATCATTTTCCCAGAGCTTTTTCTTGGTATTCCTTTCACCGACGTTATTTTCATTAGCGGGCAAACAAGCGACATCATTCCAGCCCTCATCGCAGGCATAATTGCGCTCTCACTGAATGAAGCAGCCTATTCAGCTGAAATTGTTAGAGCAGGTATCTTGGCTGTTGACCAAGGACAGACTGAAGCCGCTAAGTCTTTAGGCATGTCTAGTCGATACACCATGAGAAGAATTGTTATTCCGCAAGCAATGCGTGTGATCATTCCGCCTCTAGGAAATGAATTCATTGGAATGCTCAAGAACACCTCTTTGTTGCAGGTGATTGCAGTTGCTGAACTCTATACCCAGGCCAGCACGATATCCTCAGCCAATCTCGCTCAGATTGAGTTACTAATAGTTTCAGGTTTCTGGTACCTATTCATGACTACCCTTCTTGGCTTCCCACAGAGAGCACTGGAGAAGAAGTACGGACGAGGTTTTGAAACGGTTGGCGGCAAGGCTGCCCCTAGAGCGTTTAAGGTAGGTAAGCGCTAATGGGTGAAATAATGGTTGACGCTAGAAGCGTCAAGAAGAAGTATGGGTCTAACGAAGTTCTAGCTGGAGTGACTCTAAGCGTTGAGCAAGGTGAAGTGCTTTGTATCATCGGCCCATCAGGTTCTGGAAAATCAACTTTCCTTAGATGTCTAAATCATCTTGAGTCAATTAATGGTGGACGCATCTATGTCAACGGCGAACTCATGGGTTACCGCCAGGTCGGTAATGTCCTGTATGAAATGAAGCCAAAGGATATTGCTAGACAGCGCCAAGCTATCGGCATGGTCTTCCAGCGCTTCAATCTTTTCCCTCACCTAACTGCTCTGCAGAACATCATCGAGGCACCTATCGGTGTTGCTGGTTTAGATCCCGAAGAAGCTAAAACACTAGGTCTTCAATTACTTCAACAGGTAGGGCTAGGCGATAAGGGCGATCACTACCCAGCCCAGCTTTCCGGTGGTCAGCAGCAGCGAGTGGCAATTGCCAGAGCGCTAGCCATGAAACCTAAACTGATGCTTTTTGATGAGCCGACATCAGCACTTGACCCAGAACTAGTAGGGGATGTGCTGGATGTTATGAAGAATCTTGCCAAAGCAGGTATGACCATGATCGTGGTAACCCACGAAATGGGCTTTGCTAGGGAAGTGGCCGATAAAGTCGTATTCATTGATAAAGGCCAGATTGTTGAATCAGGAACACCAACGCAAGTATTGGACAATCCTCAAGAAGCCAGAACTAAGGCATTCCTGAATAAAGTCCTCTAGAGTTATCCCAAGTAAAAACCAAACAGAAGAAAGAAGATAAAAATGGCAATAAAGAAACTAGGTTTCGCAGCCGTAATTACAGCAGGCCTTCTAGTGCTAACTGGTTGCGCAAGCGGACCATCTAATGGTGTTGACCAGTCAAAGGTTGACACAGCAGCTCAGGCACTTCTGCCAGCTGAGTACCTTGAGAACGGTATCGATGTTGCAAGCGACATCCCTTACGAGCCGTTCGAGTACTACGACGAAGACGGTAACCTAACCGGTATTGACGTTGAACTAGGTGCACTAATCGGTGAAAAGCTTGGAACAGAACTTCGTTTCAACAAAACCGTATTCGACACCATCATCGCCAATCTTGAAGCTGGCAACAACGACATCATCATCTCTTCAATGAGCGACACTGTTGAGCGTCAGGCAAAGGTTGATTTCATTGACTACCACATTGGTGGATCACAGATGATTGTTGCTAAGGGTAACCCTGAGAACATCACCAACCCAATGGGCCTATGTGGCAAGACCGTTATCGTTCAGAACGGAACAATCCACATTGACCTAGTTGGATCAATGTCAGAAAGTTGTGAGATTTCAGGCAAGAGAGCGATCACAATCACTCAGCTACCTGATTCTCCTAGCATGCAGAACGCACTTCGTGCAGGTCAGGGCGATGCAGTAATGATGGACTCATTCGTAGCTCAGGACGCGGCTGCTAAAGCTGGTAACGGCGAGTACTTCGATGTAGTCAACGACCCAGATGCTCCTAACGGATACGACGCTGGCTTTGTTGGTATCGCTGTATTGAAGAAGGACACTGAACTTCGCGATGCAATCCAGGCAGCTCTTCAGTCACTAATCGATGACGGCCAGTACCAGGCTCTTCTAGACAAGTGGAACATGTCTGCAAACGCTGTTGTTAGCGCAAGCATCAACGGAACTAAAGAGTAATACTCAAAAGTAAAAAACGGGCCGGCTTATTTAGTCGGCCCGTTTTTCTTTACCTGTTGAAAACTAAAAACAGGGATTGTAATTTTCCTTATTCTCCTTAAATGAGAAAAGTTAGAAACATTGCAGTTTTAGCACTGATTGGAATTGGTGGGGTCTATTTAGTTTCGATAGGCAACGCAAAGCCAATAGCACCTGGACTAAAGGTCGGGGTTTTAGTGTCAGACAGCGGCAATCTTGGATTCGTTGGACAGGTTCAAAGAGCTGCAGTGAGACTTGCTGCTCGTGATTTATCTGATCGGCCGGTAAAGATTTCTATTGGCTATTTCGATGTTGGTGATTCTGATCAGGATAGAGTCAGAGCATTTTCTAGACTCAAAGCTTTTGAGAGTGATGTGATCATCGCTCCGGTTGAATCAGTATCAACCAAGGCATTAGTTGAAAGCACAACCAAATCACTGGTTCCGATCATTGCACCTTCTTCTCTTGAAGATGAACTAGGAGAGGAAACTACTAAGCCTTGGCTATTTAGGTTGGCAACTAGTCCTAGCCAAGATTCTTTTGCCCTGGTTAGATTTGTTTCGAAACCTGAACCTAAGCAAGTGGTCATAGTTTCTAGTTCTTTGCCTCAAAGTCGAGCGCAGCTGAGATCGCTCTCTTTCGGTTTGGTCATGAATGGAATTAGAGTCCAAACCCTAGCCATCAAAGACACAAAGGCCATTGCTAGGGCTAAGCCTGATGCTCTGGTTTTACTCAGCATGGAGGAATCCCTTCCGTTTCTGTCCTCAATGGCTAATTGGGTTGAGTCTGTGCCAAGGGTTTATCTGGT
>JBIIXN010000025.1:0-15102 GCA_044347325.1 Rhodoluna sp. | reverse complement strand
GCATCTAGGAATAGCACCTGAGAACAACCGTTCTCATAGCCTTCACCTTGAGCTAGCAAACTAGCTGCATAGTTTCCACCGGTCTTGGCTTCACCTGTTCCATAGCGTCCTGCTCTAGCAGAGTCCAGTGCGATCCAGATAGATACTGGCTTTAGCCCACCTGTGAAGTAAGGACCCACAGGAGATGCTATTACCCGGTACTCAGCGCGGTGAGCTGCTCTAACACCCAAGAAGTTCTCTGCTGCAATTTCAAAAGGTCTAAAGTAAAGAGTCTTTTCATTAACTGGCTTTGGAACCCATGCACCATCAACTGAAATAAGTGCTCTAAGGCTTTCAACGAACACATCGATCGGTAGTTCAGGAAGAGCCATACGGTGAGCAGACTTTTGCATTCTTGCGCCGTTGGACTCTGGTCTAAAAGTATGAATAGAACCGTCTTGGTGTCTATAAGCCTTGATGCCTTCGAAGATCTCTTGACCGTAGTGAAGAACAGCACTTGAGGGGTCCATCATGATTGGACCATATGGCTCAACTCTGGCATTCTGCCATCCGTCTTCACGTGTCCACTCAATGATTACCTGGTGGTCAGTGAAGTTAACGCCGAAGGCAGGATTTTCAAGTAGTGCTTCGCGCTCTGCATCTGGCATTGGGTTATCAGATTTGATGATCTTGAATTCCATGAGCTTCTCTTTCTAAAGTTGAGCGAAAATACTTTGAGCTATCTCAGCAGTTGTTCTCTTCGAATCACCACGAATGGATAAATCAATTGCAACAGCTCTTTCGATTCTGGCTGCTGCTACTGGGTTACCTAGGTGATCTAACAACATGGCTGCTGAGAGAACTGCAGCAGTTGGATCAGCTAAACCTTTGCCTGCAATATCAGGAGCTGATCCGTGAACGGGTTCAAACATTGAAGGGAATGCTCCAGTTGGATTGATATTTCCCGAAGCAGCAATACCGATACCTCCGCCGATAGCAGCGGCAAGGTCAGTCAGGATATCACCAAACAGGTTATCGGTGACGATTACATCAAAACGTTCTGGGTCAGTGACCATGTAAATAGTTGCTGCATCAACGTGTTGGTAATCAACAGTCACAGCTGGGAATTCCTTAGCAACCTCATCAACAGTTCTCTGCCATAGCCAACCAGCGTTGACTAGAACGTTGTGCTTGTGAACAAGGGTTAGCTTCTTACGTTCCCTATTAGCAGCAAGTTCAAATGCATATCTAACAGTTCTTTCAACACCAAATCTTGTGTTCACTGAAGTTTCGTTAGCAACTTCGTGGTCTGTGCCAACACGAATAGAGCCGCCGTTACCAACATAAGCACCTTCAGTGCCTTCACGAACAACAACAAAGTCGATGTTGCCAGGCTCAGCTAGTGGGCTAATAACTCCTGGGTATAACTTGGTTGGACGAAGATTGATGTAGTGATCAAAACTGAATCTCAGTTTTAGTAGTAGTCCACGTTCCAGAACACCGGACGGAACACTCGGGTCTCCAATAGCGCCTAAAAGAATTGCATCGTGAGCCTTTAGCGACTCCATGTCATTATCGGTAAGAATTTCCCCAGTTGCCGCATACCGCTTAGCACCTAGGTCATAATCGGTAGTTACAAACTCAACACCTGAGCCACGAGTTGAAAGGTTCATCGCCTCAAGAGCAACGGCAATCACCTCAGGGCCAATACCGTCGCCACCGATGACACCTATGTTAATTTGCTTAGTCACTTGAAAATGATTCCTACTCGTTTTCTATAACTTTACTTGAGAGAGGTATCTCTAGAGGGGTCTGTGAGCCAATAAAACCAAGGTAACTGAAGGTTTCAAGCCTTCTTTAGTCTGGATTTGCCCATCTCTGTTCTCCAGAACTTCAATTTCAAGACCAGTTCCAGCTAAAGCTTCGGTGATGCTTTCCACACTTGGGCGATCACTTGGTCCGCCAAAGCCGCCTTCTAGATTGTCTCTAGAATGCCAAACACCGACAAGGTTTCCACCAGGAGCAACATGTTCACTCAAACGTCTAATGGCTACTGTCAAATCTTTTTCAGGAATTTGCATGTAAGCGATAACTACCAGCTCCACTGGAGATAGTTGAGGAATGAAAGTAAGGCCATCAGCACAAGTAGCTAAAGTATTGGCTTCAACACCTTCTTCTTTAGCAAACTGTATGTATTTATCTAAAGCAACTTGGGAGAAATCAATGTTCTCAACTTGCCAACCACGTTTGGCTAACCAAACACTATTTCTACCCTCACCACCGGCAAGGTCGATAGCTTTTTTGTTCGTTCCATCAAGGTCTTTACAGAACTCAACGACAAACCTATTTTCAACCTTGGTATAAATGAACTCTTCGGTTGAGTACTTCTGATCCCAAGTACTGGAATCCACTATGGGGTTACACCTAGTGGCAAGACATTCTGAGCGTCTTCGAATGAGCCTAGGTTCACAACATTCGGATAGCCCAGATCTCTCATGTATTGAACAGCTAGGCCAACCTGCTCTTCTGTTTTGCCGTAGACATATATAGCTCCCTCTTTTTTGATGGAAACTACGGTAATGATGAAATCACCTAGTTCAATGTCAATATTCACTGCCCCAATAATGTGTGACGTTTCAAATTCTTCGGCTGTTCTAACGTCAATGATGGCTGTGACGTTGTCCATACTTAGCTTCCCTGGCGCACAAGCGCTCACACTAGAAACTAGAACAACAGCCAGCAATGTGGCGATAGCAACCTGTAATTTCTTCATTTCAACCCTTTCAAGTCCTTAACTCAAGAATAACTCAAGCCCTTTTGATTAAGATGGATAAAAAGATAGGAACTGTTATGGCAACCGAAGTAACCCTTGATGAGCTAGCCGATGTTATTGACCGCGGAGGCTTTGTCCTTGATGTTAGAGAACAAGACGAGTGGGATGCAGGGCATGTGCCTAATGCCCATCACATTCCCATGAATGAAGTGGCAGAGAACCTAGACAAACTTGATGATGGTGCCCGAATCTTCATCATCTGCCGTTCAGGTGGAAGATCTATGACAGTAGCCAACTACCTAGAAGCTCAGGGCTATGACGTAGTGTCTGTAGCTGGCGGAACTGATGGTTGGGCTAACTCAGGCCGAGACCTCTCTAACGACCCAAGCCTTTAGTCAAGCTTTAGATCAATAGCCTTCAAAACATCAGCTTCAATAGCAACTCGAACAGCCTCTAGAACATCGGCATCGACTTTAGAGTCAACTGTGATGACAGATAGAGCTTTACCACCCTTAGAGTTTCTAGCAATCTGCATGGCTGCGATGTTGATATTGTTTTCTGCAAATGCTTTTCCATAAACAGCAACGATGCCCGGTCTATCTGCATAGACCATCATCACTAGGTGCTCTGCCATAGCAATCTCAACATCGTAACCATTGATGTTAGTAATCTTCTGCTGAAGCTTAGGGCCAATTACAGTTCCAGAAACAGAAGATGTTGTACCATCAGCTTGCACTGCTCTAATGGTTGTCACATTTCTGTATTCATCACTGTTTGAATCAACTGAGAGCTTTACTTCCACTCCCCTAGATTCAGCCATTAGAGGAGCATTCACGTAAGAGACCTGCTCGGTAACTGCATTCTGATAGAAGCCCTTTAGACCAGCAAGTTTTAGAACAGAAACATCGAGAGATGCAATCTCTCCTCTAACTTCAACTTCAATAGAACTGACGTTGCCACCTGAGATATCAAACAGTAACTGACCCATGTTTTCCATGAGTGCAATACCAGGTCTCACAGCGGCATCAATGACACCACCGGCAACGTTCACAGCATCTGGAACTAGATCACCAGCAAGAGCAAGTCTTACGCTCTTAGCAACAGAGATACCGGCCTTTTCCTGAGCTTCATCAGTTGATGCTCCTAGGTGAGGGGTAACAACAATGTTTTCAAGTTCAAGAAGTGGTGAACCTGTTGGAGGTTCATTCACGAATACATCTAAACCTGCTCCAGCTATTCTGTTTGACTTCAGTGCGGCGTAAAGAGCGTCCTCATCGATGATGCCACCGCGAGATGCGTTAACAATACGAAGATTAGGTTTGGCAATAGCAAACTCTTCAGTTCCGATAAGACCGGTTGTTTCAGGAGTCTTAGGAATGTGAATAGTAATGAAATCAGATCTCTTCATCAGTTCCTCTAGAGAAACAAGCTCAACACCCATCTGCTCGGCTCTTAGCTGAGTCACATAAGGGTCGTAACCAATCAAGGTGGTTCCAAAACCACTTAGTCTTTGAGCAACTAGAGTTCCAATACGACCAAGACCAACAATTCCGATGGTCTTCTCATAAAGTTCAACACCAGTGAACTTAGATCTTTGCCACTTTCCTGCCTTTAGGGAAGTGTTGGCATCAGGCACGAACCTTGCCAAAGAGAAAATGTGAGCAATAGCTAGTTCTGCTGCAGAAATAACGTTAGATGTCGGAGCATTGACAACCATCACCCCTGCATTGGTAGCTGCCTTGATGTCTACGTTATCTAGACCAACACCAGCACGAGCAATAACCTTCAGGTTAGGAGCTGCTGCGATAGCCTCTGCGTCAACCTGAGTGGCCGATCTAACCAGGATTGCATTAGCGGTCGCAAGTGCTTCAAGTAAAGCTTTGCGGTCAGTGCCATCAACGTTGCGCACTTCAAAATCAGGCCCTAGAGCTTCAACGGTTGCAGGTGAAAGCTCTTCAGCAATAAGAACAATAGGTTTAGCCAAGGTATAAATCCTCGAAGTTAGTGGGGTTTGGGCTGCAACGGCGAAGCGTTCCCTAATACTACCAAAGGCAACCTATTACAGGGTTCAGGGCTAGTTTGAACTCGTGGAAACTAGGTATTGGGCTCGTAACTGCAGGCGGTTTGGCTTACCCATTGAATTCCTTGGGATTTCCTTCACTCTCACAACAGCTCGTGGATAACTATCACCCAAGAGAGTTCTCATATGAGTGATGAAGTTCTCAATACTTATCTCATCATCGAACACGACGGCAATGGCGAGCTTTTCATAGAGCTGTATATCGTCGGGAATAGCAAAGCAAGCAAAATCTATAATTCCTCGGTAGCTCAATATCTGGGAATCGATAAAACTCGGATCAACTTTCACTCCTGAAAGATTTACTACCTCATCGACTCGACCTAGTACTCTGAGGCTGCCATCTTCTGAAAGTCTTGCCATATCCCCCGGATAGAACCAGCCATCGATAAAGCCACTGGACCCTGAATCAACTACCTTCCAATACACACGAGATTGGTAGTTAGTTTTCACTCTCAATACCCCATCTGATTCAAATGGGAGAGATTGTCCTTGCTCACCAAGTATTTCGACTTGGGCCGAAGGAATTACTCGACCCACAATTTGTGCATTACTAGGATCGATTGGGCCCTTAGCAACTAGGCCAACCTCAGTTGATCCGTATATGTATACAAGCTCAACTCCTAGAAGCTTTCTAGCGTCTTCGCCAAGTTCTCTAGAGAGTAAACCGCCAGCAACCTGGATAACTTTCAAAGAAGATAGTTGACTATTTCCATCAGTTGATTCAGTAAGTAAATCTTTAAGTTTGGCGGGAGAAGTCTGGATTGATGCAACTTTCATCTGTTCAATGAGCTGGGCATCTTCTTTAGCTGTCCCTGGCACTAAATATGTTTCACCATTGAGGATGCTGTAGAAGTAAGTAACAGCACCAGATACTGTGTCTTGTGCCAACTGGCAAAGAAAAGGCTTCACAGGCATCCAGTTCAAAGAAGCTGCTTGAGCTCTTTCTACTAAGTCATTGACTGTAAAACACACGCCTTTAGGGATGCCGGTAGTTCCACTTGAGAAAATCAAATGAGCAAGACTGTTTTCAGATTCAAATTCATTCGGCTGTATATCAGAATTTAATCTGTCGGCTTGCATTAGGAGATCTGGTGTTACAAGAACTCCTTTAGCTGCTAATGAAACCAGTTCTGGTTCGTCGCTAAAGACAAAGTCGATATCGTTCTTGTGGTGAGAAACGATTGGAACTCTAGCGGCAAACGAAACAGCAGCTTCGTGCATGACAGCGGCTACAAATACAGCGTGTAATCCACCGTGCATGCGAAGCCCAACAACATCCCCTGGCTTCACACCCTGCTGACGCAATAGAGCGGCTACCTTCACAACCATGCTATGGAAGCTTTCAAAACTGATCTCTGCTCCAGCGCCTTTAATTGCAAACTTATTGGAGTTCTCTTTAGCTTTGGAGAGAACATTGTGAATTGGATTCACCATTTGGCAAGCAGCCTTTCCTTGATCATTTTGTTTACCCCTCATACGAAGATACCCCTGCGTGATGCAAGGGTATCTAAGTTACAAAGTACTTTTGAGCTAAGCTCTGTTCCTTCTTCTGCGAGCAGGGATCAACATGAGAGCGCCTAAACCAGCGATCAAAGCTGCAGTCTTAGCCAAGTTTGAAAGCTGCTCTTCTGAAGCTCCTGTGTCAGCAAGTTCTTCTTCTTCGACTGGGACTTCTTCCAGAACGTATCTAAGCGAAACTGAACCACTAGCTCCTGAAGGTGCGGCTGTCACGGATCCATCCAATGAGCCCTTGATCCAAGCACCCCAACCAGATCCAAATACGGAAGGTACCGAGCTAGACAAAATCCCTCCGTTTCCTAGAGCAGCGCCATTGAGAGCCTCTAAGGTGAGGTCCTTAAACAATGAAGTTGAGTTTGGGTCTTCAGCTGGAACAATTCCCTTGGATCCAAACTCTTCACAAGCTTCTAGTCCATCGTCAAATGCCGCTGCGCCGATTCCAACCGCAAGGAATCCGCGGTTAAAAACACCTGGCGCGGTACAGACTCCTGCACCACCTGTACCTTGACCGCCAAGTGCTGATGCGAGTGAAATCCCACCTGGACCTAGTATTTCGCTAGTCCCTCCAACAACCGATGCTCCATTACCAGCAAAATCAGTTAAACCTCCGGCACCAAATCTGATAAAAAGTTCTGTGCCTGCTTTAGTTGAAGTTAGGTCGGCGTAAGAAACTTTTCCTCCATCGCCACTGTAACCCCAACCTGAAGCAAAATCTTCACCGCCACCGTCATTCGCTCCCGCACCTCCACCGACAAGTAGAGCCTGCAAGCTGATTACGCCCTGAGGTACAGTCCATGTCCCAGTTTGCGAAGGGTTTGGAAAAGACCCAAAAATTATCTCACAATACTTGTCTGTTTTTATTAGTGCTGCCCCATCTGGAATCTCGCCACAACCTTCGACGGTCTCAGCATTAGCCGCTACACCAGTGGTCAGAAGACTTGAAAGTAAAAATGTGAGGCTCGCACCAGCTCCAAGTTTGGTTGAAGTCTTCAATTGTTCTCCTCAAATAGAATCCTCAAAATCTTCGCTAAGTCTACCTGTTCGGCCTTACGAATACTTACTTGCATACCTGACTAGTCTTTTACTGTGTCCGAACGCATCTTCTATGCCGCTATCTCAAGTGATGGCTATCTAGCAGGCCCTAATGGCGATATGTCTTGGGCTGAAAAATACCTATCCTCAGGTGAAGACTACGGATACTTCAACCTAGTAAGTACCTCAGCTGCGATCTTGCAGGGTCGAGCAACCTTTGACTTCGAGATAGAAAGTGGAGTCCAAGGACCTAGACCTCTACCTACCTATGTCCTGACTCACATCCCAGAACTCTATGAAAACGTAGTCCAGGAGAACATCTATTTCACCGGAGGTGAAATAGAAAGAGTCGTTGAACTAATCGAAGAAAACCACCCAGGCAGACTATTCATTATGGGTGGCGCAGATGTTGTCAGACAACTACTCGACGCAGGCCTAATCGACACCATGAGATTATTTGTTTGCCCTGAAGCACTAGGTGACGGAACTCCTGCATTCAAAGATGATTCCATCTACGAGAAGTTCAAACTCCAAGATGAGAAGCAGTACCAATCAGGAATCATTGAAGAGGTTTATAAACTCATCGCGTAAAGAAAAAGCCCTCGTCTTTGGACGAGGGCTTTTTCTGTTTAATCTTTAGCGAGCTGCTTTGCCTTCTTGGTACTCATCGGAGTTCTTGATCCAAGAGAAAAGCTTACGTAGGCCACGGCCAACAGCTTCGATTGGGTGAGCTTCGCCCTTTGCTCTTAGAGCTAGGAACTCTGGAGCTCCGGCATCCTGGTCAGCAACAAAGCGGTTAGCAAAGGTGCCATCTTGGATGTCAGTTAGAACTTCGCGCATACGCTCTTTAACCTCTGGGCCAATAACTCTAGGACCTGAGATGTAGTCACCGTATTCAGCGGTGTCAGATACTGACCAACGCTGCTTAGCAATTCCACCTTCATACATAAGGTCAACGATTAGCTTTAGCTCATGCAGAACTTCGAAGTATGCAACCTCAGGCTGGTAACCAGCTTCGATTAGAGTTTCAAAACCATACTGAACCAACTGTGATGCTCCACCACAAAGAACTGCCTGCTCACCGAATAGGTCAGTTTCAGTTTCTTCAGTGAAGGTTGTCTTGATAGTTCCAGCTCTGGTTCCACCAATAGCTTTTGAATATGAAAGAGCTAGTTCCATGGCGTGACCAGTGAAGTCCTGCTCAACAGCAACAAGGTTAGGAACACCTCGACCGTCCTGGTATTCACGACGAACAATGTGTCCAGGGCCCTTAGGAGCTACAAGGAATACGTCAACATCTGCTGGAGGCTTGATGAACCCGTAACGGATTGAGAAACCGTGACCAAAGACAAGTGCCTTACCTGGGGTTAGGTTAGGAGCAATCTCGTTTGCATAGATGTCTCTCTGGCGAGGGTCTGGAGCAAGAATCATGATCACATCTGCCCACTGAGCAGCCTCTGCAACCGGTAGAACCTTTAGGCCTGCTTGCTCAGCCTTAGCCTTGCTTTGAGAACCTTCCTTTAGACCAACCACAACATCAACACCTGAATCCTTCAGGTTTAGTGAGTGTGCATGTCCTTGAGAACCGTAACCAATAACAGCTACTTTCTTTCCTTGGATCAGCGCTAGATCGGCATCTTTGTCATAAAAGATTTCAGCCATTTGTTTTCTCCTTGTTTGTTATTTGAAATTACTTAAGAATCTTCTCGGAAATTGACTTTGAACCACGTCCAATAGCCAAGACCCCCGACTGCACCAATTCCTTGATGCCGAAAGGTTCGAGAACTTTTAAGAATGCTTGAAGCTTTGCTGTTTCGCCAGTAACTTCAATGATTAAAGAATCGCTCACAACATCGATGACACGAGCACGGAATAAGGTTACTGCTTCTAGCACCTGAGAACGGGTAGCAGCATCGGTCTTGACCTTAATCAACATGTGATCGCGCTGAACTGTTGTTTCAGGCTCTAGTTCAACAACCTTGATTACGTTGATTAACTTGTTTAGCTGCTTAGTGACCTGCTCTAAAGGCAGACCTTCTACGCTTACAACAACTGTGATTCGGGATAGTCCTTCGACCTCAGTTGTTCCTACAGCCAAAGACTCAATGTTGAATCCACGACGAGCAAACAGTCCTGCTACACGGGTTAGTAGACCTGGACGGTCCTCTACTAGAAGAGAAAGTACGTGGTGAGTCATTTACTCCTCCTCCCCTTCATCCCAAACGGGTCTGGTATCTCTAGCAAACTGAACTGCATCGTTAGATAGACCTGCTGGAACCATAGGCCATACCATTGCATCTCTACCTACAATGAAGTCGATAACAACAGGACGGTCATTGGTTTCAATAGCTAACTTGATAGCTGCATCAACATCTTCTTCTTTTTCAACTCTGATACCTAGGCAGCCATAAGCTTCAGCTAACTTCACAAAGTCAGGAACCATAATGGTGTCTGTTCCAGTATTTAGATCGGTGTTTGAATATCTTGAGTTATAGAACAGTGTTTGCCACTGTCTAACCATTCCAAGTGAAGAGTTGTTAATAATTGCAACCTTGATTGGAATGTTGTTAATGGTGCAGGTAGCTAGTTCTTGGTTAGTCATCTGGAAACAACCATCACCATCAATAGCCCAAACCAAACGCTCAGGTTCAGCAACCTTTGCTCCCATAGCAGCAGGAACTGCATAACCCATGGTTCCAGCTCCACCTGAGTTCAACCAAGAGTTAGGACGCTCATACTTAATGAACTGTGCTGACCACATCTGGTGTTGACCAACACCTGCAGCAAACACTGCTTCTGGTCCTGAAATTTCACCAATGCGACTGATTACGTATTGTGGTGACATCTTGCCATCATCAGGCTGGGTATAGCCAAGTGGGTACCGAGTACGAAGATCATTTAGGAATGTCCACCACTCTTTGATATCTGGCAGCTTGCCCTTTAGTTCATTAGCCAGTTCGACATTTAGTTCAGTAAGAACTTCTTTAACATCGCCAACGATAGGAACATCAGCAAAACGAATCTTGCCAATTTCAGCTGGATCAATATCAACGTGAATAACTTTTGCTCCAACAGCGAAGGTAGAAACCTGGCCTGTTACACGGTCATCAAAGCGAGCACCAAGAGTAATCAAAAGATCACTCTTCTGTAATGCAGTAACCGCAGGAACAGTTCCATGCATTCCAGGCATACCTAGGTTCTGTGGATTTGAGTCAGGGAATGCTCCTCTTGCCATCAGAGTTGTTACAACCGGTGCACCTATGAGCTTTGAAAGTTCAAGGAGTTCTTTAGAAGCGTTTGATCTAATAATTCCGCCACCGACATACAAAACTGGACGCTTAGCTTCCAAAATCATTTGGGCTGCTGCTTGAACCTGCTTACCATGAGGTTTGGTTACCGGCTTATAGCCAGGAAGATCAACCTTCGGTGGCCAAATGAATTCCATTTTGCCAACTTGAGCATCTTTAGCAATGTCAACTAGAACTGGTCCAGGTCGTCCAGTTGTTGCAATCAAAACTGCAGCAGCTAGAACACCTGGAATATCTTCTGCCTTAGTAACAAGGAAAGAGTGCTTGGTAATTGGCATGGTGATTCCAACGATGTCTGCTTCTTGGAAAGCATCGGTACCAATAGAAGTTGAGTTAACCTGACCAGTAATAGCAAGTAGTGGAACAGAGTCCATGTGTGCATCAGCAATAGCGGTAACTAGGTTTGTTGCACCTGGACCACTGGTTGCAATACAAACACCAAGTTTTCCTGAGGATGAAGCATATCCTTCAGCTGCGTGACCTGCACCTTGTTCGTGACGGACAAGAATGTGTCTAATCTTGGTGGAATCCATTAGTGGATCGTAGGTAGGCAGAATTGCTCCACCGGGTAAACCGAAGATATCGGTTACACCAAGTAGCTCAAGACTTCTTACAATCGCCTGAGCACCTGTTAATGTTTCGCTAGCCATAATTCATCCTTGATTCATAAAACCTTTGATGCCCGAACTAACTGCAGTATGCGCCTTCAGATGCTGAATGCACTAACTTTAGATATTTAGCAAGGACGCCGCGGGTATATTTGGGTGCCAAAGGTACCCATTGAGTTTTCCGGGCTGCCAACTCTTCCGGCTCAACTAGTAGTTCGAGCGTTCGAGCTGCGATGTTAACTCTTATCAAGTCTGAATCGCGCACTAGAGCAATTGGACCGCCATCGGTCGCCTCTGGTGCAATGTGTCCGATACATAAGCCGGTTGTGCCGCCTGAGAATCGTCCGTCAGTCAAGAGTAATACATCTTTACCTAATCCGGCACCCTTGATAGCAGCTGTAATGGCTAGCATCTCACGCATACCAGGGCCACCCTTAGGGCCTTCATAGCGGATAACCACTACGTCACCCTTAGAAATCTTGCCTTCAGATAACGCCTGCATGGCAGCGACTTCCCTATCAAATACACGGGCAGGGCCTGTGAATTCAGTCAAAGCGAAACCAGCGGTCTTCACAACAGCACCATCTGGAGCTAGAGACCCTTTGAGAATCTCAATTCCACCGGTCTTGTTGATTGGGTTAGACATAGCTCTGATGATCTTGCCATCAGGGTCTGGCGGGTTAATTCCTTCTAGGTTTTCAGCAACAGTCTTACCCGTTACTGTCATGCAATCACCGTGGATTAGACCTGCGTCTAGAAGAGCCTTCATCAAAACAGGAACTCCACCAACACGGTCAACATCGCTCATTACATACTGACCAAAAGGCTTTAGGTCTCCTAGGTGCGGAACCTTATCTGCAATTCGGTTGAAGTCGTCAAGAGTTAGATCTACTTCTGCTTCACGAGCAATAGCTAGGAAGTGTAGAACTGAGTTAGTTGAACCACCAAATGCCATGGTCACGGCAATTGCGTTCTCTAGAGACTTCTTAGTAATAATGTCTCTTGCTGTAATGCCTTGAGCAATTAGGTTTACCACCGCTTCACCTGAACGGTGAGCCCAAGCGTCTCTTCTTCTATCTGCAGATGGAGGTGAAGCTGATCCTGGCAGGCTCATGCCCATAGCTTCAGCAGCACAAGCCATTGTGTTAGCGGTATACATTCCACCACAGGCACCTTCACCAGGACAGATTGCTTTTTCAATACGATCTAGGTCTTCTTCGCTCATGGTTCCAGCCTTGCAAGCACCAACCGCTTCGAAAGCGTCAATGATTGTTACTTGCTTTTCTGTGCCATCGGTTAGCTTGACCCAGCCTGGAGCAATGGTTCCTGCATAGAGAAATACCGAAGCTAAATCCAAACGAGCTGCAGCCATCAACATGCCTGGCAGTGACTTGTCACAACCAGCGAGCAATACAGATCCGTCTAATCCCTCAGCCTGCATAACAGTTTCGACTGAGTCAGCAATGATTTCTCTAGAAACTAGAGAGAAGTGCATGCCATCGTGACCCATAGAAATACCATCGGAGACAGAAATAGTGCCAAATTCAAGGGGATATCCTTGAGCGGCGTGAACACCCATCTTGGCTGCATCAGCTAGGCGATCAAGAGATAGGTTGCAAGGAGTTACTTCATTCCATGATGAAGCAACACCGATTTGAGGCTTTTCCCAGTCATCATCGCCCATGCCAACGGCTCTGAGCATTCCTCGGGCAGCTGCACGTTCAATACCTTCGGTAACAACGCGGCTTTTTGGCTTCATATCTCTAGTCATTTACTAAGTTTAGGCGAATTTTCTTACATATAAGAAGTGAGCCTTTTAAGTGGTTTAGCCTAGAGATGTGCCAACACCTCAAGAAACCTTAGATAAGCAGAGCCTTGCTCGCTATACCCAGGCTGCCATAGTCTCCAGCCGTGAGGTCATCCGCTCATACTCAACCTCTTTTGGTCTTGCGACCAATCTTTTAGCTAAACCAATCCGCACTCACGTGCAGAACATTTACGCCCTGGTTCGTGTAGCGGACGAAATTGTTGATGGTGCAGCTGCTGGAGCACTAGGCCCAAACAGTCGTATTGAAGCCGGATCTCAGTTAAACAACCTTGAGCAAGAAACCTACAAGGCCATGAACCTTGGTTTCAGCACAAACCTTGTCGTCCACGCCTTTGCAACAACAGCCATTCAAACTGGAATTACAAGAAAAATAGTTGAACCTTTCTTCTACTCCATGCGTTTAGATCTCCAGAAAACCAAGTATGACCAAAAAGCTTTCGACACTTATGTTTATGGCTCAGCTGAAGTAATTGGGCTTATGTGTTTGCAAGCCTTTATGCAAGAAAAGAACTTCGCTCCATCAGAACAAGAAACCCTAAGAAAAGGTGCTCAAGCTCTAGGAGCTGCGTTCCAGAAGGTCAACTTTCTTCGAGATCTAGCAGCTGACTTTGAACAACTGGGTAGAAGTTACTTCCCTGATGTCAACGTCTCAACGTTCAATGAGGAAACCAAGATGAGATTGGTCGCCGATATCAACAATGACTTGGCTCACTCTGCTAGAACTATTCCCCTACTTCCTAAATCTTCGAGAAGAGCGGTGGTGGCGGCTCAGTTCCTGTTCACGGCACTGAATAAAAAGATTGAAAAAACTCCTGCAGAACAACTCATTCGTGCTCGCATTAGAGTCAACGACTTGCACAAACTATTCATACTTTTCAAAGCAATGATCGGAGTAACACCTAAATGACCCAAAAAACCGCAATCATCGTCGGTGGAGGTATCGCAGGATTAGCAACAGCTGCAATCCTCGCTAAAGCTGGCATGAAAGTTCAACTTTTTGAAGCCAGAGAAAAAGTTGGCGGTCGTGCATACATTTGGGAAAAAGATGGTTTCACTTTCGATATGGGTCCATCTTGGTATCTAATGCCAGATGCTTTCGATCAGTTCTTCAAACTGATGGGCACAACAGCAGATAAGGAACTAGACCTAGTTCGCCTAGACCCTGCATACAAGACATACTTCGAAGGTCAAAAAGAGCCTATGGTCATGCACGAGAGCTTGGCTAAGAACCTGGCTGAGTTCGAAGCAGTTGAACCAGGATCAGCGAAGATGGTCCAGAAATACCTGGACAGCGCAGAAGAAACCTATGACCTTGCTCTAAAGCACTTCCTATACACAAACTTCCAGAACGCTAAGTCTTTCACTCACCCTGATGTAGTGAAGAAGGCAGGAACTTTTGTAAAGCACCTGCTTACCTCTTTATATGACTTCTCTGCCAAGCACGTAAAAGACGAAAGACTACGTAAGGTTCTAAACTTCCCTGCAGTATTCCTAGGAGCATCTCCTTACCAAACTCCGAGCATGTATCACCTGATGACCCACATCGATATGAATGTTGGAGTGTTCTACCCACAGGGTGGTCTATACAAGATCATCGAAGCAATCGAAGCCATCGCTAAGAAGCACGGAGTTCAGATTCACACCAACTCCCCTGTGTCAAAGATTGAAGTTAATGCTGACGGTCATGTTAAAGGTGTAAGAGTTGGCGATGCTCTATATGAAGCAGATGTAGTTGTTGCTAACGCTGATCTGCACTTCGTTGAAACAAAGCTTCTCGAGCCGAAGTACCAGACTCTTCCTCAGAAGTATTGGGATAAGAAGGTACCTGGTCCATCAGCTCTACTTATGTATTTAGGAGTTAAGGGAAGAGTAGATAACCTCGACCACCACACTCTTCTATACACAGATAACTGGAGTAAGAACTTCGCTCAAGTATTCAAGAAAGCCGATGGCAAGAGCAAGGTTGCAGATCCTGC
>JBIIXN010000055.1:0-3751 GCA_044347325.1 Rhodoluna sp. | reverse complement strand
AGACTCCCCGCACACCCATCAGAGCCCAGTTACCCTTGCTATCTTTCGATCCTGGGGGAGTTAGCCGAGGTGACGCCGCACGGGGAGTCCAGTCCTATTCTAAACCTTGAAAAAGGCCCCTATTTCCTTGCCTTCTTGGCCTGCTCCAAAGCGATGGCGTCAGCAATCTGCTTGCGAGTTTCCTCGATCTTTTCAAGCGCTAGGGCCTGTCCCCCTTCTTGGTAAGCAACAGCGATACTAGCTGCTATCCCTGGGGTTAGATCATCAAAGTTCACTGAAGCTAAAACGGATGCTTTATCTCTGTTTGAAACAGCGATGGTCAAAGTGATGCCGTTATCCCCTGCCTCAAGATTTACTAACTTGTCGAGATCAAATTCTCGAACCACGTTATCTCCAGCAAAGACGATTCTCTGGTTTGTAAAAGTGGAAACCCCAACATCTATAGGAGTTGATTCTTCAGGGTTTCTTCTGCTCTTACCTGAGTAACCACCAACGTTCGCTCTAACATTGCCAAACACAGGAAGGCTGACTCCACCAAAGCCACCTGAACTTGTAGACCCGCTACTTCTAAACTCCCTAAGCATTGTTTGCCCGACTCTAGCTACAACCACTTCGTCTTTCCTAGTGGCAAAGACATAGTCATCTTCTTCAAAAGCTCCTTGAGCCATTCGAGCAAGAACAGCTTCTTGCTTGTGCAGGGAATCTAAAGCTTCTTTGTTTTTATCTCTAGATCTAAGGATGAGGAAGGTCACATAGGACGCTAGGAAAGCAAAGGTGAATACCATCAGCATGTATGCCGAGTTATCCCCTCGAGCTCTACCCTCTAGCCAAGTCCATAAAGCTGCGATGAAGAACGCCAGAAAGACTATTAGCCAGTTGGCCTGCCTCTTAGATAACCCAAACATGTTCACTCCTTTAGTTTGATATCACCCTACTCTTGGCTTACGACATAGCCGTTCTCAATTAGCACCAAATCAGAATGGTTTCAGGTTCTGCTCCAGCAAACTAAACTAAAGAGGTTACATCCCAGGAGAATTCGCCTAGTGGCCTATGGCGCCAGCTTGGAAAGTTGGTTGGGTGCAAGCCCTCGGGGGTTCGAATCCCCCATTCTCCGCCAGCAACTCCCTTGATTTAGAGCCTCAGTAGAGGCGTTAATCAGGGGAGTTTTTGCTTAATGTGCACTTGATGAGCTACTTGTCGCCAACAATCCCTTGCCATGTGCGTTCGATTAGATCATCTATGGCTTTAGGTGACGCCGTGGGCCGCATTGGGTCTTGACTGCCGGCAAGCATGGTAAATCCATGGACCACCGACCAAGCTAGCGCTGCGACGGACTTGACCTCGGAGGGCTTGATGAAGCCGGCGTTGCATAAATCAAGAATGGCGTCTTGAAATATTCCCCAAGCAGATGGGTTGTCTTCTCGAGTAGGAGCTGCATCGCAATCAATGAACGCAACTGAGAACAGACCTGGTTCTCGAAGGCCGAACTGAATGTAAGCACGACCAGTAGCCTGAAACCTTCGCTTCACATCAGTCTCCTTAGCGACTGCCTCCTGCATGCGCCTTCCTAGTTCTTCCCTGGCGCGCTGGGAAATTGAAGTCTTTAGGCTCTCACCGTTTGGAAAGTGCCGATAGACGGCCATCGGTGAAACATGGACTTTCTTGGCAAGATAAGTGACCCCGAGGTTGCGAGCGCCTGATGCCCTGGCTTCTTTCATCCCGATCTGTAGAAGGGCCTCTTCTAGGTCGCCATGATGATATGTGTTCTTTTTCATCTGCTTAATGTTGACAATGTAAACATTATCCTATTATGTTTATAGGATAAACATTAGAAGGAAATGAAGGATTCAGGAAATGAGCGATTTACACATCGTCATCGGCGTCGGGACCATTGGAGGCAGAGTGGCTCGAATGCTTGCCGAAAAAGGTAAAAACGTAATCGTTGTATCGCGCAGCAAGCCCAACTTGGGCCTTACAGGCGTGGAAGAAATACAGGGTGATGCTTCCTCGTTGGAGAGCCTTCTAACAGTTGCCAGTTCTGCAAAGGTTATTTACAACTGCGCCAATCCCCCATACAACACCTGGGCAGTTGAGTGGCCAAAGATTTCGGCTGCGGTAAGTGAATTCGCAATCCAGCTAGGGGCGGATCTGGTCATCTGCTCAAACCTCTATGGCTATGGCCCACACGAGGGAGT
The DNA here is from genome assembly GCA_044347325.1 of Rhodoluna sp. Taxonomy (GTDB): domain Bacteria; phylum Actinomycetota; class Actinomycetes; order Actinomycetales; family Microbacteriaceae; genus Rhodoluna. The sequence continues at coordinate 1,556 of JBIIXN010000055.1, read as the reverse complement.
CCTAACAGAGAGTTTGCCTCTTAAAGCAACCTGGTCAAACGGAGTTGCCAGAGCCAGGGTCTGGCAAGAGAACAAAGCACTTAATGATGCTGGAAAACTAAGAGTCACTGAAGTAAGAGGATCCGATTACATCTGCGCAAACGAACAAAGCCGGATGGGCGACCGAGTTGTGCCAAATCTTATTGCAGGAAAGCCAATTCAGCTGCTGGGTGCAATAGATCAGCCTCACACCTGGACCGACCCCGACGATGTAGCGAAGCTAATGATCAGACTCGCCGAAGATGACAGAAGTTGGGGAAGGCCGTGGCACGTGCCAAGCAATGAGCCAAAGACTCAGCGTGAAGTGGTAGCGGACATAGCTAAAGAGCTTGGTGTTACCCAATACAAGGTCGCACCGGTGGGACTGTTCGTGGAGAGCATCTTGGGTCTTTTCAACCCGGTTATTCGAGAACTAAATCGAGGCCGATATCAATTCGCAAAACCATACGTCGTTAGTTCTAAAGCAGCACAAGAGACATTTGGACTTTTGCCAAAGCCCTGGAATCAAGTAATTGCGGATTTAGTGATGACTTACAAAACAGATAATCAAAAAGGAACGGATAAACAATGAGCGACGAAACTAGATGGATGCTTGCTTTTGCATTCATATCTTTACCAACAATTGCTTTTGGAGGGCACTTTCTCCTCTCCATTCTGAAAAAGCAGGTAGGCACAGAGAATATCTCGAGCATTCAGCGAGAGTACTTCAGAGCAGGGCACGCTCACGCGGGAGTGCTGGTTATTCTTGCGATCATTGGCCAAATAGTTTTGGATTACTCACTCTTCAATGACACGTTGGTCTGGGCCATGCGAATTGGTTTGGTAGTTGCACCCCTATTGATTTCAGGCGGATTCTTTGGTGGAGCACCAAGGACCCCGGAAGCACAGCCCGGTGGGCTAGTCAGACTGATCCCTATAGGTGCTGTTGTGATGAGTCTTTCAACTATCGGTGTTGGGCTAAGCCTGTTAGTCGCAATCTAAGAGGGCTTGATAGATGTTCTCCCTGACGTTTGGCAGAGACATCAGTTTCTGCCTAATCTGGAGGGCTAAAGAACACTTGCAAATGCCTAGTCTGTCGATGAGTAGGAAGCAATCACAAACTTGAAAATTCTCAACAACACTCAAAAGCTGATTGTTTGGCTCATCGACATCGGCTTCATCGTGTATTGGTCGCTCATTATTTTCCGCATTTTTCCCCCGGAATTGTTATTTGAAGGATATGAAAAGCCTGAGGTGCAGGCTTGGAATTGGTCATTCCTACCTTTGGACTTAGCTGCAGCTCTTACTGGAATAGCTGGCAACACCTTAAAGCGTGTCAACCAAGAGGCATTGATTATCACGTCCTTGGTTCTCACCTCCGTTGCCGGTGGCATGGCATTGGCCTACTGGACAGTTCTTGGCTACTTTGACTTTTGGTGGTGGCTACCGAACCTGGTTCTACTACTTTTTCCACTTTGGCCGCTCTACGGGATAATCTCCCGTCCTAAAGCTAATTCCAGAAATTGAGGTTCTCTTGA
>JBIIXN010000005.1:0-51878 GCA_044347325.1 Rhodoluna sp. | reverse complement strand
GACCGATTTGATCTCAAGCTGAAAGTTTTCAGCTGCAAACCTTCCTTCGCCTAGAGCTGCGGGAGGCGTATTTGAAGTGGCAGCGAAGCGAACACCTTTGGCTGCGAGTTCTTTGAGGAATCTCGACATGATCATCGTGTCACCTGGGTCATCTAGTTCAAACTCATCAATGCACAACAAGTCATACTTTGAAAACTGCTCTAGAGCCTGAGCGAAGCCAAGATAACCGATGATGCTGGTATAGGCAAGGAAAGCTCCGAAAGCAGACTTCTTGCCACTGTTGAAGTAGATAGAGGCTAGAAGGTGGGTCTTACCAACACCAAAGCCCCCATCAAGATAGATCCCCAAGTTGGTGGCTGATCTCTTCCCTATCGAATTTGCAAACTCGCTTGAAAACTTCCTCGCCTCGGCCTGGCTCTGGAATCTCGGGTCTGGGATGTATGAATCGAAAGACACCTTGGCGAACTCAGCCGGTGGTACAAGCTCGGCTAGTAGTTCTGACACAGTCACTTGAGAGTCCAAGTCCTCGATTTTTACAAGCATTCAGCCAATTGCCATTCTTTTTTGGTAGAAATTTTGGGATGATAGTTACACCGCAAACAACAGCATAAACCCCGGAGGTTTTCATTGTCTTATCCAGTTGAATCTAACCCACGTTTCGCAGAGTACGCTCACCCAGAAGCAATCGTATCCACCCAATGGGTTTCAGAGAACCTAGGTAAGCCTGGTTTAGTGTTAGTTGAATGTAACGAGGATATTCTGTTGTATTCAACAGGCCACATCGAAGGCGCAGTAAAGGTTGACTGGCACACGGAACTCAACCACCCAGACAACCGTGATTACATCGATGGTGAGCAGATGGCGGCATTGCTTTCTAGCAAGGGCATTAGCCGCGACGACACGATAGTTCTATACGGTGACAAGAGCAACTGGTGGGCAACATACGCGATGTGGGTATTCAAACTTTTCGGACACGAAGACATCAGAATCATGGACGGCGGCCGAGCTAAGTGGATCGAAGAAGGCCGCGAACTTACCAAAGACGTGCCTAAGAGACCTGCTAGCGACTACCCAGTAGTTACTCGTGATGATTCAACAATTCGTGCTTTCAAGGATGATGTTTTAGAACACTTTGGTAAGCCAATGATTGACGTTCGTAGCCCACTTGAATACACAGGTGAGAAGCTGCACATGCCTGACTACCCAAATGAGGGTGCTTCTAGAGGTGGACACATTCCAACTGCACGTTCAGTTCCTTGGAGCAAGGCCGTAAATGAAGATCAGACTTTCAAGACACTTGAAGAGTTGAACCAGATCTACCGCATTGACGCTGGCATCTCAGATTCAAGCGATGTAATTGCTTATTGCAGAATAGGTGAGCGTTCAAGCCACACATGGTTTGTTCTTAAGTACCTATTGGGCATTCCCAAGGTTAGAAACTACGACGGTTCATGGACCGAATGGGGATCCACCGTACGAGTTCCAATTGTTAAGGGTGAAGAACCTGGAGCTGTTCCTGTAGGTTTCTAAGCATGTCAACAACTAAAGGCGCTCAAGAAATCACTGAAGCTTTTCAAGAAGTTCCACAGAATGTAAAGCTTGAGCTTCTTTTGGAGTATTCAGAAGCCTTACCGACTCTGCCAGAGCGGTATCAGGAACATCCTGAACTCCTTGAGCGAGTTGAAGAGTGCCAATCCCCTGTCTACCTCTTCGTTGAAGTGGATGCCGAAACAATCGTGCACATTTTCTTGAGCGCTCCCGATGAAGCCCCGACTACCAAAGGTTTTGCAAGCTTGCTGCAGTTAGCGTTAGATAAGGAGAAAGCAGCAACAGTTCTTTCGTTTGATGAATCTTTCGTCGACGCCCTTGGCATAACAGATTTAGTTTCTCCGCTTCGAATTAGAGGCCTACAGGGCATGCTAATGCGAATCAAACGTCAAGTAAAAGAGAAGATGCTTTGACCCTGAGAGAAGTTTTTCCAAACGCTGAAAAAACTGGCGAACTTGATCTAGAAAATTCAGCAGCGCTCAGAGCCTGGTATCCAGAAGTTATAGGCCTAAGAGTCAACTTTGTGCTCGGTAGAGACTCCAACCTCACAACCTCAAGTGATGGAATAACAAGTCAAGCGGATCGCGCTCTTCTCAAATTTATAAGAAGCCAGTCCGACCTAATTATCACTACAGGCAAGACGGCACGAGCCGAGAATCTCTCTGCGTCTAACTATGCAAACCTTCTTATTGTTACTAACTCAGACGAGCCGTTTGCAATACCGGCGACAAAGTCCAACAAAGGTCTGCCTGTTATGTTGACCCAGCGATTAGAAACAAAATATCCCAACGTAAGTGCTGGAGCAATTGGAAAGATTCAAGAATCAATCACAGAGTTCGTTACTGCCTTCTGCCGAGCGAACTCCTACTCGCGACCTGTTCTTGAATCAGGTCCAACGACTATTAAAGAATTTGCAAAAGATGGTCTGGTTGCGGAGATGAATCTGACTGTCACGGGGGTTACCGAAAGAATTGAAGCAGAGGCTCTCGCAGTGAGTTTCAAAAGAGAAGTCGAATACGAATCTGAACTGATTCAAATTCTTAGACATGAGAACACTTGGTTCTTCAGATTTGGTGCTCCTGCAACCAGTCACTGATTGAGCCTTGGTACTTCTTTCTGTCATGGTTGTATAGCCTGCAATGCTTTGCACCAACAATTTCAACGAGAGTCACGTTTTGGTTGATTCTCGCAAAGTCAAAAACATCCATGATTTCAACGTGACCATCTTTCCGCGAGTACAGAACTAGAACAGGTACACCAGCCTCGAGAGAGTTCTTTGCTAGGGACAATTGATCGACATCAACGTTGCTGTACCCAAACAGCTTGACCAACTGGTCTTTTTCAATTGCGTCAATAACACGATCTCCCAGGGCCGTGTCAATCCCCTGACGAGCCGCATGAAATCTCATCGTTGAACGGTAGTCAAGAAGAGGCGAATCGAAGATTAGGCCTTTGATGACATCAGTGTTTCTCGATTTACGCAAGAACTGACCAATCATTAGTGATCCCTGCGACCAGCCAAACATTAGAACTTCTGTTGCGCCTTGGCTTTTGGCATACAAAACAGCTGACTCAACTTCTCGCCACTCAGTGGAACCGAGTTTAGATCTCTTAGTTCCACGACCATAAGGCTTTGGGTCACTTTCCATTGAGATGGTCAATTGGTTGAAGCCAAGATCGCGGAACTGGCTAACATTGCGGAGTGTTTCACCCATGCCTGCTCTCCTGCCGTGCACATGAATTACCCACTTACTTCCATTACCCCTAAAGAACCAAGCACGAGTTTTGTTCGGCATAACAATCTCTTGAAACTCGTCAAGAAGACCAAAGTGCTGCGGGTGCTCGCCAAGCCATCCTGATAGGGAAACAAGTTCCCCAGCAGCTGGAAGTTGGCCCCTAAACACTCTCGTGACCCGCAGAACGATCTTGCCTTCAGTTGAAGTAGACGAATTGACCTGAACCTCCGCGTGGCCTTTCCTTGAGTCCCAAAAAAGGCTTTGTGAGTCTAGACTCTGGCTCTCTAGCCTTCCTGGTACATGAATATTGATTTCATCATCTAGTCGCTCAACGGCAAGAACCTTGAGTTCGGCTTTGATTGGACCAGTCATCTTCATCAATCGAAGAGCTGCTATGAGGACTTTCAAGTACACAATCATTGCTAATCCTTTGCGGCGTGGCAGGGTCAGAGAGTTGCCCTGCGCATTTAGCCTAGAACAGATGTCTTTCTACAAGCTTGATTCATCTGCTCCGGCTCAGTTTGCCGCCGCAGCACTTTCGCTTGCCGAGCCTGTCTTGCGCTCGGAACTAGAGACATCTCAGATTCCAGCACCGGATAAAATTGCGCCTTGGGCACTGGCATTCGCGGCCCAAGCCCCTAATCCCGCTGACACTCCTATGAACCGTGGTGTTGGACGTATTGTTTTTCTGCATGACCCAAAGCAATTTGATGTTTGGGGTTCAAACATGCGCGTGATTGCCTATGGCAAGTCGCCCCTAGAGAACGACATGGGAATTGAAGAAGACGTCGCGCACTACTGGTGGTCAGAACTTGAGAGGGCTCTGAGTAATCACGGCGCTAAGTACCGAAACGAGGCAGGCACCGTAACGAAGATGTCCTCAACGGGTATGGGTTCACTTGCTCATGAACCAAGCGCAAGCGAAGTTGAGATCAGAGCTTCCTGGTCGCCTACTGACGATGACCTAGGACCACACTTAGCAGCTTGGCAGGACTTGATTGCTTCAATGGCTGGATTCGGAATGGATGGCGAAGGCGTAACGCGTCTAATCGTAAATCAATGACCGATCAACCGGAAATAACCGAACCAGAGAGCGTTCTCTTAGATAAACCAAGATTGCCTGTGTCGTTAGTAGAGGACAACGCGAGTCTTGAGACGCTCCTGGCTGAGCTGTCCAAAGTCAATTCACCTATAGCTCTAGATGCGGAGCGTGCAAGCGGTTTCAGGTATGGGCAACGCGCCTACCTTCTTCAGATTGCGATCGAGAGCTCTCGCATTTACCTTGTTGATCCCGTCGCAGAATACGACCAAGAACTTTGGAATAGATTCTTAGAAACCGTAGGGAGCCTTCCTTGGATTATTCATGCGGCATCGCAGGATCTGCCTTGTCTAACGGAACTCGGACTCACCCCAAGCAGGATTATCGATACCGAGTTAGCAGCGAGATTGCTCGGACTGCCTAGAGTCGCTCTTGGGACGCTTACAGAGCACTATCTAAAACTAAAGCTTGCCAAGGAACACTCTGCCGTTGATTGGAGTGAACGACCACTTCCAGATAATTGGCTGAACTATGCAGCGTTGGATGTTGATGTGCTGTTTGAACTTTGGAATTTGATCGAGCGAGATTTAGGCGAGAGTAACAAGACGGCCATCGCTAGCGCAGAATTCAATTACCTACTCACACCAGTTGCCAAGGTAGTAAAGATTGACAAATGGCGAACAATGACTGGTTTGCACGAAGTCAAAGATCAGCGCGCACTAACTGTTGCAAAGCACCTGTGGGAAGCAAGAGAAGCTCTTGCAATAGAGAAGGATGTATCGCCAGGCAGACTTGTCCCTGATTCATCACTGGTTGCTGTTGTGAAAGAAATACCAAAGAGTCGATCAGAGCTATCAAGCATGAAGTCCTTCGCTGGTAGAGCAAGTAGAACATTCATCGACACCTGGTGGGAAGCTGTTGAACTTGGCACTAACACAAAGAACCTTGTTGAGCTAAGACCAAAACCTACTGGCACACCGAATCATCGAAACTGGCTGCAGAAATTTCCTGATGCTCATGCAAGATTAGTTGCTTCCAAAGAACTCTTAGCAACGGTCTCTATTGAAATGGCTATTCCCCAAGAGAACATCCTGAGTCCAGAAACCCTCAAGCAGCTTTGCTTTGAGCCCCCTACACCACTTACCCTGAGTGCTCTTCAGGAAGCGATGCGTGCTCGACTAGTAAGACAATGGCAGATTGATGCAGTTGCAGCTGGTCTTGTGAATACTCTTGCTGCTCAAGCTAAGAAAGAGGAAGAACTAAACGTTCTTCCTTGATTCTGCATTCACTTCATCTACTTGCTTCGCATGCGGAACTCGAGAGCCAAGAACCTGAGCAACAATCTCCTGAGCAATATCTTGAGCTTTTAGACCAACGCGATCAAGGATTTCATTTCTTGAGGCGTGCTCCAAAAACTCATCAGGTAAACCAAGTTCGTTCAGTGCTGTGTCAATCTGCGCAGCTCTAAGGTCTTGTCTGATTCTTGTTCCAATACCACCAACTCGAACACCATCTTCAATAGTTACAACGAGTCTGTGATCCTTGGCTAGGTCTAAAACACTCTGGCGAACAGGGACAACCCATCTAGGGTCAATAACAGTCGCACCAATACCGTGTGCTGCGAGAAGTTCAGCCACTTTTAAAGAAACAGGAGCCATAGCACCAACGGCAACAATCAGAACATCCTTTGAAGGTGCTTCAGCAAGAACATCAACACCGTCGGCTAGACGTCTGATCTCTTTGATTTCGGTAGGAGCAGTCCCCTTTGGGAATCTGATGACTGTCGGCGAGTCTTCTACTGCAATAGCTTCTGCGAGTTCTTCTCTTAGACGAATCGCATCTCTTGGAGCTGCAATTTCAATACCAGGCACAATCTGCAGTAGCGCTAGATCCCACATACCGTGGTGTGAAGCACCATCCGGACCAGTAACACCTGCGCGGTCCAAAACAAAAGTGACTCCAGCGTTATGCAGGGCTACATCCATCAGAATCTGGTCGAATGCACGGTTGGCAAAGGTGGCATAGATTGCTACCACTGGATGTAATCCACCAAAAGCCAACCCAGCACTAGAGGCAACTGCATGCTGCTCAGCAATACCAACATCAAATACTCTGCCAGGGAACTCTGCTGCAAATTTATGCAACCCAACTGGAATCAGCATTGCTCCAGTAATGCCGACTACGCGCTCGTTCTGCTTGGCAATCTCTAGAATTTCGTCCGCGAATACTGACGTCCAAGATTTACCTGAAGAAGATTCGAGTGACTGGCCAGTCTTAGGGTCTATCTGACCAACAGCGTGGAACTGATCGTTAATGTCATCTTCAGCAAGGGTGAAACCTCTACCCTTTTGGGTAATTGCATGCACGATAACAGGAGCACCGTATTGCTTTGCCTGACGCAGGGCTTGCTCCATTGCCTCCTGATCGTGACCATCTATCGGTCCGATGTATTTTAAATCAAGGTTAGGGAACATGCTCTTTGGAGTGAATGAACCTAGAAGACCTTTTCCTGCTCCACGAATTGTTGAGTAAGCCAATCTTCCAAGAGGGCCAAAATAAGAGAAGAACTTCTTTGAAGCTCTGTAAGCGCGTTTATAGAAAGACTCGGTGCGGAAATCATTAAGATACTTGGCTAGCCCACCAATAGTTGGAGCATAAGATCTTCCGTTGTCATTAACAACTATGACAAGATTTCTGTCGTTGTCATCAGTGATGTTGTTCAGTGCTTCCCAAGCCATACCTCCGGTAAGTGCACCGTCACCAATTACTGCAACAACAGCTCGATCCGTCTGACCGGTTAGTCGGTATGCTCTTGAAATACCATCAGCCCAAGAAAGCGATGAAGATGCGTGAGAAGACTCAACAACATCGTGAACTGATTCTGATCTCTGTGGGTAACCTGCGATACCGCCCTTAGTTCTGATGTGTGAAAGATCCGTTCTTCCAGTAACTAGCTTGTGAACGTAAGACTGGTGACCGGTGTCGAAGATGACGCTGTCATTAGGTGAATCAAATACTCTGTGAATGGCAAGAGTTAGTTCAACAACTCCAAGGTTTGGACCAAGGTGACCACCTGTTGAAGTAATTGTTTCGATGAGGTATTCGCGAATCTCCTGAGCAAGCTCCTTCATCTGAGGAGCACTTAGCTTCTTCAGATCTTCAGGAGAATGAATCGATTCGAGAATTGCCAACTAAGCCACCAAACTTCTGAGTACATACTGCAAGATACCACCGTGTCTGTAGTAGTCAGCTTCGCCTGGTGTATCTATGCGAAGTGCAACTTCGAAAGAAACCTCAGATTTACCTGCAGCACTGTGAGCAGTCGGCTTAGCGACTACCTTCAGAGTCTTCGGAGTAACTGCGTTGTTTAGTTCAGTGACACCAGTAATTGAGAAGGACTCTGTTCCGTCTAGGCCTAATGACTCGGCCGTCTGGCTAGGTAGGTATTGAAGTGGAAGAACTCCCATACCGATTAGGTTGCTGCGATGAATTCTCTCGAAGCTTTCAGCAATAACTGCTTTCACTCCGAGAAGTGCAGTGCCCTTTGCAGCCCAGTCTCTTGATGAGCCTGAACCATATTCTTTTCCAGCCAAGATGACGAGAGAGATGTCCTGGTCTTGGTAATTAGAAGACGCGTCATAGATGAATGACTGAGTTCCTTCGGCTGTTGTGAAGTCTCTTGTGTATCCACCTTCAACATCATTCAACAACTGGTTGCGCAACCTGATGTTTGCGAATGTTCCACGAATCATTACCTCGTGATTACCTCTCCTTGAACCGTATGAGTTGAAATCAACGCGAGATACATTGTTTTCTGCCAAATACTTTCCTGCAGGAGAATCAGCCTTGATTGAGCCCGCTGGGCTTATGTGATCCGTTGTTACAGAATCTCCTAGCTTTGCTAGAACTCTTGCGTCATGGAAATCAACAACAGCACTAGGAGTCATGCTCATGCCTTCAAAGTACGGCGGCTTTCTGACGTATGTGCTCTTAGGGTCCCAACTGAAAGTGTCACCAGTTGGCGTTGGAAGAGACTTCCAACGTTCGTCACCTTCGAAGACTCCCGCGTACTGTCTATTGAACATATCTGAGTCGATAGTTGCGTCAATAGTTGCTTGAACTTCATCAGGAGTTGGCCAGATGTCTTCAAGGAAAACGTCATTTCCTTCCTTGTCTTGGCCTAGAGCCTCTTTATCAAAATCAAAATCCATGGTTCCAGCAAGTGCGTATGCAACTACTAGTGGAGGTGATGCGAGGTAGTTCATCTTCACATCTGGATTGATACGACCTTCGAAGTTTCTGTTACCAGAGAGAACTGCTGTAACAGCCAAGTCGTTTTTGTTCACTGCTTCAGAAATATCGGCATCAAGAGGACCAGAGTTACCGATACAGGTAGTGCAACCGTAACCAACTAGGTCGAAACCAAGGCCGTTGAGATCTTCGGTTAGACCCGCCTTGTCGAAGTACTCAGTGACTACCTTTGAGCCAGGTGCAAGAGATGTCTTTACCCAAGGCTTACTCTTTAGCCCTTTAGCAACAGCCTTACGAGCAAGAAGTCCAGCTGCCATCATCACTGAAGGATTTGAGGTGTTGGTGCAAGAGGTAATCGATGCGATTGCAACGTAACCGTTGTCAATTGAGAAACTCTCACCAGCAACAGGGGTTGGGTTAGAACTCTGCGGACTGTATGTCTTTATGTCTTTAGCAAAATTTTCTTTAGCTTTAGAAAGCTCAATGCGATCCTGAGGACGTTTTGGTCCGGCGATGGAAGGAACAACGGTTGACAGGTCTAGCTCAATGTATTCGCTGTACTCTGCTTCGTTATTGGCATCATGCCATAGCCCCTGTGCCTTGCTGTAAGCCTCAACAAGGTTGATCTCTTCGGTCGTTCTACCTGTTGAACGTAAGTAATCGATTGTTACTTCATCAATTGGGAAGATTGCAACGGTTGAACCAAACTCTGGGCTCATGTTTCCGATGGTTGCACGGTTAGCTAGTGGAACTGCTGAAACACCTTCACCGTAGAACTCAACAAATTTGCCAACCACACCGTGCTTACGCATCATCTCCGTAATGGTTAGCACAACGTCTGTAGCAGTTGCTCCAACTGGAATTGAACCATTCAACTTGAATCCAACAACCTTAGGAATCAACATTGAAACTGGCTGACCTAGCATTGCTGCCTCGGCTTCAATTCCACCTACTCCCCAACCAAGAACACCAAGGCCATTCACCATTGTGGTGTGAGAATCAGTTCCCACACAAGAATCTGGGTAAGCAAGAGTTTCACCATCAAGCTCTCGCGTCATTACAGTTCTCGCAAGGTACTCGATGTTGACTTGGTGGACGATGCCTGTGCCAGGAGGAACAACCTTGAAATTGTTGAATGCTCCTTGTCCCCAACGCAGAAATTGGTATCTCTCCCCATTACGCTCGTATTCGTAAGCTACGTTGCGCTCGAAAGCATCAGGAGAACCCGCAACATCGATAACTACTGAGTGGTCGATTACAAGTTCTGCGGGTGAAAGTGGATTGATCTTCGTTGGATCACCACCTAATGTGACTACCGCTTCACGCATTGTTGCAAGGTCGACGATGCAAGGAACACCTGTGAAGTCCTGCATGATTACACGCGCTGGAGAGAACTGAATCTCAATGTCTGGTTCTGCTTTTGGAACCCAGTTAACAATGGCGTTGATGTGAGCCTGAGTAATGTTCGCGCCATCTTCGGTGCGAAGAAGGTTCTCCAAAAGAATTTTCAAGCTGTATGGGAGCTGGTTTTTTAGAACACTGTCTAATCTGAAGATTCGGTAGGACTTGCTACCCACTTCGAGGGTAGAACTGGATTTAAAACTGTTTACTTTGGACAAAGTCCGCTCCTAGCAGTGCTGAAAAAAGAATTACTTGTCCAAATTACCATCTTGTTCGGCACTGACTACTTTCTTGAGCAAAAGCCAAGAAATCCAGATCATTAGCAAGAAAAAAGGCGTTCCCATGGCTATGCGTGTAAATCCAAGGGTTACTACGTCATTTGCCAGGTACATAGGCACCTGAACAAGCAACCTGGTACAGAAAAAACCTACCCATAGCAACGTCACAAGGTTGAAGAAGTTCAGTTTTCTTCGGTTCTTGCGCCAGCTTAGCCCTTGGCTGGTCATGAACCCAACGAGGACGCCGATGATAGGAAAACGCACTAAAACGCTCAACAACAGGCCTGCTGCGTAGGCGGTATTGGTCCAGAAACCAGTCAGGTAGAAGTCTCTGGGCTGTCCCTCGGGCCGTCTGGCTAGGTAAATTGCCAAGCCAATGCCCAACACCGAACCAACTAGTGCTGAAGCAGGCCGCTTAGCCATGAAATGTCTGATAATCAGGCCCACCATGGCGATGGACACCAAGATGATTGACAATGTTAGGTCCTGCCAGATGGCAAAGCTCAACACGTAAACAAGACCAGGTATTGTCGCCTCAATAAAGCCTTTGACGCCACCGACGCTGTCTAGAAGGCTTTTGGCGTCGACTTTATAACCGTCATCGGTCTTTTTGACGCCATACTTCTCGGAGCTAATTTTTGGATTCTCGTCTGCCATTATTTGACCCTAGTCACGATAGAACCACTAGGCAGTTCTAGGGGAAGTATCTCTCTTGGAGGGAGAGGGGTCTCCCCTCGCCTAACGACAAGACCTCTAAAGACATCCTCGAGTTCAGCTCGTTGCTCAGGATCAGTTATGGCTGCTCCGGAGATTGTCCCTCTTAGGAGCCATCTATCCCCGCTGAAACCGAACATGCGAACCTTCTGAGTACTGCCATTAGAAGTAGGCAGCTCTGCATGAATTTCGATACCGTAAGGCCCTGGAGTTTTTTCAGTGCTCAAGTTCTGACTGGAAAGGCTCTTGAATATATCTTCAACCACTTGATCCCAAAGAGTAGAACCTTTGCTACTAGCAAAAGCTTGAACTTGAAGAACACTTTCTTTGTAGTCAAAAGAAATGGCCACCACTCTTTGCGAGCTCTCTTCAATGTCTGCTCTGACCCCAACACTAGGGTTAGGAACGAACAGCAGCGAGCCGAAATCAACTAGATCCTTAGGCGCATTGAGATCAGTGCTATCCCATGGACCTTTGTTTAGCGATTTGCTGTTTTCTGAAAAATTCAAGATTACTTCACTCCTGTCGAGCCAAAACCAGCAGTGCCTCGTTGTGAGCCTGGGAGTTCTGTAACTGAAACAAATCTAGCCTGTTCAAATTTCTGAAAGAGCATTTGGGCAACTCTGTCGCCACGAACAATCTTGAAATCTTCGTCTGAGTGATTCACGAGAGTGATGTGAATCTCTCCGCGATAGCCTGCGTCAACAGTGCCAGGGGCGTTCAGAACAGTTATTCCGTGCTTTGCTGCCAACCCACTTCTCGGGTGAACTAATGCTACGTAACCCACTGGTAGAGCTATAGATACACCAGTGTTGATTGTGTATCTGGATCTCGCTGGAATTACTGCTTCGTCAGCTGAGCGAAGGTCGTACCCTGCGTCACCAGGATTACCCATGGACGGCATCAAATCAGGTACGCAGGTTATGAGAACTTCAATAGAGGTCATGAGCGTATTCTAATTCCATGACATTACTTTCGGAGACGGTGATATACAAGGAGCGCGTTCTGCCTAGCATTTTGTTTTATCTAGCCACCATTACCCTGCCTGTTTCCTTAATTTTGGTGGCACTACCCTTCTCAGAGATAGCTGCTTTTGGGTTAGCTGCAATCTCAATCCCGATCGTCTTCGCACTTACTTGGGTGGCTGCTCCATTGATAGCAATCACATCAACGCACTTACACGTAGGAAAAGTCTCTATTGAGAGAATCCATTTAGGTAGTGTCGGAGTTATCCCAACTACTGACGCTTTCAAGGAACGCGGATATAAGTTGGATAGTCGTGCTTACACTAGGTTCCAAATCGGAGTCAGGGAACTTGTAAAAATTGAGATCAAGGATCAACTAGACCCAACCCCGTACTGGCTGATAGCCACAAGAAACCCCGAGGTCATTGCCGCTCTTCTCAACAAGCGCTAGTGGGCGCAGTCAACACAAACTGGTCCGTACTGGCCAGCCTTTTTAGCTTTTTGACTGTGGTGCTTAACAATGAAGCATTCTGAACAGGTGAACTCGTCCTCCTGCTTAGGAACCACCACGACATCCTGCTCTTCGCTGGTTACTTCGGGAATAGAAAAAGAATCGGAGTGATCGTCGGCATCGACGTCAGACGCAGCAGAGGTGCCCTCAGACTCTTTGATGGCTTCTAGGGACTCAGTGTCGTCATCGTTCTTGCGTGGAGCATCGTAATCGGTAGCCAATTACTTTCCTTTCCAATAATTCTTTTCAGCGCTGAAAGTGTCCAACACGAAGTGCATAAATGCAACCCTATTAACACTGACGAAAGGGGTATTGTCAGTTATCTCCCAGTTTGGGCGTGTCGCGGCACAGCCAAATCAAACGTAAATCCAGCAAATACAGTGAGAAACTATGCACAGAAGGAATGATAATGGCGGATTTACGTATAACTGGAGTTACCAACAACCAGCTCGAGCTTCAAGCTCCTGACGGCACACGCCATTACCTAGAGATTTCGCCTGACCTAGTAAAGGCCATCAAGTCAAAGCCAAGCAACTTGCCTTCATCGCTCACGCCTAGAGAGATTCAGGCGGAGATTCGCCTTGGCACAACGGTTGCCGAGCTTGTTGCCAAAACCGGCGCTGACGAAGATCAGGTCGCTAAGTTCGCAGCACCGATCATTACAGAGCTAAAGCACATCGTTACCTTGGCTAGGAACATAAGGCTCTCTCTGGCAGGCGATAGATTCACTGACCCAACTCAGATCGAATTCGGAACAGTCATGGACGAGCGCTTATCTAACAACCATGCGAAAGAAGTTCGCTGGGTTTCCAGAAAGTCAGTTGAAGGCGTATGGCTAGTTTCAGCTGAGTACCTGTTGAACTCAGAGCCTGGGTTCGCAACATGGTCATTCGATCCGAAGAACCTCTTTCTTGTTCCTGAGAACCAAAGCGCTCTTTTACTATCTAATGCCTCACCTCTAAGCCTGGCCGACACTTCCAAACCAGTAAAACCTCAACAAGTTATGCACCCAACAGTTACCGCGTCACAAGTTGAGCCTGAGATGGAAGTAACTACGCCAACGGCTGGTCTCACGATAGTTCCAGAATTAGCAGAGATTGAAACAACTGAAACACACACAGAGATAATCACTGTTGTTGAAACAGAAACAAGAACGACCTTCCATGTCGTCGAAGATCACCACACGCACTCAGAAGAGGACGTCGTATTCATTCACGAAGATGAAGAACTAGTCGAAGAAGTTCAAGAAGAACTCTTTGAGACAACTGAGAAATTTGCAGCCGTTGAACCAGTAGAGCCGACAGTTGAGGAACCGCAGGCTCAAGAACCAGTTGTTGAGCAACAGAAACCCCAGAGCACCTCACGATGGGCTGAAGTGCTGTTCGGAACCAAAGACGACGAAGACGATAAGTAATTAAAAGCCCAGAGCAATCAGAGGAATGCTCATCTCCTGCTGGCTAATAGATCCGTGATGCCCAATCATTTCCAAAGATTTCTTTTTCGCAAACGCGCGATGATAGAGCGCAACTTCCTTTTTTGCCATGACTACCAACTCAGGCATCAAATCAGGAAATTTGTTCTCTTGCCAGAATCCTGCATCGACTAGCATGCTCGGGGTCACAACGTAACAGCTAGCCCCAACTTCGCCCTCTAGTTTGATCATCGTTGACTCAGCTGCATCTTGGTGCTTTAGGTAGAGGAACAGCGCGCGCGTGTCTCCCCCAACATCCAATAGTTCATCCTCACCAAGAAATTCATCAATGTAAATGTGGCTTGTACGAGGAACATCTACGATGCCGTGATCTGCCGTAACAATAATGCCGTTGGCTTTGCCAAGATCTGCATACAACTTGGCGATGTAACCATCAATGCCTTCAAGTTGATTCAGCCAGGCTTGTGACTTCCATCCCTGAGCATGCGCAAGCTGATCTAGTTCTGGCACATATAGGTAAACGATTTTCTCTTGGGAATCTTTCAGCAACTCTTTTGCTTTGTCGAAGCGCTCCTCAATTGATCTAGTTCCATGGAACTTGCTACCTCGCATAGTTGCCGCAGTAAAACCGGAATCTCGATAAGCGCTGGGAGCAACGGTATGGAATTCAACTGAAGTAGAAATAGCTTTCTCCGACAAGGTTTCTAGAGTTTGGAACTGCTTAGCCGCTTCAATCGACTCCCACCCATTCAGAAGATTTCTTCTCACCCCAGCTGCACGATCAAAGATTTGGTAACCAATGAAGCCTGTCTTCCAAGGAGGCTTGGCAGTAGCAAAAGAGACAATGGATGTCGATGTTGTAGCTGGGAAGAAACACGATGCTGGGACTGAAGTTTGCGAGTTAAGGAATCCAGCATGTGCGCCTGAAGCCTTTAGATTTAACGTACCAAGACCATCTATCAGGATTACGCATACCGAGCGCTTTTTAGGCAGCCCGAGGCCATTCTTCTCGCCAGAAACACTCTGTAGAGCGCTTATCAACACATCGCCGAGCATCCCCAAGGTTTTAGGAGGTGCAGGTAGCATCGAAGACATACTGATAAGTCTGCCACAGCCCTTTTAGCCACTAGAAAGATCATGACTAACAAGAAGCCTGAAAACCGATTCCCAGATGAACGAATCGTGGACATTGCCCTCACCCAAGAACTAAGTGACTCATTCCTCGAATACTCATACTCAGTTATTTATGCTCGAGCCCTGCCTGATGCCAGAGACGGTCTAAAGCCTGTTCAACGCAGGATCATCTTCCAAATGGGTGAGATGGGCCTAAGACCTGACAAGGGTCACGTAAAGTCAGCTCGTGTTGTGGGCGAAGTTATGGGTAAGCTCCACCCACACGGCGATGGAGCAATCTACGACGCTATGGTGCGCATGTCCCAAGCCTTCACCCTTAGAGTTCCAATGATCGATGGCCACGGTAACTTTGGTTCCTTGGACGACGGTCCAGCAGCGTCAAGATATACAGAAACAAGACTTGCTGCAGCTGCACTAATCATGAACGAAGGCCTTGACGAAGACGTTGTGGATTTCAAACCCAACTACGACGCTCAACTCTCTGAACCTGAAGTACTCCCAGCAGCATTCCCTAACCTCTTGGTGAACGGTTCTTCTGGTATCGCGGTTGGTATGGCTACGAACATGGCCCCGCACAACATGAGAGAAGTTATTGCTGGAGCAATTCACCTTCTGAATAACCCAAAAGCAACTTCCATGGATTTGATGAAGCTCATTCCTGGACCGGATCTACCTTCCGGTGGAATCATCATGGGAACTGAGGGAATCACTGAAGCTTATGAAACCGGTCGTGGAAGCTTCAAGACTCGTGCGAGAGTCACAGTTGAAAGTGTCTCTCCTAGAAAACTCGCGCTTGTTGTAACGGAACTCCCTTACCTTGTTGGCCCAGAGAGGATCATCGAGAAGATCAAAGATGGTGTGAACAGCAAGAAGCTTCAGGGCATTTCAGATGTGATTGACCTAACTGACAGAACCAATGGTTTGAAACTTGTCATCGAATTGAAGACAGGCTTTGATCCAAACGTAGTTCTAGAGCTTCTTTACAGGTTCACGCCACTTGAAGATTCATTCAGCATCAACAATGTAGCTCTTGTTGATGGCAGACCCGAAACCTTAGGCCTTAGAGACATGCTTGGCGTGTACCTTGCTCACAGAGTCGTAGTCACTAAGCGTCGCACTGAGAACCGTTTGGGCAAGAAGCTGGCCCGCTTGCACCTGGTTGAGGGTTTGCTGAAAGCAATTCTCAGCATTGATGAGGTTATCAAGATCATTCGTGCAGCCGATGAGGTTGATGATGCACGTAAGAAGTTGATGAGTAAGTTCACACTTTCAGAAATTCAGGCTGAATACATTCTTGAACTAAAGCTTAGAAGACTTACCAAATTCTCGAAACTTGAGTTAGAAGCTGAAAGTAAGGAACTTGCCAAAGAGATCGCAGAACTCAAGAAAATTCTTTCTGCTGATAAGAACTTGCGTGATGTGGTTGCAGCTGAGCTAGAAGAAGTTTCTAAGAAGTATGGTGACGACCGCCGTTCAACTATCACCGATGGTCTCACTGAGGTAAAGCCAGTTAGCTCAGCCAAGGCCGCTGCCATCGATGCACAACTTGCTGACTCCCCTTGCTTCATCGTGCTAACAGCGTCAGGTCAGGTTTTAAGAACAATCCTCGAACCTATAAAAACCGATAAACGTAGAAAGCATGATGCTATTAGGTCTGTTATCTCAAGCACAACGAGAAGCTATATCGGCTTCCTAACTTCTGATGGCATCATGCATAGAGTTCACGCTGGTGACATTCCAGCGAGTGAAGGTGCATTCGAAGTTTCAGAATCTGTCTCAGCCAGTGAGTTCCTAGGACTAGGTAAGCAAACGAAGCTTGTCGGCGTATTCGAACTAACCGATGAAACTGTAATCGCAATTGGAACCAAGTTGGGTGTCGTCAAGAGACTAAGCGCAGACTTCTTACCTAAGACTGAGTTCGAAGTGATCTCGCTAAAGTCAGGTGACGCAATCGTTGGTGCTGAAGTGAGCACTGAGAAGGACACCCTTGTCTTTGTAACTGACGATGCGCAGCTGCTTCGCTTTGACGCAAAGAGCGTAAGACCTCAAGGTCGTGGAGCTGCAGGTATGGCAGGAATCAAGATTGCTGATGGAGCCAAAGCAATCTATTTCACATCAATCAAGGTCACCAAGGACACCCAGGTTCTAACCGCAGCAAGCAACAGTGAATCGCTTGGAGCTATGGATGCTGGTAGTGCGAAGATCACTGAGATGGCTGAGTTCCCATCTAAGGGAAGAGCAACCGGTGGTGTGCGAGCTCACAAGTTCATCAGAGATGAAAACCATCTTTACTTTGCTTATGTGGGTAACGCACCGATACTCGGGTCCGCCTCAGCAGGTAAGCCGCTTGAAACACCTGAGTATCTGGCTAAGCGAGATGCATCAGGAACACCACTGAGCGCAACGATTATTTCAGCTGGTAAAGACTAAGCGTCGATTCTTTCGCGTTCGAAAGATTCTGCTTTATCAACAATGAAGTCTCTTCTCGGAGCTACTTCGTTACCCATGAGAAGTTCAAACATCTTCTCCGCTGCGGCTAAGTCATCTACTGTCACTCGGCGCAATGATCTACTCTTACGGTCCATAGTTGTTTCGGCAAGTTGATCAGCATCCATTTCACCTAGACCCTTGTAACGCTGTATCGGTTCCTGATACTTCTTACCTGCCTTAGAGAGCTTTGCAAGCAAGGCTTCAAGTTCGAGTTGTGAGTAGGTGTAAATGGTTTCATTAGGCTTTGTCCCTGGGTTCATAACCACGACTCTGTGTAGTGGTGGCACAGCTGCAAAGACGCGGCCATCTTCAACCAAAGGTCTCATGTACTTATAGAAGAGGGTTAGCAAAAGAGTTCTAATGTGCGCGCCGTCGACATCCGCATCGCTCATCAAAATAATCTTGCCGTACCTAGCAGACGCTAAATCGAAAGATCTTCCAGATCCAGCACCGAGAACTTGAATGATTGATGCACACTCAACGTTGTTAAGCATGTCTGTAATGGCAGCCTTCTGAACGTTCAGGATCTTTCCACGAATAGGCAGCAGTGCCTGGAACTCAGAGTTTCTGGCAAGCTTGGCTGTCCCTAGAGCAGACTCACCCTCAACAATGATTAGTTCTGAGTCGATGGTGTCTTGAGTTCTGCAGTCAACAAGCTTTGTCGGTAGCGAAGAGGATTCAAGAGCGGTCTTGCGACGTTGAGTCTCTTTGTGTGTTCTTGCTGAAATACGAGACTTCATCTCGTTTACTATTTTTTCAAGAACTAAAGCAGTCTGTGCCTTGTCTTCTCTCTTAGAAGAGTTGAATCTGTCTGTCAGTGCCTTAGAAACAACTGACGAAACTATATTCTTGATCGCAGGTGTACCAAGAATCTCCTTAGTCTGACCTTCGAACTGAGGCTCCGCAATTCGAACGGTGACAACTGCAGTTAAGCCAGCAGTTACATCTTCCTTTTCGATCTTCTCGTTACCGAGCTTGAACTTCCTCGAGTTGGCATCTGCTTGAGTACGAAGAACCTTCAGCAATGCTTGCTCGAATCCTTGCAGGTGAGTTCCACCCTTAGGAGTCGCGATGATGTTGACGAAGCTCTTGATCTCTGTGTCATACTCAGTCCCCCATCGAACAACTACATCAACTTCACAGGTGCGCTGCACCTCTTTGGATTCCATGTTGCCTGCAGCGTTTAGTACTGGAACAGTTTCACTGTATGCACCGTTGCCGCTTAGTCTCCATACATTGCTAAGTGGAGCATCCTTGGCTAGGAAGTCTACGAATTCAACAATTCCACCCTGGTAGAGGAATTCGTGAACAACAGGCTTGCCGGCTCTTTGATCGCTCACAGTGAGCTTCAGACCTGGAACTAGGAAGGCAGTTTGTCTAGCGCGGGCAAGAATGTCATCCAGCTCAAACTCAGCGCCTTTAACAAAGATCTGAGGGTCTGGCCAGAATCGAACACGTGAACCTGTCTTGTTCTTGGTTACCTTGCCAATTTCCCTAAGGATGCTCTTGTCTTTGAAAGGTTTGAAAGGGCTTGATGGGGCTAAAGCTTTCTTGTCATCGAAAGTGCCTGGAGCTCCTCGCTGGAAGGACATTGCCCAGGTCTTACCGTCTCGATCAACTTCAACTTCTAGACGCTCAGAAAGAGCATTGACTACTGATGCACCAACACCGTGCAAACCACCAGAAGCTGCGTATGAACCACTACCAAACTTTCCACCAGCATGAAGCTTGGTGAAGACAACCTCAACACCTGAAAGACCTGTCTTAGGCTCAATGTCCACAGGGATACCGCGTGCAAGGTCAGAAATCTCAACGCTGCCATCTTTGTGAAGAACGATGCTAATAAGCTTTCCGTGACCAGCCAGCGCTTCATCTACGGAGTTATCGATGATCTCCCATAGACAGTGCATGAGACCACGGCTATCAGTGGAGCCGATATACATTCCTGGGCGCTTACGAACCGCCTCTAGGCCTTCTAGGACGGAGAGATGGCGTGCTGAGTAATCATTTGAAGGCATGCTTCAAGCCTAAGGAACAAGCCAGAATTCACTGCTCTAGGACACTCAAGCAATGAAAAACTATTCGCAGATAGCGAAATACGGGGAAATGAGGAAGAAACAGTGGCGCATCTGTGTTGTAGTAGTTATGGAGGAACTAATGGAACAGACTGAAAGCACCAACGAAGCGGTAGAAGAGACCACGAATCTACCTGCACTAACAGCAGCGGATCGTTGCGACATTTGTGGAGCTCAGGCGTTCATCAGAGTAGTTCTAGCAACTGGCGACCTAGTTTTCTGCGGTCATCACGGAACAGCCAACAAGGACAAGCTAAAGCCGATTGCCATCACCTGGCAAGACGAGACTGACAAGCTTAACTAGTCTTCAAAAGCAATTCTTCGGCTGGCTTCAGCCAACTCATTCACATACTTAATTTGATTCGCGTTGTTCTTTGCGCCCTGAATAACATCTCCGAGAAACTTGTCTGCAAGCTCGGGATTCTTCGCAAAGACAGGACCGTGAAAAAGAGTCAGAAACGAATTCTCAACCCAAGTAATTTCTGGTAGTTGAGCTTCGCTATTTACATAACCCACCACACCATCGACATCTTTGAACTCACTCACGCGTTCAGCATGCTTAGTTGTTGACCCGTTGAGCGCTTCGAAAAGAATTTCGTAACCAGAAGAAACGGCCATAACAGGGGCGCCTGCTCTGACTCTTTCTACTAGCTTGGAAATCAAGTGAGGGTCAATCGTCTCAAGCTGACTCCAAGCATCGGCCGAACCATGTCCCAGTAAGACATAGTCGAAGTTCTCAAGCTGAGATGGCTTATGAATGTTATGAATCTCAGAACTAACACCAAACCACTGAAGCCTGCGTTGGAGGACTTCAAAGTTGGCAGCATCTCCGTTGAGATTGAGGTGACCTGGATAAAGAACAGCAAGCTTCAGTGACTTAGACACGTTCCACATCCTCAGGATCTGTGAAACCCAAGTATCTTCTGAGTCGTCGCATAGCGTCAGCGCTATAGAGAACTATCTTGATGCCATGAGTTGGTGCTGGCAAGGCAAAGAATTCATCGATGGCCTTGAAGTAGTCCTCTTCAACATTCACTGCTTCAACGCCTTTGTAAGCAAGCAGTAGAGCTGCGTCGGCATAGTTGAATCCACTTACAGTGTGAACGCCTTTGAGGTTCTTTAGATCCACAGTCCACATCCAGGAAGGATCATGAACGTCACGACCAATAGCAAAGAAAACTTGATCTTGTTCTTCTGGGAGATTGTCTATGTTCAACTGCATGCTAATTGGGTTCTGAATCAATATGAATTCACAAGGCTGACCATTTACTTCACGAATCTCACCGCGTGAAAACACTGGTGGTAACTCATTGAGAACTCGAGTTGCCAGGGCTAAGTCAAACTTGTCTCCAAGTACCTCGCGAGAGCAAGACAATGCAGCGAGTGCATCAAGAGCGAAGTGCACTCCCCTGCTTGGTAGCTGAACATTCAGTTCATGCCCATGGATAGATGCTTTTAGTTCTCTTCCATTGAGCGACACGGCTTCAGTTGCTGCTTCCGGTCTCTTAATGTTCTCTTGGTAAGTCTGTGCATACGACATGGAATCACCAACGTGTTTCGACAGTGCCTTGCCTAATCCGAAGAACTCTATGTTTTCGGGGACCTCTTGTGCAATCATCAAACAGTTTTGGTCATCGGCGTTAAGAACTACGGTTCCATAGGTTGCCTTAGCGACCTGCAACAACTTTGCACGAACAAAAGCAGGATCAACAAAGCGATCAAGTTGATCTTCGAAGACGTTCAGAATGACCGAGGTTCTTGGTTTGACTTTGTCAACGATTGATGCTGCGTGCCCTTCATCCATTTCTAAGATGGCAATCGAACCCGGAACTTTACCAAACAAATTTGCTTGTCTAACAATGGTGCTAAAGAAGCCCTGTTCAATGTTCGCAGTTGATGGGTTAGTAAACACTTCTAGTCCGTGTGCTCGAGCAATAGCAACAACCATCTTGGTTGTGGTTGATTTACCAGCGGTTCCAGTGATGATGACAAGCCCATACTCGAAAGATTTGAGTGTTTTGTAAACCAAATTAGGAGCAAGTTTGCTAACTACTAACCCAGGTAAAGCCGAACCGCCACCAGGTCTAACCATTCGCACCGCGAAGCGAACCAAGCGGCCAACTAGCAGTGCTGGTAGATAACGCAAGAATTAGCTCTCTTTGATGAAGTCTCTGAGCCACTGTGCACGAGACGGGTGCTTGAGCTTAGACATGGTCTTGGCTTCAATCTGTCTAATGCGCTCACGAGTAACACCGTGTTCTTCACCAATCTGGTCAAGAGTCTTCATGACGCCATCGCCGATACCGTAACGGCTTCTGATCACAGCAGCCTCACGAGGAGTCAATGTGTCGAGTAGACGCTCGATTTCACGCTGCATGATACGGAAGGCAACAGCGTCAGCTGGTTGAACCGCTTCAGTGTCTTCAATTAGATCACCGAACTCAGAGTCGCCATCTTCACCAAGTGGAGTTGATAGAGAAATAGGCTCTCGTCCGTACTTCTGAACTTCAACTACCTTCTCAGGTGTCATGTCTAGCTCTCTTGCAAGTTCTTCAGGAGTTGGTTCGCGACCTAGATCCTGAAGCAGTTGCCTCTGAACGCGAGAAAGCTTGTTAATAACTTCAACCATGTGAACTGGAATACGAATAGTTCTTGCCTGGTCAGCCATAGCGCGTGTAATTGCCTGACGAATCCACCAAGTTGCATAGGTTGAGAACTTGAAACCCTTTGTGTAGTCAAACTTTTCAACGGCTCTAATTAGACCGAGGTTACCTTCTTGAATGAGATCTAGGAATTGCATTCCACGACCGGTATAACGCTTTGCAAGGCTAACCACAAGTCTTAGGTTCGCTTCTAGAAGGTGGCTCTTTGATCTCTGCCCGTCTTTCACAACCCACTTCAGGTCGCGCTTCATGTCAGCTGTAAGTTTCTTATCTGTCGCAAGCTTTTCTTCAGCAAACAAACCAGCTTCAATTCGTTTTGCTAGTTCAACTTCAAGTTCCGCGTTAAGAAGCGCAACCTTACCAATTTGCTTTAGGTAATCCTTAACCGGGTCAGCAGTTGCCCCTGTGATGGATGTGCTTTGAACTTGAAGATCATCTTCCTCTTTTGTTGAAAGAACTAGAGCTCCTTCAGGAACTATTGGCTTGTCGTCATCTTCTTCGACATCAGGGTGTACTTCTTCAATCTCAGCGACAATGACATCAACATCCGCTTCGGCAACAATGGCCTCCGGGTCTAAATCATCTTCTTCGTCATCTAGCTCTAGATCATCAATGCCTAGGCCCTTGGTAGGTGAAATCTTCTTTGGAGATTTGACAACAGCTTTCGCTGGAGTCTTCGCAGCTGCTTTTGGTGAAGTCTTCGCAGCTGCTTTTGGTGAAGTCTTGACAGCCGTCTTAGTTGCTGGCTTTGCAGTTCCCTTAGCAACTGGCTTAGCAGTTACGTTCTTTGCAACAGGCTTGGCAACAACTTTCTTCGCGGTTGCTTTAGCTGCCGGCTTGGCAGCAGGCTTAGTGGCCTTAGAAGCTGGCTTAGTCACCTTCTCAGCAGCCTTAGGAGTTGCCTTGGTTGGCTTCGCTACGAGCTTGGCAGCGGGCTTTTTAATTGTGGGCTTTGACTTTGTTGCTGTTGCCTTTGCCTTAACGGCAGGAGCTTTGGTTGTTGAAGATTTAATTGCGTTTCCTTTAGTAGTTTTCTTCGATGCCGCTTCTTTGGGTGCAGCAGCTTTCTTAACTGCAGTAGCAGAAGTCTTTGCTGGTTTTGAAGCCATGTGAACCTTCAGTGTCTAAGGGTTGACCGTATCGAAAAATTGGGTATTACGAAGACCCATGTCAAATCGGATGAATTGACTGGGTCTGTCTCCAATTATGCCACCTCCGAGTGACTTAACGGTTCAACGGAGCCAAATGGCTTACCTATTGCTAACAACCAGCAAAACAGGCTATTCATTCCCTAGATCTGGACTTTGGCCTGTACTTTCCTACGTTCCCTAGTGAAGAACACCAAGCCAACAGCAATCACAAGGAACTGAGAAGCGAATCCCCAACGGAAACTCTCAACGGTATACCTATCAACGCCTCTAGTTGGGTCATAGAGAAGGTCAATTACAAGACCTGTCAAATACATCATTGTGAACGTAGCCAAGAAGCCACCTACGTTGGCAAAACCATTTGCTGATCCCAATCGTTCCTTAGGAACAAAGTCCTTAGAGAAATCGAAGGCAATCATGGAAGCTGGACCACCGATAGAGATTAGGAGGAAGCAGGTAAGAAGCAACCACGCAGGAGACTGGCCAGGCATAGAAAGCAAAACAATCCATGCCCCAACAGTCAGGCCTACTACCCCATAAACCATCTTGGCTCTTAGATGCGGAGCTCTCGCACACACCTCAGCAATTATTGGTCCAGTAATGAATCCGAATGCAACCATTGCCGAAAGTATGAAAGCTACGAAACCTAGGGGTTGCCCTTCAGCAGTCACTAAATATGGAACCGCCCACAACAAAGAAACTGAAGTTGTTGTTGGTTGTGTGGTGAAATGTGTCCAGAAAGACATTCGTATACCAGGGATTCGAACGTTCAGAAGTAGCTGTCCCCATGCTTGTTTAAAAGAATTGACTGCGTGTGACTTACCACTGCTCGCATCTGATTCATTAGCTGTGAAGGCTATCAAGAGTAGAACAACTAGAACAGATGCGGCGGCCATGATCGAGAACGCTGATTCCCAACCTAAGTTCTGAAGCATGATCCAAAACGGCAAAGCAGAAAAGAATTGACCCGTCTGACCAATTGTTGAAACATACTGCTGCATCTTCGAAGCTTTTGATCCTGAGTACCATCCGTTAACCATTCGAATCATAGCCAGAAACGTGAAAGCATCGCCCATGCCAACAAGCATTCGACCAACAACAGCAACTTCAAGACTTGGTGCAAATGCAACTGTAAGTTGACCAACAGCCATAATGCCCGCACCGACAGCTAAGAGAACTCTTGCACCGAAACGATCAACTAAGATTCCTACTGGAATCTGCATTGCAGCATAAACAACAAGTTGGAACACAGCAAGAGTTGCCAGCTGTTGAGCGTTAGTGTCAAAACGTTCGCTTGCGGTTAGCGTCGCTACACCAAGAGAAGATCTTTGAGTAACTGCTAAGAAATATGCCAGACCCGCAACAGTGAGAACCAGCGTTGGCGAACGCTTCAGTCTTGGTCCTCTTCGTTTTCCTGTTTGTTCTTCTGGTGGCTAGCTAAATAACCTTCGAGTTCTGCAGCAATCTCGTCTGCGTCTGGGATTGCTCTCTCGCGAGGCTTGACTGAACCTAAGCCATTAGCCGAACGCTCGTTCTGGAAACTAGCTTCGAGTCCTTGAACCATGCGTGCAAGGTCTTGGTTCTCTGCCATTTGAGTTGTGATTCTGCGGAGGAACGCATCGCCTTCATCCCGAAGATCATCGGTTGGGAATACTAAGCCAAGGTGGGAACTTATTAGCTCTAAACCAGCAACGGCCGCTTGTGGAAATTCAGAGTCGGATAAATAGTGGGGAACAAGCAGAACAAAACCTGTGCTTGGAATGTTTGCCTGAGTGAGTCTGTATTCAAGAAGGTGCATGATGTTGCCAGGTACTTGAGTTCGAGGTTTCCATTCTGAATACTCAGCAATAACTTCTTTCTGGTTACCCGAAACTGTGACACCAACTGGCTTGGTATGCGGAATCGGAAAAGGGATGGCGTGTAGCCAAGTCATGTCTTCGATAACTAAAAGTGCAAACAACTGCTCAATAGCTGAAGCAAATGCTTCCCACTTGAAATCTGGCTCATAGCCATTTAGAAACAGGAATTGAGTTCCTACTTCATCTCGTACTAAATGGAGAGACAGAGATGCCGGCTGGTAGTCCTCGATGTGGTCTTGCTCGAAGTACATTACTGGTCGTCTTGAACGGTAGTCCAAGAGCTCGTCGTTGTTGAACGCCACAATGGTCTCGTACTCGAGATTGCCAAGAATGTGCTCAGATATCTGCTGCATAGAAGATCCCGCGTCAGTGAACCCTGAAATTGAGGCAAACAGGTGAAGACGCTCAGGGATGAAAATGCCTGAGTTGACGAGCGTATAAAGAGAATTAGGCCGTGCCATGTGTTCATTCTACTTTCGCCTAGATAACATGGAGTTCATGACCTCTATCTCATTCAAAGTAAGTGCATCTGTCCCTAAGTCAACCTCAGACTCAATCTCTGTTTACGGAGTTGGACTGGATGGTAAAGACCTCAAACTTCAAGGATCTGGAGCTAAGTTAGCTGGCCTGAAGTCACTAAATCTAAAAGCCTTATCAGTTTCTGGCGCATTCGAAGCAACCTCTAGGCTCAGCGTTGGCTCAACTGTGGTTGGACTAATCGGACTTGGTGGTGGCGTAACCACTCACGCTAAGGCGCGTGAAGTTGGTGGAGCAATCGGTAGAGCTTTCAACGATGTGAAATCACTCACAATTGACATACCAATTGCATCTTCCGAAATTGCTTTAGCACTTCTAGAAGGCATTGCGATCGTTCAATACGAATACAACTTATACAAGTCGGGTGAGAAGAAGTCTTCTGCTCTCAAGACAGTGAACCTTGTTACCTCGAAGACAGTGACTAAAGCAGACCTAACTAGAGTTGCAGTGCTCTCACAAGCACTGAACCAAACTAGAGACCTGGTTAACGCTCCAGGTAATGATCTCTACCCAGCGAAGATGGCTGAGATTGTAAAATCACAATCAAAAATTCCTGGTGTCACTATTGAAATCTGGGACGAGAAGAAACTTGCTAAGGAAAAATGCACAGGCATTCTTTCTGTTGGACAAGGTTCAGTTCGTGGTCCAAGACTTGTCAAGATAACTTACGCACCAGTAAAGGCAAAAGCTCATCTAGCTCTGGTTGGTAAAGGTATTACTTTTGACACTGGCGGTATTTCACTTAAGCCACCTCTAGGAATACTTGGAATGAAGTACGACATGGCAGGTGCAGCCACAATCGCTCAGGCAACCTTTGCGATTGCAAAACTAGGCTTACCAATCAAAGTAACTGCATTTTTATGCATTGCCGAGAACATGCCTTCAGGTTCGGCCACTCGGCCAACCGATGTCATAACATTCCGTAATGGCAAGACTGTGGAAATCATAAACACTGACGCCGAGGGTCGTTTGGTCATGGCCGATGGCCTGATTCTAGCTTCAGAGCTGAAGCCAGATCTATTGATCGACATAGCAACATTGACAGGTGGTGCAAGAGTGGCACTTGGAAACAGGTACACAGGTCTGATGGGTGAAGATAATGCAGTCGCAGCTATTGAGAAGGCTGCAAGTGCAGCTGGCGAACTTGTCTGGCACATGCCCCTAGCCGAAGAGCTGTTCGATCTTCTGAAGTCAGATATTGCTGACTTCGTGAACAGTAGATTGGGGAATCCTGCCGGAAGCATGCTTGTCGGCGGCTTATTCCTTCGAGAATTTGTTGGCTTGGCATCACCAAAAAGCAAGGAACGCCTCAACTGGGCACACTTGGACTTTGCCACGGCTGCCAACAACGACCTAGCCCCATACGGCTATGCCGTCAAGGGTGCTACCGGTTCTATGGTTAGAACCCTAGTAACTGTGGCTGAGCAAATGGCAGCAAAACAGAAGAAATAGTCTTCTAGTAACCTTTATAACGAACCCTTTAATCAACATCTCGCTTTGAGGAGCAAAATTGGCCGAGCATAATTTCGACGTCGTAATTATTGGTGGCGGAAGCGGTGGCTACGCTGCTGCCCTACGCAGTGCACAACTAGGTCTTTCAGTCGCACTGATCGAAAGAGACAAACTAGGTGGCACCTGTTTGCACCGTGGTTGTATTCCAACCAAGGCTCTACTTCACTCAGCTGAAGTCGCAGATGTAACTCGCGATGCTGGAGCTGTTGGCATTCAAGCAACATTCCAAGGTGTCGACATGCCTCAGGTGAACAAGTACAGAGATGGAATTGTTGATCGACTTTTCAAGGGACTAACCGGTTTAGTCGCAGCAAAAGAGATCACTGTTGTTGCTGGTGAAGGGAGACTTGTTGCTCAAAAAACCATCTCAGTAAATGGAGATCTATACACAGGTAAGAACATTGTTCTTGCAACCGGTTCTTTCAGCAAGACCCTTCCAGGTCTTGAAATCGGCGGCCGAGTAATCACTTCAGAGCAAGCTCTTCAACTTGACTTTGTTCCTAGCAAGGTTATCGTTCTTGGTGGTGGGGTTATCGGTGTTGAGTTCGCATCTATCTGGCGTTCATTCGGAACTGATGTAACCATCATCGAAGGTCTGCCCACCTTAGTCCCTAACGAAGACGCATCTGTGAGTAAGGCTATGGAGCGAGCATTCCGCAAGCGTGGAATCAACTTCAAAACTGGCGTTAGATTCCAAGGCGTTCAGCAGAGTGCTACCGGCGTTGTTGCAACTCTTGAAAACGGTGAAACATTCGACGGCGAGCTAATGCTTGTTGCAGTTGGTCGTGGACCTAACACAGCAGGCTTTGGTTATGAAGAGAATGGCATCCAGATGGATCGCGGTTACGTGCTAACCAGCGAAAGACTTGAGACATCAGTGCCTGGTGTTTATGCAGCGGGAGACATCGTTCCAGGACTTCAGCTGGCTCACCGTGGTTTCCAGCAGGGTATCTTCATTGCTGAAGAAATTGCAGGTCTTCGTCCAGCAGCTATCGACGAGCTAGGTATTCCAAAGGTTACCTACTCAGAGCCTGAGATTGCATCAGTTGGCCTTACCGAAGCAAAGGCTGCTGAAGTACACGGACAGGACAACATCTCTGTCTATGAATACAACCTAGGTGGAAACGGCAAGAGCCAGATCCTAGGAACTGCAGGTTTCATCAAGTTGATCAGAAAGAACAACGGCCCAATAGTTGGAATTCACATGATTGGCTCCCGCGTCGGAGAACAGATTGGTGAAGCACAACTTATCGTCAACTGGGAAGCATTCCCTGAGGAAGTTGCTTCCCTTGTTCACGCCCACCCGACCATGAACGAAGCTATCGGTGAAGCCCACATGGCTTTGGCTGGTAAACCACTTCACGCACACGCCTAAACTAGTAATTGCCCACAAGGAGTAAATAATGAGCGAAGTTAAACTTCCAGCGCTTGGTGAAAGCGTTACTGAAGGAACCATCACTAGATGGCTGAAGAAGGTTGGCGACACTGTTGCAATCGATGAAGCACTAGTTGAGGTATCAACCGACAAGGTCGATACAGAAATCCCATCTCCAGTGGCTGGTGTTTTGCAGCAGATCCTTGTTCAGGAAGATGAAGTTGCTCTAGTAGGCGCAGTTCTTGCAATCATCGGTGACGGTGTGGCTTCAAGCACTCCTGTAGCAGCTGCCCCACCGGTAGTTGAAGCTCCAGCACCAGTGGCGGCTCCTGTTGCTCCTCCAGTAGTTGCTGCTCCTGTTATTGCTCCAGTTGTTCAGGCACCAGTAGCTCCTCCAGTTGCACCTGTAGTAACTCCTCCAACTCTTCCTGTATTTACTCCTCAGGTTTCAACACCTGTTGCTGCTCCTGTTACTCCTGCAGCAACTAGTTCGGATCCAAGCTACGTCACACCTCTAGTTCGTAAATTGGCTGCCGAGTCTGGCGTGAACCTTTCAAGCGTTGCAGGCACGGGTGTTGGCGGCAGAATTCGTCGTGAAGACGTGCTAACAGCAGCAAGCGGAACGTCTTCTGCTACTGCAGTACACACTCCTGCTCCAACTGCTACTCCATCTGCGCTTCGCGGAACAGTTGAGCCAATGTCAAGACTTCGTAAAGTCCTTGGTGAGCGTGCAGTTGCTTCAATGGTTTCTAGTGCGCAACTGACAACAGTTGTTGAAGTTGATGTGACGAAGATTGCTCAACTGCGTACAAAGGTCCAGGCTGAGTTCACATCTAAGACTGGCGTAAAACTAAACTTCATGCCTTTCTTCTTCTTGGCTGCTGCAGAGGCTCTTCGCACAAACCCGAAGATCAACGCAGCTATCGATGGGGAGAACATTGTCTACCACGCAACAGAGAACATCAGCTTTGCTGTTGACACAGAGCGGGGTCTGCTAACTCCAGTTATTCGTGACGCTGCAACTTTGAGCCTTGGCGTAATTGCTCAACAGATCGCAGACATGGCCGCCAGAACTCGTGAAAACAAGTTGAAGCCAGACGAGCTTTCAGGTGGAACCTTCACATTGACTAACACAGGTTCAAGGGGCGCATTGTTTGATACTCCTGTTGTATTCCTTCCGCAGTCAGCCATCCTAGGAACAGGTGTTGTTTCAAAGCGTCCTGTTGTAGTTACTGATGAGAATGGTCAAGACAGCATTGCTATCCGAAGCATGGTTTATCTAGCTCTTTCATACGATCACAGAATCATTGACGGTGCCGACGCAAGCAGATTCTTGGTTGAAGTAAAAAACAGACTTGAAGATGCAAACTTCCAGGGCAACTTCGGTTTCTAATAGATTTTAGCTAACAAGACTTTGGTCTTATCTGACCAAGCATCAACTCTGAAGTATTTACCATCGCAAGAACGCTTGAGCTTTAGCTGAAGTAATCCCCCAAGCCTCTGGCTTGATGCGACAACGAATTCTGTTTCCTTAATCGATACACGTTTAAGTTTCTTGGTTGATCCGAGTATCTCTTCGCCTTGGTTCAATTCAATTTCACACACCTTTGCTAGCCGTTCGAGAGGTTGACTCTCAACAACAGCAGCTTGAGTTGAAATGCTCTTCGGAATGAGATTCGCACCTACAACTAACGCTGCCAGACCTGCAATTGCGAGTAGTGGTTTCGTCCTCAGTCTGGATCGTCCTTGTTCGAATCCTGAGATAGCGTTCAGCACAACTGATTCATTTTTGGTTTCTCGAAGAGCTGTAATGACACTCTTGGTGTCTGTTGATCCTATGAGTATTGCCACTCGGGAATTGCGAAGGCGAACTGGGGATGCCTCATGCTTCGACAGTGCACTAAGAAGCAATGGCCAGACTCTGCGCTTACTTGGCACGAGTAACAATTGATCTAGTCCAAGCCCCCTCCTGTCTTTGACCAGCCAGAGGTGGCCGTAACGGCTTATCTTGGCTCTCTTCATCACCGCAAAATGCCTTAGAGCAGGCTTCTGAAAGGAGAACATGCCTAATTCTTTCCTTGACGGTTCAGAATATGGGGACTCTAGATACCCTGTGTTCATAACTCTCGAGTCATTTGAAGCTGTGGATGGGATTTAGAATTGAGACATGCCCATCTTCGAAGTTCTAGGTCTAGCACCTAATTTTGTCGATTATCAAGAAGCTTGGGACATTCAAAGGCAAGTCCACGCAGAGGTGGTTAGTGGAGAAAGACCTAACACTGTGCTTCTGCTAGAACACGATGGTGTCTACACAGCTGGTAAGCGAACAGAAGATGAAGAGCGTCCACTTGATGGAACTCCAGTTATCGATGTGGACCGTGGTGGGAAGATTACCTGGCATGGACCAGGTCAGCTTGTCGGCTATCCAATCATGCGCCTTCCTGAACCCATTGATGTTGTTGGTTATGTCCGCTGGTTAGAGCAGGTACTAATCGACTCAATAGCTGAACTTGGCTTACATACTGAGAGAGTTGCTGGTCGTTCTGGAGTGTGGGCTCCTGTTGGTGATACGCATGTGAAAATTGCAGCCATCGGCATTCGAGTTGCTGAGAAAGTAACCATGCACGGCTTTGCTATGAACTGCAACAACTCCCTTGACGCTTATGACACCATAATTGCCTGCGGAATCAAGGACGCGGCAACAAGTACGATTAGCAAGTTACTAAACCGTGAGGTTACTCCAGCAATGGCTGCCGAGATTATTCAAAAACGTCTAGTTGAAATAGAGAAGGTCTCAAATTGAGCGAAGAGCCAGTAGCACCAAAGCGAATGCTTAGGGTCGAAGCCCGTAACGCTGAAGTTCCTATTGAACGCAAGCCTGAGTGGATCAAGACCAAAGCAAAGATGGGTCCTGAGTACCAAGCTCTACACACTCTTGTAAAGACAGAAAACCTGCACACGGTTTGCCAAGAAGCAGGCTGCCCAAACATTTTCGAATGTTGGGAAGACAGAGAAGCGACCTTCCTCATAGGTGGAGCACAATGCACGAGACGATGCGACTTCTGTCAGATTGATACCGGTAAGCCAGCGAATCTAGATCCTGACGAGCCGCGAAGAGTTGGCGAGTCTGTAAAGAAGATGCAGCTACGCTACTCGACTGTTACTGGTGTAGCCCGTGACGATCTTCCTGATGAGGGTTCCTGGCTATATGCAGAGACAATTCGGCAAATTCACAAGCAATCCCCTGGCACCGGTGTTGAGATTCTGATTCCAGACTTCTCAGGAAAGCCAGAACTACTTCAGAAGATTTTCGATGCGAAACCAGAAGTATTTGCACACAACGTTGAAACAGTTCCTAGGATCTTCAAACAGATTAGGCCTGCATTCACCTATGACAGATCGTTAGATGTCATTACACAAGGTCGTACCGCGGGTATGGTAACCAAGAGCAACCTGATTCTGGGAATGGGTGAAGAGATAAGCGAAGTGGTTCAAGCTCTTCAGGATCTCTACGATGCTGGGACAGACATCATCACGATCACTCAGTACCTAAGACCAACTGTTAGGCACCATCCAGTTTCTCGTTGGGTCAAACCTCAAGAATTTGTTGAACTCAAAGAGATTGCTGAAGGTATG
Source organism: Rhodoluna sp. (assembly GCA_044347325.1). GTDB lineage: Bacteria > Actinomycetota > Actinomycetes > Actinomycetales > Microbacteriaceae > Rhodoluna. The sequence goes on along the minus strand of JBIIXN010000005.1, from coordinate 19,574 downwards.
GGTTTTCTAGGGGTTCTTAGCGGACCACTAGTAAGAAGTAGTTACCGCGCAGGACGACTATGGGCGCAGTCCATGATCAAACGTGGCGAGACCATACCTGAACATCTACAACATCTAGCAGAGGCGGCTGCCAAAGACGGCTTCAGCCAAGCAGTAAAGTAAGAACGACGAAAAGGTTCATCAAATGGCAAAAAAAGAAAAAGCACCAAAGCAGGGAAAAGTCAAGAAACCTAAGGGTAGAGGCATGTTCTCCCAATTCAGAGAGCAGATGGCATTCCTGAAGGAAGCTGACCCTAAGGCACTACCGATGGGCATCCTCTTCGGTTCATTGATGTTTGTTTTCATTACCGGAGTTGGTGTAATCCTGACTGGTCTTGCTTTCCTAGGCATGGTTATTTGGGTTATCTTGGCAATCGTTACTGCGTATCTAACCGTTCTCCTGACATTGACTAGAAGAGCCAACACAGCAATCTTCAAGAAGTACGAAGCCGAACCAGGCAGGCTTTCAATCACTGTTGGCACATTAACTCGTAGACGCTGGAAGGGAACTAACCAGCCAGTTGCCGTGAATGCAAGAACCAAGGACATGGTCTTCCGGATTGTTGGGCCTGCTGGAGTCGTTCTAATGGCAGAAGGCCAAAAAACTAGCGCTAGAGCACTACTCGAAGATGAGCGTCGCAAGGTTCAAAGACTCGCTTCAGGTGTCACAGTGCACACCTTCTACAGCGCTCAGGACGGCGAGGGTGTACCCCTAGGTCAGCTACACAAGAAGATCTCAAGACTTAAGAGAAGCCTAACCAGAGCTGAAATCACCGCCGTTCAGAACCGATTATCTTCAATAGATAGCCGTTCAGGGCTACCGATACCTAAGGGTATTGACCCAATGAAGGTAAGAGCCTCACGCCGTATTCAGTAGGTTTCCAAGGTTTTACAATCCCGAAACATTCGTTGGTGTTTTCTACCCCGTCAGCCCTATAAAGTTGTTTTGAGCGTAACGGAACGTTCGATCCCACAAAACCTTTGAAGGGCTTACCCTATGTTTAAATCAGCATCCGAGGTCATCAAGTACATCAAAGATGAAAACGTCAAGTTCCTAGACGTTCGCTTCACTGATCTGCCTGGTGTCCAGCAACACTTCAATCTTCCAGTTAGCCAGATCGACGAGGACTTCTTCGTCAACGGTCAGCTATTCGATGGATCATCTATTAGAGGTTTCGCTTCTATTCACGAGTCAGATATGCAATTGATTCCAGATGTGACAACCGCTTACCTTGATGCATTCCGAGTTGAGAAGACCCTAATTATCAACTTCGACATTTACAACCCACGTAATGGCGAGATCTACCACCGTGACCCACGCCAGGTTGCCAAGAAGGCTGAGGCTTACCTTGCTTCAACCGGTATCGCTGACACGGCATTCTTTGCCCCAGAAGCAGAATTCTTTATATTCGATGAGGTTCGCTTCGAGTCAAAGTCAAACACCGCATTCCACTTCGTTGACTCAATTGAAGGTGCATGGAACTCAGCTCGTGAAACAGAATCGGATGGTGGTCGCAACCTAGGTAACAAGACCCCATACAAGGGCGGTTACTTCCCTGTTTCACCGGTGGATCACCTAGCTGACATCCGCGATGAAATCGTTCTAAACCTAGAAAAAGCTGGACTTGTTGTTGAGCGCAGCCACCACGAAGTTGGAACTGCTGGTCAGTGTGAAATCAACTACCGATTCAGCACCTTGGTGCAGTCTGCAGATGACGTTCTAAAGTTCAAGTACATCGTCAAGAACACCGCATACAACTACAACAAGACAGCAACCTTCATGCCTAAGCCACTTATGGGTGACAACGGTTCGGGTATGCACGTTCACCAGTCACTATGGAAAGATGGCAAGCCATTGTTCTATGACGAGAACGGCTACGGTGGACTATCAGATATGGCTCGTTGGTACATCGGTGGTCTACTAAAACACGCTCCTAGCCTGCTTGCGTTCACCAACCCAACTGTAAACAGCTACCGCCGTCTAGTTCCTGGTTTCGAAGCTCCAGTGAACCTTGTTTACTCAGCTGGTAACCGATCAGCTGCAATTCGTATTCCAATGACTGGAACTAACCCGAAGGCGAAGCGCATCGAGTTCCGTGCACCAGATGCATCAGGAAACTCATACCTAGCCTTCGCTGCCATGTTGATGGCTGGTCTTGATGGAATCAAGAACCGTATTGAGCCTCACGCTCCAGTGGACAAGGATTTATACGAGTTGCCACCAGAGGAAGCTAAGAACATCCCTCAAGTTCCAGGTTCTCTAGAAGAAGTCCTAAAGGCCCTTGAGAGCGACCACGAGTACCTGCTAGCAGGAGACGTATTCACCAAGGACCTAATTGAGACTTGGATTGATTACAAGCGCGAGAAGGAAATCAAGCCATTCGCTCAGAGACCTCACCCATATGAGTTCGAGCTTTACTACGGCGTTTAGTTTCTAAAGAAATAGCGGGTCACTTATTTAGTGACCCGCTTTTTCTATAACTAGGCGAAGAAGACTCTTTCGAATACTTGCCTCGATCTTCTGGTGTGGGCAAGGTAGTCCTCTTCCAACGTACTTGCCGATCCGCGAGGATACTCAAGAATTCTTGCCATGCCTTCTAGTTGTCTTCTATCCAATGACAAGACATCAGAAAGCTTATTGGACCAAAGAACGCCTGATGATCTAACTCGACTGGTCAGTATCCATGCATCTCGTAAAACCTTAACTTCATGCTCTTGCATTAAGTCGCAACTAACTAACGCGTCAAGAGCGTCAAGAGTTCGTGGCGTTCTGATTTCTGGGTGTTCATTGCCGTGCTTCAATTGCATTAACTGAACTAGCCACTCAATGTCCGAAAGAGAACCTCTGCCTAGTTTTAGATGTCTCTTCGGGTCAGCTCCTTGAGGCAAGCGTTCTGTTTCAATGCGGGCTTTGATTCGTCGAATCTCGACTACAGACTTCTCAGCTAATTCTTCTGGATAACGGTACTTGTCGATGACCTCATTGAATTCGGTAACAAGTGTTTCACTTCCGTAGATTACTCGAGCCCGAAGCAGAGCTTGGTTCTCCCAGATGTCACCCCATCGGCTGTAGTAAGCACGATAAGAATCGATAGATCTTGCAACCGAACCGTTCTTACCTTCTGGACGTAGGTCCATATCTATCTGGAACTCAAGTTGGGGATCAGTAACCAATCGGTGAAGTTCAGAAATGATTCGCTCAGCTTGCTTCTGCGTACGCTCAGAGTCGCTATCTTGGTCGTTTCGATAAACAAACATCAAATCAGCATCGCTGCCAAATCCGAGTTCTTGCCCTCCAAAGCGACCCATTGCTACGATGCCGAAATCGATGGAAGCTGTGCTCTCCTGCTCTATTGAAAGCTTGACTGCAGAGGTGAGTGTCGACAGATACCACTCAGTCAAATCCGACAGACCATTGGCTATCTCAAGAATGGTTAGTTCACCTACAACTGCACCTAGAGCAAGACGCAAAGTCTCTCTTCTTCTTATGTGTCTAACAGCCTTAGAAAAATCGTCCAGGTTCGAATGTCTATTAGCTAATGCGGAAGACTGCGCATTGAGATCCTCAAGGCTTGTTGGCTTCAGTGAATCTGGATCTTCAAACCAGGCAGCGCCTTCTGGAATTAGTTCAAGTAGAGATGTCGCAAGTCTGCTATTCGATAGTGCAATACTGAGACGTTCTGCTGCACCTGAACTATCTCTGAGCATTCGTAGATACCAGTGCGACTCCCCAAGGTTCTCGCTCAATCTTCGAAAAGCAAGAAGTGCAGAGTCTGGATCTGTACCTTCGGAGAACCACTGAAGTAGCACGGGGAGCAATTGCTTCTGAATCTGTGCTCTACGGGTAAGACCAGAGGTCAGAGCCTTGATATGTTGCAGCGCACCTTCAGGGTTTTGGTAGCCGATAGCAAGAAGTCGATCAGTGGCTTGCTCGTTGGATAGTTCTAGTTCACCTCCGGCTTTGGAAACTGCGGCAAGCAGTGGTCGGTAGAAAATTCTTTGATGTAGAGCTCGAACTTCAAGTTTTACTTCAGCCCAGATTGATTGCAACTCTTCAGCGGTCCAGTCAAGATTTACTGACCTAGCGATAGAGCGTTGCTCCTCTTCGTCAATCGGCATCAGATGAGTTCTTCTCATCTTCGACATCTGAATTCGATGTTCGAGAACTCTGAGAAACTTATAGTGTCCAGCGAACTCGGCAGCTTCGACACGACCCATATAACCTCCGCTCGATAACTCATCAATTGCGGTGAGAGTGTCTGCCGCTCTAACAGTTGAATCAGTTCTTCCGTGAACCAATTGCATTAGTTGAACAGTGAATTCGATATCTCTAAGTCCGCCCGGACCAAGCTTTATCTGGCGATCGACTTCATCTAGAGGAATGTTACCGCTAACCCTTTCACGCATCTTTTGAACAGACTCAACAAAGTTCTCTCTTTGAGTCGATTCCCACACCAACGGGTTCATTGCATCGAAGTATGCCTTGCCAAGTTCCTTATCCCCTGCCATTGGTCTAGCTTTTAGTAATGCTTGGAACTCCCAGTTCTCTGCCCACCTGGAGTAATAACTAATGTGAGAGTCTAGAGTACGAACAAGAGATCCAGCTTTACCTTCTGGTCTTAGATTCGCATCGACTTGCCAAAGTGGAGGTTCAGGATTGGTGGAGTCAATTGCTCGCATCATTCGAGTGGCAAGCCTTGTGGCTACTTCGAGCATTCTCGATGTCTCAATTGAAGAATCTTTTGCTTCTGCTACGAAAATCACATCGACATCGCTGATGTAGTTGAGCTCTCCCGCGCCACCTTTTCCCATTCCAATAACCGCAAGCCTTGTGGCCATTACCTCATCTTGACTAAACAGACCATGGTCGGAGGTGAAGAAAAGTTCTGTGCGCGCAATAGCAAGTCCTGCTTCTAAAGCTGCCGCAGCAATGTCGGCTAAGGCTAGAGAAACTCTAGGCTGCACAGACATTGGATCTACTGCAGACAAATCGAAAATCGCAATCTTCACAAGCGCAGTTCGATAGGCCTTTCTCAGGGAAGTTATCTGCTGGGCACTACCCTGAGTCGAATCGGCTACTGCTGAAAGCAAGAGTGCTTCATAACCTGCGCGATCTAATAACTTTGTTTCCTTTTCAAACTCTGAGAGAACCGAAGGGTTTAGTTGCACGAATTCGGCTAGAGCTGAAGAAGCTCCAAAGAGTTTGCACAGCCTTAGCGCAGCTTCCTCTTTTGCGAGCACTCTCTTGACCGCGGATTTGTTATCCCTTGAGATTCGAATCAGATAATCAAGTGCCTGGTCTGGGTTAGAGCTCTTACTAATGGCTGAAAGTGAAGATCTTCCAACATCGCCAACTAAGGAGACGAGTTCATCAAGTTTGGAAATCGTGCCATCGAGATCTGTGAAGCCATACTTGGCAAGCGAAGCTAGCGCTCCGCTGGATCTTGGAGTGGACATTAGAGAACTTCGAGGTTTGTCTTCAATTCGTAAGGAGTTACCTGTGAGCGATAGTCGCTCCACTCCTTGCGCTTATTCGCAAGAACATAGCTAAACACTTGCTCACCTAGAACTTCAGCAGCAAGCTCAGAGTCTTCAAGCAATCTGATTGCGTGGTCAAGACTTTGCGGAAGTGCTTGAATTCCCATTGCACGACGTTCTGAATCTGAAAGATCCCAAACGTTGTCTTCTGTTTCAGCAGGTAGTTCATAGTTGTTTTCAATTCCTTTGAGTCCAGCTGACAATAACAACGCGTAAGAAAGGTATGGGTTCGCAGCAGAGTCAATAGCGCGATATTCAATGCGAGCCGAGTTACCCTTATTTGGCTTGTACAGCGGCACACGAATTAGAGCAGAGCGGTTGTTGTGTCCCCAGCAAACAAATGATGGAGCTTCTCCTCCACCCCAGAGCCTTTTGTATGAATTCACGAACTGGTTAGTAACCGCAGTGATCTCTGGAGCATGTCGCAAGATACCCGCCATGAAAGCCTTGGCTGTCTTTGACATGTGGTACTCACCCGATGGGTCATAGAATGCGTTAGTGTCACCTTCAAACAGCGACATGTGAGTGTGCATACCTGAACCAGGGTGCTCGGTAAATGGCTTTGGCATAAACGTTGCATAAACACCCTGCTCGATGGCAACTTCCTTGATGACAGTTCTAAACGTCATGATGTTATCGGCCATAGTAAGGGCGTCCGCGTAGCGCAGGTCGATCTCGTTCTGACCTGGCCCGCCTTCGTGGTGGCTGAACTCAACTGAGATACCCAGTTGTTCGAGCATGTTTACAGCTCGTCTTCTAAAGTCGTTTGCTGTGCCACCAGGGACGTTATCGAAGTATCCTGCCTTATCGACTGGTACTGGTCCTTCAGGACCAATCTGAGAAGACTTAAGAAGGTAAAACTCAATCTCTGGGTGAATGTAAAAAGAGAAGCCTAAGCTGGCAGCCTTATCTAAGGCCCTTCTCAACACGTTTCTAGGGTCAGCTGCCGCTGGAATGCCATCGGGGGTCGTGATGTCACAGAACATGCGTGCAGTTGGCTCTATTTCGCCGCGCCAAGGCAGAATCTGGAAGGTTGAAGGGTCTGGCTGGGCCAACATATCGGCCTCGTAGGAGCGAGATAGGCCCTCAATGGCAGAACCATCGAAGCCGATGCCTTCGGCGAAAGCTCCCTCTACCTCAGCAGGTGCGATAGCCACAGATTTGAGGGTTCCAGCCACGTCAGTGAACCAAAGCCTTACAAATTTGACGTTTCGTTCCTCGATCGTACGAAGTACGAAATCGCGCTGCTTGTCCATGAAAAAACCTTTCAATTACCTCCTACTAGGCTAGTGGTTATGCCCGTAGTTCGCCTAGCCCTAGCCCAAACCAACCCCACCGTTGGAGCCATCGCTGGCAATATGGCCAATGTCTTGGAAACCATTGAGGAAGCAGCTCGAAGAGGCGCTGACATAGTCGTATTCGGCGAAATGGCAGTAACGGGATACCCAATTGAAGATCTAGCCACCAGAGAGTCCTTCATCTTGGACTCAGAGCTCGCAGTTCGTGAGTTAGCCCAAGACCTAGTCAAGAAGAACCTAGGCCACATTTTAGTTGTTATTGGGCATCCATCAATGGCTTCAGCTCAAGATCAGACCGGGTGGGCCATTGCTCACAACTCAGCAACGGTACTGCGTGATGGGAAGGTGCTTGGGAAATACAACAAGCATCACCTGCCGAACTACTCAGTCTTTGATGAGTACAGAACATTTGTCTCAGGCGATGAGCTTCTCACCTTTGAACACAAAGGTCTTAAGTTTTCAACAGTCATCTGCGAAGACATTTGGCAATCAGGTGGACCTGTTTCAAAACTTTCTCAAGCACACACCGATGTTGTGCTTATTATTAATGGTTCCCCGTTCGAAATAGACAAAGACGACACGAGGCTCAAGCTCGTTTCTGATTTAGCCAAGAAACACAACTGCGCAGCAGCCTACGTCAATCTTGTTGGCGGCCAAGACGATTTGGTCTTTGATGGTGACAGCATCATGGTCGACAGCAAAGCAAGAATGATTGCTCGCCTAAAGCAGTTCAAGACCGACCTTGTGTGCATTGACATCGAAGCCAAGGATGACATCAATGTGGTTGATGAGCATCACCTAACCAAGCCCAATGACAGTTGGCAAACCTGGAATGCTCTAGTTCTTGGTCTTAGAGATTACGTGCACAAGAACAACTTCAAATCAGTTGTACTAGGACTAAGCGGTGGAATTGATTCAGCTATTGTTGCAACCATCGCGGCTGACGCAATCGGAGCAGAGAACGTCTATGGCGTGTCAATGCCAAGTAACTTCTCATCAGAACATTCCAAGGATGACGCTGAAGATCTAGCTAGTCGCAGAGGAATCAACTACCAGGTTCAGCCGATTGCAAACTTAGTTGCACCTTTTGAGAGTCAGTTAGCTCTTGAAGGTTTATCAGTTGAGAACCTGCAGGCACGTGTTCGTGGAGTGATTCTCATGGCACTGAGCAACAAGTTCGGACACCTCACTCTCACCACAGGCAACAAGACTGAACTGGCTGTTGGTTACTCGACTATTTACGGCGACACCGTTGGTGGCTATAACCCTCTCAAAGATGTTGAGAAAACTTTAGTTTGGGAATTAGCAAGATGGCGAAATGAATATGCCAAGTTAAAAGGCGAGATCGAACCTATCCCGCAGAACTCAATCGATAAAGCTCCTTCAGCTGAACTTAGACCTAACCAGTTAGATCAAGATTCACTTCCTCCATACGATGTCTTGGATGCAATACTCGACGCCTATGTCAACAGACGTAAGTCATCTGGCGAGATAGTTCGCTACGGGTTTGATGAAGTTCTAGTGAACAAGGTGCTCACATTGGTAGACCGTTCTGAGTGGAAGAGAAGACAGTCCGCCATTGGACCAAAGATCACAGGCATGGCCTTTGGCCGCGACAGACGTTTGCCGATTACTAACAAATACAAGGGATAATTCATGCACGACATTTCGCCAAAGGTAGTTAGAACTGGAACTCTTCTTGAATTCAAGAAGGCTGGGAGAAAGTTCTCCGCTCTAACTTCGTATGATTCACTGACCAGTGGAATCTTTGATGAAGCAGGTATCGATGTTCTTCTCGTTGGAGATTCAGCAGCTGATAACGTTCTTGGCTACGAAACTACGTTGCCAATCACAGTCGATGAAATGATTCCATTTGGTAGAGCAGTGTCGAGAGCTGCTACCAGAGCTCTTGTAGTAGTTGACATGCCTTTTGGAAGCTACGAGTCAGGTCCTGAAGAAGCTTTACAGAACGCAATCAAGATCATGAAGCTCTCTGGAGCTGGTGCTGTAAAACTTGAAGGTGGCATTAGAAGCGTCTCGCAGATCAAGGCATTAGTCACTGCAGGCATTCCTGTGATGGCACACATCGGTTTCACACCCCAGTCAGTTCATTCACTAAGCGGTGCGAAGGTTCAAGGTCGTGGAGACAGCGCGCAAGCTCTGATTGACGATGCACTAGCTGTTCAAGACGCTGGAGCTTTTAGTGTTGTTTTAGAACTAGTTCCTGCCACACTTGCAACACAAGTGAGCAAGATGCTAGAGATACCAACTATTGGCATTGGAGCTGGTGCTGGAACGGATGGGCAGATACTTGTCTGGACAGATTTCGCAGGTTTATACCCAGGTAAGCCTCGCAAATTTGTGAAACAGTACGCAAACTTGAGAGAAACACTTCTTGAGGCTGCCTCCCAATACAGGCAAGAGGTATCTGATTCGACGTTCCCTGCTTCGGATAATTCCCACGAGTAAAAGCTCCTAGTTACTCGCCCCTAGGCATCTGGGCCTGTCCAACCCTTTCCCTGCTCGTCCTCTTCAGTCCAAGCTTGAGATCTATATCTCAGTATTTCTAAAGCATTCTCTGCTTCTTCTCTAGTCGCGAAAGGGCCTATGCGATAAAGCGCTAATGCCTGCTTTCCCACCTCAACACTTATTGTTTTGGTGTTGAACCAGTACTCGGTTTCGTGTTCTTCGCTAATTTGTTGGCTCCTCTTGTGTTTCACTTCTGAGCATACAGAGGCTAGGTACCTAGTATGGAGTTATGCCTAGAGATGCTAAAACTGGAAACCTAATTCCCGGTCGCATCTCTCCCAAACTCGATGTTCCTAAATCTATTGTTAGGCCAGAGTATGTGGGTAAACCAGCGCCTGCAAAGTTCACAGGGACCAACGTGAAGACTCCAGAGCAAATCGAGAAGATCAGACATTCGGGGAAAATTGCAGCACAGGCTATTGAGCTAGTAGGTAGCAATGCCAGGCCTGGTATCACAACCGATGAGCTAGACAAGATAGCTCACCAGTTTCTGATTGATAACGGAGCCTATCCTTCGACACTTGGCTACCGAGGTTATCCAAAGTCCATCTGCTCGTCTCTCAACGAAGTGATCTGTCACGGGATTCCTGATGACACTGCCCTAGAAGATGGAGACATCCTCAACATAGACATCACTGCATACATCGATGGTTTTCATGGTGATAGCAATCAGACGTTCTTAGTTGGCGAAGTAAAACCTGAGATTGCTCTGCTTGTTGAGAGAACAAGAGAAGCCTTAGCAAGAGGTATCTCAGTTGTTGCTCCTGGACGTTCAGTGAATCTAATTGGAAGGGCCATTGAGTCATACGCCAAGAGATTTAACTACGGGGTGGTTAGAGATTTCACCGGCCACGGAATAGGTGAAGCTTTTCACAGTGGCCTAATCATTCCTCACTACGATTCAGCACCTATGTATTCAGATGAAATGAGGGCTGGCATGGTTTTTACCATCGAACCAATGCTCACACTTGGTACACACCAGTGGGACATGTGGCCTGATGGCTGGACCGTTGTTACCAAAGATAGAAGCATTACCGCACAGTTTGAACACACCATTGTCGTCACTGATACAGGTGCCGACATTTTGACGCTGGCATAAGGAGAACAAATGGCAAGAAGAGCTATTGGAATAGACATCGGTGGCACCGGAATCAAAGGTGCCTTAGTAGATGTGAAGTCCGGCAAGCTATTGAGCGAGCGACTTAGATACGCAACTCCTGAGGGTGGAACACCAAAAGCGATCGCTCACACGCTCAAGGATCTTATATCCAAGCTTCCTAAGGCAGAAGGTCTGCCGGTTGGTATCTGTTTCCCTGCTGTAGTGAAAAATGGAGTGACAAAGTCTGCTGCCAATGTTTCTAGTGACTGGATAGATCTTGATGCAGATCGCTTGTTCGAAAAGGAGCTCAAAAGAACAGTTCATGTTCTAAACGATGCTGATGCAGCAGGATTAGCTGAAGCGAAGTTTGGTGCGGCCAAGAACGTCAAAGGTCTCGTAGTCATGACAACTCTTGGCACTGGAATTGGAACGGCTCTGATTTACAACGGCAAACTCATTCCTAATGCAGAGTTAGGACATCTAGAAATCGATGGAATAGATTACGAAACTAAGGCGGCCTATTCGGCAAAGGAAAGGGATGGTCTTAGTTGGGAGCAATGGGCTAAACGACTGCAGAAGTATTACAGCAAGCTAGAGGCTTACCTCACCCCTGATCTGTTTATTGTTGGCGGCGGAGTCTCCAAGGAGCACGAAATGTTCATACCGCTTCTAAGGCTCAAGACCAGGATTGTGCCGGCAACTAACAGAAATAGTGCTGGAATCTTAGGAGCAGCCCACTGGGCTAAAAAGAACACTATTGATTAGTGGAGGGGTCGGCCGATACGCCGGGTTCTGTACCTTACGGTGACGGCCATCTATCTAGCGACATTGTTACCAATGCCATCAAGCGGTCTACCCGAAGACTTGAACTAGCTGCTCTCAAACGCCTTCTGTATGACCTTGCTCCGAGCGAGGTTTACCTAGCCGCCCTAGTCACCTAAGACGCTGGTGGTCTCTTACACCACCGTTTCAGCCTTACCACTTACGTGGCGGTCTACTCTCTGTTGCACTTTCTTGCGGTTTACACCGAGTGGGTGTTACCCACCACTCTGCTATGTGGAGCCCGGACGTTCCTCGTTAGCTTACGCTACCGCGACCGTCTAGCCGACCCTTCCTCAATAAGAGTAATAGAGATGGGTTAGTGGCGAAACCCTTAGAGATGACTGGTTTGATTTACGACGCTTATTTCAGCGGCTTCATCTCCCCAGAATCTAACTATGCTAATCGAACATGGAGCAATGCTTGTTCGCCAGTAAGCAGGCCAACCTGCTTGCAAAGCGCTTTTCAAAAACCCTCTAATGGGCATCACATGGGAAACAAGAACAACGGTTTTCCCTTCATACTTCTCCAGTATTTCAGCAATGCCTTGTTGAACTCGAATGTCGAACTCTTCTAAAGACTCTCCCCCACCAGGAGGAGAGATGCGAACATCTCCACGCCACTGATCATATTGATCTGGCCAAGTTGCAGCTACCTCTTGGTTAGTGTGACCATCCCAGTCACCGAATGAGATTTCTGCGATGTTGTCATTGGTTTCAACAGACACCCCTAACTTCTTGGCGATGATTGATGCAGTTTCACGAGTTCGTGCTAGGGGTGAACTCACCACAACTGTTGGTGCAACAACTTTCGAATAAGCTCCAAGATGACCAACCTTGGCGATCTCTAATGCAGCAGACTCAGCGTCAGCTTTGCCAGCGTCTGAGAGCTGAGGATCTTCCCCGCCTCGACCTGAGAGACGATGGGTTTCGGTGAACAAAGTCCTCCCATGGCGAACAAGGATTACTGTTGTGAGTTTCTTCGAAACGTTTCTCGGTGCTCTTACAGAACTTGGTAACTCAGGGTTGTATTCAAGGTCAGCTGCAATTGCTTTCGATGATGAGGTAACAATACTGATGGTCGATGTGTCTGGCGAACCAACATACTTTCTGACAACGCTCTTTTCAGCATCCATCGCTTCATTAGCCAAAGCGTCGGCTTTACCGTTTTGCTCACGAGGAATCCATTCGAAGGTAATCTTTCGGGAACCAATGGCTTCACGCAGGGCGTGAGCTAGTTCTTGCATACCTTCGTTCTTTACTTTCCAACGACCGGTCATCTGTTCAACAACCAGTTTGCTGTCCATGCGCACCAGTATCTCTGAGTTCGGAACTATCTCGTTGGCGACTTCGATGGCAGTTAGCACGGCTCGATACTCGGCAACGTTATTGGTAGCAACACCGATGAACATAGCAATCTCAGCTAAGACACTTCCATTAGCTGAATCGATCAGTACAGCACCGGAACCGGCGGGTCCTGGATTACCCCTTGAACCGCCATCGGCCTCAATGATTACGAGTGAGGTCATCGAACAATCATCGCCAAACACTCTGGGCAAGAACCGATTTCATCTTCCGCAAGTCCAGCAAGTGAATCAATAGTGCTGGCAGTTAGACCCATACGACACGCAGAGCATGCTCTTGCTTCAACTTGCCCGACTGCGATTTGTCTTGCCGCAAGGTTCTTATACTTCTCTAGAACATCTGCTGGAATTTTGGTAACCAGGATTTCTTTATCGGCGGTTAGCTTGCGGCCGCGGGCCTTTAGTTCGTCAACTTGACTTTGAATTCTGGCCTGAATCTGTTCAATCTCCTTGGCTGCCGATTCTCTCTTTGCGGAAATCTGATCTAGCTCTTTCTGAGCTTGCTCGAGCCGGTCAAGAATTTCCAGTTCAACTTCCTCAAGATCAGACTTGCGAATAGTAAGAGATTCAACCTCTGACTGCATGGCTTGAGCGTCTTTAGAGGATGAGGTTTGATTCAATCTTTCAAGATCTCTGGCGATGCGCTCTTCAACCAGATGTAGGTTATCGTCGGCTTTGCGAGATTCCATGTTCAGATTCTCGTATTTCGTTCTGGCAGCAATCACTTCACCTGAGTATTGCGAAAGCAAGGCACTTGCATCGGTTAAGTCCTTAGAGCCAATCGCCTTAGTAATCTCGACCTTTATTTGCTCTATCTCAAGATCAGCCTGAGCTAACTTCAATAGGGCTGCTTGTCCAGCTCTGTCTAACTTCACTTAGAACCCTTCGGTTTATTCATTAGAAACTCGAAGACATCGGTTCTGATGTCGCAAACTTCAAAATTAATTTGAGGTAGCTGCTCCTGCAGTTCTTTTCTTGCCGTTTCTAGCCAAACAAACTCGGCTGCCCAGTGAGATATGTCAATCAAGGCAAAATCAACACCCCTGGCTTTTGCGAGCTCCAAAATTTCTTGAGCTCTATGGTGTCTCAAATCCGAAGTGATGTAAACATCAGCTCCTGCATCAAGAGCTAACTCAAGGTAGGAATCCCCTGCCCCAGCGCACAACGCAACAGTGGAAACTTCTCTTTCAAACTCTCCCGCAACGCGAACACCAGTTGCTGTTGGAGGCAAGATGTCATTCAATAGCGAAGCAAGATCCCCTAGAGAAATTGGCTTGCCAAGAGCGCCAATCTTCCCAATTCCTAAGCTTGATTCAGCAATTGCTGCAAGTGGTTTGCTCTTCTGGAGCCCAAGAAGTGTTGCTAACACGGCCGAGGTTCCACTCTCAACAGAGTCAGCATTTGTGTGGGCTGAGTAAAGAGCGATGTCTGCTCTGATCAGTTCAGAAATCACTGAACCCTTTGCGTTACTTTCAGCAACTGAAGTGACTCCTTTGAGTAAAAGCGGGTGGTGCGCAAATATCAGGTCAGCCCCTACCTGTTTAGCGTGTTCGACAACTTCAGCCGTTACATCAACTGTCAGGAGAACTGATTTGATGTCCTTACTCAGTGAACCAGAGACAAGACCGACTACGTCCCACTCTTCAGCAAGATGGGTAGGCCAAAGTTTTTCGAATACATCGATTGCCTGACTAAGCTGGATACTCATTACTCAGTGCCAAGGAAAATGTCATTGAGTTGCTCACGACGAGACTCAAGAGCTAAAACTTCACGTTCCTGTTTTCTAATCTGTGGAATTCTAATTGCCAATGTCAGGAACATGCCAAGCACAACAGTTGCCACAAAACCAACCGCAGCTGTTCCAAGACTTTCTTCCAACCCAATCATTGGAACAAGGAAGCCCATGAAATCAAACCCAAGAAGATTCACTGGTATCACTGCAACAGCAAAGACCAGGGTTAGCACCCAAGTGAGCAGTGCAAGAATGTTGAACTTCTTGTATAGACCATACGATCTTGATAGAGAGAGTTCGTGGTAGGCCTGTCTTCTTATTGCGACATCAGCTGCGAAGATTCCTATCCAACCTGCTGTAAGAGCCGCCATAACTATAAAAACATTCGCTAAATACTCAATAGTCTGACCCGCAGGCTGCTGAGCAAACAAGACAAGAATGCCCAAAGTAAACAAAACGCTGATTAGCACAGCTGAGCCTCTTGACTGGAATCTAAACAGTGCAATGGCATCTAGCGTTGCAGTTCTAAAAGATAACATGCTTCCGAAGACGATAGCTATGACTGCTCCGCTTACTAGGGTTCCCTGGGCCCAGCTAGGTAACACGGTCGTTGCTTCTTGAATGCTCATTAGACCTGCAGTGCTCAAAGATCCAAGCCAGAAGACTGTAACCACCCCAATAGCAACTGGAACAACGAAGTTAGCAACCAGTACTGCCGAGAAGACCTTTGCACCACGCACCTTCATTGGAATTGCCTTGGAGATGTTTGGCGAAACAGCAAAGAACAGGACAAGGTTCACCATGATGATAAAGCAGACACCAGAGACTCCTGCTAACGAGATGATATTGGTCGTTCCAGCGGAAACGAAGTTCAACTCAGAACCTGCCAAGGAAATAAAACTCTCGGCAACTAGAACAAAAGCGAGAAGGCTCATACTTACTTGAATGACTCTTGAAACATGGCCCCGAACTAGCACAGCGAGTGAAATGAGCGCCACCAACACGGCTTGAGTAATTAGGCCAGCAGTCAAGTTAACACCGCCAACACTCACTAAAACTGTTCCGAACTCAGGCAGCCTAGCTTCGACTCCATTCAGAAGGAAAGTGAAGGTCCCTAAGATAACGGCTGTAACAACAAGTCTTGAAAGGAAGACAATCGCTAATGGAATTGAGTTACCCCAAACACCAAACACAGATCTGGAAATGATTGCTGTTGAAAGACCGCTTCGCTTCCCCGCTATTGCAGCAACAGCGATCAGTGTTCCAGAGCCTAGGTAACCAATCGCTAGAACAATGGCAATAGTTGTAGCACTAAGACCAAAACCAATCAATGTATAAACCAGAAGAACCGGAACAACTGTTGCTGAAAGCCCTAGCCATACCCAAAGTTGTGAAAGAGGACCACGGTTCCTATGCTCATCCGAAGGAATAAGAACATTACTTGATGGTTCAGTTGGAAGTGCTTTGCTCTCTTTTTCTTCCAGAGCGGTAAGTTCCTCTTCTGCAGCAGCTGCCGCCAGAAGTCTTTCAAACTCAGTTTCTGATTCTGAACCGACAGGCTCAAGATCAACATGAGGTTCTTCAACTACAACTGCATCAACCACAACTTGAGTCTCTTCAACTTCTTCTTGCTGATCATCGTTGTTTGCGAACCATGAAAATGGTTCAGGTTGGGTTTCTTCGACGACAGGTGGGACGACCTCTTCAATGGGCTCTGGTTCAACGGCTACTACTTCTGGCACTACAGGATTAGAAGGAGCTGGGTTTAGCCAAGAGAACACAGGAGGCGCGGCTTGAGGCTCGACAACTACTGGCTCAACCTCAGGCTCAGGAGTGTGAGATTCTTCAACTAAGGCCACAGGTTCAACTACAACGGGTTCTGGAATTGCTGTGACAGGTTCTTGGTTTGAATTTACTGTGAAGCCTTGAAAAGCCTCTAAAGCAGCTTGGGCTTGAGGGGAACCGTCCAAGCGCATGGATTCAATCCAGGCAGCTTCGTCTTGATCTTCTTGAGCTCTAAGAGCCTCTTGGGCTACTAAAAGCTCCATAACGGACTCAACACCCGAATGAGAGGTCATGGCTTGATTGACGCGAGATTCGAGTTCCTCATTGGAAAGGGAACGTCGAACAGGTGGCTGAAAATTGCTGGAATCCATAGGCAAATCTTACCGTTGAGTCTTAACTCATGCCTCTAGGTGGAGGTAGTCGAAAAGTGGGCCCTACCGGGCTCGAACCGATGACATCCACGGTGTAAGCGTGGCGCTCTACCAACTGAGCTAAAGGCCCGACTCTTGACTGCAGCGCCATGTGGCGCTTGTAAAACTATACAACAGGCTAGGCGGTCAAAGACGCCAAAGCGCGAGTATATTCGTCCAAAGATCTAGCTTGACCAGGTGCAGTCACGAACTTAGAGACCAAAATGCCCTCCTTATCAATAACAAAGGTCCCTCGGTTAGCGATTCCGTGCTCCTCTAGGAACACTCCATAGTCCTGAGCAACCTGCCCGTGAGGCCAGAAATCAGCCAAAACAGAGAACTTATAGCCCTCGTGCTCTGCAAAAACCTTCTGAACGTACTTGCTGTCCACTGAAATGGCCAGCAGTTCAACATCACTTGAGGCAAAGGTGTCGAAATTGTCTCTAATTTCGCAAAGTTCGCCCGTGCATACGCCAGAGAAGGAAAGTGGATAAAAGACCAGCACAACCGGTTTCTTGCCCCTGAAGTCGGACAAAGTGACGTTCTCACCGAACTGGTTAGAAAGGGTGAAATCTGGTGCTAGATCTCCGATAATCAATGACATTGAAACTCCTTAGGTTGGACTTGGCTCTAATCCTATAAAGCCTTCTGAACAAAGCCTAAACTTATAGAGGACCTAAACGGTCTCCCCTAACTACTTTTGACACGTGGCACCACAATTGCCTTGTGTTAGCTAGAGCCGAAACGAGGATTCTTTGTCCATCAACAATCAGGATGTCTTTAAGAGCAACACTCCAGATCAAGATCCAGAAGAAACCCGTGAGTGGCTTGAGTCGCTTGACGCAGTAGCGAGAGTTCATGGCCCTCAGCGTGCGCGTGAAATCATGTTGAACCTTCTTAAGCGTTCTCGTGAGCTACAACTAAACGTTCCAATGGTGCAGAGCACCGATTACATCAACACGATTGCAACAACCGATGAGCCAATTTTCCCAGGTGATGAAGCAATCGAAAGAACCTACCGTGCATGGATGAGGTGGAATGCAGCTGTTCTAGTTCACCGAGCACAGCGTCCAGGTGTTTCAGTGGGTGGACACATTTCAACTTACGCTTCATCTGCATCGCTTTACGAAGTTGGTTTCAACCACTTCTTCAAAGGTCAAGACCATGTTTCAGGCGGAGATCAGATTTTCATTCAGGGACACGCAAGCCCTGGTCCTTACGCAAGAGCATTCCTCGAGGGAAGACTTAGCGAAGACCAGCTAAACGGTTTCCGTCAAGAAAAGTCTCACGCTGGCGGTGGACTTTCTTCATATCCCCACCCACGTCTAATGCCGGACTTCTGGCAGTTCCCAACAGTTTCTATGGGTCTCGGTCCAATCAACGCTATTTACCAAGCACAGGCAAACAGATACCTTGCTGGCAGAAACTTCAAAGACACTTCAGAGCAGCACGTCTGGGCATTCCTAGGCGACGGTGAGATGGATGAGGTCGAATCACGCGGTGCTCTTCAACTAGCAGCTAACGATGGACTAGATAATCTAACCTTCGTTGTGAACTGTAACCTACAGAGACTAGATGGCCCTGTTCGAGGTAATGGAAAAATTATTCAGGAACTTGAATCATTCTTCCGTGGCGCTGGTTGGAACGTGATCAAAGTTGTTTGGGGTCGCGAATGGGATTCACTTCTTCAAGCTGATACCGATGGTTCGTTAGTGAATCTAATGAACTCAACACCTGATGGAGATTTCCAGACTTATAAAACTATGGATGGTGGATTCATTAGAGAGAACTTCTTCGGGAGAGACCCTCGCACAGCAAAACTTGTTGAGTCAATGACTGACCAGCAAATTTGGGGACTAAAGCGCGGTGGTCACGACTACAGAAAGATTTACGCAGCATACGCAGCAGCTCTTGCTCACAAGGGTCAGCCAACAGTAATCCTTGCGAAGACAATCAAGGGCTACGGTCTTGGTAAAGCTTTCGAAGGTAGAAACGCTACTCATCAGATGAAGAAACTAACGTTGGAAAACTTGAAGTCATTCCGAGATGACATGGGCATTCCAATCACCGATGCTCAACTTGAAGTTGATCCGTATCAACCTCCTTACTACCGCCCTGCTCCAGGCACTCCTGAAATTGATTACATGCATGAACGTCGTCGCGCTCTTGGTGGATACCTTCCAGAGAGACGGAGCAAGTATGTTTCATTTGAACTTCCAGAGGACAAGGCCTACGAAGTTTCAAAGGGAGGATCAGGTACACAAGAAATCGCAACAACCATGGCGTTTGTTCGTCTACTGAAGGATCTTCTAAAGACTCCTGAACTTGGTCCAAGAATTGTTCCAATCATTCCTGACGAAGCTAGAACTTTTGGTATGGATGCCTTCTTCCCTACAGCAAAGATTTATAACCCTCGTGGTCAGCACTACATCTCAGTAGACCGTGAACTTCTTCTTTCATACAAGGAATCGGAAGCAGGTCAGATTCTGCACACGGGCATCAACGAAGCTGGTTCGATGGCAGCCTTCACGGCGATTGCAACCTCATATGCCACTCAAGGTCAGCCACTTATTCCGTTCTACGTCTTCTACTCAATGTTCGGTTTCCAGAGAACAGCAGATGCTATCTGGGCTGCTACCGATCAGCTATCTAGAGGATTCATGATTGGCGCTACCGCTGGTAGAACTACTCTGACAGGTGAAGGTCTTCAGCATGCTGACGGGCACTCCCCAATCATCGCTGCAACCAACACCGGTGTTATCACTTTTGACCCTGCATACGGCTATGAGATTGGTCACATCATCAGGGCGGGTCTTGAGCGCATGTATGGCGGCGTTCATCAGGATCCAAACGTAATCTTCTACATCACTGTCTACAACGAGCCAATCGTGCAGCCAGCTGAACCTGAGAACGTTGACGTTGATGGAATCATCCGCGGAATTCACCGAATCAGCGTTGGATC
>JBIIXN010000054.1:0-4071 GCA_044347325.1 Rhodoluna sp. | reverse complement strand
TGGCCCACCATGTAAGACAACCCAATCCTCCAGCCCATCTGCTTGAAGGAATTCTTTCCAATGCTGTTCGCTCAATGGACGCTCCTATGTACCTAAAGGTTCAGCCAGCCTACTAAAAAACCCAGTCCTCGTGAGAAGGAACTGGGTTATGTGCGCTTGGAGGGACTCGAACCCCCAACCTTCTGATCCGTAGTCAGATGCTCTATCCGTTGAGCTACAAACGCTTGGGTGCCATGGGCAACCTAGTTAGTTTAGCCCAATAACTACTTACGTTCAATGGCTATATAAAAGGTCTCTGGTTTTGGGATAAACTAAACAAGTTCTGGAGACGTCGCATAGCCCGGTCGAGTGCGCCTCACTGCTAATGAGGTAAGGGTCTTAAAAGCCCTTCGGAGGTTCAAATCCTCTCGTCTCCGCCAGAATAAAAGCCCCCAGATTACTGGGGGCTTTTTCTGTAGTTGGTCACATAACTTGGTATCTTCCTCTGATCTTTTTTGATTCCAGTTACTCGAATATGTAGGTGCACTCTCTTGGCTAAGACAGGGCTTTGAATTGGATAAGGTGAAATAATGATCATAAACAAGAGCACGACGATAAGCGATGTCGCAGAGGCAGCAGGCGTCTCCAGAGCTACCGTCTCTAGAGCTCTGGCTGGTTATGGTCGTATCAGCAAAGAAACAGTTGAGCACGTAAGGGCTGTTGCTGAAAGCATCGGCTATCGCCCTAATGCTCTGGCAGTTGCTATGCGTGCTGGCAAAACTAAGACCATTGGTCTTGTAATTATTTCTGATTTCACGAATGCATTCTTTGATCGTGCTACTAAATCAATTATTGATAGGGCTCAGGAACTTGGGTTTAGGGTTCTAATCCAACACAGCGATGAAGACGTTTCCGTCGAGAGAGTTGCGATTGAGACCATGCTTCAGCGCCAGGTTGATGGAATCATTCTTGTCCCTGCATCAACCACAAAGCATTCGCATCTAACGAAAAGTAAGTTGAATGGCAAGCCAGTAGTAATCATTGACCGCAAACTGGATGTACGTCGCTACACAACTGTTACGACTGGTGATGAGGTGGCTGCCAAAGATGCTGTTTTGTATGCTGCAGAAAAAGGTCATAAGAAACTCGGGTTCTTGATTGCCGTTCCGGGAATCACTGGTCTAAGCACTGTTGAACCTGAGATACCGATTACTTCCGTTCAAGAACGTGTTGATGGTTTTGCTCAAGGAGTAAAGCTTTCTAAAGCAGCAGGTAGTTGGGTTTACTGCGAAGACAAGGAAGACGTTTCTGCGTCAGCTGTTGAAAAGTTACTCGACTCCCCTAAAGCTCCAACAGTAATCTTCACATCAAACAACGATATGCTGCTCGCAGTTCTAAAAGTGGCTGGAGGACGAGGGCTCACCATAGGAAAAGACCTGTCTGTAGTCACCTTTGACGATAGTCCGTGGGCTGCCGCCATGGTTCCAGGCATCACTGTTATTGCTCGACCAGTTGAAGAACTAGGTCACATAGCAGTTACTGAACTAGTTGAAGCTATTGAAGGTAATACCAAACCCAAGGAGATAGTGCTGCCAGCCAGCCTCATCAAACGAGGTTCGGTAGCCAACCTGTCTAAGGCTAAATAGACTTAAACTCACCCTCCATCTTCGAAGGATGAGTTATGCGAATCGGTTTTAGAAAGCCTCTGCTTTCGACGCTTCTCGTACTCGCTCTGGCAGTAAGTGCCGCTCCAAGTTCCGCTCTAGCTCAACCAGTTTCAGGTATCAGTACAACCATCTATAACGAGGGGACCGATGTAGCTGCTCCTTTCTATAACCCTGTTGTTGTTTCAAACATCAACCTCACTTTGCCTCAACAATCAGTGGACACCCTTAACAATGATCCATTCACGAAGGTTTATCAGACGGCTAACATCAAAATCACGACAGCCGATGGGGTCATTACAACCCTGAACAACATTGGGGTGAGACTAAAAGGTCAAGCATCTAGAACTAATCTTTACGGCAAAGCTCCGCTCAAGTTGAAGTTTGACGCTTTCGTCAAAAGCCAGAAATTTATGGGTCTTACCCGCATGACTCTAAACAGCATGATTCAAGATCCATCTTTCATTCGCGAAGACACTGCCTACAAAATCTATCGAGCGATGGGATTAGTTGCTCCTCGCACTACCTATTCATGGGTCACTCTCAATAATGCTGACTTCGGTTTATACATGAATATTGAATCTATCGATTCGCAGATGCTCAAGCGCTGGCTCAACCCTGTTCACCTTTATAGTTCTGACTGTTATCTAGCTGATCTCACTTACTCGCAAGATGATTGCTTTGACACTAACTATGGAAGTACTGATAGAACCACCTTCAATGCAGCGGTTGCAGTGTCTGTTCTTGATGGGGCAACTTGGTGGACTGAAGTAAACAAGGTCGCTCACATGGACCAGGTCATCAACCTAATGGCTACTGACCTATACACATCTAACTGGGATGGTTATACAGATGTTGTTCAAAACAACTACTACATCGTTTTCGATGACACTGGAAAACTAAGAATCATTCCATGGGGTCAAGACCAAGCCTTCCCAATGCAGGAAGATGCCCAATTGGATTTTCTTGGACGTGGCCCTGCTTTTAGAAACTTTGGTAACCAGGAACGTAGCGTCATGCTTCGTAAATGCGTTGCCTATGCTCCTTGCCAATCACAGTTAGTAAAAGCTCAAGTTGCTGTTAAAGACAAAGTGGCAACCTTGAACATCCCTGGCTTCAAGAACAAGGTTGCCTCGGTTATCAACAACGCATACATTTCGAAAGAAACTAGATCTAACCCTGATGTTTCTTCTGCTGCTTATTGGCAGAACTGGTTAGACCAGTTCTTCCCAATGAGAACAGCTGCACTTACAGCATTCCTAAACACTCGTAACCCAGAAGCCCCTGCTCTGAGCATGAATGGGCCAAGCACTATTGGCAGCACACTGGTTGCAGAAGCATCAACCTGGGATTACACAGCAACACTTAGTTACCAGTGGTTGAGAAACGGTCAGTCGATTAGTAACGCAACAGGAGCTTCCTACGTAACTACACTTGCGGACGCGAATACTTTGATCTCTGTAAGAGTTAGGGCCAACAAAACCTCTAAGACTCCAGCAACTAGCACTTCAATTGCTGTCTTAGTCAATAACCCTCGATTACCATCTGCGTATCTCACCGGAGAAGCTAGGGTTGGTGTTCCTTTCGTTGGTGGACCATTAGCGGATAGCACCTCAACAGTTACATATAAATGGTTCATTAACGGCAATGCTATTTCAGGTGCAACTGGGTCAAGCTATACCCCGCTTCCTGAAGATAACAAGAAGTCAATCAGTTTGCTAACGACAGTGACTCAAGTTGGTTACCCTGTGGCTATCTCCTCCAGCTCAACAAAGATTATTCAGAGTGGACTAATTGCTAAACCAAGTGTTTCAGTTCTAGGAACAGCTAAGACAGGCTCAAAACTATCTGCTCAAGTTTCTGTAACTGCACCTAACAGCGCGAGCTATCAGTGGCTTAGAAACGGTAAGGCGATTAGTGGTGGCACCAAATCTACTTACACTATTACCTCTGCTGATTACAAAGCTTCGATAGCTCTTCGAGTAACTCTTAGCCGAGTGGGTTATGAAAACGCCGTTACTACATCAAGGGGTGTGAAAGTTGCTTTGGGTGAGTTACTCAAGACACCTGAACCAGTTCTTTCAGGCACTCCTCGAGTCAACAGCACCATCACCGCTCGAGTTGGATCTTGGGATAGTGGAGTGAAACTCAGTTACCAATGGCTTCGCGATGGGGTAAATATTCCAAGAGCAACCGCAGCCAGCTATCGACTAACCGCCGCCGATAGAAGAGCGGAGCTAACTCTTCGTGTCCGTGCAACAAAGACAGGCTTTGAAACGATCACTATTGATTCAAGAACTGTTATCGGTAGATAGTTCGTTTCGTCACCGGGTTGAAAAGAGCAAGCCGACTGGCTTGCTGCTAAGAATATTTAGCTAGTAGCTTTCTCTAACCTGGATGATGTTGCCATCAGGATCATTGCCATCAG
>JBIIXN010000021.1:0-16826 GCA_044347325.1 Rhodoluna sp. | reverse complement strand
ATTATTGAAGACTTCATTTTGACTAATGAGCCTGTCAGTTCCAAAGCCCTTCTTGAACGTCACCAGTTTGGTGTCTCCAGTGCAACCATCAGAAACGACATGGCTGTCCTTGAAGAAGAAGGCTACATTCAAGCTCCACACACCTCTAGTGGGCGAGTTCCTACAGATAAGGGTTACCGAGTATTCGTTGATCAAATGATTAACTCTGAAGCAACAGCGGAACTAAAGAAGAACCTAGTTGAACTAAACAGACTGTTTTCAAACACCCTTGATCAACTCACTGACCTTGATGAGAAGTTGCAGACTTCTGCTCAGCTGCTGGCTAAAGCAACCGGTGAGGCTGCTGTCGTGCAGTATCCAAACTTGCAGAGCACATTCGTTCGTTCCATCGAATTTGTAAAGGTTTCAGATAGCAGAGTTCTAGTTCTTCTAATTACCCAAGCTGACCGCATTGCCCAACACATCGTGGTTTTGAGTAATGAGATAACAGACAACCAGTTAGCAGATTTGAAGAAGTCATTCAGTCAGGTTTGCCAAGGTTCTTCAATTGAATCTTTGCCAGAGAAACTGAATGATTTGATTTCCAAGTCTTCATCTGAGTCCTTGGCTAATGTCAAAGCTCTCTCAGAAGGACTGCTTGTTCTTATCAAAGCAAATAAACAAGACAAGGTTGCCTTTGCTGGAGCATCAAACCTAGTTCGTGCTGAACAAGAGTTTGCTGGTGGTCTATCATCTCTTCTTGAAACATTCGATGAGGGTACAGACATTTGGAAAGTTTTGAACCTGTGGAAAATAGAGGCTGAAACTCCGAAGGCGATTATAGGTTCAGAGAACAGTGTCTTTGAATTCTCAACTAGTTCACTAGTGCTCTCTGGATACAGTAACCACGGAACAGATTTGGCAAAGATTGCAGTGCTTGGTCCAACACGCATGAACTACGCGAGGAACCTAGCTGCTGTTCTAGCTTTGTCACAACTTTTATCAAAGAATCAAGAGGACTAATTGGCTGATCATTACGAAGTACTGGGTGTCTCTCGAGATGCTAGTCAAGAAGAGATCAAGAAGGCTTATAGAAAGCTAGCTCGTAAATTACACCCAGATATGAACCCAGGTGAGAAAGAGCAAGAGCGCTTCAAGCTAGTTACCCACGCGTATGAAGTGCTAAGCGATGAATCCTCACGTCAGCAATACGACATGGGCGGTTCATCACCATTTGGTGACAGCGCTGGGTTTGGTTTCGGGGATATCTTTGAGAACTTCTTCGGTGGTGGTCAAAGAGGACCTAGGCAGATGGCTGAACGAGGTCAAGATGCCCTGCTAAGGGTTGAGCTAACTCTTGCTGAAGTTGTATTTGGTGTTGAGAAACAGATTGAGATTGACACTGCTGTTATCTGTGAAACCTGTCATGGAACTACCTGTCGACCTGGAACATCACCAATGGTGTGTGACATCTGTCGTGGTTCTGGTCAGATTCAAAGACAGGTCAGATCCATCCTCGGTAACGTAATGACCTCGGCTCCTTGCGGTAGCTGTCGTGGTTATGGTCAAACAGTTCCAGACCCTTGTCTTGATTGCCGTGGTCAGGGGAGAACTAGAGCAAGAAGAACTCTTGATCTCAACATCCCAGGTGGTGTTGAACACGGATTGCGTCTTCAACTATCAGGTCAGGGCGAAGTTGGTTTCGCAGGTGGACCTTCAGGAGATATCTACGTTGAGATAAGTGTTCGAGCAGATCAATACTTTGAACGTGATGGCGATGACCTAGTTGCCAACCTAGAAGTCCCTTTGCACGATGCTGCGCTTGGAACAATCGTTCCGATTGAAACATTTGATGGAAAAGTTGATGTTGAAATCAAAGCAGGTGTTCAAACCGGTGATGTTGTAACACTCAAAGCCAAGGGCATAAAGCATCTCAGACATAACGGAAGAGGAGACCTGCACGTTCGCATTCAGGTGCTAACTCCTTCAAAGCTTGATACCAAAGAAAAAGAACTCTTCAAGAAACTTGCTGAGCTGCGCAAATCAGATAAGCCAGGCTTAGCAAAGGTCAATCAATCTAACTTTGGGCGTAGGTCACGCAGGTAATGGTTGAGCCACTATTTCATAAAGAGAACCTAACTACTGCAGTTGGTGCAGTTGTTGAACTCGATGGTCCTGAAGGCAAACATGCTGTTCAGGTCAGAAGAATGCGTCAAGGTGAAGCAATTCAACTAAGTGATGGCAAGGGACAAAGAGTTAGAGGAACAGTCTCATCAATCTCCGGTTCCACTCTTCAGCTCAATGTTGAAGAAGTCATTCATGAGGAGTTGGCTTCAAGGCAGATCACACTTGTTCAGGCACTGGCTAAAGGCGATCGTGATGAGATGGCTATTCAGGCAGCAACCGAATTAGGTGCGACTGGAATCATTCCTTGGCAAGCCAGTCGTTCTATCTCTCGATGGGATGGAGCGAAGGTTGCCAAAGGCATGCTTCGTTGGCAACAGATTGTTAGCGAGGCTGCCAAACAAAGTCTTAGAGCCTTCACTCCAGAGGTAGCTAACATCGCTGACACTAAGCAACTGGGCAGCATTCTCAAGGACTTCGATTTGGTGTTGGTCTTAGACACAACTGCCACCAAGACTCTGTCAGAGACAGCCATTCCAAAGGCAGGAAAGATAGCTGTAGTTGTTGGGCCTGAAGGTGGAATTGAGCAGAGTGAGCTTGATTTACTGGAGGCAGCAGGGGCAAACCTAGTTAGCCTAGGAAGCAATGTTTTGCGAACTTCAACAGCTGGACCTGCTGTTATTGCCACCTTATTGTTGGGCAATCTTTAGGTCAACCCTAGAATTAGACAAACAAGGAGTTTCATTGGATTGCATTTTCTGCAAGATTACCTCGGGAGAAATCCCCGCAACGTTCGTAGCTGAATCAGAGCACGCAGTTGCCTTCAACGACATCAACCCAACCCAACCAGTACACGTGTTAGTTGTTCCTAGAGTTCACTACACAGATGTTGCTCACCTAGCTGTGTCGGACACTGAAGTTCTGGCTGATCTGATCCAATTAGGCGTGAAGGTTGCTGAATTGACTTCAACTGGATCTTTCAGATTGCAGTTCAACACCGGAGCAGAAGCAGGTCAAACCGTATTCCACGCTCACGGTCACATCACCAGTAGAACGCCGAGGTCTTAGTGTCTAACGAAGCTAAACCTCAAGACACAAAGCTCGAGTTTTCAATAAACCTTCCCAACCCAATCGCAGTCTTTGGTCCTGAAGATGAACTACTCAAATCTATAGAAGCCATCCATCCAGAGGTATCAGTAATGGTGCGTGGAAACGTTGTGAGCATCACAGGTCAAGAGGCTGCTTGCTTTGCAGCTAAGAAGCTCATCGATGAAGCAATCAAACTTGTGGAAGCAGGACACGTCATTGCACCAGCAGACATAGCAAGATCGGCCAGAATGATTGACAATAAAGTTTCCCCAGCACAAATGTTAAGTCAAAGCATTATTTCAAGTAGGGGTAAGAACATCAGACCGAAGACGGTCAACCAAAAGAACTATGTTGATGCAATCGATCAGAACACTATTGTCTTTGGTATTGGACCTGCTGGAACGGGTAAAACCTATCTAGCAATGGCTAAAGCAGTGCAAGCACTGAACAGAAAAGAAGTTAGCCGAATCATCTTGACTAGACCTGCTGTTGAAGCAGGAGAGCGACTTGGTTTTCTGCCAGGAACACTGAGCGACAAGATTGATCCTTACCTAAGACCTCTATTTGATGCACTGCACGACATGATGGATGCTGAAACAGTTCCTAAGCTGATGGCAACTGGAGCAATTGAAGTAGCACCTCTTGCTTACATGCGTGGAAGAACCTTGAATGACTCATTCATCATCTTGGATGAAGCTCAGAACACAACACCTGAGCAGATGAAGATGTTCCTGACTCGTCTTGGTTTCAATTCAAAGATGATTGTCACTGGAGATGTGACCCAGATTGACCTCCCTGGCGGAACTTCAGGGCTAAAGGTTGCTAGAAACATCCTGAAAGATGTTGAGGATATGAAGTTCTGTGTATTGGACTCATCTGATGTTGTCAGACATTCACTGGTTGGAAAGATTGTCGACGCTTACTCAAAGTTTGAAGAGAAGCAAGCAAAGCCAAGGGGAGCAACGGGTAAGAGCCGATGAGCATTGAAATAGAGAATGAGTCTGGAGTCGAGTCCCCTCTCGAAGACATGCTTGCTTTAGCCGAATTTGCACTAAACAAGATGCACATCGACTCAACAGCAGATATCGAAATCCTACTAGTCAATGAAGTTGTGATGGAGGCTTATCACCTCGACTGGATGCAGGAGAGCGGATCTACAGATGTGCTATCCCAGCCGATAGATGGACTTAGACCTGGTAAACCAAACGAGAAGACTCCAGCAGGGCACCTTGGCATGATTGTGCTCTGCCCTCAGGTCGCTCAACGACAGGCTCTAGCTGCCGGTCACTCAGAGCTTCAAGAGACACTCATTCTTATTGCTCACTCAATCCTGCACCTATTGGGATATGACCACGCTGAACAAGAAGATGAGAAAGAAATGTTTGCCCTGCAGCAAGAAATGGTTGCCGAGTATCTAGAAAGTGTTGGAAAGTAAATGCTGTTCGTAGCTATCTTTATTGCTATCGTCTTTGCGCTATGTGCATACATGCTGGCTATTGCCGAGACTGCTATCAGGCTCAACGATGAAGACAGTAGATCAACTGACGGCATTGCTTTCGCTCGTCTAGTTTTCGTTGGTCTCTTTGGAATCGTAGTTAGTCAGTCGTTTGCACCGGGAAGATTCCCTTGGTGGGTAGTGGCAATCCTCTCGGTATTGATTGTGACCGGACTTATCTTTTCCCTTCAACTAGTGGGTCGAAAGATTGGTAAGAGTAACTTTGGTAAAAAGGTCTTGAAACTACTTGCTCCAGTAATCAAGTCCATCAACATTCTCTTCACTCCACTTAGCTTGCCGACAGAGGAAACTGAGGAGTTTGAGGCGGAACTCATTGAATCTGTTGAAGAGCTTTCTGAAACTATTGCCAGAGAGATCATGGTTCCAAGAATCGACATGGCAACGGTCAGCGCTGAAGAAACACTTGACGAATCTATGACTGTGTTTTTTAGACATGGATTCTCAAGGCTTCCGGTTATTGGCAAGAACTTAGATGACATTAGGGGTGTTCTATACATCAAGGATGTTGCAAGGCTGATTCATGAGAACCCTTCAAAGGCAGCTAGCGTAACTGCCGTTGACCTAGCTAGAAAAGCCATCTTCATCCCTGAAAGTAAGCCGGTTGATGATCTCCTTCAGGAAATGCAGCGCTCTTCAACTCACATTGCGCTAATCGTTGATGAGTATGGCGGTGTTGCAGGTCTTGCCACCATGGAAGACGTCATTGAAGAAATTGTTGGAAACATTAGCGACGAGTTCGATAACGATCTTCCAGACATTGAAGAACTAGAAGATGGTTGGGTTCGAGTAAGTGCGAAGCTTCCACTATTTGAGCTAGGAGAACACTTCGACCTTGAACTAGAGGATGAAGATGTTGACAGTGTTGGTGGTCTACTGGCTAAACAACTAGGTCGCCTTCCTGGTCGAGCAGACCTTATTGAGTTCTCAGGACTCGAGATAAAGGTTGAGCGTATTGAAGGTCGTCGTAAGCGAGTCATCACCGCTCAAGTGCGCATGACACAAGAACTTATTTCATCCAGAGCAGCATTAGAAGAAGAGAACGAATGAGTGAATTTAGATCAGGTTTCGTATCCTTCGTCGGACGACCTAACGTTGGTAAATCAACACTTACTAACGCTCTAGTCGGTGAGAAGATTGCGATAACCTCATCTAAGCCACAAACCACCAGAAGAGCCATTCGTGGAATTGTAAACACCGACGCTGCTCAGATCATCTTGGTTGATACTCCAGGTCTTCACAGACCAAGAACCCTGCTAGGTCAAAGACTAAACAACCTAGTTGAAAACACTTTGGGTCAAGTTGACGTTATTGGGTTCTGTGTTCCAGCTAACGAAAAGATTGGTCCAGGAGATAATTTCATCAACGATCAGGTTGGTGAGTATCGCAGGGCCAAGTTCGTAGCCCTTGTTACCAAGAGTGAAACGGTGAGTAGAGATGCTCTAGCTCAACAGTTGGTGGCCATAAGCCAAATGCGTAACTGGGATGCCGTTATTCCAGTTAGTGCTGTATCAGGGGAGCAGCTAGAGGAACTAAAGACTGTTCTAGGTTCCCTCCTTCCTAAATCACAGGCTCTCTATCCAACTGACATGGCTACCGAGGAATCTCTGGAAGATAGAGTGTGTGAACTTATTCGTGAGGCATCTCTTGAAGGTTCTAGGGAAGAGCTTCCTCATTCATTGGCTGTAACTATTGATGAAATGGGGCCTCGTAAGGATTCCAACATCTTTGATATTCATGCCAATCTCTGGGTTGAAAGAGATAGCCAGAAAGCAATCATCATTGGTAAGGGTGGTTCAAGACTCAAGCAGATTGGTATGGAAGCAAGAGTTGAAATCGAGAAACTGATTGGTTCAAAGGTTATGCTCAAGATTCACGTGAAGGTTGCCCCTGATTGGCAGAGAGATCCAAAACAATTGGGTCGACTAGGTATGTAAGGCTGTGTTAGCCTAAAACCCATGTTCACGATTCTCCTGCTTAGTTACCGCGGCGAGGCCTAATTCCGGCCCTCCCCGTCGCGGTGCTGTATGCATGACCGGAACCCCCAAACAATAAATCTTTTGTTTGCCAAAGAAGGCAAATGACCTTGGGTTTCTAGGAGAGACCATGAAAAACAATCAAAAACCAACTGCAATGCCGATACACAAGTACCGTCCGTTCCACGAGCAGATAGCTGTTGAGCTTCCTGATCGCACTTGGCCAACTAAGCGCATCACTGAAGCTCCGTTATGGTGTGCAGTAGATCTTCGTGACGGTAACCAAGCTCTTATTGACCCAATGAGCCCTGAGCGCAAGATGAAGATGTTCCACTTGCTTGTCCAAATGGGATACAAGGAGATTGAAGTTGGTTTCCCATCTGCGAGCCAAACAGATTTTGACTTCGTTCGAGAACTCATTGTAGGTGGTCACATCCCAGAGGATGTGACTATCCAAGTACTAACCCAGGCTAGAGATCACCTGATTGAGAGAACCTATGAGTCCATCAAGGGTGTGCACAGAGCAATCGTGCACTTGTATAACTCAACATCTGTGTTGCAGCGTAGAGTGGTGTTCAATACCGATAAGCAAGGTGTAATCGACATCGCTCTTGCAGGAGCGAAGAAGTGTAAAGAAATGGAAGCAACAGTACCTGGCACTGTTGTGCACTATGAGTACTCACCAGAGTCATACACAGGAACTGAACTTGAGTTTGCAGTAGAGGTTTGTAATGCCGTTATTGAAGCATTCGAACCGACACCTGATCACAAGATGATTATCAATCTTCCTGCAACTGTTGAGATGGCAACACCAAACGTATATGCAGACTCAATTGAGTGGATGTCTAGAAATCTAGCTAGAAGAGATTCAGTTCTTCTTAGCTTGCACCCACATAATGACAGAGGAACTGCAGTAGCTGCAGCTGAGCTTGGTTACATGGCTGGAGCAGACCGTATTGAAGGCTGTCTATTCGGTAATGGCGAAAGAACTGGAAACGTAGATCTAATTACTCTTGGGCTAAACCTGTTTAGCCAAGGAATTGATCCACACATTGACTTTTCTAACCTTGATGAAATCAAGCGAACAGTCGAGTACTGCAACCAGCTGAGAGTTCCTGAACGTGCTCCTTACGGAGGAGATTTGGTTTACACAGCTTTCTCAGGTTCACACCAGGATGCCATCAAAAAAGGCTTTGAAGCAATGGCAGCTGATGCCAAGGCTCAAGGTGTTGATCAAGAATCACTTGAGTGGGCAGTTCCTTATCTTCCTATCGACCCTAAAGATGTTGGTAGAAACTACGAAGCGGTTATTCGTGTTAACTCTCAATCAGGTAAGGGTGGTGTTGCTTATCTTCTAAAGAGCGATCACAACCTTGACTTACCTAGAAGATTGCAGATTGAGTTTTCTAGAGTCGTGCAGAACAAGACTGATAGTGAAGGTGGGGAGATTACTTCAGCTGCACTATGGGCTATCTTCCAAGACGAGTATCTTCCAGCAGCTATTGCAACTGACAAGTGGGGAAGGTTTGAACTCAAGAAACTTGCTACCTCAAGTGACATGGATGGTGTTGTAAATCTTGTAGCTGTCCTTCGCGACGGGGTTGAAGAGATAGAGCTAACCGGTACCGGTAACGGTCCTATTTCTGCGTTCCTTGCAGTCCTTGAAAAGCGTGGAATCCAGGCTCAGTTGCTTGATTACACCGAGCACACCCTTGGTGCTTCAAGTGATGCTCAGGCGGCTGCTTACATCGAGCTAAAGGTTCAGGATCAGACTCTTTGGGGTGTCGGTATTGATGGAGACATATCAAATGCCTCGCTCAAGGCTGTCATTTCAGCAGTTAACCGCGCATTGAGGTAATACTTGAATAGTGCCTACCTATCGAGATGAAGCAATTGTTTTGCGCACCCACAAGCTGGGTGAAGCAGATCGTATTGTCACACTACTGACTAGGTATCACGGTCAGGTTAGAGCAGTAGCTAAAGGCGTAAGAAGAACCTCTTCCAAAATGGGTGCCAGGCTCGAACCGTTCATGGTTGCTGACATCCAGTTCTATGAAGGTAAGAACCTAGATACGGTTACCCAGGCTGAGACATTAGGTGCCTACGGCAGCATGATCTCTGATGATTACTCATCTTTCACAGTTGCTAATGTCATGGCTGAAACTGCTATGCGACTAACTGGGGAAGAAAGAGCAACTCAGCAATACCTCTTGCTCATTGGAGCCCTTCGTTCATTGGCTAACAAGGAGCATGCTCCAGCTCAGATTCTTGATAGCTATTTGCTTAGAGCATTAGCGGTAGCCGGTTGGGCTGCAAACTTTGCTAACTGCACAGGATGCAATGCTGAAGGTCAGCATGCTGGTTTCGTTATTCAAACCGGTGGTGTTGTTTGCGCTGCCTGTATGCCGCCTACTGCGGCCATCATTAGTTTTGAAGTTTCTAGCCTCTTAGGAGCTCTACTAGCTGGAGAATGGGACATCGTTGAAGCTTCTTCTGAGCAAACAAAAGTGTCTGCCTCGGCTATCGTAAGTGCGTATAGTCAGTGGCATATCGATCGTGGATTGAAGTCCTTTAACCATCTGGAGAGAACATGAAATTGCCAAAGTTTGAGGAGGCAGTTCCTCAGCACGTAGCCATAGTTATGGATGGTAATGGTCGTTGGGCTAACGCTAGAGGACTAACTAGAGTAGAAGGTCACCGTGCAGGTGAAGCTGCTCTCATGGACGTTATAGAAGGTGCTATTCAAGCAGGAGTGAAATACCTAACCGTCTTTGCTTTCTCAACCGAGAACTGGAAGAGATCTCCTGATGAAGTGAAGTTCCTGATGAATTACAACAGGGAAGTGCTCCGCAGAAGAAGAGACGAACTTGATGGCTGGAATGTCAGAATCAAGTGGGCGGGTAGAAGACCTAAGTTATGGCCAACCGTTATTGATGAGCTTTTGATAGCAGAGAAGCAAACAGCAAAGAATAAAGGTCTTACTTTCACTATGTGTGTGAACTATGGCTCTCGTATTGAAATTGTCGACGCTATCAATCAGATTGTTGAAGACTCCAAGTCAGGCAAGCTTTCTGGCGCTTTGACTGAGAAGAAGATGCAGAATTACCTGTTGACTAAAGATTTACCAGATGTTGACCTGTTCATCAGATCTAGTGGTGAGACCAGGGTTAGTAACTTCCTGCTCTGGCAGTCTGCCTACGCTGAGTTTGTCTTCCTGGATGTGCTTTGGCCTGATTTCTCTAGGAAAGACCTGTGGACTGCCATTCAGCAGTACTCCAAGCGCAATAGACGCTTCGGTGGAGCAGTAGATAAGCCTAAGAAGGCAAAGGGCAACTAAACTTATGATTCAAGCACCGCAGCCAACGGTGCCTTACCAAGGGAGCAATAATGGCAGCCCCAACTCGCCTCGATTCAGTTATCTCACTAGCCAAAAGACGTGGTTTCGTCTTTCCTGCAGGTGAAATTTACGGTGGTACACGCTCAGCGTGGGATTACGGACCACTTGGAGTAGAACTCAAAGAGAACATCAAGCGCCAGTGGTGGCGTGCAATCGTCAACTCTCGTGAAGACATCGTAGGCCTTGATAGTTCAGTAATCCTGCCTCGTAAGGTTTGGGAATCCTCTGGACACGTAAAAGAATTTACTGACCCTTTGATTGAGTGCACCTCTTGTCACAAGAGATTTAGAGCAGACCACCTTGAAGAAGCCTTTGAAGAGAAGAAGGGTAGAGCACCTGCTTCAATGGCTGAGATTGCTTGCCCTAACTGTGGAACTAGAGATGCTTGGACCGAACCTAAGATGTTCAATGGTCTTCTAAAGACTTACCTAGGTCCAGTTGAAGATGAGTCTGGTCTTCACTTCCTAAGACCTGAAACAGCTCAGGGTATCTTTGTGAACTTTAACAACGTGCTTGGTGCAGCAAGAATGAAACCACCGTTTGGTATCGGCCAGATCGGTAAGTCTTTCCGTAACGAAATCACTCCAGGAAACTTCATCTTTAGAACTCGCGAATTTGAACAGATGGAAATGGAGTTCTTTGTTGAACCTGGCACAGATGAGCAGTGGCATGACTACTGGATTGAGCAGAGACTGAATTGGTATGTCGACCTTGGTATCAATAAAGACAACCTTCGTCTATTTGAACACCCTAAGGAAAAGCTTTCACACTACTCAAAGAGAACCGTTGACATCGAATACAAGTTTGGTTTCCAAGGATCTGAGTATGGTGAACTTGAAGGTATTGCTAACCGTGGTGATTTTGATCTAACCACTCACTCACGTGAATCAGGTATTGATCTTTCATACTTCGATCAGAACCTAGGCGAGCGCTGGACTCCCTACGTTATTGAACCAGCAGCTGGCCTTACTCGTTCACTAATGGCATTCCTAGTTGATGCTTATGCAGAAGATGAAGCTCCTAACACTAAGGGCGGAGTTGATGTTAGAACTGTTCTGCGCTTGGACTATCGACTAGCTCCTGTGAAGGCAGCTGTTCTTCCACTATCTAGAAACGAAGATCTTTCACCGGTAGCTAAGAACTTGGCTCAAGAACTTCGCGGTTACTGGAACATCGACTTTGATGACTCTGGTGCGATTGGTAGAAGATACCGTCGTCAGGATGAGATCGGAACTCCGTTCTGTGTGACTGTTGACTTTGATTCTCTTGAAGACCAGGCAGTTACTGTTCGTGAGCGCGACACTATGGCTCAAGAACGTGTGTCGCTAGATAAGCTTCGTGGTTACCTAGCTGAGAAACTCATCTAAATCAGACAAGTGAATACAACAGGACAGGCACTTCAATACGGCGGTATCACTATCGCCACGCCTGTTGTATTAGCGCCAATGGCTGGTATTACCAACACTGCATTCAGAAGGCTATGTCGTGAATACGGCGGTGGTCTTTACGTTAGTGAGATGGTTACCTCAAGGGCTCTGGTTGAAAGAACTGAAGAATCAATGAGACTCATTGGTCATCACCAGAGTGAAGATATTCGTTCAGTTCAGCTATACGGTGTTGACCCTAAGACAATCTCAGAAGCCGTCACCATGTTGGTATCTGAAAACAGAGCAGATCACATTGACCTGAACTTTGGTTGCCCAGTTCCGAAAGTAACTAGAAAAGGTGGCGGGGCTGCACTTCCGTATAAGAAAGATCTGTTTACTGCAATTGTGAACAGCGCGGTCAAGGCAGCTGGAGATGTTCCTGTGACAGTGAAGATGCGCAAAGGCATTGACGCTGATCACCTAACCTTCCTTGATGCAGGTAAGTCAGCTAGAGATGCAGGGGTAGCAGCAGTTGCACTTCACGCCAGAACCGCCTCCGAGTATTACTCAGGGCATGCAGACTGGAACGCTATACATGAACTCAAGGACCAACTAAGAGATGTTCAAGTTCTAGGTAACGGTGACATCTGGTCAGCAGCTGACGCTATTCGAATGATGCGTGAAACCGGTTGCGATGGTGTTGTAGTTGGTAGAGGATGCCTTGGTAGACCTTGGCTATTTGCAGATCTGCAGGCGGCATTCGAAGAGTATGCAATCAATCCAAACTCGAATGCTGCAATAGATCCAGTTCAACCAACCCTTGGTCAGGTAGCAGAAGCATTCAAGAAGCATGCTGTTCTTCTAGTTGAGTTCTTTGAATCAGAAGAACGTGCTTGCCGAGACATCAGAAAGCATGTGGCTTGGTATTTCAAGGGCTATCCAGTTGGTGGAGAGTTTAGAGCAGCTCTTGCTCAAGTTGAATCACTGCAGCAAATGGATGACATTTTAGGAACCATTGATTGGGCTGCGCCATACCCAGGTGAACTAGCTGAAGGTCCTAGAGGCCGTTTGGGTGGAGCGAAGACATGCGCATTGCCAGAGAACTGGCTTGATTCACGCGAACTTGTAGGCGACCAGCGTAAGGTACTGCTAGAGGCAGAACTGGGAGTTTCAGGCGGATGAGTACAGACAAATACACCGATGTCGATAGGGAAAGATTCCTTACCGAAGAAGGTCCTGGACGAAGCGCTAGGACAGAGTTCGCTAGAGATAGAGCAAGAGTAACTCACTCGTCAGCGCTTAGAAGACTTGGTGCAAAGACCCAAGTGTTACAGCCCGGCACAAACGACTTCGCTAGAACACGTCTAACTCACTCACTAGAGGTTGCTCAAGTCGGTCGTGAGATGGCAGTTGAGTTTGGCATTGATCCAGACATTGTTGACACAGCTTGTCTGGCTCACGATCTAGGTCACCCACCATTTGGTCACAACGGGGAAAAAGGTTTGAACGAATGGGCTAAAGATTTTGGTGGATTCGAAGGTAATGCTCAAACACTAAGAATCCTCACTCGCATTGAACAAAAGGTCTATAGCAAGGATGGTGTTGCCTTTGGTTTGAATCTAACTAGAGCAAGCCTTGATGCAAGTTGTAAGTATCCATGGACTAGAGAGTTCGCTGTTGAGGATTCTGGTGCTGATAGATCCATCAAGTTCGGGGTCTATGAGGATGATGTTCCGGTCTTTGAATGGTTCAGACAAGGCGCAAGAGAGCGAGTCAAATGCTTTGAGGCTCAGATCATGGACTTCAGCGATGACGTTGCTTATTCAGTTCACGACTTTGAAGATGCTGTGGTTGAGAACTTCATCAAGCTTGAACAGATACGTGGTTCAAAGCAAGAAGAAGCCATCGTCCAGGAGATTTCTCGTTGGAATGGCGAGACTATCTCTGTTGATGATCTATCTGCTGCTCTGGACAGATTGCAGAGCAATAACTATTGGCTTAATAGTTACAGTGGAACTCCTCGCGAAGCAGGGCAGCTAAAGAACCTCACTTCTTCTGTTATCGGCTCATTTGTTTCTAGAACAACACAGGCAACCTTCCAAGCAAACGCCGATTCACTCTTTGCTAGATACGCAGCGGATGTGATTGTTCCTTTAGAAGTTGAAGCAGAGATAGCTATCTTCAAAGGTTTGGCCTCATATTTCCTGATGTCACTTGATGCAAGAGTTGGTTTCTATGAGGATCAAAGACAGTTACTAAAAGAACTTGCAGACTTCCTTTTGGCTTCGAATGGCAAACACCTTGATGGTTACTCTCTTGAAGCCTGGAACAGGGCAAAGACTGACATCGAGAAGCACAGAGTAATTGTTGATCAGATAGCTGTTCTTTCGGATGGTGCAGCCGAAAAGATGCATGAAGTGTTAGTTGCCAAAAAGGGTAAGAGCTGATGGCAGGCCGCATTCCAACTCGTGACATCGAGGCCATCAAGCAAAGGGTTAACATTGCTGACATTGTGGGTGAATACGTACAACTCAAAGGTGCAAGCGTTGGATCCTTGAAAGGTCTTTGTCCTTTTCATGATGAGAAGTCGCCTTCGTTTAACGTAAGACCAGATCAAGGTTTCTATCACTGCTTTGGTTGTAGTGAGGGTGGCGACGTTTATAAGTTCCTGCAGAAGATTGAAAACATCACCTTCTATGAAGCCGTTGAGAAGTGTGCATCAAAGATTTCTTATGAGATTACCTACGAGGCAGGCGGTGCTCGTGATGATGGAGTGAACCGAGCTAGATTGCTTGCTGCTAACGAAGCTGCCGCAAAGTTCTTTGCTGCAGCGCTAACTACTCCAGAAGCTCAAACAGCTAGAGATTTTCTAACCCAGCGTAAGTTCGATAGGGAAGCAGCCGAATACTTTGGGATTGGTTACGCACCTAAAGGATGGAATAGCTTGGGCGATGCTCTCAAGAAAGAGGGCTTCACCGAAGAAGAACTTGTCAAGGTTGATCTTCTAGTTGCTAAAGATGGTAGAACATATGACAAGTTCAGGGGACGACTGGTCTGGCCAATTAGAGATGCCACTAATGCAGTTATTGGTTTTGGTGCTCGCAAGATTTATGAAGATGACCCGCTAGCGAAATACATCAATACTGGTGAGACACCTGTGTATCACAAGTCTCAGGTTCTTTACGGGTTGAACCTAGCTAAGAAGGACATTGCGAAGAACCGCCAGGTGGTTGTTGTTGAGGGCTACACAGATGTCATGGCTTGTCATCTTGCTGGTATCACAACAGCGGTTGCAACATGTGGAACTGCATTTGGTGATGATCACATCAGGAGAATCAATCAAATCTTTGGAACCGGTGGAGAATCAGCCGAAGTTGTTTTCACATTTGACCCAGACGCAGCTGGTCAAAAAGCAGCCATGCGCGCTTTCGAGTCATCAGGTAAGTTCATTGCCTCAACATTTGTTGCAGTTGGACCCGAAGGTTTAGATCCTTGCGACCTTCGTATTCAAAATGGCGATGCTGCTGTTGCTGAAATGATTGCAAACAAGAAACCGATCTATGAGTTTGCTCTAGATCAAAAGATTCAGGGTCATGACCTTTCTTCTTACCCAGGTCGTCTATCAGCAGCGACTGCAGCAGTCTCTGTTCTAGTAAGGA
The DNA here is from genome assembly GCA_044347325.1 of Rhodoluna sp. Classification (GTDB taxonomy): domain Bacteria; phylum Actinomycetota; class Actinomycetes; order Actinomycetales; family Microbacteriaceae; genus Rhodoluna. Next base: position 1,722 of record JBIIXN010000021.1, on the reverse strand, counting down.
TTACTGACCTTGGTGCTAGAGAAGAGTATGTGCGCTCGTTAGCAACCAAGGTTCAACTGGGAAGCGATGAAATCAATCGCTTGCTAAGTGCTGAACTGACTAAGCAAAGGGCAGCTGCAGTGTCGAATGCTAGACGTGGGGAAGCAGCTTACCTTCCACCAGAACTAAACCCAGGAGATCCACCGCCGCCTGAAGATGGCCCTGAGTTTCCAATGCCGAATCTTCAAGATGCCAACACTCGACTAGAGCAAGAAGTTCTTGCTGTCCTATTACAGGTGCCAACAGCCTGGAGTCCTGAAGCTGCTTTGCAGATCTGTGAGCAAATGTTTGGAACTCCTGCCTATGTTGTTATTGCTCAATCGGCTGCGCAATCAATCTCATCTATTCATCAGCCAGACTGGTTCAATCAAATAGGTTCAAAGACACCCGAGGTCTTACATGGGTTAGTTCGTCAGCTTGGCAGCAAGGAACTTCCAGTGAGAACTACAGAAGAGATTCAGGCTTACGCAGTTGGGGTCATTGCAAGTGCTCAAAGAAAGATGCTGACTAGACAGCGCGATTCAATGCGAGCCAATCTTTCTTTGATCAATCCAGATGCAAACCCTGAGGAACACACTCAAGTACAGCGTCAACTTATGGCTATCGAAGCACAGATTAGGGAACTGCGATGAGTGTGGACAAGCAGAAGGTAACCATCGCTCCCAAGAGTTTCCCTGCCTATGAGCAAGCAGTATTGGATAGCGGCTCTGTGCTGTCACCATTGGATGAGACAGTAGGGGCCTTAATCTGGACTGACTATTCAGATCCAAAAGGTCTAGAAAAGACTTTGGCGGACAATCCGCAACTTGAGTTCATTCAACTTCCATTTGCTGGAGTGGATGCTTTTCAGAGTGTCCTACATGCTCCTGTTCGCTTCGCATGCGCCAAGGGTTCTTATCGAGAACCAGTTGCCGAGCACGCACTGACGTTAGCCATGGCTCTTGGTCGCGTAATCCCTGAGAGGGTAAGAGCAACTAGTTGGGGCAGAAAGTTCGCGGCATCTTTGTATGATGCAAACATTTTGATTGTTGGAGCAGGTGGAATAACTGAAGAACTTATCAAACAGCTAACCCCCTTTAGATGCAACATAACTGTAGTCAGAAACAAGCCGGAAGCCTTGCCAGGAGCAACAAACACAGTTCAGCTATCCGAACTTGATGCTCATCTTCCAAACGCTGACTGGGTATTTCTTGCCTGCTCACTGACCGATAGCACCAGGAACCTATTCGATTTGGAACGCTTTAGGAAGATGAAAGAATCTGGATACCTAGTGAACGTTGCCAGAGGTGCGGTTGTAAACACCATGGATCTGGTTCAAGCGCTGAACGAGGGCCTGATTGCGGGGGCAGGCGTAGATGTAACGGAACCTGAGCCGCTACCTGATGGTCACCCGCTCTGGAGCGCTCAAAACGTTATTATTACCCCTCACACCGCTGATACCAATGCTCAGGTGGTCAGGCTATTCTCGGTCCGTATCAAGGAGAATCTGGCCGCATACAAGGGCCTAGGGGACTGGGTGGGCCTAGTTGACCCTGAACTCGGCTACTAATTCGGCTTGGTAAGAAAAAGTTCAAAGTTTTTGGTAAAGTATGAAAGTTGCTTAGGCAGCATTCCTCGGTAGCTCAATTGGCAGAGCAATCGGCTGTTAACCGATAGGTTCTTGGTTCGAGTCCAAGCCGGGGA